>JBCBBY010000017.1:0-53556 GCA_038531195.1 Pseudomonadota bacterium
GATCCTCATGCTCTAGTCCATGATTGGCGATGACGCGTTCGCAGATGGCATGCAAATCTACTTCAAGCGCCATGACGGTGAAGCCACGACCATCGAACATTTCTATAAGTGTTTCGAAGACGCGAGCGGCGAAGATCTGACCAAATTCCGCCAATGGTATGCTCAGCCCGGTACGCCAACGCTCACCGCCACTGAAATTTGGGATGAAGACAGCGGCGCCCTCACCGTCATGCTACGTCAAAGCAATCCGAAGACGCCAGGCAATGAGACGCCAGAACCTTTGCCGATGCCATTACAAGTGGCCGCTTTCGCTCCCGATGGGACGAAACTCGAAGCGCTGACCGTGCTCCTAGATGGCGAAGAAACCATCTGGACCGTCAATGGTCAGGAAGAACGCCCCTTAGTGTCTCTCAATCGCGGGTTTTCGGCGCCCATCCGAGTCGACCACCAAATCAGCGACGCACAGCGCTTGGCGGTCGCCCGCGTCGAAGACGACCCATTCAATCAGTGGGACGCGCTGCAAGCCTTGGTGAAAAAAGACATCTTGGCCCTCGCTTATGAGCAGAAGTCTGAGCCCGATGAGGAAATCATCGACGCTATCGTCAGCGCTGTCCGTAAGAGCAGCGACGACCCCGCTTTCGCGGCGCTTCTGACCCGACTGCCGGATGTCGGTGAATTGTTCCTCGAGCATATTCCAGCTGATCCAAGCGCGCTCGCCGCTGCGCGTAAAACGGTTCAAAACCGCTTGGCACAAGCGATGGCGGATGATGCGAGGTCATATCTCGGCCAACCCTCTCCAACGCCATTTGAGCCATCGGCAGAGCAATCCGGTCAACGCGCGCTGCGAACCGCATCCATGACATTATTGGCCGCACTGGGCGAGACATCCGACAGTGATCTGAAAGGCCTTTTTGACGCTGCAAGCAATATGACCGAGCGCCTTTCGAGTTTGCGCGCGCTTTGCGTTGCCGGTGGCGCAAGTAAATCTGACGCGCTCGCAGCGTTCGAGCGCGAATGGCAAGACAATCCGCTCGTTATGGACAAATGGTTCGCCGTCCAAGCCGGCACGGGAGGCGTCGAAGATGTCAAAGCGCTGATCACCCATACCGACTTTGATCTTAGCAATCCGAACCGCGTCCGCTCCGTGATCGCAGTGTTTGCCATGCAGAACTTGGAAGCCTTCCATCGCGCGGATGGCGCAGGTTATGACCTTGTTGCGGAGATTATCGAGCAGGCGGACCAGAAAAACCCTGCCCTTGCAGCACGTTTGCTGACCGCGTTCGAACAGTGGAAATCGCTGGAGCCACGGGCCAAAGCGGCCGCAGAAGCCGTTCTCAAACGCCTTCAAGCGCTCGATCTTTCGAAGAACGCATCAGACATCATCACACGCACGCTGGGCTAACACCCTGACGGGCTTGAGAATCGTGCCATTGGTTAACCAATCCTGAACTTTCAGGGCTCAAACCTGGAAGATGAGCCAATGCGCCCTCTAGAGGCGCAGGAAGAAAGGTGCGGGCTGTGGCACGTCAGAGGACGCAAGCTGCAATGAAAGCGGAAGCGGGGCGATCAAAATCGCGCCCGACCCTCAGCCTGACAAAAGCGCTCGGATTGATCATTCTCCTTGAAGGCGTGGTGCTTGGATACAAATTCTACGATGATCGTCAGCGTTTTCTGAATGCAAAACAAATAGAAGCGCATCGTGAAGCTCTGGCGATATCCGAAAGGGTAGCGGGCCGGATCAACACGGTAGAGCAAACCCTGAAACTTGGGTTTCAAGCCGGTTGGACGCCGCAACAGACCGGACGATCGCATCCAGATCTCGAAAGTGTTGTCTCCCTCGCCGATGCGTTGACCGCGACTGAAGGATCAAGGTTGCGCGAAACCGGCGAAATGGCATCGCAGCTGCTGGCGCGAAACAAGCTGGCGGGCCAAACCGCGAACGGAGATTTGGTGATCGTCTTCGACCCTCAATCCAGCGGGCCGAGATTTGGACTGGTGCAGGCTGCAAACTGGTTGCCGCAGCCGCAAGGCAATCGCCGATTCACCCTACTGTCTTCCCAACCCGTTGGGGCAGAGATTACGGCACGTGGGACCGTGACGGCGTGCTCCCCACTCTCTGCATCTGACTTAGCCGTGTGCGTTCGAAATGAATTCCCGCCGATTTCGCGCGCGGAAGTCTTGAACCTCCTGCTCTATAGCTTGCTGCTCCTTGGCCCCGCCCTCGCAATCCTCGGCCTATTCCGTATGTTTGAACGTCGCCGGATCCAATCAGAAGTGTTTGAGGGCGAAGCGACCCGCGCTGGACGCATCCTCAAGACGGTGCTCAGTCAATCCAAAGCGGGCTTTTGGTCTTGGAACAAAGAGACACACCAAATCTCGCTCAGCGATGAAGCCGCACAACTGCTGGGTCGCAAAGACGCGTTGGATGTCTCGATCGCCGAGTTCCTGCGGTTCGTGAACGAAGAGCATTCAGACACGATGGAACAGTCATTGCACACGATGCGGGAACGCGGTTTTGTCTCTCAGGTTTTTGCCAATAAGGACAAATCCGTTTGGCTCGATATGCGCGCCAAGCCGGATGAAGAGACCGGCGCAATCAATGGCGTCTTGCAAGATGTGACGGCCACGAAGGTCGCCGTTGCCCGCACCAAACAAGCGGAAAACAGATTGCGCACAGCGCTTGAGGGATTCTCCGGGCCGGTGGCGCTTTGGGATGTTCGCAAACGTCTAATCTATTGGAACCGGGCCTTTGTGCGTGTGTTCGGCCTCGAGCCCACAGTGCGCGCAGGTATGGGCTATGACACTGTCATGCTGTCACAAGCAACCAATGTGATCGACCGCCGCCCGAGCAACGAAACGGACCGCACAGAAATCGTCAAAATCCGCGATGGCAATTGGTTCAAGATCGTGGAACGCGTGACCAAGAATGGTGGCATGATCACGGTTGGGCTGGATGTTTCAAGCGACGTGCGCAATGAAGTCGAGCTGACCAAACAACAAGGCCGCCTGCGCAAGCTGGTGGCGGAGCTCGAACGCTCTGAAACCAAAGCTGCAGAGCTGACCAAACACTTGCGCTTAGAGAAACAGCGAGCCGAGCGCTCCGCCAATTCAAAGAACGCATTCCTCGCCAATATGAGCCACGAGCTGCGCACGCCGCTGAACGCCATTAATGGCTTTTCAGAAATCCTTGTCGGCGAGCTTTACGGCCCGCTCGGCGACCAGCGCTATAAAGAATATGCACAAGACATTCTCGAGTCAGGTAAACACTTGCTGGATATGATCACCGACATTCTCGACATGGCGAAGATCGAAGCAGGCAAGATGACGGTCGATCTCAATCCGATCGATATTGTTGATCCGGTCGATGCCGCTATCCGCATGATCCGCCGCAAGGCAGAAGAGAAAGACATTTCGCTGAAACTTGCAGCCAACCCGAACCTGCCTTTGGTCGAAGCAGATCATCGCGCCATTCGCCAAATGATCCTGAACTTGGTCTCAAACGCGATTAAATTCACCGATAAAGGCGGCGAAATTCGCGTCACCGTTGATCAAAAAGAGCAAGAGCTGCGGGTGGCGGTGCGCGACAATGGAATTGGTATTCCGTCCGATGCGCTGCCCCGCTTAGGCGAGCCCTTTGAGCAGGTTAGCGATACGCGCGACCGCAATTATGATGGGACGGGCCTCGGCCTTGCCCTGACAAAGTCTTTCGCAGAAATGCATGGCGGACGCCTGACCATTGCCAGTGAAGAAGGCCGCGGCACGCAGGTGAGCTTTTACCTCCCCGTGCCCAAACCACAGTCTGAGCGGTCCACATCAGCGGCTTAAGATGCGTCTCGCAGAGTCGCGATGGCAAACAAACTCGCCTGTTCTGCACACTCTGAAGCAGCCGATTTTAGGGCTTGCGCGCGCGCGGTCGCTGACTGGCTTGTCGCGGTCGCATCGGCTGAAATCACCGTCCGGGCGAGAAGCGAACGATCGCTCGAAGCGATTACGCTCACCGTCATCTCGCAAACCGCGCGTTCGCCTTGCATCTGCAAATGTGAGAGCCGGCTCGCGAGTTCGTAATCCGTAAATATCCCAAGTTCGGGCGCAACGGCATTGGCGGCTTCGCCGGTGGCAAAACTTTCAATCATCGCAAACTGGATTTGCCGGGTCGCAGGACCTGCCCATTCGGCGCCAGCGATCAAACGCAAACCGCCATCCACGCGTTCGCTGACCATGCCCTGGCCCGCGATCAATCGCGCCGCTTCGGGTTCTCGCACGATGATATTATGCGTAAGCCCCGCATGTGCAGCGTTTGCGTCGACGCTATAGAGCGCGTCCGGGGCCTCGGGTTCTGGAAGCACAGAAACACACGCGCTCAAGCTAAGCGCCGCCAGGCTGATGCTGATCCATTTCAAATTCATCATGATCAATCCTCGTATGGCAGCGCTTTGCCGACGACCAAGCCTTGTGGGTTTTGTTCGAGCTCACGCGTCAAACGATCCAAGCGTGAGATCAGACGGCGGAGTTCTTGCGCTGCAAGATTAGTTTGCTGCACGGTGTTGGATGCGCCGCCTTCCACCAAAGCCGTTGCCGCTTGCACGGCTTTGCGGCTTTCGACCAGCATCTCACTCGCATCCCCCGTCGCGCCATTCAGTTCAGCGACGAGCAGTTTCAGATCCGCGTTGAGACTTTCCAATTCTGCGTCAACAGAAGTGGCCACTTTCGTGATATCGCGCGACGCCACTGTTAAATTATCCCCCGCCCGCTCGAGCGAGGCCAACGTGTCTAGGCTTTGCGCCAAGAGCGCGGCGTCCTCCGCAGAAAGCGCAGCGGTGATATCGCGTACATTTGCCAAAGTTTGCGACATGGCCTCGATATTCTCTTCTGTCAGCAATTGGCTCAGCTGATCCACCGCCACTCCGGCTTGGCCAACGATTTCAGCACCGCCATTGAACAACGCTGTGAGCGGCGTTTCACCAGCAGCGATCACCGGAATCTCTTGATATGGCTGCGGCAAGAGTGGCCCGGCATCATCGCTGCCTGCATTGATCTGAATGAAGGTCACGCCGGTAATGCCGGCAAAATCAATAATCGCGGTCGAGTCGGTTTTGACAGGGGTCGACCGATCGACCCGCAAACGGGCGCGGACCATAGATGCGTCACGCCGGTCGATACGCACACTTTCAACTTCACCGACTTTAATCCCGATATAGCGCACCGAGGCGCCCTCCTCGAGCGAGACGGGACCAGGGAAGACCACATCATATTGCGCAAACTCACGATTAAACTGGGACGAGCCCAGCCATAGCGCAAAGCCAATGACGGCCGCCGCCGCCATTAAAACGAACGCGCCGATGAGCGCATAATTCGCACGTGTTTCCATCACCCGGCTCCCATGATTGCGCCGCGACCGCGAGGTCCCCCAAAATACTCTTGGATCCAAGGATGGGGTTCTCGTCTTAATTCATCCATCGTGCCAATTGCGAGAATACGCTTCTCCCCCAGCACTGCGATCCGGTCACACGTCACCGCCAGGGTGTCGACATCATGAGTCACCAAAAACACGGTTAACCCCAATGATTCCTGCAAATCCCGGATCAATTGATCAAATCCTGCCGCCGTAATCGGGTCAAGACCCGCGGTTGGTTCATCGAGAAACAGAAGCGGCGGATCCAAGGCCAAAGCGCGCGCCAGAGCGGCGCGTTTGCGCATTCCGCCGGATAGATCAGAAGGATACTTCCGCCCCGCCCAGGTTTCGAGCCCAGACATACGGATCTTCTGATCGGCCAGCTCTTTCATCAGCGGCAATGGCAGATCGGTATGCTCTTTCATCGGCACCATGACGTTCTCGCGCACGGTCAGGTTGGAGAACAGCGCCCCGTCTTGGAACATGATCCCCCACAGCCTTTGCAGCGCCGCATGATCCCCAGCTTGCAGGTGGATGACATCCTCGCCAAAGACATGGACATCGCCCGCGGACGGTTCTTTGAGGCCAACAATCGCGCGCAAAAGGACAGATTTACCGGTTCCAGACGGCCCGATAACGCCAATCACCTCACCTTTGCGGACATCCAGATCGAGATCTTGATGGACGACATGCGTGCCATAAGCGGTTTTCAATCCGCGCACTTTGATGGCGAGCTCGGTCATAGGCCAAGCTCCATGTAGAAGATCGCGAACAGCGCATCGATCACAATGATCGAAAACAAGGCCTGAACCACAGATTTCGTCGTGTGATGCCCGAGCGACTGCACGCTGCCGCCGACTTCCAAACCTTGGCGACATCCGATCAAAGCGATGGCAAGTCCGAAGACCGGAGCTTTCGACATACCGATCCAGAACTGGTCAATCGGCACGCTGTCTTGCATCCGGTTGAAGAATACAGTTGGATTAACATCCAGAACTAACCATCCAACCGACATTCCTCCGGCGATCGCCGTCAACATTCCGATAAAGGTTAGCACGGGCAGCATTATCATCATCGCCAGAACTCGAGGGGCGACAAGCACTTGCATTGGATCAAGTCCAAGCGTCGCCATGGCATCAATCTCTTGTCGCATTTTCATAGCGCCAATCTGTGCGGTGAATGCAGAGTTGGTTCGACCGGCAATAATGATGGCAACCAATACGCCGCCCAGCTCACGCAATACGCCAAAGCCAACGAGCTCAACGGTATAGACCTCTAAACCAAACACAGAGAGTGTTGTGGCGCCGATAAAGGCGACGACCATCCCAACAAAGAAGCTAAGAAACGCCACGATCGGAACGGCATCAAGTCCGGCATCTTCCATGACTGAGACGAGCGCCGTCCAACGCATCTTCGCGGGGCGCCAAATCACCATCGAGATGGCGAACAATGTCCCGCCTAAGAAAGACAGCGTCTCCAGCATTTCTTGCCACATATGCTCGGCATTGCGGCCTGTGCGCTCAAGCAGATCGACAAAGCCGTGCCCGTCTTCGCGGATCGGTGGAGCGGACTCTTCTTGGGTCGCCAGGTCTCGCGCTTGGCTGAGCAGCGATAGCGCTTCGGGCGTCGCCCCAACAAATTTAGGATCCGCCGTCGATAGTCCCCGTACAACCCGGTCAATCAAATATGCCCCGGCCGTATCGACGGCGGAAAGTCCACTTAGATCGAGCTCCGCGAGCGAAATGTCCGACGTTTCATCGACGAATTCGCGCAACTGCGGATCAAGATCTGCCAAAGATGCAACCACCCATTCACCCTGCAGCACCAGCCGCGGGCGGTCTCCCCCAAAATACTCAAAGCTGGGGGCAGACGGGTGTTCACTTCCTCTCAACACTATTTACCTTAACCCAGTAGCGTTTAAGACGCCCCCCAAGGCATCATTGAAATTTTACTTATCCGGCAAAGACTTCATCCATGCGCCAGATGACTATCACACCCGTTTCTTCGCCGCTTAAAGCCGCGTTTGCAATCTCACGCGGGGCGAAATCGACCGCAGAAACAGTAGTTGTGGAGCTGATCGATGGCGATCATCGCGGTCGCGGCGAGTGCGTGCCCTATGCCCGATACAAGGAAAGCCGGGTCAGTGTCGTGGCGCAATTGTCCGGCATCGAAAAAGCGGTCCAAGAAGGGTTAACACGTAAGGAGCTGCAGCGCCGTATGCCGGCCGGCGCGGCCCGGTGCGCCCTCGATTGTGCCATGTGGGACTTGGAGTCCAAGCAATCTGGGGTGCCCGTCTGGCGTCTCGCCGGCCTGCCAGAGCCCACGCCACTGCCGACGACGATGACGATCAGCCTCGACGAGGCCGATTCTATGGCCGAAGCCGCTAAGGCTACGTCCGCGAAGATTCTCAAACTCAAGCTGGGTGGGCCAGATGACATGGCCCGGGTTGAAGCCGTCCGCCGCGCCCGCCCGGGTGCGAAACTGGTGCTGGATGGCAATGAAGGCCTCTCACCTGAGACATTTCCAGACCTTGCGGCGCAAGCCGCTGAGCTTGGTGTAGTCTTAATCGAACAGCCCTTCCCTGTCGGACAAGACGCGGCTCTGACCCGTCGTCCTGGGCATGTCGCAATTTGCGCGGATGAGAGCGTGCACACGCGCAACGATATTCAGGGACTGGCGAAGAAGTATGATGCGATCAACATCAAACTGGATAAGGCTGGCGGTCTCACCCACGCCTTGGTGATGATGGAGGAGGCCCGCAAATGCGGCCTGTCGACCATGGTCGGTTGCATGGTTGCCGGGTCGATCAGCATGGCACCCGCGCTTCTGCTTGGTCAAATGGCAGATCTGATTGACCTTGATGGACCCCTTTGGCTCGACAAAGATGTGCCGCATAAGCTGCGCTATTATGACGGCATGGTCGCCCCACCAAGCCGAGAGCTCTGGGGCTAAATCACCGACTCGTCGCGCGCAATCTGGCGCGACCGCATCACCAAATAGACGGCAAAACCAGTCGCGACGCCTGGGACAAAACAAAGCAGCGCCGCGATCCAACCATGCTTGATGCCTTTTTGGCGACGTTCATAAGCGATCCAAACGAATAGGATCAGCGCGCAAACGATCACGTCCAAAGAATAGCCGGACGAAAATGGGTTTACGAAACCCGCCGCGAATGCGCCCAAGACATCGCCGCTTTGCCAGAGCGGAGGCACCACGATGATCATGAAGGCCAGCGCAAACAGAATGCCGAGCGTCAAAACCAAGTTTTCAAATCGTTGTTTCGACATACGCAACTCCTCAGCACAGACCATTGCCTTGTGGGGAAACAGATTACGCGCTGAGTTTCAAGCCAATCAATTAGGGCAATCATGCGGCAAACATATTGCAAATGATAATGACTTGCAAAAAGGACACCGGCCGGTTATGACTCGTCACTATTGAGAATGATTCTCAAAACATTCACTCGAAAAGGCTTGCCGTCGATCAGACAAATGCAGGTCCATTTAAAGGAGGTCCCCATGTGTATTCCCTTCGACGACACCGCAATGATTTGTTGGCTGAAAACGCAAGTGCGCGTGCTCGAAGCCTGGCGCGAGGAGCTGGCAACCCGGCCAGAGCTCGACATCTCGGCCGTCAGACGATTGGAAAAACACTATGCGTGGCTGACTTATGAAGTCGCGCGCCTCGACGATCCCTCATCGCAAGCCGCGTAGTCTCCGTCTGGCTTGTTAGACTGCTGCAGCATCGGCGACAAACACGTTTCCTCCCGCCGCCGGTGTTGCAGCTTTTTTAAGATTCCGCGTCTGGAAAATCCGGCGGGGTCGGCATGCGGTTCATCGCCGTGGCCATCAGATGCATCCAAACCTTGGCATTGAGATCGCGCGCGGCATCGTCATCGCGCGCTTCTAAATCCTTTTGTACGATCATCAGCTGCTCCGCCAACGCATTGCGTTCTACCGTAAGATCGGAAATCTTCACGCTCGCGCTTTCGGAAACACTTACTTCCGCCCCAGCCAAAGCAAGTAGGCCGCGCATGCCTGCAATCTCATTGACCAAACGGTCGGCCGCGTTTTCCCACGCTTCGCCTGCCATGATAGCCATAAAGCCACTCATCGCTGCGTGACCGGCTGAATAGTCGCCTTCGAGTTTCGGCGCGACTTCAGTGACCAGTTTGCGTCCGATCCGCTCCAGGATCATCCCGATATCGCTCATCCGCCAGCTCCATATTTCGGCCCGAGCCGCATGGCGAGCATCAACTCATGTGCAGCATGGGTAAACCAACCCGACCAAGCGAGGATTGGGTCATCATTATCACCCGCTGCGAAGGCTTTTTCAGAGGTCACCCAAATGCCAAGCGCTTTGACATGCGCGAATAGAGACCACCATTCGAATGCGTCAGGATCGAAACTGCAGCCCGACGCAGCTTGCCAGACAGCAATCGCTTCCGGCCAGGGCAGAAGACCGGCGGCGCGCTCTTGATCATTGCCGCACCAAAGCAGATCCGTCGCCCAAGCGAGGTCCTCGTACGGATCGCCGATGTGCGCCATTTCCCAATCCAAGATGGCGGTCATCGTGCCTTCGCCATCCTGCAAGTAATTGCCAGTGCGATAATCGCCATGCACGATGGAGAGACGTTGCGCAGGTGGCGGCGGATTTCGTTCTAAGTGGCGGATCGCCGCTTCCGCGACCGGTTGCGGATCCTTCGCATTGGAACGAATTTCATTCGCCCAGTAATCGAGTTCTTTTCGCCAGCACGCATCCAAACTGGGGCTTTCTGTCTCTTCAGCCAGCGCCGAGCCTGCAACCGGCAAAGCCGCGATCGAGCCAAGATGACGGAAGAATTGTTCGCCGATCGTGGCCCGATGCGGATCGACATCTTCGATTTTGAATGGATTAAGTGGTGTGCCAGTCTCAATTCGTCCCATAACAAAGAAGGGCGCGCCAAGCGCATCCGTTTCGGTTTCCAAAAACAGAGCTTCCGGCACCGGAATGTCCCGTTGCCCATAGGCGCTCTTGATCGCCGCGAATTCGACCCGGCGTTCTGTATCGATCAAACTGTCAGGTGGGTCTCGGCGTAGGATCAATCCCTTGGTCTTTGGACCGGTAGCGTCTTCATAAGTCAGATCGATCGAGTAAGTTTGCCGACTGGCGCCCCCATGTATGCGGCTGATATGCGTGACGCTTGCATTGCGCGCACCCGGCAACCGGCCTTCTGCATAAGCGGCGAATTTCTTCGCCAGATCAGCTTCATGCATCTAGTACATCCTTCCAGCCACTCGGCGCGTGTGGACCCAGCATCATTTGCTCGAGAATTCCGATGCCTTCGCTCGCAGTCCCGTCTGGCCCTGTATGGGTGGTCTTCACGATCGCCTGGATGTGCAGATTGTCTGGCTGTTGCCATGGGAGATTGTCGGGCGTCAGATCTTCTCGCGTAACTGACAAATCGCCGCGATAGGTGCCATGGCCCATGCTCGGATGGCCGTAGCCAATCCCTTTCATCATAAAGGTTGAGAGCGGTTCATAAGTCACTTCGTGCGGTCGACCTTGTCCGTCTTCAACGTGCAAAACCGCAGACTGCGCCCGGCGTGTCCCTTCGCGCCATGTCACATCCATTTTCGGACGGTTGAGGTGCAACAATCCATCATTCTCCGCGCCGTCCATCGCTAAGACAGACCGCGTGTTCCAAGCCCCACCCGCGCCATCTTCATTGACATGGAAATACAGAGATAAGTTCGGGAAATTGATCGGCGCCCAGAGCCAGTAGAATTGCGGCAGCTGCAGGGGCAACACAGGTTGCTCATCGCGTTGACCAATCGGACGCACGCCCCAGCTGCGATCGCGTGTGCCGTAAAAGTCTTTGACCTCCACCGCATCCCCATCCGTACTGAGCGACCCTTGCCAGCGCCCATTCTGAGTCATCCGCGTGCAGTCAATTAACATGCGCGGTCCCTGGCGATAGGTGAAGCGTGGCTCTTCGATCGGGAAATGGCGTCCGGTGAATTGCACGTCTAGCGCAATGCCATCTGTTTCCTCGAGACGCAGCCGGATGCTCTTCAAAGGCTCAACCACTTCAACACTTAATGGTCCGACCTGCGTGTCCATCCGCTCCATGCCGAGCAATCGAGAGACGTGGATCGATTTTTGGACGCCGTCTTTCAAAATCGAGACGGCGCCATCCATCACGTTGAGATGCGGATAGACGCCGAAGGCCGCGGCAAAAAACACGGAACCATCCGGCGAATAGCCGTTGAAGAAAAATCGATCATAAAAGTTGCGATCGGACCCCGAGAACGCAATAGGCTCCGGCGTCTGGTGGATCGGATATTCATCACCCTTGGTGAGCATAGTTTCAGGCCTCCCGTGACGTGATCTCTTTTCGGATCCGTCTCTCCCGATAAGTTGGCCTTCAAGATAAGTGCGCGTCAATGCCTTTCGGAGGGAAAACATGACCAGCAAAGTTACCGCTGAAGAGGTCAACGCCTTCTATGACAGCGTGTTCGCCGGTGCGGGAGAACAAGAGCGCGTGCTGGAAGTACGAGAAAATTATGCCCGCGTGCGTCAGCCCATCGACAAAGGCAACATTCGCCCCGGCGGGTATATTAATGGCCCGACACAAATGGCGATCGCGGATAGCGCGGCATACATCGCTGTCTTCACACGCATTGGGATCACACCCATGGCCCTGACCAGCAATCTCAACATCAACTTCATGCGGCCTTGCATTGGTGATGCCGTCATTGCCGAAGCGCACGTACTAAAGCTTGGCAAAACCCTCGCAGTGATAAGCGTCGACATTCGCGCGGAAGGCAGCGACAAGCTCTCAAGCCACGCTGTGGTCAATTACTCGATCCCTCTGGAGTCTTCGACATGATCCCCGTCCTCGCCGCAATTGCCGGCTTTGTTGCTGTCGCGTTCGGGGCCTTTGGCGCACACGCTTTGGACGGCAGCTTGGACGAAAAGCAGATTGGCTGGTGGCAGACGGCTACGCTCTACCTCATGGTACATGCCGCATTGGCGACGGCCATCTCTGCCACCGATGGCGGCAGGTTTGGACTCGCCGCTGGCATAATGCTCGCGGGCGCTGCTCTGTTTGCGGCGACCCTATACGCGATGGCCCTCGGTGCGCCGCGATGGTTTGGCGCGATCACACCCATCGGTGGATTAGGCATGCTCGCAGGCTGGGCACTTATCGCTTGGACGGCGTTTAAAGCCTGACCTCGCGAAACCCTTTCCGAACGCCGCGCCGGGGCCTATCAGATCGGTCAAAACCAGTACCAATTTAGGGAGGGCTCTTATGGGCTTGTTCGATCTTTCAGGAAAATCCGCCATCATTACCGGCTCATCGCGCGGCATTGGCAAAGCCATCGCGGAACAATTCGCCGCCGCTGGTGCCAAAGTCACCATTAGCTCCCGCAAGCCTGGCCCATGCCAAGAAGTGGCGGGCGCACTGAACGACCAATATGGCGACGGCACCGCGATCGCCATCCCGGCCAATATCTCTGAAAAAGACCAGCTGCAAGCCATGGTCGATGCCACCAATGAGGCCTTCGGCAAAGTTGACATTGTCGTCTGTAACGCCGCATCCAACCCATATTACGGGCCAATGGAAGGCATCTCGGATGATGCGTTCGAGAAGATCCTCTCGAACAACATCATTTCAAACCACTGGTTGGTACAAATGTGCGCGCCGCAAATGCGTGAGCGGAAAGACGGCGCGATCATTATCGTGAGCTCAATCGGTGGGCTGCGTGCCTCACCCGTCATTGGCGCCTACAATATTTCCAAAGCCGCTGACTTCCAGCTGGTCCGAAATCTCGCTGCCGAATACGGCCCGGACAATGTGCGGGTCAACGCGATCGCGCCTGGCCTCATCAAAACCGATTTCGCCCGCGCCCTTTGGGAGAATCCAGACACGCTGAAACGGGCCACCTCGACGACACCGCTGCGCCGCATTGGCGAGCCGATCGAGATTGCAGGCGCTGCGGTCTATATGGCGTCTGACGCAGGCAGCTTCATGACGGGTCAAATGATGGTGGTCGATGGCGGCCAGACGGTGGTCTAGCATGCCAGAGATGATTGTCCCTGAAAGCCTGAAAGAGCGCACTGAGCAGATGCAATTCGCCCCGGCCGTACGCGCCGGGGATATGGTCTTCTGTTCCGGCGTGATTGCGGCTTTGCAAGACGGTGAAGCGGCTTCGGACGAGGCCTATTTCCGCGCAGCAGATGAAGCCTTTGGCGAGATTGATATGATCCTCCGCGAAGCCGGCGGCAGCATGGCCGACGTCGTCGATATTACCGGCTATCACGTGGACTTTGAGAAACACATGGGCCCAATGTTCCAGGCCAAAGCGAAATGGATGCCGGGCCCGTTTTTCTCGTGCTACACGCTGATCGGGATCTCGTCCTTGTTCAATCCGCTCGGCTTCGTTGAGCTGAAAGCCCGGGCCTATATTCCCGCATGAGCCGGACCGAATTATCAGACGAACAGAAGGTCTGGTTTCAACGCCTGCGCGATGATTCCTGGGACAAGCCGCCCGGTATCACAAATATGGGCATCCGCCCCGAGGCGTGGCTGAAAGAGGTCCGCTACGGCTATGTCCGCTATGAATGGCCGAATAGCGGCGACCGCGATATTTCCGACGGCCGCGTCTTTGGCGGCTGGGTTGCGGGGCTGAGTGATCATATCGTGTCCATGTGCATGGCCTCCGGCCTGGAAGACGGCGAATGGTTCACCACGACCGAGTTACAGACCCGGATCTTCCGGCCTGTGCCGCACGGCTTGATCACAATTGAAGGTCGCTTGGTCTCACGTGGACGCACAACCGGCTTTGTCGAAGCCGACTGGCGCGATGAAAAGGGTCGACACTTGGTTCGCGTGAGCGCGGCCAAGGCGATCCGGACGCGGTCGGAATTGGGGATGGGATAACGCACGGTCGACTAGGTTTGGACTTTAGGCTGATTTTAGCGCCTGGCTCTGCTTTGCTCTTGGGTGCTACGATAAGGTCCTGATATCTGGAGGGGAATCCAAATGACCGAGCCAAGTTTAGACTTGGAGAAGCCGAACGCGGTTGGCGCTTTGGATCGTATCACGACCAATGTCGCGGTCGCACTGATTGCGGTGGTTCCAACCTTCTTCACATGTATGATTTTGCCTTGGCGGCTGACCGCTTTGCTCAAGCGGGACGACCCGCAAGGTCGCTCTGGCATGCTGCTGTCGCCGGGGGCGTTTTTTCCTCTATCGCTCCTTGTCTCCTTCTTAATCGGGGCTTTGCTGACAACGCCCGAGATTGCCCAGAATGATGGCTCTTTCCTTGGACCAAACCTTGCCTTGTCCATTCAGTCTGCTGTTGCAGACGGCGATGTCTGGAAAACCATCGGCACCGTCATGCCAATCTATGTGTTCGCCGTTATTGTTGGATCACTGGGTTTGATCCTAAAGCCGTGGGCGCATGGTGATTGGACCCTCCGCGTAAGCCTCAGAGCCGTGTTTTATATCACCGGCACTTTTGTTTCATGGGTCATACTCACAACCGCCGCGATCGGCGTGGTCCGAGAATCAACAGGGGATGCTGAGTTTGCAAGACGTCTCAACGATTTGATTCCGATTCCGTCGCTCGGGTTGATATTCTGGATGTTCTTTTGGTTCTTCCGAGATGACGGCGCGCTGTCACTCTTTCGAAGCGCCCTTTTGAGTATCGCAATCATCGGCTTAACGCTGCTCGCGCTGATTGGCTTGGGCACACTCTCGAGTCTCTAGGACCGGCATCGCTTTTCGATTTTCGGTCTAGACCCGCACCATCCGCAACAATCCAGCAACCGTCGTCTCGACCATCTCTGTTGCAGGCTTCAAGGCCAAACGATCCATGTTGACCGGCAGCGCCAAGGCGCCGTGCACGCCTGACCACAAGAGTTGTGTCAGCGCTATCGGATCACCAGGAATGATCGTTTCAAGCGCCTGCCCCTCTTCGATCGCCTTCTGGATCAGAGCCGGAAACGCATACCCCACGAGCGCCTCTTTCTCAGGAACGTCTAATGTCGCGGGTCGCACAAACATTAGTGCGTTGCGATACAGCACCGCCTGTTCGATCCCAAACTTGAGATATGCCTCGAGTAAAACCTCAATCCGATCAAGCGGGATTTCTTGTTCCGCCGCGAGCGCCCGAAACACCTCTTCTTGCTCAGTAACGCGCCCGGTCCAGAGCGATTGCATCAAGCCTGTCAGGTCGCCAAAATAGGTATAGATCGTGCCAACCGAGACGCCAGCTTTTGTCGCCACCGCACGCGCTGAAATCGCGCTCAGACCTTCTTGGCGGTACAGTGTGGCCGCCGCCGACTGTATGGATCGCCGGACTTGCTCTCTTTGTTCTGGGGTCGCCTTGGGCCTTGCCATGCCCTCGTTTAGGCGGCTTTGGCGATCTGGCGCAAGTCCATTTCAACTTGCAGCGCTGCCAAGGGTTCCCCGAGACGCTCTTCCCATTTCTCGAAATTGATATTCTTCGAATTGCGCCCGTAATACCAACCGTCGACAAACGCATCCATGCTCGGCACCACGCCCTTTGGCGCGACCAAAGCCGTATGCGCCATCGTCACGGCAAGACGGATCGCATGATACGGAAAGCGGATCTGCGAGAGATAATATGAGGCCAGCGCCAGTTCCCCTGGGATGGTCGCCCCATAGCCGGTCAGCACATGCATGAAGTCATGAATTTGCGTGCCGCGGACCATCATATAGGCCATGTCTTCTGGCATGCGATCGAGCTTACCCGTGGACGTGAGCTGCTTCTGAAAGGCACGATAATCCCGGCCGAAATTCTCGATCAGATTGTTCTCTTCAACAAAGTCGCGATACGCGGCGCCCAGCGTCCCAGGACCATAGGGCCGCAATCCCTCGACCGTCAGCGGTTCGGCAATGTAGCGTTCTTTCAAGAACGCGCTCGCCCCAGGAATGTTGTGCAGCTCTTCCATATATGCGTCGATCGCTTCGGTCGTCGCGCCTTCCCACCAATCGTGAAACAGGAAGTAAACGCCATAATCGAGGGGACGATCGACCGAGACCATGAACTTTTTCACGAAGTCTCGATCGACAATAGGCGGTTTGTCAAAGGCTGGGTTGGACATGCGTTTCCTCCGATATTTTTGTTTCTTATAGCATAAGAGTTCAATTAAGTGAACATGTTCATTTTATAAAGTCCGCGGCGAGACCTCTGGACTTTCTGAAATCTCGTGGCTCAATTGAAAGAACTATATAATTGGAGGGAACACATGCCGCTCAAATATCTGCCCGCGGACGCCTCAGCCGAGGCCTTAGAAGACGTATTGAAATCAGATGGCGCTTGCATCGTCGAAGGCGTTCTCTCGTCTGATGGCCTCGCACAGATGAGAGCAGAATGCCTGCCCTTCATCGAGGCCACAGAAACCGGCCGTGACGATTTCACTGGCCGCAAGACGACGCGCACCGGCGCCTTAGTCGCGCGGTCCGCCGCCTGCCGCGACGCGGTCATGCATCCGACCATCGTCAATGGCGCCAGAAAGTTTCTCGACCCCTATTGTGAGAAAATCCAACTCCATCTGACCCAATTCATCCGCATTCAACCTGGGCAAGAGGTCCAGCCGCTGCATCGAGACCGGCTCGCATGGGGCGGCTATTTGAAAGAAGATCTGGAGCCGCAATTTAATACGATTTGGGCCATCACCGATTTCACCAAAGAAAATGGCGCGACCAATGTCATCCCGGGCTCCAACACATGGGACCCTGCCCGTCATCCAAGCCGGGATGAGGTTGAGTATGCCGAAATGGCGGCAGGCTCGGTCCTCGTCTATTCCGGCTCGGTCGTGCATAGCGGCGGTGCGAATGTGTCTGACGCAGACCGGATCGGCTTGAACATCACCTACGCGCTGGGTTGGCTTCGCCAAGAAGAGAATCAATATCTTTCCTGTCCGCCTGAGATCGCCAAAGACTTCGATCCAGAGCTGCAAGCGATGCTCGGTTATGCCATGGGCTCATATGCGCTTGGGTACTTCACACCGCCCTTGCCGCCCGGCAAAGGCCCGGAAGTCGTGCCGCCAGAATTCCTATTCAATGGCAAAGTCGCGTCCTGGGGCGATGACTTGTACGAGACGGTTTCAGCGCGCGCACAAGACGGCGCTGTGTGACCTCCGTCACAGCGTTGCTCGAACATTACACATCATAAATAATTCAACTATTAGGCGACTGATTTTTGTCGACTTCGGACGCCTGTACGGTTATGGTTAACACGATGTTGACATGGAGGTGGTTGTGGCGGTCTTACGATCTGTCTTTAACGCCATGTCTTTCGCGATTGCAGTATGTGTATTGACCGGAGCGTATCTTCTGGACGGGGTCGTGTCAGACATAGAAGCGTATGAAGAACAACGCGTTGCATATGCTCTGCAGCTCAAACAAGAGCGCATGGAGCGGTTTAAAACGATCAATCTCGCGAGCGTGCAAGTGGTGCGGCCCGAATCGGGTGTGGCGAAGGTCGTGGCGCGCAGTCTGATCCAAAGAAGCTGCCCACGCGCCGACTGTGCGGTGGTCGGCGTGGTCGCCCGCGATTCGCTGATAGAGTTCTACGAGGCAGAGGGTGAGTGGATCCGAATCTCTCCGCCTGGCGCGTCGGACGAAGCCTGGATCTCGCGCGCGTACACCGTGGAATATGTCGTCGATTTCAGCGACCCTTCAGCCGCGCTTGTAGAGCAGTCCTAGCCAAGAATTGCTTCCCCGCTGGCGAGCAGAACAGCTTTTTAAGCGAGCGACTTGAATGCGCAGGTGAAGTGACGCATCTGCGCAGGCTCGCTTTCGATCGAGAACCCTCGCAGGCTGTCCTTCATCGCTTGGACCTCTGAAAACGCCTCAACGACATAGTCAGCGTGCGACTGCGTATATGTCCGGCGCGGAAAGGCAAGGCGCACCAACTCCATAGCCGCCGGTATTTCGCGCCCATCAGGTTGGCGTCCGAACATAACGGATCCGATTTCGCAGGACCGAATGCCCGCGATTTCATAGAGCGCGCAGGCCAGAGCCTGACCCGGATACTCCAACGGTGGAATATGGTTGAGCCATGATTTCGCATCGACAAAGACGGCATGTCCTCCGGCAGGCTTAACCACTGGGATGCCTGCCTGATCTAGGCGTTCGACAATATACTCATTGGTACGCAACCGATAACGCAAATAGTCTTCCTGGACGATTTCCGACAACCCTTGCGCGAGGGCTTCCAAATCGCGCCCCGCCAGGCCGCCATAGGTGGGAAAACCCTCTGTTTGGATCAACCGTACACGCGCTTGTTCGGCATGATGATCGTCATTCAACGCCAACCAGCCACCAATATTCCCAAACGCGTCTTTCTTTGCACTCATGGTCATTCCGTCAGCGCACGCGAAACAGTCGCGAACGATTTCTTTGATCGAGCGTCCGCTTTGACCTGGCTCTCTTCGTTGAATGAGATAGGCATTCTCTGCAAACCGGCAGCCATCAATGATGAACGGTTTGCCAAAGGCTTTTGCGATTTCCGCGACGGCTCGGATGTTCTCAAGACTGACCGGCTGGCCGCCGCCCGCATTATTCGTGATGGTCAGCATAATAATCGGGGTCGTGGCGGCGTACTCCTCCATGAAGGCGTTGAGCGCGACGACATCCATATTGCCTTTGAAGGGATGCTCCGAGGCGGGGTCGCTTCCCTCTTTGATCGCAAAGTCATGCGCGGTGGCACCGCTGGCTTCAATATTGCCGCGCGTGGTATCAAAATGGGTATTGGACGGGATCGTCTGGCCCGCGCCTCCGAAAATTGACATCAAGATCGCTTCGGCGGCCCGCCCTTGGTGCGTTGGAATGATGTGCTTGAACGGCATAAGGTCGCGAACCGCCGCTTCGAAGCGTGCGAAAGATGGCGACCCAGCATAACTTTCATCGCCTTGCATCACGGCCGCCCATTGTTTGGCACTCATCGCGCCCGTGCCACTATCGGTGAGCAGGTCAATCAAGACATTGTCCGAAGCGATGGAAAATAAATTGTACTTCGCGTCTTTTAAGACGGCCGTACGTTCTTCGCGCGTCGTCATACGAATGGGTTCAACGCTTTTGATGCGAAAGGGTTCGATGATGGTTTGCATTTCAGAGCTCCGTATTGGCCCCAAAACGTCTGCGGCAATCCATACACAGTTGGGGCCAGCGCCGCGGTTGCCGTCACCAGACTGCCGCGCTCAGCGCCCAAAAGATTGCAAAGGCAACTATACGATCTCACTCGCGCTCGGCAAGTCAAAACCGAAAAAGCCCGCGCTGAAGCGCGGGCTCAATCAATACGTGTAACTTAAAGCTTTAAGCGCTCTGACGATTCTCGTCGTCGACTTCTTCGAAGTCTGCATCGACAACATCTTCGCCAGCATCATCGGCAGCCGCATCTGCAGCTGCGTCAGTTTCAGCCGCTTCCGCTTGCTGCGCGCCATAAATGGCTTCGCCGAGTTTCATCGCAGCCGTCATCAGCGCTTGATGTTTCTCTTGGATGTCAGCAGCATCGTCGCCTTCAGCCGCTGCTTTCAGAGCCGCCGCCGCGTCTTGAATTTCTTTCTTCACATCGTCGCCGACTTTGTCACCATGCTCTTCGAGTTGCTTCTCAGTCTGATGCGCGAGGCTTTCCGCATTGTTCTTGGCTTCGACCAAGTCACGACGCTTCTTATCTTCCTCAGCATTGGCTTCAGCGTCTTTCATCATCGCATCGATGTCAGCATCGTTGAGGCCGCCATCGGCTTGGATGGTGATTTGCTGCTCTTTGCCGGTCGCTTTGTCTTTCGCGCCAACAGAGACGATGCCGTTCGCGTCAATGTCAAAGGTCACTTCGATTTGCGGAACACCGCGCGGCGCGGGCGGAATGTCTTCCAGATTGAACTGGCCGAGATTCTTATTGTCCGCCGCCATTTCGCGTTCGCCTTGGAAGACGCGAATGGTCACAGCTGGCTGATTGTCTTCCGCAGTCGAGAACGTCTGGCTCTTCTTGGTTGGGATCGTCGTGTTGCGATCGATCAAGCGTGTGAACACACCGCCAAGGGTCTCAATGCCGAGCGACAGAGGGGTCACGTCGAGCAGGACCACGTCTTTCACGTCGCCTTGCAAAACGCCGCCTTGGATCGCAGCCCCTAAGGCCACAACTTCGTCCGGGTTCACGCCCTTGTGCGGCTCCTTGCCGAAGAAGCCTTTCACCGCTTCCTGGACCGCAGGCATCCGGGTCATACCGCCCACCAGAACCACGTCATCAATGTCAGACGCATTTTTGCCCGCATCGGCGAGCGCTTTCTTACATGGATCGATGGTCCGCTTGATCAGATCTCCAACCAGGCTTTCCAGTTTCGCACGAGAGAGCTTGATGTTGAGGTGCTTAGGTCCGGTCGCATCGGCCGTAATGAAGGGCAAGTTCACTTCGTACGATGAGGCCGAGGACAGCTCTTTCTTGGCTTTCTCAGCTTCTTCTTTCAGACGCTGCAAAGCCAGCTTGTCGGCTTTCAGATCAATGCCCTGATCTTTCTTGAACTCGTCAGCCAGGAAGTCGACGATGCGCAGGTCAAAATCTTCACCGCCCAGGAAGGTGTCGCCATTGGTCGAGAGCACTTCAAACACGCCATCGCCAATTTCGAGCAGAGAGACGTCAAACGTACCGCCACCGAGGTCGTAGACCGCGATGATCTTGTTAGCGTCTTTGTCCAAGCCATACGCCAGTGCAGCGGCCGTTGGCTCGTTGATGATCCGCAAGACTTCGAGACCAGCAATTTTACCGGCGTCTTTGGTCGCCTGACGCTGGGCGTCGTTAAAGTAAGCTGGGACCGTAATCACGGCTTGGGTCACTTCGCTGCCGAGATAGGCCTCGGCGGTCTCTTTCATCTTGGTCAGAATGAAAGCCGAAACTTCTTGCGGTGCGTAATCTTTGTCACGGCCTTTGACCCAGGCATCGCCATTCGGGCCTTTGACGATTTCGAACGGGCTAAGTTCTTTATCTTTTTGCGCGGTCGGATCGTTAAAGGTCCGGCCAATCAAGCGCTTAATCGCGTAGAATGTAAAATCGGGGTTCGTCACTGCCTGACGGCGCGCCGGCATCCCGATGAGGCGTTCACCGCCTTCTGTAAAAGCGACAACGGACGGGGTCGTCCGGGCGCCTTCTGAATTTTCTATGACTTTGGCGTCGCCGCCATCCATAACTGCGACACAGCTATTGGTCGTGCCGAGGTCGATTCCAATAATCTTACCCATATTTCTTTCTTCTCCTAAGCCGCCGCCTTTTGCCTTGAGTCGGCCTGCTATGCAGCACCAGCAACCTGCGGCTCTATACACAAAGATGCCCGAAGGTGAAGACCAGTTTTCAGTCCATTGGCCTCCGGTTCATGTCGCATGTGGGATATGTCAGGACAGGTTCAAGGGGGGAAATGGGATTGCTCGAACTTTCACCTAGGGTGGATCATCGTTGTGAAACAGAACGCTTCAAGCCCCTCGGATCAACCTTGAACAAAACATACCGTACCAAACCGATGTTGTAGGCAAAGTAAGCGATGAAGGTAATAGGTACGAACAACCAGTAGTCAGACGAAAGCAATCCCAAGAAGATGAACCCAATCAAGGCGACGAGAGCGACCGGATTGTCCATCCCTAGCAGCGCAAGTCCAAGTAAAAGAACGAGGACAAAGGCTGACCAAACGATATTGACGCGAATGATTTTTCCTCGAGAGAACGGTCCACTCACTACACGAAAGACCAAAAACACAGCAAACAACGCGTGGAATACAATCAAACCTGGATTCATAACCTCGTGAGTCATACGATAACCGAGGAAATGAACGATCGGATTCATGGCCACTAAAGCCATTGTGACACCACCCCACACCTCATTCGGTAAACGGCGTTCGAGTGGAGGACTCAAGATTGGTTCAAATTCGGCCATGATCCAGTCTGCATTGAAGTGATGCTTCACAAATACTGGCTGAAGGTTTCAATTTAATTGGGACGCCACAAGAATTTTGTGAATCAACTCTGTTCCAATATTCAACTACTCATCTCAACGTATCTTTCCCGGGCAAGTTGGCACTAGCCAAACATGGATTTCTCGACCTACAACTGTAACAAACAATCTGAGGATTCCCATGCGTCATCTCCTATTCGTGTCTTGTCTCACCTTATTTGCGTGTTCGCCAGCCGAGGCTCCATCGGAAACCCTCAGCGCGGAGGCGCCTCTTACGCCGACAGAAGCGACCGCTGAGGACGCCGAAGCCCCCGTCGCGAGACCGGGTCTGGAACAAATTTGGGTTGCGGCAGGCTTCTCGGCGCCGGAAGGGGTTGCCGTGAGTGGCGACACCCTGTTCATCTCCAATGTCGCCGGCGAAGGAAACGCGAAAGATGGCGAGGGCTGGATCTCTCGCCTGTCGCTGGACGGCGCCGTCCTAGAGGAAAAATGGATCGAGGGCCTCAACGCACCGAAAGGCATGGCCGTGCGCGATGGCAAGCTCTTCGTTTCGGACTTTGACCAGTATCATGTCATCGACATCGCATCTGGCGAGATTGATAATACCTATCCCGTCGAGGGCGCTGGTTTCTTGAACGACCTCACCGTCTGGCAAGGCGGCGTCTATATGAGCGATTCGGGCTCCGCACGGATTTTTCAGGTCGATGTGAACGGCTACAAAGAATGGCTCGCCGATGAGCGCCTCGCGGGGGTGAATGGGCTAACGCCGGACGGCGACCGGTTGCTGATCGCGACGATGAGCTCAGGCAGCCTGTTCGAAACCTTGGGCGCGCGGGATTTGACGGAAATCGCCACCGGAATGGAGAATGCGGACGGGATCGCGGTGCTCGATGATGGCAGCTATTTGGTCTCAAGCTGGCCAGGCCAGATCTGGCATGTCACGGCAGATGGGGAAACGTCGGAACTTCACGACACACAGGACATCCCGGTCTATCAGAATGACCTGACGCGCGTCGACGATCTGATCATTGTACCGAACTGGGAACCGGGGACGGTGACTGCGTGGCGGCTTGCTCAGTAAGCTTCTCGAACAAGATGTAGCGTATCACCCAATACGACATCAAGCCGGCCAAAATCGCTGGGACCGCTCCAAACATAAGCGCGAATGGAAACCCCAGCAGTGCATATAGCAGTCCGAAGAAGAGACCTTGCAAATGCACGAATTCAATTCCTCCAGACGCACTGATCTGAAAAAATGCGATCGCTCCGCAAATTAATAACGGCGTATAAATGACCGTGGTTAGAAGTGTCCAACCCACCACAAACTCAGATAGATCGATCCTGGAGTAACGACGCTGCTTTAACCTCAGGAAACCGATGGTGGCTCCGAGGCAACAAGGCCAAAGTGTGAAAGCTGCAATAAAACCGAAGACAATGATGCGATCCTGGACGAGAATGATCGCTGCCCATGACAATGGATTGATTGGGCCAACGATGAGCCAAGCTACCGTTTTTCTAATCACCCAGTTCGTTTTTGGAACCAGTTGCGGTTTCGCGGGATGCATCATAGGTCTCCAACTCTCACACAAGAGCTGAGACGGCTAAGTAGTTTCCACGATAGGGCAGCCTGCCGCGCGACAGTTTGGCTTAGTTCGCCGCGCCAGCACTCACAGCGACCATCGCCGCACGTAGAGTCCGATCACCAATTTTCCAGCCAGCTTGGAACAGGCTCGCAATCGTGCCGTTCGGGTGCTCAGATGGAATGTTCGCGACAGCCTGGTGCAGGTTCGGATCGAACGGCGCGCCGGGTTCAGCTTCAATCGCCGTCACGCCATGCCGTGTGAGCACCGTGTGCAGCTCTTTCTGCGTCATCTCGATACCGCCAAGCAGGCCTTTGCCGCCTTCGGTGAGCGCGTCGCGTTCGGCTTCCGGCAACGCCTCAAGCGCGCGGGCCATATTGTCAGAGACGCTCAGCAAATCGCGCGCAAATTTCTCAATCGCATAGACGCGCGCATCTGACTTCTCTCGCTCTGAGCGTTTGCGTAGATTTTCCATCTCCGCCATGGCGCGCAGCATTTGATCGCGCAGCTCTTGCTTCTCGACCTCAAGCGCCAGCATTTGCTGCTCGACCGTGAGTTCAACGGGCGCGTCTTCGCCTTCAACAGCCTCGCCTTCAGCGTCAGCCTCAGCCTCAGCCGCGGGCTCCGCCGCTTTCGCAGCCTTCAAAATCTCATCCGCGGCCGCTTTCAACTCAGCCTGGGTCGCATTTTGACCGAGCTCTGGCGCGTTCTCGTCTTTGACAGTTTCGTCACTCATACTTCACTCACTCATTCTTGGTGGCGCTTTCCAAGCACCTCTCCAACCATCCGTGCCGTATAGTCAACCATTGGAATCACCCGCGCGTAATTTAACCGAGTGGGTCCAATCACTCCGAGGGCACCAATCACCTGACGTTCGGCGTTCATATAGGGAGCTACGATCACGCTTGAACCCGATAACGGAAAAAGACTGTTTTCCGAGCCGATAAACAGTCGCACCCCATCCGCATCGCGGGTCGAATCGAGCACTTCGAGTAGACCTTGTTGGCGCTCCAGCACATCAAACAGCTGGCGCACGCGTTCCATGTCCTCCGCTGCGGCAGCATCTTCAAGTAAGTTCGCACGGCCCTGGATGATCAGCCGGCGCTCTTCGCCTGGCGCCGCGCCGCTCCATTCTGCCAAGCCGCGCTGCACGAGATCCGCTGCGGCGACATCAAGCTGCGCCTGGCGCGCCGCGATTTCAGCCCGCACCTCGATGGCCGCTTCATGCAAGGTGCGGCCTTTCATCCGCGCGGCGAGATAATTGCCCGCTTCAATCAGAACCGTTTGCGGCAATCCGGGCGGTATTTTCACCAACCGGTTTTCAACATCGCCTTGCTCCTTCACCAGCACGCAGAGCGCTTCGCCGGTTGAGAGCGGCACAAACTCAACGTGTCGCACCGCTGCGTCTTGAGTTGGCGAGGAGACAAGGCCGGCGCCGCCTGCCAGGCCTGACAATAAGGATGAAGCCTCTTTCAAGACACCTCCAAGATCCTGTCCTGCGCTGCTCAGCCGCGCTTCAATGGCCGCGCGATCGTCTTGCCCGGGATCCCCCATTTCGAGGAAGCCATCGACAAACAGGCGCAGGCCAGCATGCGTCGGCATACGACCTGCTGAAATATGCGGGGCATCAAGCAGACCGAGTTCGGTCAGGTCCGCCATAACATTTCGGATCGAGGCGGCTGACAAAGCGATCCCGGCTTTGGAAAGCGTGCGCGATCCGACGGGCTCGCCTGTCTCCAAATAGGTTTCCACGATCTGCTTAAAGATATCGCGCGAGCGCTGATTCAACGCCTGCATAAGGGAAGTGTGCGAGCTCATAAGGCTTGAATAGGATGTGAGACCCTTGGTTTCAATTGGAGAATCCGCAATGTCAGCGCCTCGGGATATGCGGCGAACCATAAATTTCGCTGTCTATTGTGTTTGCGCACGGCTTGGACAAGGGAAGCGAATTATAGACATTCTATTCATTGTGCCTGGCCAAAGAAAATCGTTAAAGTTTAAACTAATCATCTTAAGATCCGAGATGACGCGCTCGATAAAATGTTAATTTAATCAGCATGTTGCCGAGTCTTTCTACTCTAAGTCGAAACGCGATTTTTACGACTTTCCGATACAAAACGTCAAAAGTACTACGGGAAGTGAAACGATGAAGAGCGTAATGGCTGCTGCGCCCTCGGGCTTGGCAGATATGGGCCATGCAGTGGGGTCATCTCTAAATGCGATCGATGCGACGGTCAGCCTTTGGTTGGTTTTGGCCACGGCGCTGGTGTTTTCGATGCAAGCGGGTTTCTTGTTGATCGAAGCCGGATCGGTTCGCTCCAAAAACACAATCAACGTCACGCACAAAAACATTGCCGATATCATCATTAGCGGCTGCACCTTCCTCTTGGTCGGCGCGCCAATCATGTTCGGCCTCTATGCTGTTGGCTTTTTTGATGGCGGTGAGATCCTCTCGAACCCGGATAGCCAATTACAACTCCTGTACCAATTTGCCTTCTGTGCAACCGCTGCCACGATCGTTTCAGGCGCGGTGGCAGAGCGTATGTCGTTCAACGCCTATCTGCTTGTCGCCGCGGCCATGGGATTGCTGATCTATCCTCTGTTTGGTGGATTGGTTTGGGGCAATGCGATCGTTTCAGAAAAGGCGGCCTGGCTGAGTGATCGCGGATTTTTAGATTATGCCGGCTCCACGGTTGTGCACGCCGTCGGTGGATGGGCTGCCCTCGCAGCCGCGATCGTGATCGGTCCGCGCCTCGGACGGTTTAAGCCAGATGGCACGCCCGTTGCGATCCAAGGGCATTCATCTGTCTTGGTCTTATTGGGCGTGATCATTCTTGTGGTCGGCTGGCTTGGCTTCAATGCAGGCGCTGCGCAGCCAGGGACCGCGGAATTCTCCACCATCGTCCTCAATACGATTGTTGCGATGGTGTTTGGCGGCGGCGCGGGCATGCTCTGCGACATCGTTTCAAAGCGCGGCAAGATCCGCACCAATACGTCAGTCACCGGGATCATCGGCGCCCTGGTCGCGATCACCGCGGGTTGCGCGTATGTCAATTTGTTTGGCGCGATAATGATCGGAATTGCAGGCGGCCTGACGGCCACGATCGGGTCTTATCTCTTACTTACAAAAGCAAAGATAGACGATCCGGTTGATGCGATCGCGACGCATGGCTTGGCTGGTCTTGCTGGTACGCTCTTGGTGGCCGTCTTTGCCCTGCAAGAACATGTCGGAACGACCCGAATGGATCTCTTCATGGTCCAATTGCAAGGCTCTGCAATCGCCTTCGTTTGGGCGTTCGGCATCACCTTCGTACTTCTACACGTCGCGAAACGTTGCGGCCTACGTGTTCGCGTCAGCGCCCAAGATGAAGAAATCGGCCTAAATCTCTCTGTCCATGGCGACGAGTTTGATGTTGATGGTCTGAAACGTCTGCTCGGGGTCGATGGCGGCTCAACATTTGCCCCTGTCGATTCTGGCGGTGAACGGATTAATGAGCATCCTAAATATGATCATGGCGAAGAATTAAGTGTCGTCCAACGGGTTGTAGAGTCTGCCTCCATCTTAGACGACGAGCGCCGCGCCATCGAAAAGCGCTTGCTCGATATCGAAGCGCAAACCAGCGACTGGATGTTCGAGATTGATCGCCAATTCCGCATCACCCACATCTCCGCCAAATTCTGCGCCGTGCTTGGCCGCGACACATCTCAAATGATTGGCACAAATTACTTCGCCATTCTCAGCCCCGTCGATGTCAGCATCGAAGCGCACCGCCGGATGTTTGATGCAGAGCAACCGTTCGAAAACTGCGAGTTCGAATTGCGTCTTCCTGATAATGAAACGCGCACCATAACGATCTCGGCGCTACCGATCTTGAACGATAAAGGCGGCTGCATTGGCCACCGTTGCCAAGCGCACGATATCTCCGAACTGAAGCGCGCGACCGATGAGATCATGTTCCTCGCGCGCCACGACTCACTGACGGGTTTGCTCAACCGCGCCGCCTTTGAAAGCGAAGCCGAGAACGCGCTCGAAGGCTGTTTCAAAGCCATTATTGGCGCCATCGATCTCGACGGCTTCAAAATCATCAACGACTCTTTCGGTCACGCCACGGGTGACATGCTTTTAAAAGTGACGGCCGAGCGCTTGCGCGATGTGCTGGGCCAGCGTGCGATCGTCGCGCGGTTCGGGGGCGATGAGTTCGTCTTCCTCTACCCGCTCCGACAAGACGACAATATCGATCAAAAAGCTGCAGAATTTGGCGATGCGATTATCTCCCAACTCTGCCGTCCGGTTGAGACAGATGATGGGCTTCTGCCGATTGGAACCTCGCTTGGGTTTGCTTATCATGAGGGCGTCAAAGCGGATCTCAATTTGCTGTTGAGGCGCTCGGATATGGCGCTTTACGAAGCCAAGCGGAATGGCCGTCGGCAGTGGCAAACCTTTAATTCGTCGCTCCAAGAAATGGCTGAATTCCGGTCGCAATTATCTGGCGACATGCCAAACGCGCTGAGCAATTCCGAATTCTATCTCGATTACCAACCTCAGGTCGACGCTACTGATTGTTCTCTCAACGGGTTCGAAGCTTTGCTGCGCTGGAATCATCCAGAGCATGGCCGCATTCCACCGAATGAGTTCATCGAAATCGCGGAAGATACCGGTCATATCGTAGCGCTCGGCGAATGGGTTATCCACGAAGCGTGCCGCACCGCGGCGCAATGGCCAAACATTGGCGGCCAAGGGTGTCAGATCGCGATCAACATTTCTCCGATCCAGCTCAACCAGCCGAATATTGTTGAGATCATCGAAACGGCGCTGACGGACTCCGGGCTCGAGCCCAGCTTGCTCGAGATCGAGATCACTGAAAGCACTCTGATCGGCGATCCCGAGCAGATCATCAAAATCCTGCATGAGATCCGTCAGCTCGGCGTCCGCGTCGCGATTGATGATTTTGGCACCGGTTATTCTTCGCTATCTTATCTGCAAAGATTCCCCCTCGACCGGATTAAAGTTGACCGCGCTTTTGTGCGCAACATCGTCGCCGATGAGAGCGATAAGCAAATCGCAGAAGTCATCATTCAGCTCGGCAAGACGATGGGGCTAAACGTGATCGCTGAAGGCGTAGAGACAACCAACCAGCATGACTTGCTCGAAGTGCTCGGCTGCGATGATGTTCAAGGCTTCCTACATTCTCCGCCAGTCAGCGCCGTGCAAGCGCTGAACATGATCATGAAGGCAAGCTCAGGCGAGCCGATCCGGATCGTAGACGCGCAACCGCTCGACAAGGCGGCAGGTTAGTCCACGCGGACAAATGTGCCGCCATACCAGTTGCCGGTCGCATTCCCGTTAGCGTTGTACTGCCGAGACATCAGCGTGTAGCTATCTTCGGACTGCCAGCGATACTCATAGATCCGGTAGGTTCCCTCCGGTTCGTCTGAGAACATGATCTTGAGGGTCAGGCCGTCAGCCTCGTCCATCATGCCCGAACCCGTCCCGATGCGCGCATCGCCAAATTGCGAAAGATGAGAGACGGCCATTCGCCCTACCGGTTGGGTCCAGTAAATCTGACCTTTCAGTCCACCCGCATCGACAACACACAACACGCTTTGGTTGGTGTTGAGTTCTTCACAGCGGGTGATGTGCTTTGGGATTGTCAGGGTCTCGACACTCACTCCATCCCAGACTTGCTGGAACTGATCATCTTTAAGCGTCCAAGTGCCGATGAATGGCGCAAAAGGATTGGTGTTTTCTAAGGGCGCTATGTCGGCATCCACATACTGAAACGCCAGATCACGCACTTCACCCGAACTTACGATGGGACAAAATGCTGTGACGACGACACTCCCCAGCCCCGTCGCGATCATTTTGCTGGACACTATCATTCTTGATCCCCTTCAAAAACGAGGTGGCGCTGGAAGAAAGGCAGGACATCCGTGTCGATCCGGCCCCCTGCGTTAAACATGCCGTCACCCCAGCCGCCATTATACTCCTCGGCCTCGTGTGGGATCCCGAACTCATTCAATTTTCGCGTATAGAATTGGTTCGAATAGACATGATCCTGATTGCCGTCATGTCGGCCCCAGTCGAACTTGAAGGCCCGCAGCGACTTCAAGTTCTCCGCATACTCACCGACATGGCGCTCGAGGAAAAAACTCTGTTGCAAAGTCTCTGTCAGCGCCGGATCCATAATCAGCACGCCATCTTCACGCCGCGCTGGCGGATCGAAGAAAAGCGGCGGACGGTCTGGGTTTGGTAGATTGGCTTGGTAGATGATCGTAAAGATCTGATTCAAAAACTGCCCCTCCAGATCTGCGATCTCGGTCACGTTGTCTAAGGCATCCCAGTCTGGACGCGATTGCATCAGGATATTGCCGTGCCCCGTCGCAACCGGGTGCATGCCATAGACGACGCCAAACACATCCGGACGCCGCGAGGCAATTCGGATCGCGCCATAGCCCCCAGCATGATGCCCGAAGATCCCGCGCGACTCTGACTGCGGCAGGGTTCGGTATGTGCGGTCAATCTCTGACACCAGATCGTCAGCGACGAATTGCAACCAGTCTCCGGTGACAGGTGAAGAGGTATAGAACGCCCCGCCAACCGGTGTGTTGTAATTCGCCGCCACGACGATCACGTCGTCGAGCCAACCGGCGGACATCGCCGCATCAAACCGCGCCTTGGCCCCATAGGTTCCAAACAGCGCGGTTTCGTCTTCGAAGAATGAGTGAAGATAGTAGAGCACCGGATAGGCTTGATTCCCATCATCATAGGATGGCGGCAGAAACACTTGCACGTCACGCACCGACTCCACTCCGATCTTGTTGCCATCAAACGCGTCTGACGACACCGTCATATGATCGATGCGACTCTCCGCGACGGCGCTCAAATTGTGGCTCGCGACCGCCCACACCACCAACGCACTCAAACACGAAACCCAGTTCATTTTAGTCCTCACTTTTATCTCGACGGTTGGATTGACCTTGGTCATGATTTATTCTACAAAACAGAATAAATGGATTTGTCAAATGCCAAATGAAAAATTTCTGGGTGAGTTCGAGCTCATCGTTCTAGGGGCGCTGATGCGATTGGGCGACCAAGCCTATGGCGTTGCTATCATTGAGGAAATTGACAAGCGAACCGGACGCGACGTGTCCGTTGGGGCGCTTTACTCAACGCTTAATCGGCTTGAAAAGAAGGGCTATGTCCAAGCTCGCATGGGCGAAGCTTCGGCCGTTCGCGGCGGTCGCGCAAAGCGGTTTTTCGAAGTCACCACCGATGGTCGAGTGCAAGTCGAACGCTCATCGCTCGCTTTGCATAAGATGATGCAAGGCCTACCAGCTTGGGCGAAAGGGGCCAAGGCATGACCCATAAGACACAAACCCACTTCAGCGACTGGATCATTATGCTACTGGCCGGCCCGCAAATCGGCGAAGCCATCGCGGGAGACTTGAGCGAACGCGGAGAGACACGCGGAGAACACGCCAAAGCATTGATCCGATCGATACCGGGTTTGATCCGCCTCGCGTACAGCAACATCACGCCCTCGCGGATGAGCCTCGAACTTGCCGTTTGCATGCTTGCAATTACGCTTGCCTGGGCTTGGGAAGTTTGGGTCGCCCAGGTCTATGCCTGGCCGATTGCGTCGCAATTGGTTCACGTCTCACCTCTGTCTGTCGCGGTGACGTGTAAGCTCGCTTACCTTGGTCTTTTCACTTTAGGGGCGGGCTTGTTGCTATCCCGATGGTCCTTGCTGAACACGGTCACCAGATCAGCCTGGCGCGTACGCGTTCAGCGCTTTGGCGTTTGGGGATTGGCGGGGCTCATTCCAGTGCTGTTCTTACTTGTAAACCCTGGCCCGTATGACGGTGACCCGTTCTTTCGTTATGTGCAAATTGCGCTCATCGTTGCGCTCGGATTGGGGACCAGCTTGTATTGCCGGGCAAATTTGAGACCGGCTTAGGCGCGCCGCTCTGTTAAATATCGCCTAGTCCGACTCCACACCGGTCATACTCTCACCCGTCAACGGATGATTAAATCGCGACACGCGCGACGCATAGAATTGCGAGACCGTCTCCATGTCCGCTTCATAGTCTCCGCTTGGGGTCAAACTTCCGTCTAGGCCGCCAAACTTGTTCGCATAATCGATGAAGCCCAGCGCGACCGGCACCTTCGCCGCCAGGGCAATATTGTAGAACCCGGTCTTCCACGCCTTTACGTCTGCCCGCGTTCCTTCCGGTGCAATGACCAAGACCATCTCGTCCGCCGCCTCATAAGCCGTGACCACTTGTTCAACCAAATTGCCCGAGCCGTTGCGGTCCACTGGCAACAGGCCCCACCAGCGCATCAGCCACCCGAATGGTCCCTCGCCCAAACTCTTCTTGCCCATCCAACGCACCGGGATGCGATAGTAAAAGGCGATGCCGAGCATTTGGGTCAGATCCCAATTGGTTTCGTGCGGCGCCGCAATGATGACCATTTTCTTGTTTGGCGGCGCTTCTCCCAAGACACGCCAGCCCAGCAAACGATAGAGACCATAGAAAAAAAGCCGCGCAATCTCGTAGCCAAAGCTACGGGGTGGGCGTTTGGACCGCTTGGCCCGGGCCTTCATCTCTTGCAATTCCACCTAGCTGCGCCCCCTCGAGTCAGAGCTGAGCCTAGACACAACTCGCAAAACCCGCAATTTGCGGCCAACAGCTCAAGCTAAGAAAGATACGTACAGATGACGGACTTCGCTCGCCCTTCCGGCCGCACCGCAGATCAACTTCGCGAGATCTCGCTCGAAACCGGCGTGACCCGCTATGCTGAAGGTTCATGCCTCGCCAAGTTTGGCCACACGCATGTCCTCTGCACCGCCAGCTGGACCGACAAAGTTCCAGGCTGGATGCGCGGCACCGGGTCAGGCTGGGTGACCGGCGAATATGGCATGCTGCCCCGCGCGACGCATACGCGCGGTCGCCGCGAAGCCGCAGCGGGTAAGCAGTCTGGACGCACGCAGGAGATCCAACGCTTGATCGGCCGGTCTTTGCGGTCGGTTGTCGATCTCGAAGCGCTCGGCGAAAACCAGATCACCATTGACTGTGACGTGATCCAAGCCGATGGCGGCACCCGCACCGCCTCGATCACAGGCGGCTTTGTGGCGCTGGCCATGGCCTGCCGCTATCTGAAGGATGAAGGCGTGATCACCAATGACCCGATCCTCAAACAAGCCGCTGCCATCTCCGTCGGCGTCTATAAAGACGTGCCGGTTCTCGATCTTGATTATCCGGAAGACAGTGCTGGCGAAGCGGATATGAATGTCGTCATGAGCTCTGATGGCGGCATTATCGAACTGCAAGGTACGGGGGAAGAACGCCCAATGACGCGCACGGAAGTCGACACAATGATGGCGCTCGCGGAAAAGGGCTGCACCGAATTGTTCGCGGCGCAAAAAGCGGCGCTCGGCTAGACCATGGACCGCCTGCTTCCCATCGCCGAAGAGATTGGCGCCAAACTCCTGGCACGCGACGAGAAGGTCGCGGTATGGGAATCCTCATCGGGCGGCTTGATCTCTGCTGCCCTTCTGACCGTGCCAGGCGCGTCTCGCTTCTATCGCGGCGCCGGTATCGTCTACACGCCTGCTGCCTTCAAAGGCTTGATGGGTCTCAGCAAAGAAGACTTGCAAGGCCACCGCTCGTCCACCGAACCCTATGCGCAGCTCATGGCGGGGATCATCCGCCGCAAAATGCGTGCAGATTGGGGCCTTTGCGAAACCGGCGCGTCTGGTCCGGGCGGCAATGGGTATGGCGATGATGCGGGCCATGTCTGCGCCGCGGTGGCTGGCCAAGAGATCGAGCAAGCCCGGACGCTCGAAACGGGTCTGAGTGACCGCAAAGAGAATATGTTTTTGTTTGCAGAGTTTGCGCTGAAATTATTGGCCGATCAGCTCGATTAAGCCGCTTCGCTCTTCTCGCTGCTCTGGCCGTCTTCAAACACGAGAATATCGCCCGGCTGGCAATCGAGCTCTCGGCACAAAGCCTCCAGCGTCGAAAAGCGCACGGCTTTGGCTTTGCCGGTTTTCAAAATGGAAAGATTGGCGAGCGTCACGCCGACCCGCTCTGACAGCTCGGTCAGAGACATTCTTTTCTCTAATAAAACCCGATCAAGGGTCACTCGAATAGACATCGTATGGCCCTCCTATATTGTCATTTTTTCTTCTTCGCGAAGGCGCGTGCCCTCTTTGAAGACTTGTGCCAGGACCAGCAGCACAATCACTGCCCCCCAGACGGCTAAATCAATTCGCAGCGTCACTTCGCCAAGCGAGAAGGCAGCGTTGATAATAAAGGCTGCAATATTCCGGATCACTTCGATTCCGGCGATGGCGATGGCAATATGCGTCAGGCGCGGCGCGTTTTCCGGTACAAATGGATCACCATCCGCCAGAGTCTTGAGGATATTGCGCAGCTGTTTGATGACGTATGCAAAGCCGGAAAAGAAAATAAGTGCAGCGATCAATGCGCCAATCAAACGCCCTACCGGCACTTCTTCCGACACCAATTGTGCGCCCGGCAGTGACAATTCACCACCATTCAGGCTTCCAATAATTCCTAGCGTCAGGATTACGAAGATTATAAACCCGAGGGCCAAGGTGAGCCAGAAAATGACGCGCAGCACAAAAGAGAGCACAGCGGCCATTGAATTCTTGCGTGTGCCTGACATGCCTTGCGGTTATCCTTCTGTCATCTAGCTACGTATGTCACATAGCATTAAGTCACGAACTTACCGTTAAACGATAAGGGCATTCGTTGAAAAAGCAAGATTGGAGCCACAGCGCATGACACGGAAGTTAGAACCAGGCCGATTGGTCGCTGCGACACACAACAAAGGCAAAGTGGTTGAACTGAAAGATCTTTTTGTTCCACTCGGTTTCGAAGTCGTGTCCGGGATCGACCTCGACCTGGATGAGCCAGATGAGACGGAGTTCACATTTGAAGGAAATGCGCTGATCAAAGCCCGCGCCGCGGCGGAGGCCACAGGTGCGCCAGCGCTCTCCGATGATAGCGGTCTAGAGGTTACGGCGCTGGGCGGTATGCCGGGGGTTCACACCGCAATTTGGGCCGGAGAACCGCGCGATTTCTACGTCGCGATGGGCAAAGTCGAGCGCGAGCTGCAAGCGATTAATGCGACCGACCGGTCCGCCAAATTTGTCAGCTGCCTCGCCGTGGCCTGGCCAGACGGCCATGAAGTGACCTTTCGCGGTGAGGTGCATGGCAACCTGACCTGGCCGCCCCGCGGGGAAATGGGCTTTGGATATGACCCCGTCTTCGTTCCGATTGGACACGATGTGACCTTCGCTGAACTCCCGCCCGCCGAAAAGCACGCGATGAGCCACCGCGCCATGGCGTTCGAAAAGCTAAAAGCCGCGCTGCTCTAATGCAGGCGGTCGGGCCAGACTATGGGTTCGGATTATATGTCCACTGGCCCTATTGCACCCGTATTTGCCCGTATTGTGACTTCAACGTCTATGCCGCCAAAGAGCGGGATACCGAGCCGCTCCTAGACGCTATTATTGCGGATATCCGCGCCCATCGCGACAGGCTTGCCGATCATCCCCCACTCAACTCGCTTTTTTTGGGTGGCGGAACGCCTTCGCTGCTGTCTTCAGACCAGATGGAGCGCCTCATTAGCGTAGTGAACGATACGTTCACTATATCACAAGACATTGAAATCACGCTAGAATCCAATCCGAATGATATTTTGGCCGGGGTCCCTCAAGACTGGGCGAAAATCGGCATCAATCGGCTCTCTATCGGCGTCCAATCTCTTGAAAATGCGGCCCTTAATTTTCTTGGGCGCGATCATTCTGCAGACCAAGCCCGCCATGCCTTGGAGCTTGCGCAAAAATCCTTCGACAATCTCTCCATCGATCTGATTTATGCCCGTCCGGACCAATCCCCAGCAGATTGGGAGCTCGAACTGCGCGCAGCGCTAGATTTGGGCGCGCCGCACCTCTCTCTCTATGAACTCACCATCGAAGCCCGCACCGCGTTCGGCAAACGTGCGGCGCGCGGTGAGCTCACACCCATGCCGGATGACGAACAAGCCGATCTCTATGAGCTGACGCAAGCCATCTGCGCCGAATACGGTTTAGACGCTTATGAAGTTTCCAATCACGCCAAAGCGCCGCGCTATGAGTCGCGCCACAATCACATCTATTGGGCGAACGGAGATTGGATCGGTGTCGGCCCCGGCGCGCATGGACGGCTCACTGTGAACGGAGACCGCATCGCAACCGAAGCGGCGCGCCGACCCGCTGATTATATCGACGCGTCCGGACCGACCGAAACAAAAATGACGAAGCTCGACACGGCACGCGAATTCCTCGCCATGGCGCTGCGCCCGATCTCAGGACTGGAAATGGCGCGGTTCGAAGCGCTATTTGGCCAAGCGCCAGATCCGACCTTACTCTCTCAATTGGTTGAAAACGACCTCGCCCACGAGGATGCCGGTCGCATCAAGCTCACCGTTCAAGGCCGGCTCATGGCGGATTATATCGCCGGCCAGCTCGCCCCTTATTGATAGCGCGACAGCGCCTCATCCAGGATGCGTTCGAGGTCTTTGATCGTGGTCACCTGTTTCATTGTGTGACAATGCGGACGATAGCGCGGTAATTCACTGTCGCCGCTGCCCCAGAGCGATTCGCCTTCCGGGGTCAGCCAAATCACCCGTTTCACGCGCGCCGCCGCCTCTCGGAATAGATCCAAACGCGGGTCGCCATAGTTTGAGCGCCCATCGCCGAGAATGATCAAAGTCGTGCGCCGATCGAGCACGTTCCAATGGTTCATCCGCAGATCCGACAGCGATTGCCCATAATCGGTGGAGCTCATACCGATCGAATTGACGATCTGATCCATCGCTGCGGCAAAGTCTTCGGTTTCTAGTGTGTCACCGACATCTTCGAGGCGCCCAGAAAACGCAAAGGATTCAATATCCGGCACGACTTCATTCAAACTGTAGAGCAGCATCAAGAAAAACCGCACCACGCGGGCCACAGAGCCCGATACATCACACACAGCGACGATCTTCGCCCGGTCGCGTTTGGTCTGCTTCCAAGCGAGATCGAACGGCACGCCATCAAACCCAGCATTGGCGCGCAGCGTCTTTCGGACATCGAGCTGGCCGCGATTTTTCTTTCGCCGTCGCCGCGAGTGTTTCACGGCCAAGCGTTTCGCGATTTTCTGCACCAACGCTTGCATGCGCGAAAGGTCCCGCACATCCAGCTGCGTCAGCGCCGTCTCCTCCAGCACATCCTCACGAAACGCTAAAGTCGCGCCCGCGCCATACGTTTCGAACGCTTGCTTGGCATGTTCGCGGGCGCGGCCGAACATGTCCTTGCGCCCTTCAATCAAAGCCTCAGCGCGAGCTTGGCCGTCTTCGGTACGCTCCCGGAAGGCATCCATCATCTCGCTTTCGAGGCGCTCGACCCCAAGCGATTTCATCATTTGTTGCGCGTAATATGCGACCTGCGTGGAGAACCGGATCTCTTGCAGTCCCGCCTCTTGGCCCGCGCGTTCCATCGCCATGGCGATGGCGGTTTCATCGCCTGACTCCAGCAGGTCGAGCATATCGCCCGGCCCCTCTGAATCATCAGCGTCTTCAGACTCATTCGCCTCGGGAGGCGGATCACTCGGCGGCACAGCTTGGCGGGAAAAGTAGAGGTCAAACAACCGGTCGTGCGCCACTTTCTCGGTCGGCGACTTTGCCAGCACACAGCGCAATGTATCCAACAACCGCTGGCGATCGGCATAGCCAATGAGCTTTACCGCTTCAGCCGCATCGATCGCCTCTCCCGTCGAAACGCGCACATCGGCGGAGCGCAGCGCGCGAATAAAGTCGGTGAGGACCTGCTCGGCCACTATCCCGCGACCGACCGCGCTAGCGTGCGCACGTCTTTATCGACAGCTTGAATGTCGCTCTCATGCTTCAGGAGAACATTCAGCGTCGAGCGGACCATATCTTCATCAAGCTCTGTTGCATGCATCAGCAACAGCGTTCGCGCCCAATCGACGGTCTCTGAAATCGAGGGCCGTTTGCGGATATCGAGATCGCGCAAGCCCTGGACAAACTCAACCAGCTGCTTAAGCAGCGCGTCCGACACATCCGGAACGCGGGCGCGGACAATCGCTTGCTCGCGCTCGGCTTCTGGGAAGTCGATATGCAAATGCAAGCAACGGCGTTTCAACGCATCGCCCAGCTCACGGATATTGTTAGAGGTCAGGATCACCAGCGGCGGCACTTGCGCGCGAATGGTGCCAATTTCAGGCACGGTAACCTGGTAATCCGACAAGACCTCAAGCAGATAAGCCTCAAATTCCTCATCTGACTTATCGATCTCATCGATCAGCAGGACCGAGCCTTGGTCTTGCTGCATGGCCGTGAGCAAAGGCCGCGGCTCTAGGAATGTCTCTGAGAAAAACAGATCTTCGAAAGAGGTCAGCTTGTCGAACGCCGCATTGAGTGTGCCCGCCCCGTCCATAACTTCGCCGAGCTTTTCTTTCAAAAGCTGTGTGTAGAGCAGCTGCTTGCCGTATTTCCACTCATACAGCGCTTTGCCCTCATCCAAGCCTTCATAGCATTGCAGGCGATTGAGCGGCACATCGAGAAACCGCGCCATGGACGCTGCGAGATCGGTCTTGCCGACCCCCGCGGGCCCCTCAATGAGGATGGGTTTGCGCAAATGATGCGCCAAATAAACCGCGGTCGAGATCTCCCGTGTGGAGATATAACCAACAGATCCTAGCCCTGCCGTGATAGCATCAATGCTGGTCAGAGTTTCATAGCCCGTATTCGTCATGGCTGGTGTCGTACCGCCCGGTTTCAGCCCCCGCAAGAATGACCTTGAGGTAACAGCCTGTCATTGTCGCATGCGGCCTCTTGCGAGCGCGCTGCATTTCCCGCAAGAGCAGCGCATGACTATGAACGCCCCCACGCTCGAATCTGCGACCGCGCTCGATCCCGACTTCTACACCCGCCAGGATGTCTTCGATTTCGAAATGCGCCACGTGATCGGGCCGCATTGGCAGGTCATCGCCCCCGCCAGCGCAGTTTCCGCGCCCGGAGATGTCATTGCACGCGAGATCGCTGGCGTGCCCGTGATCGTCGTTCGAGCTAGCTCAGGACATCTGAACGGGTTCTATAATATCTGCCCGCACCGGGCGGGACCCGTTGCCACTTGTGATCAAAAGGGCCTGAAACGCCTGCGCTGCGGCTATCATGGCTGGTCCTATGATTTCGACGGCAAGCTCCGTATGGCGCCCGAAATGCAGGATGCCGAAGATTTTAATCGCGACAATGTCCGTCTGACCCCTATTGATGTGCGCGAGTGGAATGGCATGGTCATGGCCCGAATGGGCGATGGACCGGATTTTGAGACGCTCTATGGCGGCATTGAGGAGATCGCCGGGACAAACGCGTTCGACGGCTTGGTGCACCATACCTCCATCCGATATGCGGTCGCCGCCAATTGGAAGATCTATGTCGACAATTTCCTCGAAGGCTATCACTTGCCGTTCGTTCATCCTGGATTGACCCAGCTGGTTGATTATAGCGATTACAAGACCGAGCTCGGACCTTGGTGGTCGCTGCAGCGATCGCCAGTCGAAGAATCTGGACCTTATGGCGCCGGTGAGGGGCTCTACTTCTTCGTCTATCCCAATACGATGTTGAACATCATGCCTGGCCGCCTTCAGACCAATCGTGTGGTTCCAACAGGTCTGACCACGTGCGAGGTCGAGTTTGATTTCTATTACGCGCCGGGCGCAGAATTTCGCGCTGACGAAGACCTCAAATTCTCCGACACGGTTCAAGAAGAGGACCGCTTTATTTGCGAGCATGTCCAGAAAGGACTGACCTCAGGCGTGTATCAGCCTGGGCGCTTGTCGCCCTCGCGTGAGGCCGGGGTGTGGCATTATCAAAACCTGTTGCGCCGCGCCTATGCCGATGCCGGCATTGAGGGCCCAGGTCTTGGATAAGGCGCGGCCGCTCGGCTTTTGGACGTGCTGGTCATTGACGGTCGGCATCATGATTGGCTCCGGTATTTTTCTCTTGCCATCGGTGCTCGCGCCTTATGGTCTGATCGGATTTTCAGGCTGGGTCGTGACCGCTGCCGGATCTATCTGCCTGGCCCTCATCATCGCGCGCCTGGCCAGCCGTACGACCCGCTCTGGCGGGGTTTACGCTTATGCGCATGATGCGTTTGGCAGTCTGACCGGCTTCCTCGTCGCATGGGGCTATTGGGCGGCGTATTGGATCGCCATGCCGGCCATGGCGATCGCCTTCGTGGGATATCTTGGGGTCTTTATCCCAGCGCTTGAAACCCGGCCCATGGCCCAAGCAGGGGTGGCGCTGGCGCTGATCTGGGCGATTACGCTGATCAATATGAAAGGCCTTCGCGAAGCCAGTCTGGTGCAGGTAGCGATGACGATCTTGAAGCTCATTCCTCTTCTTGTGATCACCCTGCTGGCGGGCGTCGCTGGAACTCCGCAAAATCTACCCGAAGCAAATCCGAGTGACGGCGCGTTCTTGCCGATTGTTGCAGCCACGGCACTACTGACCATGTGGGCATTTTCCGGACTAGAAGCCGGCACGATTTCCGCGGGTAACGTCAAAAACCCAGAACGCACGGTGCCGCGCGCCATCCTTATTGGCACCATCACCGTCGCGCTGATTTATATAGCTTCGACGATTGCCGTCATGCTCCTGGTCCCGGCTGAGACACTGGTGACGTCCACCAAGCCCTTCGCTGATGCCGCTTCGCACCTCGGATCCTGGGGTCCGGCATTGATCGCAATTGGCGCGATGATCTCAACCGCAGGTGCGCTGAACGGGACGGTCTATGTGGCTGGCCAATTGCCCATCGCGGTGGCGTTGGATGGTCTGGCGCCGCGTCGCTTGTCTGAAACGGGTGAAAAGAAAACCTCTGGTCTCGCACTCATTCTGGCGGCGTCGCTTGCTTCAATCCTGCTACTGTTCAATTACACGCGCGGTTTGGTCGGCTTGTTTACCTTCTTGATCATGATGAGCACGCTCGCCATTCTTGTCCCGCTTTTTGTCAGCGCACTAGCCGAGCTTAGACATTCCTGGAAAAGTCAGAAAGCCTGGGCTTTGATCGGTATTTTGGGACTGGTTTATAGCGCGTTCACAATGCTCGGCTCAGGCCTAGCCGTGCTCGCTTGGGGTTTGCTCCTCTTTGCTGCGGGCCTTCCGGTTTATTTGTTGGGGCGCCAGCGGTCTCCACATGAAGACACGACTGGTCAAGCCGAGTCTTGATCCTTAGTCTCGACAGTAATTCAGCAAGGACTCTTGATATGCGATCACTTTTGTTCGGCGCGCTTGCGCTTATCGGATCAGCCGCTTGCCAGACCCAGGGCGCCGTCGAAACAACGGTTACCGAAGCTGAAATCGCCTCGGCTTTAATGCCGGATTGGCGAGATGTATCGCCGCAGAACCTGATCCTGATCGAAACCCGTCACGGCGATATCGTCGTCGAGCTAAACACGGATTTCGCGCCCAATCATGCCAATCAATTCCGCCAATTGGTGCGAGACAATGTCTATAATGGAATCCGTTTCTATCGCGTGATTGACGCTTTTGTCGCGCAAGGCGGCCTCCAGGACGATGAGGCTATTGAACCTTTCCCAACCTTAGAGAATGAGAATGACCGCCCGATCTCGGACGCCAAGCTCCTCCCGCTGGGAAATGCGGATCTCTTTGCGCCCATTGTCGGACACATTGATGGCTTTGCCGCAGGCCGAAGCGAGAGCCTTGAGCGCGAATGGCTCCTCCATTGTCCGGGTGCCTTGGCCATGGCACGCGACACAGACCCAGATAGCGGCAGCACCGAGTTTTACATCGTGCTCGATGCGCAGCGCTATCTCGATCGCAACCTAACCATTTTCGGCCGGGTGATTGATGGCATGCAATATGTCCAGAAGCTCAAACGCGGTGACCGCGCCGTCGGTAATGGCGTCATCCAAGCGCCGGAGGTCGGTGATGAGATCCTGTCCATGACCGTGGCAGCGGATATGGCTGAGGCCATCCGCCCTTCATATCAGGTGCAAAACATGCCGAGCCAAGCGTTCGAAGATGCGAAAACGGCCAAGCGCGTGCGCGACGAAGATTTCTTCTATCGCAAGCCGCCTGAGGTCTTAGACATATGCGGCTTCGACGTGCCGGTGCGCCGGACGCCAGAGCCAGAGCCAGAGCCAGAGCCAGAGCCAGAGCCAGAGCCAGAGCCAGAGCCAGAGCCTAGCCCATCGTCGGAATAATAAAGGCCTGATCGCCAATATCGCCTTCCGGCCAGCGAGACGTCACCGTCTTGATCTTGGTCCAAAAGCGAACGCCTTCCGGGCCGTGCTGATTGGTGTCGCCAAAGGCAGAGCGCTTCCAGCCGCCAAACGTGTGATAACTAACGGGCACCGGGATCGGCACATTGATCCCGACCATGCCAACATTGACTTGGCTGGCAAACTCACGCGCCGCACGGCCATTGGAGGTAAAGATCGCAACGCCATTACCATATTGGTGATTGCTCGGCAGAGCGGCGGCTTCTTCCAAGCTCTCGGCCCGGACAACTTGCAGGACCGGGCCGAAAATCTCTTCTTCATAGGACTGCATGCCCGGCTTCACATGGTCGAAAAGAGAGGGCCAGATAAAATAGCCATTCTCATGGCCTTGCAGCGTATGACCGCGGCCATCGAGCTTCAGATCCGCGCCTTCATCCACACCCATCTGGATATAGCTTTCGACTTTCGCTTTGTGCGCGGCAGAGACCACGGGGCCGTAATGCGCCTCAGCATCGGTGGAGACCCCGACTTTCAAAGCCTGCGCCGCATCCATCATCCGCTCAACGAACTCGTCGCCGGTCTTCTCGCCGACCGTCACCGCCACGGGCAGCGCCATGCAGCGTTCGCCCGCTGAGCCATACGCCGCCCCGACAATGTCTTTGACCGCCTGCTCCATATTCGCGTCTGGCAGAATGATGCCGTGGTTCTTCGCCCCGCCCATGGCTTGCACGCGTTTGCCGTGGGCTGTGCCGGTCGCATAAACATATTGGGCAATGTCAGAAGAACCAACAAAGCTGACCGCCTTGATATCTGGATGCGTGAGAATGGCGTCCACCGCCGTCTTGTCCCCATTGACCATATTGAGCACCCCTTCAGGGGCGCCGGCTTCCATGAACAGTTCGACCATGCGCAATGGCACGCTCGGATCTTTCTCCGACGGTTTCAGGATGAACGTATTCCCGCAGGCGATCGCCACGGCAAACATCCAGCACGGGATCATGGCCGGGAAGTTGAACGGTGTGATGCCAGCCACAACGCCGAGCGGTTGGCGCATCGAGTAGACGTCAATGCCTGGCCCGGCGCCTTCTGTGTACTCGCCCTTTTGCAGATGCGGGATGCCGCACGCAAACTCGACCACATCAATGCCGCGCTGCACATCGCCGCGGCTATCGGCAACGACTTTGCCGTGTTCAGATGACAGCAACTCAGCCAACTCATCCATATTGGCTTCAAGTAGACGCTTAAACTCAAACATAATCCGCGCCCGGCGCTGTGGATTGGTGTTTGCCCAGCCCGGCAATGCCGCTTTCGCATTCTCTACCGCAGCTGCGACTTCTGCTTCCGTCGCGAGCGCGACGCGCGCCTGCACTTCGCCAATGTTCGGATTACAAATATCGCCGAACCGGCCGGACGTCCCAGCCACTTGTTTGCCGCCGATGAAATGTTTGACGTCTCGCATCGCGTCTCTCCCGAGGAAATCTGTCTTTGTTCGGTGAGATCGCCCATTCAGCAGGGCAAAGCAAGCCTTGTCATCGCGGAGCCTGCTTCACGTTTTCGCCGGTTTTGCTTAGCCGGCTAATCGACCGCGGAGCTCGCCCGTCGAGACATGACCGGCAGCGCGTGACATGAGGACGTCAGCAATCGTCGCGACCAATTCAGGGCCCGTGACCGGTTTTTTCATTGCGCGGTCTGCACCAACCGACAGGCAAGCCTGGCGCCGGCTGTCTGTTGTATCCGCTGTCAGCGCAATCACCGGCGTAGACGCATTCAATCCGCCCTGACGCCGCAAATTGTCGATAAAGCTCATCGAGTTCCCATCTGGCAGATGAAGGTCGGTGATCACCGCCTGGAATTTCGTGAGCGCGACATAGGACTCAGCTGAATGCAGCGTGCCGGCATGATGGACGGTCCATCCGGCCTGCTCCAGCGCATTGATCACAATCATCGCAGACGCTTCGTGATCTTCGACGAGCAATATGTCGCCAAGCTCAAACTTGCCGCGTTTCGGCGCTGAAGGTTCAGCCTGTTTTGCAGTTTTGCTGACCATTTGTTCCACCGGAATACGCATTGTGAAGACACTGCCGCCTTGTGGATTATCAGCATAGGAAAGTTCGCCCCCCAGCCCATTCGCGAGTGCACGCGAAATCGTCAGGCCAAGCCCCCATCCTTTGACGCCATCGATTTCAGGGCCTTTTTCAAACACTTCCATGAAGCGGTCGCGCTGATCCGGGGTGAGCCCGCGCCCAGTATCGCTGACGGACAGGATAAGCATCAATGCACTGCCCAAAGGTTGGGTCGACAGCGTGACGCTGACCTCGCCCTCTTTGGTAAACTTCAGCGCGTTCGAAATCAGATTATTGGCAATCTGGCGGACGCGGCCACAATCGGTCTGCACGTAATGCGGACCATCCGGAATAAACCCTACGCGCAAAGCCAAGCTGCGCCGCGCGGCTTCTGAGCCCCAAAGGCGGCGCAAATCATCCGTCAGCTCGGTCAAATCCGCGGCTTCTTTGCGAACGTTCAGCTTGCCCGCTTCTAGCCGCGCATAATCCAGAGTGTCGGTGAGGATCCGATCGAGCGTATGGCTGGAGCGCACAATGGTCTGCGCTAGGTCCTTTTGATGATCATTGCGCACGCGCGACGCAAGCATCTCGGACAGTCCCATAATCGCGGTCAATGGCGTGCGGATCTCATGTGCAAGCGTTCCGAGCAAAGGCGTCTCGTCCGCGCGCGGTTTTGGTTCGACCGGTGCTGGCACGGCCGGCGCCCCATCTTCAAACAAGTTGGGCTGATCCAGCGCTTCAATCAGGGCTTGCTGCAATTTGGCAGGGCTGAGCACGCCTTTAAAGCGCTTATCCTCAACGATGATACACCCGCGCGCGATCACCGCATCAATCTGTTTTCCAGCCCGGGCAACAAACTCATTGACCGTCGTATCGGATTTCAAGATCAGCGCTTTGGCCGTGATGAGATCCCCGATCGCCAAACGCGCCTGCTGATCCTGACCGGCACTGGCGGCAAATTCGAACGCGAGCGTCCGGCTGATCAGTCCAGCCGGGCGCTTATCGCGCACGAGAATATAGTATTGCGATTGAGGGTCGTTGAGGAAACGCTCAACGACATGCGACAATGGCATCGTCGCCGAAATCGGCTTGGCGCTCTCAGCGAAGTCGCCCAGACACACGGTCATACTTGTCCCTCATACTCTACGCATTGGTATGAGAAACTGACGCCAATTCCTTTACGGCTTGCAAACCGAACCGAGATTTTGTGCGATTAAATTTCGCTGTGATGTGAAACAATCTTGCTGACGAGGCCGTATTTCACCGCCTCTTCTGCACTCATCCAATGGTCTCGGTCAGTGTCTTCGACGATCTTTTTGAGCGGTTGCCCCGTCGCTTCAGCGAAGATTTTATTCAGACGCTCGCGCATCCGGACAATCTCACGCACTTGGATTTCAACATCCGACGCTTGACCGCCAACGCCGCCGCGGGGCTCGTGCAAGAGGAAGCGTGTGTTTGGCAACGCATACCGGTTTTCTTTCTGCGCCGCCGAATAGATCAGCGCGCCAGCACTGGCGACCCAGCCAGACCCGAGGACCTTAACCGGTGCGCCGACGAATTTGATCATGTCATGGATCATATCGCCGGACTCAACGTGTCCACCAGGCGACGAGATCACAAGCAGGATCGGATCAGAGCTGTCTGAAGCGAGCGCTAAGAGGCGCTCACAGACGCGGCGCGCGAGTTTATCATCGACGCCGCCGGTGAGCATAATTGTACGAGCATTGAACAGCGCCTCTTCAAGAAACGCGTTCGGTTCGGCCATAGGTTTGGCTTCAGCTTCGTCATCAAGGCGTGTCATGCCATCTCCGCAAATTACCTGGCCAGAGATTTGAGGTGCCATGCCCGCCGGGTCAAGCGCCTAAATGCCTATTTTGTGTGGGTAACCGTTAACCCGAACAAGTCGATGATCTGTTCTGGGTCCGGTTCCCCGCCGCCCATAGCGAGGACCGCTGCCATCGCCGCTGTCACCGGTGTTTCCGGATTCGCACCAACGCTCAGACTGCCGCCTTCTTCCAAAAAGCCCGCCAGAGCGTCCATCCATGGGTCCAACCCTGGAACCTGCTGGCGCACAAGCGGCTTCATGCCGATGACGGAATTCACCGCCAACATGCGCAGCTGTTCGGGCTCATTATAAGTGAGGATGGCCATACCTTCTTCCTCTGGGAAGGCGAGACCGATCGCGTGGAGCATCTCAAACAGGTTGGTCAAACCGCCAAGATCATTGATTTGCCAATTTAGCGAGCGGAACTCAAAGTCGCGAACCAACGCCATTTGCAGCGCGGATTCTGGATCATCGGCGTCGAACACACTGGCCATCTCAGCGGGGGTTGAAAAACCCAGATTGACCGATGTTTGACCGCTAAACGCGTCTGCGAATTGGCCGTTCTCAAGATAGCTCATCGCCCCGGTCTCTTCATCCCAATTGAAGTTGAGAGAATAATCCCCGCAGAAACAGTCAAAGCCGTATTGATCGGCAATCTCTAAGCCAGCTCGCAATTGCTCTGGGGTGATGTCAGCATCCAGCTCTTCGCCCATTTGCTCAGTCATCACAGAGAAAAGGTTGCCAATATCGTAGCCCGTATCCGACAGCGTCAACTCGATGGCAGTTGGCAGCAACCAATGGAAGTCTGAGTCAAAGACAATTTCGTCGGAATTGAAGAAGGTCTCACCGCCAATATCGAGGCGATAATTGGTGGTCTCCCAGCGCCCGAGATCGAGGAAATCGGTAACATCCTTAGCCGGCAATTCCCAATTGGCCAGCGCTTCAAACGCTTGACCCAGGCGTACGCCAGAGACGGTCGAACTCTTGATGCCGCCAACCATAGGCAACATCGAAACCTCATCCGTCTCGCCGGTTTCATCTGGAATCGGGAACTCGCCGCCGAATCCGCCGTCCCAGCTGCCCGAGAAATCCAAATCACCGCGATCATAGCCGCGTAAACCCGCGACCCCAATCTCGACCACCACACTCATATCGATGTCTTCAATTCGCATGGAATAGTCAGCTGAAAGCGATTCATAGGCGATCGCGTCGACGCTGAACGAACGAGCAAACGCGGCTAGGCCCTGAAACGCTGAACGGGCCCGGTCTTCTCTCGCATCATTGATGCTGTCCATCAGATCATCGAAGCTCTCTTCGCCCTCCTCTGGAGTTGGTTCGGCCTCGATCTCATCCTCTTCGGCAGCTGCGAACACAAACGGATGCAGCGTGAAACCGTCGATCAGCATCGTTTTGACGCCAAAATTGTAGGAGAAGACATCCATCGCATTGAATTCTGCGGCAAGCTCTCCGTCAGCTGATGCGAGATCGTCAAGTGTCTTGAGATACTCGTCCAGCATCATCGCACTGACCGCTTCCATCCCGATGGTCTTAATGCCGCGCAGTTCGATGCGATCGGCAACTTTCACCTCGGCATCGAGATTGTTGCCGCGGATACGTTCCGCGAGCGCTGCTGGATTGAAATTGTAAAACAGAACTTCTTCCGCTTCGATACCAACTGGCGTGCCATCAAGGTCATGGAAAAGCGCAAAATTCTCCACAAGGGTCGCCCCGTCTGCAGCGACCGAAACAGTACCTGTGCTGAAACTGATTTCTTTCGGCATATCCGCGAACGCTTGAGCGAAATCGACGGGAGTCGCGTCTAAAGATGGCGTTCCGACGTAGGGCGTGTTCAAGAGCTGCTCAAAGAAAGCACGCTCGCCATTCTCAACAACGGATGAGACGTCGGCAACCGCGGGCAGCTCATCGACCTGCGCCTGCCCGCACGCTGCGGTGCTGACCACGAAACCAAGCGAAAAAAGTGTTGCGCGCGAGCGCTGAATCCAAGTCGTCATTTTTGCCTCTAGTGTCCCTCAAATTCCATAAGTGTTTTTACATCGAGCCCAAGCGCTCGCAATTTATCGGCGCCGCCCAAGTCGGGGAGGTCAACCAGGAAGGTCGCAGCAATAATTTCTGCTTTGGCCTTTTTTAGAAGCTTCAATCCCGCTTCTGCTGTGCCGCCTGTCGCGATGAGATCATCGACGAGTAAGACCTTATCTCCGGCTTTGAGCGCATCTGTATGCATGTGAAGCTCGTCGGTGCCGTATTCGAGGTCATAAGTCTCGCTAAACGTCGTCCAAGGCAGTTTTCCAGGCTTACGCAGCGCTGTAAAACCAGCCCCCAGTTCAACCGCCAGTGCGCCGCCGAGAATGAACCCGCGCGCGTCGATGCCTGCGACTTGATCAATCGCATGCGCGCGAAACGGGGCCGCCATGGCGGATATGGCGCTCTTAAACGCCTCCGCATGCGCCATTAGGGTGGTGACATCACGAAACAGAATGCCCGGTTTCGGATGATCCGGAATGGTTCGGATAAATTGTTTGAAGTCCATGTATTTTAAGAGACCGCACCTGGATTGATGGGCTTCGGATCTTCGCTTGAGTCCGGCGACACCTCTACCGGTTCAACGTCTTCGATGCTCTCGACCTCGGTCTCCAACTCGTTTTCCATAGGGTTTGCAAGGGGCTCCGTCGCTTCCATGGTCTCAGGGTCTTCAGGAAGGTCTACCGGCTCGGAGGGCGCTGGGGCCATCTCCGAAACGGCGTCTGACTCCGGTTCAGGATCAGCTGGCGCTGCCGCCAATTCCGATTCTTCGTCTGTTTCTGGTTCCGATTCGACCGCCGCGTCTGTTTCCGAAACCAGCTCTGCCTCAATTTCAGGTTCAGAGAGCAATTCTTCGACGGAAACACTTTCGTGCGGCGCGTCTGCGTCCGATACCTGATCGGACACCAATTCTGCTTCAGACACCGCGACGCCTTCTTCTGCGATCATTTCGGGTTCTGGTGCAGAAGCGACCTCTTCTTCGACCATTGGCGCCTCGTCGAGCGTTTCGCCCTCAGCCTCAACGACCGGAACCGGCACGACTTTCTTCTTACGCTTCCAAAACGGCGCGTTCGGATCGGCTTTGCGATCATACTGTTTGGCGAAATATTCGCTTGCGGTGTAGGTCAGCGGCTTCGGCGTCAGCGTCATGCCATTGCGGCGCAGACGTTCGACCACCTGATCGCGCAAATGCAGCCCTGGCAGCGAATCCGCGTGAAACTTATTCGTTTTCATCCAGTCTCGAACGGCCCAGCTGCGCGTGGAATGGGCGTTTTCAGGCGCTCGCCCCTTATGCTCTTCCCAAAGATACAGCGTCGCCAAAGACTCAATCACCGCGTCCGCCGCGATATTGGCCGGCAATTCTACGTCGGTCTGCTCTTTTAGAGCGGCCTTCAAAGATAATTTGTGGGCGCTCAGTTCATTATAATGAGCGCGAATATTGGTCAGCCCCATACGATCCGCCTCATTTGGGCGCGTCAGAAGTGCATCGAGCTGTGGGTGTACGACCGGTACGATCTCGATATCGCTGCGCAGCGCGCCGGTCGAAACCCGCGCCAACTCGCCCATCATGCGTTGTAAGTTGTAGCGCAATTCATGGCCCACCCCGACCAGCGCCAATTGCTCCATATCGCGTTCACGATCGACCCATCGCCAAGCTGACCACGCCAAATAAGCGACGGCCGCGATCAGTACGAGTAGGCCTGAGACCAAAAAGGTTTCAAACGTTGCGTCAGACATAATCTATTCCCCTTCGCCATTCATTTAGCAAAGGTTAACCATCAGGGCCACTCGCAAAAACCTTAAATTAAACGGCAACCGGGGCCTTAATGTGCGGATGCGCCTGGTAGTCCACCAGTTCGAAATCCTCATATTCCCAGCCAAACAGGTCGGTTTTATCAGGATTGAGCAGCATGCGTGGCTCTGGATACGGCTCACGCGTGAGTTGCAGCCGCGCCTGCTCGATATGGTTCGAATAGAGGTGCGCATCGCCAAATGTGTGGACAAAATCGCCAGGCTTTAGGCCGGTGGCACGCGCCATCATCATGGTCAGCAAAGCGTAAGACGCGATATTGAACGGTACGCCGAGGAAAATATCGGCGGAGCGTTGATAGAGCTGGCAATTCAAACGGCCATCCATGACATTGAACTGGAACAGGCAATGGCAGGGCGGCAGCGCCATTTCTGGCACATCCGCGGGGTTCCAAGCCGACACCACCATGCGCCGCGAGTTGGGATTGGTGCGGATTTCGTCGAGCACCCATTGGATTTGGTCAATGACGCGACCATCCGGCGCGGCCCAACTGCGCCACTGTTTGCCGTAGACCGGCCCGAGATCGCCATTCTCGTCGGCCCATTCGTCCCAAATTTTGACTTTTCGGTCCTGCAGCCAGCGCACATTTGTGTCCCCGCGCAGGAACCATAAGAGCTCGACAATGATCGACCGCAAATGCAATTTTTTCGTGGTCAGGAGCGGAAATCGTTCGCTCAAATCAAACCGCATTTGCCGCCCAAATACGCCAAGCGTACCGGTCCCTGTTCGATCACCGCGTTCTACGCCGTTTTCGAGAATGTCTTCTAACAAGTCGAGATATTGCTTCATGCGGCTTCAAAACCACGACTCGGGGCGCCTGGCCAGACGCCTCAAACGGCCTTGGTGAATTAATTGTGGACGCGATCGGTCAAATTCCCAACCCCAGGATAACGCGGCCTCAACACCTATTTTCTACCCCAGGTTGAGCGGGACATTCAATGCGTCAGCAACGAGGTGTCCCATGCTCCGCGCAAAGTTTCGATCAAACCAATCCGGCCAAGCGGCTGTATTTTTCGCCATCGCCTTGTTTCCGATCATCGCGGTGATGGGGGTATGCTTGGATTATCAGACCCAAATGGAGCGAAAGGTGAAGGTCCAAGCTGTGCTCGACGCAGCCGTCTTAGCCGCCGCGCGGGTGCGACAGTCTGGGGCCACTGAGACGGACATTGAAGCCGCGCTCATAAACTTCGTTACACCACAGGTTGAGGGCTTACCTGGCCTCGTTTGCCAACAAGCCGACGTAAATTTGCCATCGGGAGAGCTGTCCATCAAAGCCACTCTCTCTTGCACGCAAGACACCGCGTTGATGAGCCTATTGGGTCAAGAGACGGTCAATGTCGTGGTCGGTTCGACCTCGAACTATGCCATCAACGCCCTCGATGCTGCCTTCATGATCGATGTCTCTGGATCGATGCGAAACGGCAATCGCTTGGTCGATTTGAAAGCGGCCATGACAGATGCGCTTGATATTCTTTTGCCGGCCTCGGCACCGCCTGAAGCGACCGCGAACACGCGGATCGCCATGGCGTCTTATGGCAGCATGTTAAATGCTGGGCCTTATTTCGAACAAGTGACAGGTCTCACGGCCACGCGCACCTATTCCGACACGATCGAGACCGAAATCCAAGATAGCGAGATCGATCGTGGCCGGCGCTATTCAGAGATCAAAATCTATCTTTATGACGCCGATACGGGCGACCGGATCGTGGAGATTGGCCATGGCGCGATGATCAAGGTGGAGCCCGAGCAATTGAACAGCGTCACCATCGTGGTCGAACCGAAAAACTCCTACAGTCGCCATGACGAGCTTGAGAGCATTGAATTTAAGCTTTCCGGCACCAAAACGGCGAACCAGGTTGAGAGCGTTGAGCCCTATTCCCTCTATGGCGATAGCGGGTTGGACGCGCTCGATGGTGAGCGCTGGCGAACCGGCAAATATGAACTCCGTCTCCGTGCCTTCGACGGGAATGGCGCCACCGGCCGCGAAATCCTCGACAAGACGCTTGAGTTTGAGCTCTTTGTAGAGGGCGATATGCGCTCCACCGACCAGTCCTTCACACTGACCTCAACCTGCGTCTGGGAACGCGACGGGGACGAAAAATTTACCGACGCCCCGCCCGGGCCCGGAAATTATCTCGCGGCGCACAGCGCTTGGTATAAGCAGTATAATGCCAATTCTCCGGGCGGATATTGGGCCGTGGGCTTCAATGAGCACGGCGAGCAAGACTATACGGGGTCCCTCTGCCGCACGCCCGCGCCGATAGAATTGACCAATAAACGCAGCGATCTCGATACCTATGTCAGCACGCTGCGCGCAGATGGCAGCACGGCCGGACATTTAGGCGTCGCTTGGACTTGGTACTTGATCTCAGATCGCTGGAGCTCAGTGTTTGACGATACGGCTGCCCCGGCAATGTACACGAACAATGACGTCCAAAAAGCCGTGATCTTAATGACAGATGGCGACTTCAATGTCGTCGGTCATCGCGGGCAAGGCGATTCCGCGACCCAAGCCCGCGCGCTTTGCGACGGTATGAAAGATAAGGGCATCAAGATCTTCGCCGTCGCGTTCAAAGCGCCCGCGCAAGGACAATCGGTCCTCAGCGACTGTGCCAGCAGCGCGAGCACATATTTCAACGCCGCAAACACGGACGATTTGAAAGCGGCTTACAGAGAAATCGCCGTCGCGCTGTCAGACCTACGCATTGCGGAATAATCCCGGTGTCAGATCGTCAGAACAGTAAACATTGTCTCAACGTCTCAACTCAAATCGAGGGACAAAACCTAACGAGGGCTCAAACACGGTTTCGTATAACGCCAAAAAAAGGGACGTTAGTGCGCGTTTGCGCCTTTCGAATTTGAGCATGTTTAGCAATTTTATTAAAGACACGCGGGGCAACGTGATCATGATCTTCGGATTGTGCATGATTCCGATGTTTGCCGTGGCCGGCTTCGCGATCGATTATCAGCAAACCGTGAAGCGTAAAGCCAAAGTCCAATTGGTCTTGGATTCTTCCGTTCTAGCGGGCGCGCGGATCAAGCAAACAAGTGTCTCAGATGAAGTCGTTAAACAAACGGTCCAAGACTATTTGAGTGCTCAAATGGTCGGCCTCGGGGGCCTAACCTGCGATGCCGCAAACGTGACCGTATACGAAGATTCAGAAGAAATTGATGCCGACATCACCTGTCGACAAACCACATATATCATGAACGTTGTTGGGCGCGACCAAATCTCTTTTAAGGTCTCGTCCGGCTCAGACTATGGTATCGAGAAACTCGATGTCGCCTTCATGTTCGATATTTCCGGTTCCATGAATAATTCGAGCCGTCTGACCAACCTGAAATCTGCGGCGCAGGATGCGGTCAACATTCTTCTGCCTGAAGGCGCTTCTCAAGAAGTTTTGGACAATACCCGGCTCGCCATGGTCTCTTACAATGCCATGGTCAATGCAGGCGACTTCTTCGAAGACGTCGCCGGGGTTCCACCGACACGTACCTATTCGGAGGACGTCACGAAAGTCACAACGCCCGAAAGCGTTTCCGACGAAGGCGACTTGTATGACGATATTT
>JBCBBY010000018.1:0-53005 GCA_038531195.1 Pseudomonadota bacterium
GTTTGACCGGATACAGACCGGTGCGGTGATAGGTGTCGATGAAGTTCAGCCCAGACGCAGTCTGGCGCACAAGCGCTTGTCCCGGTCCTGGCGCTTTAGGCGCGCGCGCGACTTTTTGGAGCACATCGACCCCGCCCGTCTGGCTCATCTCAATCACATACGGTTCGGTCATGGCGATCTCTCTTAGAATCATTGTTCTCTAGGCTGATGACACAGATAGACCTAATTTGCGGAGTCGACGAGGCCGGACGTGGGCCTTGGGCGGGACCCGTAACGGCAGCCGCGGTGATCTTAGACCCATCACGCCCGATCTTGGGCCTCACAGACTCGAAAAAGATCAGCGAAAAGAAACGGTTCGCGCTGGAGCCGGAGATTAAAGACAAAGTCGCATATTGGTGCGTCGCACATGCTGAGGCCGACGAAATCGATCAATTAAATATTCGAGAGGCAACCTTTCTCGCGATGCAGCGCGCGATCACTGGGCTTGGTGTCCAGCCAACCCAAATCCTGATTGATGGCAACGCCCTGCCCAAGGACCTCCCGGCGCCCGCCGAAGCGATCATCAAAGGCGATCTCAAGGAGCCGGCGATTTCTGCTGCCTCAATCCTCGCGAAGACCGCACGTGATCGGCTGATGGAAGCCTATTGCGAGACCTATCCGGGATACGGCTTTTCCGGGCACAAAGGATACGGCACCGCTGCGCATTCCGACGCGCTTCGTTCGCTTGGTGCCTGCCCGATCCATCGCACCAGTTTCGCGCCGGTGCGCAAGGTCATGCTTAGCGAAACCTTAACCAATTAGGCGTTTTTATTAACGTTTGAGGATTGGAGGTCTGCAATGGTCCCTTATGGATGGCATGTCTGGCGCGGTGAAACCAATCGGCGCTATCGCTTCAAAATCACCAAAACAATTGAAGCGCTGCCGGATGCTGGCGGGATCTATGTGATGGTTCGGCGGACGATGTTTTTCTTCCTCAAGCCGGTTTACATAGGCAAAGCATCCAATCTCCAAGGTCGCCTGGATGGACATGAGCGCTGGGAAGAAGCGCGCAAGAAAGGCGCGTCGGAGCGTCATTATCTCTGCATCCGGTCTGAGAATAAGCGCCAAAAGATCGAAGAAGATCTGATCCGTAAGTATAAGCCGAAGCTCAATAATATGCTGAAGCCTCGCAGCTCTCAGGACGCACCGAACCATGACTCGCTGCGGTCCGGCTGGATGAGCGCGCGTGAGTATTACGGTTTGCCTTTGAAAACGTCCAAATCTGACTCAAAGCCTGCGCGCAAACGAATTGATAATCGCAAGCGCGATGATCGAGGATCAGGCCGCCGCGCGGCGTAACGAGAATGAACAGAGCACCTTGAGCTCACCCAATAAGCCATGGCATAGGCGGTCGCATGCCTGATACCGCCGCGTTCACGACTGTCCCGCCCATTTTTGCCGATGTTCCGAAGAGCGTCAGCTTTAAGAAACTACGCAAGCGTTTGGCGCGGAACGCGCTGCAAGTGATTGACACGTATGGCCTGGTTGATCGGACATCCGAAAAACGCCCGAAATGGCTGGTCTGTCTATCTGGCGGGAAAGACAGCTATGGTCTGCTGAGCGTTCTGCTGGATCTGCAATGGCAAGGCGCTTTGCCGGTCGATCTGCTGGCCTGCAATCTCGATCAAGGCCAACCCGGTTTTCCGAAGCACGTCCTCCCCGAATGGCTCGACACGGTCGGGGTCGATTATCGGATTGAAACCGAAGACACCTATTCGATCGTGACCGACAAAGTTTCTGAGACGGCGACTTACTGCGCTTTGTGCTCCCGTTTGCGCCGGGGGATCTTGTATCGGATCGCTCGGGAAGAAGGGTGTGATGCAATCGTGCTTGGGCATCATAGAGACGACGCCCTTGAGACATTCATGATGAACTTGGTGCATGGCGGGCGGCTCGCCGCGATGCCACCGAAGCTGCTGAACGATGAGGGCGACGTGATGGTCCTGCGTCCGCTCATCACCTGCGGCGAGGATGACTTAGAGAAATTTTCAAACGCCATGCAATTTCCCATCATTCCGTGCAATCTGTGCGGATCCCAAGACGGATTGCAGCGCGTCGCGATGAAGCAAATGCTCTCCGATTGGGAGACCCGTAAACCAGGTGTCCGGCAAGTCATGGCGCATGCGCTGGCGACGGTTCGGCCGAGTCACTTGCACGATCCTCGCGTCTTTGGCTTTACCGATCTCGCGCCCGGCGATGCAGGTGAAAGCGATGACGGCGTGCCGTTTTAGACCCTTCAAATAGAAAAAAGGGCCCGGCGCGATACGCAGCCAGGCCCTGAAAGGTTGGTTCCGTCTGGGGGAGGAAACGCCCAATCGGAGGAAAGATTGGGAAGTGTCCGGAACCTCAACACGCGACCTATATGGTCGCATAGGTTGCAATTACAACATGCATGTCCGCAATAATTGCATGCGAAAACGCATGGATTACAGAAAGTTTATACTCTCTAACGCAGAGGTGACGCTCTGAACTTGTCTACCTCGCCGGTCAGAAAGTCTCTGAAGGCTCCAATGCGCTTCGAACGTTTCAAGTCGCTGGGATAGATGAAATATAAATCAAAGCTTGGGCCCGTGAAGTCTTCGAGCACACGAACCAGACTAGGCACCGCGCTCACCATATAGTCAGGCAGGTCAGCAATTCCGAGCCCTGCCTCTACCGCGCGCAGCATGGCGGAGACATTGTTGACCGTCAGCGCCGCTTTGCGCGGCCCGGCATCATCGCGGCCTACCCGTTCAGCAAAACTCATCGCGCGGATCGGGCTGTCCGTCTGCCCATATGCAATAATGCGGTGATTATCGAGATCTTGTGGCGTGCGCGGCATACCATTCGCTTTGATATAGTCCGGCGACGCGTATAAATTGGTGCCCACAGTCGCCAGTTTGCGTTGAATCAGGTCTGCTTTGTCAGCTGCCCAGAGGCGAATAGCACATTCTGCTTCAAGTTTGAGCAAGTCATAGTGTTCGCCATCGTCCAATCGCAAATCGACGCGCATGCCAGGGTTCTGATCCACAAACCGGCCCAATCGGGGCACCAACCACGTTGATCCGAACGCCACGGGGGCTGTCACGATCAATTCGCCTTGGGCAACATCTTGCTGATCTCTTAGTGCGGCACTCGCGCCTTGAGCGGCGGTCGCCATATCCACGGTTGAGCGGTGCAATGTATGCCCCGCATCGGTGAGCACCAGTCCGCGCGCATGGCGCTGAAACAATGACACGCCGAGCTGCTCTTCAAGCGCCGCAATCTGCCGTGACACTGCCGATTGAGAAATGCCCAATCGTTCGCCGGCGGCCGTTAGACTTCCGGCTTCTGCCGCGGCGTGGAAAGATTTCAACTTGTCCCAGTCCATAGCGGACCTTCCTTCCATATGACGTCGCGAGAAGGCAACCCACACGCGCTAAATAACCGAAAAAACAACTTTTTGTACAAAAACTTACTGGCTGACCCAAAGAATGCGTCCGATCCATACCAAGTCGGACAATATATGCAGGCTCGCCGGGGTGTTAGATCGCAAAGGCAGTAAAGTCACCTGATTGTCAGTTAATCGGCCAACCGTTCCAATATGGATCTCATTTGCCTTAGTCATGAGCACAGATCGATCGCCTGAGCGCATGGCGGTTTTGGTGGATACGATCAATCGATCACCCGATCGATAAACAGGCTCTAAATCTCGCCCGGTTACTTCTAGAGCGAATAGCGCTTCACCTACCTCCGTCCCCGGTAAGCGCACGACTTCCCAGGTCTCGCTGCGCGGCGCTCCCGTCGCATCAAAATTAGCTGGATCGGTCGCAACATCGATTTCGAGCAGCGGAACCGCGGTCCCTCCATTTCCATCGATCAGCCCAGCAAAGTCACTAAACCTTTCGTTCACGGCGGCGAGTGCCCGCGAAAGACTTTCCGTTGACGGCCAGCGCAACCGTCCATCTTTCGAAATGCGCTTAGAGCGATTAAACGCCGTGGCATCTAATCCAGCGCGTTTGGCCAGGCGGGAAACGCTCAGCCCATGTTTCTGCGCGAGTAGGTCTACGCCGCGCCAAATGTCCTGATGCTGCATTTATCGCCACCCTGGCGGAACCCAATCATGAATAAATTCCTAACATAGGAATAATATCTTATCAACCAAAGATCCTTGGGCTTGCTTTCTCGCCGAAAACCGGGTCAGAACGCGCGCATGGTTATGTTACATCGCACGCCGGTTTACAAGATTTTGAACGCCGAGGATTGGCAAACGGCAAAGCAGCTCGGATTTACCAAAACCGCGCTCGATGAAGGGGATGGCTATGTTCATCTCTCTACCCGCGCGCAAGTGGCTGAAACTTTGGCCCTCCATTATCCAGGACAAGAACATGTCCGCCTCCTTGAATATATAGTTGAAGAAATGGACGGTCGGATAAAATGGGAAGAAAGTCGCGGCGGCGACAAGTTTCCGCACCTCTATTCAACCTTGCGGATTGATGGCGCGACGCGAGTTTGGGAGCTGGCACTCGGCGAAGATGGCGTGCCGCAACTGCCTGATGATATTGATAGATGAGCCTGCCTGATCTCGCGCTGCCTTGGGTCAAACGCTTGCCGCCGGAAGCGGCGCATACGGCGACGATCAAGGGACTCAAAGTCGGGATCGGTCTACCAAACATTTCGCCATCGCGCTGGAACACGCCCATCACGTTGCCGCAGTCTGGTTTGACACTCGCCAACCCGATCGGATTGGCCGCCGGGTTTGATAAGAATGCTGACGTCTTTGGCGCGATAGCAAAGTTTGGGTTTGGTTTCTTGGAGTGCGGCACCGTCACCCCGCGCCCGCAACCCGGTAATCCTAAACCTCGCTTGTTCCGCCTGACCGCGGACCAAGGCGTGATCAATCGGATGGGCTTTAACAATCACGGTCTGGACTATTTTGTGCGGCGATTGCGCCGCGGGCGTATTAGCTCTGACTGCCCCGTCGGAGCGAACGTTGGCGCGAACAAGACATCGACCGACTTTATCGCCGACTATGAGACTGGGATCGCCGCGGTCTTTCCACTCTGCAGCTATCTTACGATCAACATCTCCAGCCCCAACACCCCGGGTCTGCGCGGGCTGCAGGACAAAAGCGCGCTGGCGGAATTGCTGACTCGCTGTGGCAACGCGGTCGCCGCGGCGAACATCGAGACCGAAGGCTCCAAGCCCGTCTTTCTGAAAATCGCGCCTGACTTGGACGATGCTCAGCTTGCTGACATTATCACGACTGTGCGGCGTGAGGGGGCGTGGTTGTCCGGGCTGATTGTCTCGAACACGACGCTGGACCGCCCCGCATCGCTTCGCAGTGCCGACAAAGATCAGACCGGCGGTCTGTCTGGCGCGCCGCTGATGGTCAAGTCGACCGAGGTGTTGAGACGCGTCGCCTCTGAGCTTTTTGGCGAGTTCGATCTGATCGGATGCGGCGGCATTGCGAGTGGCGTCGATGCTTATGCCAAGATCCGCGCTGGGGCGCATGCCGTTCAGCTCTATTCGGCGCTGGTCTATCATGGGCCGGGCCTGGTCGCGAAGATTAATCAAGAGCTGGCAGCCTGTTTGAAAGCGGATGGCTTTAGCTCGGTTGAGGCGGCTGTGGGTGCGGATTTGCCGTCGCGCGCATAAGGCCGGGTAGGTACCACCCGAGCGCCGCGGCGCGCAAAACGAACATGCAGAGAAACGCGATCCACACACCTGTATTGCCGAGCGCAGGCCGCAAGATCAGGTCCAATCCGACATAGGCAAGGGTCACGAAGATGGCGGCGTTGCGCATGGCGCGGCCTTGCGTGGCGCCTAAGAAGAAGCCGTCCAACTGATAGGCCGCGACGCCGATCACCGGCACGGCCGCGCAGTAAGGGAGGAAGGCTAATGCCGCATCGCGGGCTTCGACGTCGCTGACGAAGCGCGTGATGATCGCAGCGCCGCCAATCAGATAGGCGGCGCTGATTACTAGACCGAACGCAAAGGCGAGCTGCGTCGTCGTCCGCATCGCGCGGCGCAAACGGGTGACGTGGCGAGCGCCATAGGCTTCCCCCACCTCTTTCTCAGCGACGAAGGCGAAGCCGTCGAGCACGAAGGCGGCGACGGTGATGAATTGCAACAGCACTTCATTCCCTGCCAATTGCGCTGTCCCCATTTGCGCGCCGGAGCGAACGAACCAGGCGAAGGCGAACAGCAAGGCCAAGGTGCGGATCAAGATGTCCCGATTGGCATTGAACAAAGCCAGCATCGCGCTGCGGTCGAACAGGCCCTGCTCGCGCTTCAAGCTGCGCCAGATCAGGACGAGCCCAAAAATCAGGGCGACCCATTCAGCGATGGCGGTGCCGGCGCCGATGCCGGCTGGTCCCCACCCTAGCCCGGCGACGAACCAGACGTCCAAGACGATATTAACGCCGTTCATCACGACCTGCATGGCGAGCAAAGCACCGGTGCGTCCGGTCCCGAGCAGCCAGCCCGTGATCGCATATTGGGTCAGCAAGGCCGGTGCACCCCAGACCCGAGCGGCGAAATATCCATCCGCCAATTCGACCACATCCGGCGCCGCGCCGAAGGGGGCGAAGACGACACTGCGCAAGACGGGCGAGAGGAGGAAGATCGCCAATCCAAACCCAGCGCCGAGGAGCAAACCGCGCTGCAGCGTGGCCCGTGCGGCACTCAGATCATCTTGCCCAATCGCCTGGGCCACCAGGCCCGTCGTCGACATCCGCAAGAAGCCGAAGCCCCAATAGATGAAGCTGAACGCGACGCTGGCAACTGCGACCGCGGCGAGATCCGACTTATCCCCATACAGCCCCATCACAGCCGTATCGACGACCCCCGTCGCGGCGATCGCGGCTTGCGCCAGCATCACCGGCACGGCCAGGCGCATCACGCGCCATCGGGTTAAAGCGTCAGACCTCATGCGCGGCGCTTAACGCGATGTGGAGCCTCTGTCAGCCATAGCCAGAGAAAGGCTGACATGCGGATTAAGCCGCCTCGCGTACAATGCGAGCAATGTCTTCACCGTAACGCCCGGCTTTTTTCTCCCCCACACCCGAAATCTGTAACAGCTCAGAAGCATCCGCCGGGCGCTCTGTGGCAATGGTGGCGAGCGTTTTGTCATGGAAGATCACATAAGGCGGCACGCCTTTGGTCTTGGCCATTTCGACCCGCCAATTGCGCAGCAGTTCAAACAGTTCGCGGTCCCGGTCCGACAGATCTGCAAAGGCCGCGCTCGCGACTTTTGAGCTTCTTGAGCGGGTTCGGCGCGCCGCCGGATCTACTTTGAGCAACACCTCGCGTTCGCCCTTGAAGAGCTTTTTCGCGACCTCGTGATCCGGCACGAAGATGAAGGGCCGCATGACTTCGCCGCCCTCCGCCAAGAGACCAGAAAAGAGCAATTCATCGAACACCGCATTCCAGCCCGGCTTCGGCAAATCGGCGCCTATGCCATAGGTCGACTGGCGGGACAGATCTTCATCAAAGCCATCTTTGGCCTGCCCCAGAAGGTGAATGATCAAACGTCCGCGCCCAATCTTTTGCCCGCAGCGTAAAACCGCGGAGACGGCCATTTGCGCCCAGCGCGTCGCGTCGAAAAGATCGCCGCCGCTGGAGCGGCAATTGTCGCAAGTGCCACATGGCGCAGCATCGGTTTCGCCAAAATAATGGCGGACCGCTTGGCGCCGGCACTGATCGCCATTGAGCAGCGCGAACAGTTGCCGCGTCTTATTGATCTGAACGCGTTTGATCGCCTCTTCAGCATCGCTGTCATGGCTCCACATCAGACTGCGGCGAAGGTCGGCTGGGCCGAACAGCGCGTAGCCTTCCGCCGGTTCTCCATCGCGGCCAGCGCGGCCCACTTCTTGCCAATAGGCTTCGATCGTCTTGGGCGGATCGGCATGGATGACGAAACGAACATCCGGCTTGTCGACGCCCATCCCGAAGGCCACCGTGGCGCACATGACGAGACCATCCTCAAGCAGGAAGCGACGTTGGCGCGCGGCGCGGTCATCGGCCTCCAGCCCCGCATGATAGGCGAGAGCTGCAATTCCATGCTTTTCCAAAGCTTCAGCCAATTGTTCTGTACCCTTTCGGGTGGCGGCATAGACGATGCCGCTTTCGCCTTTATGGGTGCGGATCAAGCTGACCAAACGGTCGGTCTTGTTGCCGGCTTTGGGTTCAGCGCCGAGGGTGAGATTCGGCCGATCAAAACTCGCCACATGCACCGCCGGATTACTGAGATCGAGCTGTTCTAAGATATCAGCCCGGGTCCGCGCATCGGCGGTTGCGGTGACGGCCAGACGCGGCACGCCCGGAAACGCGGTTTTGAGGCGGTTGAGCGCCCGGTAATCGGGTCGAAAGTCATGCCCCCATTGGCTGACACAGTGGGCTTCATCCACAGCAATCAGCGAGACCTGAAGCTTGCTGAGCGCGTTCAACAATCCGCCGGATAGCCCTTCTGGCGAGATATAGAGCATGTCCATCTCACCCGCATGCGCGGTTTTGAGCGCCGCAACCCGATCTTCGTGCAGCATCGAAGAGTCGAGCCGTTCGGCCCGCACACCGAGGGCTTTGAGCGCGTCCACTTGATCGGCCATCAGCGCGATCAAAGGCGACACGATCAGCCCAACGCCGTCCCTCAAGATCGAGGGGATTTGATAACACAAGGATTTCCCGCCGCCGGTCGGCAGAACGGCCAATGCGTCTTGGCCGGCAAGGACATCGCTAATGACGTCTTCTTGCAGCCCCCGAAAGTCGGCATAGCCATAAATCCGCTGCAGCAAATCGCGCGCATCTTGAAGTGTATGTTGGAGTTCAGAACCCATCGGGTGGAACTCTCCTCGGACTCGGGCTGAGAAACAAGCGACCAGAACGTGTTGCCGGGAGAAAACTGCATGTGGCCGTTTGCGCCAATCGCCCTCCTCTACGCTTTGCCCAACGTGTTTGGGCAATCCAGCACGGAATGGCACGGCGAAGATCGGGAGAAAACGGATCTCTCCCGCGCGCGTTTCTAGCTCGGATGATAAGACCCACGCCGTATCGCGGCCCGCGCCAAATCATCCAAATAGATCAGCATCCCAATCCGCTCCGGATCGAGACGCCGCTGGCGCTTAGAACTGCCGGGCGGCCAGCCAACGCGAAACGGGATCACCCGGCCACACGCTTTGGCCGCGCGCGCCAGCCACCGCGCCATACGCCGCACATGTCGCTCCGGGTCGTTCAACACTGCGACGAGCGCATCGCACCGGCGCCGGAGATTGGCAGGATTGAACGCTTGCGGAGTATTATGGGTCGGTGTTTTGCCCGATCCTTGCGCTGGACCTAAAACATAATAGCCGGACTGGGTCTCCGTCCCTGGTTGATAAGTAAAGACAGGCATGGGCCGTTCCGGCTCGACCAGGCGAAAATGTGTGAGGGTCTGCGTATTGGGGGATCTTTCGACATTCCCACGAGACGGCGCGCGCAGGCTGACACGTCTTTGCTTACACTCTGAGTTTTGACACGCCTTGAGCGCCAACCAGCGCCGCGCCAAGCTTTCCGCCAGCCGCATCAACCGATAGAGCTCACCCATGCTCTGCGTCCGCTCGCTCAGCCCCGCCACCCGCACGATAAGCAGGTGGATCAAGTGACTGATGATCGGCCATGCGCGATCGAGACAGGCGGTGTCATAGTTGGACATGCAGACCACAATAGCAGCGCTTGGATGGGGTCGGATTGAAGGGGCGTGTCTGGTGGGATGAAGCTTAAATTTCCCACACGTCAGCGGCTTAAGTCGCCCTAAAACAGACGCTCAAAAAACTGATGACCGTCCTCAAAACTGCTATTAAATGAGAGCACAAAAGAATGAGGGCCAACATGCAATCCGTTCTGTTTGTCTCCGTAATGCTTAGCCTGTTGTTTTGTGGCGGCTGCCTATCACCACTACAGAAGTACAAGCTCGGGATGGATACATGTGGGTTGAAACTCACAAAACCACTCATCGGAAAGCCAATTGCTGATGTTGATCTCAACGAGCTGTTTGGAGAAGAATTCCGATATTACGTTTCGGACCCTAACGATCCAAACAGAGTTGGCGCGCCGACCGGCGACGGACGAGTCCACGTCCGAACAGCAAATTTACGCACTAATCGCCAAAATCTTGTTTTGGACGAAGACGGAAATTTGGTGAGCTCGTATTGCGGTTAGAAACATCTCAGCACCGCCCGTTCGGAATGTTTCAGCGGCTCAAATCCGCCCCAAGTCGGAAACACACAATCGGATGGGCGAATTCACTCTTCAGCCTTCGGATAACTTGACCTCGGAAATCGAGAGAGACTGAGCGACGGACTTCCCGGTAGCGAGACTTCTATCGCACCAAGAGTCGTACTGTCAGCGTGCAGTCCCGAAAAGCAAAGGTCGCGTGAACTGGGCCAGTAAGCGATAACCGCGCCGTTAGCTCTAATTTCAATCGGAACGTGGCTGGCAGCTCCGCATTCCCCTTGGTTCGGTGGGTGCCATGCGACGCGGCGAATTTCAATATTCATCGATGCCCAACCCTCCGATTGAGATAACGGAATTTGTTGGCTGAGATGGCAAGTGGCGATCACGCCATCGTCTGAATTGTCCGAGACAAGTTCTGGGAAGCCACGCTCGTTCGTCTCAAACTCCAGACCTTCCAAACCGCTTAAAAATTTGCGATTCTTATTTTCGCTTTTGGGCGGTGCATTGAAGGTTCTGACTTGCGCCGCGTAGAAGTATCCAGCATCTCCGCGACACTCGAACTCTATCGCCTCAAAGAGTTCGTCGGCATCGGCGAATGGCCCGCAACAAAGCATGCCGATTAAGGCAATCAGGCTTCGAAGAGCAAAGGTCATGAAAAGGCTCCGGTTTCTTCTTCGTAATATTATGCCATTTAATCTGCGAAGAAATTGTGATTGGAGGCTATCTAATTTGCCGCGCTCGATGCAGGTGTAGATAGAACTTCAGCGACTTAAAATCGCCCCACAACGGCCGTCCGAACGAGTCGGAAATTATAGGCTTGTTGCAAGCATCATGACTTTCCATACTTGTCTCCTTTCGCTTAACTCTCAACGATGAGAACTTTAGTTTTGGGAAGCGGAGGAATGATTGGCGATGCGGTTGCTGCGTCGCTCGTGGAGAGTGGGCACGACGTTGTATGCGCATCCCGTTCGGCAGAGCCTGACCTTAGCAACGGTGTAATTTATAGACGTGCGAACCGAAATGACCCGGATCAAATTCTGCAGCTCGTGAACACGCTCGGAATTAAGGTCGTCATCGACATCATTGCTTACGATGCAGACTCGACAGAAAGCTTACTGCACTCGCTAGAGGGTAAGATTGATCAATACGTCCTTCTCAGCTCATGTGACGTCTACCGCAATTACGGACTGCTTCATCGACTAGAATTAGGAACCCCTGACCTTAATCCCCTAATGGAAGACAGCCCGCTTAGGTCCCGTCTTTTTCCTTATCGGCTTGCGAAGGCTCGCACTTCAGACGATCCGCAAAAATGGTTGGATGATTATGATAAAATTCCCGTCGAATCGTCGGTTCGGAAGTTTGAAGGGAACTGGACAGTCTTGCGATTGCCAATGGTTTTCGGACCTGGCGACCCACAACAACGGTTTCACTGGGCAATTGCGCCCATGCTATCAGGTTCAGAGACTATAGAAGTTCCGAGTGCATGGCTGAATTGGACGACAACATACGGTTACATCCAAAATGTTGCCTCGGCGATTTCAGCCTCCGCAGGCAACGCTCCATTCAAAAATTCTACGTTCAACATTGTCGACATTGAACCAAAAAGTCACAGAGAGTGGCTAAACAAAATTGCCTCGGAAATTGGGTGGCGAGGCCAAGTGCTAGAGACGGAAAGCCAGGATCATCCGATCGCCGTCGCTACTGCAAGCCTGGATTTAAACGTACCGCTGATCGTTTCTGGGCGCGCCCTTTCCGATCGGACCGGATACGAACCAAAACGTACCCAACATCGCGCGCTGATTGAAACCATTTCGGCTTGTCGCGAAAGAGCAACGCAAACCTAATGAGATTGCGAACCGATAACCAGTACTATCTGGGCGGCTTAAATCGCCCCAGAACGGCCTCTGGTCACGTCTGCTGAGGGTCAGGAGGAGACGTTAGCGCCGCGCGAACCTGATGTGTCATCCTGGCCGCAGCGCAGCGGAGAGCCGGGACCCAGATGCGCTAGGTCCCGGATAAGTGCTGCGCACTTTCCGGGATGACAAGTTAGATTGAGATCTCCTTTGACACCAAGAGGGGTCCGCTTTCCTGACGCACGTCAGGATCCATGGCGGTTGAGCGCACCAGCCAGACGCCATGGAGGCCAACTTTCGTTGGCAGAGCGGAAGAGAGGGATCGCCTCCCTCCCAGTCGGCCGACGCCAGCGCAAGCTGGGGTCCAAGGACCAGAAGCGGCTGCAATCTCAGGCGTAGGATTTTGCCGATAGACCCCAGCTTGCGCTGGCGTCGGCGGATAGACGTGCTTTCCGGGATGACGGGAAAGACGCGGGGAGCGGACATTGACTCAGCGCCGTATACCCGCCCCTCAGAAACTGCCACAATTCTTTCAGCAAACTGAGATGCAACCGTAACAGAACACCCCTACCCGGCGCGCGACACGTCACAGCTCGTTGCCTTCAAGGGGGTAATTTGAATGTTCTGGTTACGCGTACCTTTTTTCGGAAAATTGTTCTTTTTTGCGTTTGCCTCGGCCCTGATCAGTGCCGCCACGCCGGTCTCCCACGGGCAAAGTGAGACCGCGGTGCGACTCGACCCGCGCCCGCAAAAAATATTCGCGGTTGGACATCGCGGGGCGCCCTCGCATGCGCCTGAAAACACGCTCGCCTCTCACGATGCCGCGATCGCATTGGGGGCGCGCGTCGTCGAGTTTGATGTGCGCTATACAAAAGACGGGCATTTCGTCGTCATTCACGATGGCACGGTCAACCGGACCACCAATGGACGCGGGCGAGTGTCGCGCATGACGCTGGCCGAGATCAAGGCGCTGGATGCGGGGTCTTGGAAAGGCGAGCAATTTGCAGGTCTGCGCGTGCCAACGCTGCGGGAAGCCTTGCGCAATATTAAAGGCCGGGCGGCCGTCGATATTGATTTTAAAGGCGGGCCTTCAAACTCAGGCGAGCTGCTTGCAGATATCCTCGACGAAGAAGGGTTTCGCGGCGGGCCGATGGTCACGGTGTTTGCGCGGTCTTGGGACTATAAGAAACTGACCGGCATTCTCGGCAAATATCAACTCCGCCCGCATTATCAAAACAAAGCGCACACTGAGAGAGTGGCGCGCGAAGACCGCATTCAAGTCATGGGGCTGCGGCGCCGGGGGTTTAGTTTCCGAGCCGCCCAAAACATTCGCGACAATGATGTCGTGCTGTTCACGAATGTGATGGGCTTTGCAGATGGCCCGCGTGGATTCTCAGACAGCATCGAGGCGGGCGCGCGCTTCATCCAAACCGATCATTTGGACAGATTAGCGCCCTATCTGGCGGAACGCGGCCTGCTCGAGACCTGTATTCCGGCGCATGATTTCACGTGTTGGACGGCGCCAGAGAGCGAGCAGCAATTGGCGTTTTTGACCTCAAGTGTCGGTGACGGACAATAAGCATTGTTTCGAACGGGCGGTACGCTCAGCTGCTCAGTAAAAAATGCCCGAGCAATGCGGCCACCGGCTTTTCGCGTTCGCTCTGCCAGGCTTCGGCGCGGACGCTGGCCATGCGCCGGCCGAGTTTGACCACTGTTGCGCGGGCATACAGGTCCTTGGCGTGACCCTGGCGTAGATAGTCGACGGTGATATTGATCGTGCGCGGCGGGCGCTCCACATCGGCGACCAGGAAGAGCTGGGCCATTGCGGTCATTTCCAGAAAGGTCCCAATCGCCCCGCCATGCAGCGCTTTGATGGTGAAATTCCCAATCAGCTTGTTTTGGAATGGCAAGACACCGACCATATCGTCACCTTTGATGTCGCAATGCATGCCCAGTGTTTTCACGATGGGCACTTGCTCCAAAAAGCCTTCCAAAAGCTCGCCGCGGGTGGGACTGTTGCTCATAGCTGGTCCCCTTTCTTGAAATTGCCGCGCGGCTGGTTGATCGCGAATGCGCCTTGGGCGGTGGCAATAACTTTGTCGCGGCTCTCATGATAGGCCCAGGCGCGGCAGAAGGCGACGGACTTGGTCACGTGATAGCATTCCGCCTCGCCAAGCACATCGCGTCCGCTCTCGGCGGGTCGCATATAATCGATGCGCAGATCAAGGGTCGCCACAAAGCGGAACTCTTTCAGGGCGGCGCTACAAGACATGCCGCACAGATTGTCGAGCAGCGTTGTAATCACGCCGCCATGGATGACGCGGTTTTCAGGGTCGCCAACCAAGTGCTCTGCAAACGGCTGTACACCCCAGACATGACCTTTTTCTATGCGGGTCACTTCGAAGCCCATCTCATTGGCCCATGGGGTGACCTTCATCATATTGCTCATATTTTCCCGCATGAACGCGATGCGGGCATCTAAGTCTTCCATAGGATTGCTCATGACGGCCTCGTAAATTGACGCGGGGTCGGAAATTGACGTGTCTGGGTGCGGCTATACCATCTTCAGGGTCCAAGCAAATATGTGACCTCACGGGAGGACCAGACATGGCGTTTGATGCAAATAAGGCCGGCAAAGCCTGTATTATCGGGGCCGGATGTAGTGGATTTACCATGGCCAAGCGCCTGAAGGACCATGGGATTGCCTATGATTGCTTCGAAGCATCGGACAATATTGGCGGCAATTGGTATTATAAAAATCCGAACGGTATGTCGTCTTGCTATCAGAGCTTGCACATCGACACATCAAAATGGCGGCTCGCTTTCGAAGACTATCCGGTGCCCGAAGACTGGCCGGATTTCCCGCATCATGCGCAGCTCCTGCAATACTTCCATGATTATGTGGACCATTTTGGCCTGCGCGAGACGATCACATTCAATACCAGCGTCGACAAGGCCGTCCGCCGCGAGGATGGCGATTGGGATGTTACGCTCTCCACTGGCGAGACGCGAACCTATCAATGGCTATTTGTCGGCAATGGCCATCACTGGGATCCGCGCACGCCGGATGACTATCCAGGGCAAGCTGACTTTGCCGGTTATCAAATCCATAGCCACAATTACGAAGATCCCTTCGAGCCGTACGACTTCCGGGGCAAACGGGTTTTGGTCGTCGGCGCCGGCAATTCGGCGATGGATATTTCATCTGAGCTGTCACAAAGGCCAATTGCCGAAAAGCTCATCATCTCCATGCGCCGCGGTGTTTGGGTGATGCCGAAATATCTTGGCGGGCAACCCGCGGATAAGGCCGTGCTTCCGGGCTGGATGCCGACAAAAGTCGGCCGCGCCCTCGCCCGCGCGAAAATCAAGAAAGAGATCGGCAATCCGGAAGACTATGGTCTGCCAAAGCCTGATCATGAACCCCTTGATGCCCACCCTTCCGTATCGGGCGAATTTCTGACGCGGGTCGGTTGCGGCGACATCACGGCACACGGGGCAATCGAGCGCTTCGAAGCGAACGCGGTGATCTTTACCGATGGCACGCGCGAAGAGATTGATGCAATCGTCTGGGCGACGGGATACAAAGTGTCCTTCCCCTTCTTCGAAGACCCTGAGCTGAGCCCGAAAGAGAACCGCTTCCCGCTATTCAAGCGAATGGTGAAGCCCGGCTATGAGAACCTATTCTTCTTGGCTTTGGCCCAGCCGCTGCCGACGCTGGTCAACTTCGCGGAGCAGCAATCAAAATTGCTCGCGGCCCTGGTGACAGGCGATTACGCCCTGCCAAGCGCCGCCGAAATGGAGCGGATCACCGCGGCTGACGAGCAGACCCATATGGGCCATTTCTATCAAGCTGCGCGGCATACAATGCAGCTCGACTTCAACACTTATGTAAGAGACCTGATGCAAGAAATAAAACGCGGCCAAAAGCGGGCGCGCGTTTCAGCTTAGTCGTCTGGAGACACAATAATGAGACAATGGATTGCGGGGCTGGCAATAGCGAGCCTGTTCGCCTGTTCGTCTCGTCCCGTTCCCACGGTGTCGTATCCGCAAGGCTCACAAGCGGCGCAGCCCGCGAGCACGCGCGCCGCGCAAGGGCCGTTTCAGCCAGACTTCTACCTCTATGCGTGCACGCCATCCTTCTCGAACCGGCCGGATACAGATCGCTCTGGCCGCATTCTCGGCTACAATGCGCTGATCGTGGTGAATGAGGTTTTGCTCGCGGCGGCGCCGGTCAATGGCGCCTGTATGACGTCCGGTTTTGGCCCGCGTTTTGGCCGTATGCATGAAGGCATCGATTTGCAGTCGCGTCCAGCATCGACGGTTTACGCAACCGGTCCAGGACGCGTGCTCGAAGTGAGCCAACAAACCGGGTTTGGCAATCAGGTGCTGATCGGGCACGGCAATGGGGTCTATACACGCTATGCCCACCTCGCCAATTTCACACCAGGCCTCGCGCCCGGCCAAGAGATTGGGTTTGGCCAGCCGCTCGGTTTAATGGGGAAGACTGGGAACGCGACGGCGATCCATATCCATTATGAAATCCTGACCGGCAACTATAATACGCCGCGCAAATCCTTCGGCCTCACCGCCAGCAACCCGCTGGACTTTCCACGCTGGAGTGGCTTGGATGGGCTAAGCTGATCTAAGCGGGGGCGATCGCTTGCTAAGTTTCCTCAACCCAAACACGCTGGCGCGGACCTATCGTGATCCGATTTCTTGGGTCATTCTCGCTGTCGATCTATTCCCGATCATCGCGGTGCTCACGATGGGTTGGGGCGCTGCGCCGCTGGTCTTCTTGTATTGGCTCGAAAACCTCATCGTCGGGGCCGTGGCGCTGGCGAGGATGATCGCCACCAGCGTCAAACACCACCCGATTGGACTGGTGGGCATGCTGTTTCTAGGCCCGTTCTTCACGGTCCATTATGGCATGTTTTGCTTCGTCCACGGGATCTTCGTGAATGTCTTTGCGCTCGGCGACGCACCACAAGGCGGCGGTCCGGGGTTCCCGTCGCCCTTCGGGCTGGTTGAAAATGCTCTCGGCTCGGGCGCCAACATGACCACATTCATTTTGGTTATCATCGCCTTGCAAGTCTTCCTCTTTGTCCAGGATTTCATTCTGCGCGGCGAATACCGCCGCACGACCGTCGATAAAGAAATGATGGCGCCCTATGGCCGGATCATTGTCCTGCATATCGGGATCTTTGCCGGTGCCTTCGCGATGGCGGCGATCGGCGAGCCGCTATGGGGCATTCTCGGACTGATCGGCCTGCGTGCGCTGTGGGGCGTTTTCTTGAGCGTGCGGCGCCGCACCCGCCTCGACGATGCGCTGCAACTTAAAAGTTGACGTTCCGTCATCAATCGAGGCAATGTAAGCGCGAGTGAGACATTAGAGGTTCTATGACGGTCACGACCCACCCCGAAGTGAGAATGGGAAAACGCGCGCGCGCGAAAGAAGCCAATCGGCGCGCAATCTTGGATGCTGCGCGTGTGGTGTTTGCCCGTATCGGCTATGAAGCGACGAATATTCGCGACATTATTCGCGAGACCAATCTCGCCAGTGGCACCTTCTACAATTACTTCAAATCCAAAGAAGAAGTGTTTGAAGCGATTGCAGATGATAGCGTCGCGCGGTTCCGACCGCTTTTGCAAAAAGTGCGCGAAGAAGCGACGGATTTGGAATCCTATCTCTATGCGGCCTACGGGGCCTATTTCAATTTCCTTGCGGAAGAGAATGGCGAGGCCATCGAAGAAGGGATGCCGCATATGAGCTTGATCGGCGTGCGCGTCGATACGCCAGAAATGCAAACCGTCTCCGACGAAATCTGCGCCGACCTTGAAATCGTGATGGGCAAGATCGGTCTTGGTCACTTGGATTGCGATTATATCACGGCCGCGGCGATCGGCATGGCACGCGAAATGGGCGATCATATGCTCAAACGCCGGCCTGTTGACGCGAAGGGAGCCACCGATTTCGCCGCCAAACTGATGCTGGCCGGGGTCGAAACGCTTGCCAAATCCAGCAGCTAAGTCAGATTAAGCCCTCATAAAACGACTATAAATCGGGAGGGCTGCAGAGATGAGTCTGCAGGCGACAATCGCAAAATTATTATTGAAGCTACCAGCCAGCTGGAAGATCAAAATGGCGGGCGGCAAGCCTGTCGAGTTGGGCGGGCGGACGCTCGACCCGAACCTACAATTCATCGCGCATGGGGCGGCTAATCAGCCGCCAATGTCATCGCTCGAGCCCGAAATCGCGCAAGCTGCCGCAATTGAAGGTCTCGCCATGTTTGCGGCAGCACCTGAACCAGGGGTTACATTCGAAGACACGACCATACGCGGTAAAGACGGACATGACATTCCCGTCCGGATCTATCGCCCGCAAGATCAAGATCCAGGCGCCCCAATGATGGCCTATTGGCATATGGGCGGCGGGGTGATTTTGAATGTCGAAGCGTGTCATGCGTTTTGTTCCATGATCGCAAAGGCGGCGCGTTGCCCGGTTATATCGGTCGACTATCGCTTGGCGCCTCAGCATAAGTTTCCAGCTGGTCTAGAAGACTGTTTGTCGGCGTATGAATGGACCCTCAAAAACGCCGAAACCTATGGCGCGCCCGCCGGGCGGGCGGCCATTGGCGGGGACAGTATGGGCGGAAATTTCAGCGCCATTATCGCGCAAGAGTCGACACGGCGCGGTATGCCAAAGCCCGATCTGCAATTGCTGATCTATCCGGCCACAGACTTGGTCACGGAGTTTCCGTCTGCGACCACTTATGGCGAAACCTACCCGCTTTCGACCGACACGATGCAATGGTTCATGCAGCAATATTTGCCGGACGGGTTTGACCGCAGCAATGTACTGCTGTCGCCAGCGCAAGAGACGCGATTGGATGGCCTGCCTCCGGCCATCATTGCCACGGCAGGGTTCGACCCGCTGGTCGATGACGGCGCCGCTTATGCGAAAAAGCTTGAAGCCGCAGGCGTGCCCGTGACGTTCAAATGCTATGATAGCCTGGCGCACGGGTTCACAGCGTTTACCGCCGTCGCTCCCGCCGCACGCGCCGCGTGTTTGGAAATTGCAGGCATGGTCCGCACAGCCTATGAGGGCCTCTAATGCGGGCACTGGTCTGCCATCAATTGAGCGATGATTTCTCGGGCGTTGAGGTTCGCGAAGTTGCGACACCCGCGCCAGGCCCAGGCGAGGTGCTGATTGCGGTGCGGGCGACCAGTATCAATTTCCCAGACCTTTTGCTGTGCCAAGGCAAATATCAGCTCAAGCTAGAGCCGCCGTTCTCGCCAGGCATGGACATGTCCGGCACCATTGTCGCCCTTGGTGAGGGCGTCACCGGATTTGAGGTGGGCGAAGATGTTTGCGGCGGCGCGCGGTTTGGCGGCTTTGCTGAGTATGCGATCGTATCGGCTGACGGTTTACAAAAGAAGCCCGACAATATGTCATTCGATGAAGCGGCATCGTATTCCGCCGCTTACCTCACGGCCTATGTCGCCTTGGTCCGGCGGGGAAACCTCCAGCCCGGAGAAACACTTTTGGTGCACGGCGCCAGTGGCGGCGTCGGCATGGCGGCGGTGGATGTCGGCAAATTGCTCGGCGCGACCGTGATCGCGACCGGCGGCAGCGATGAAAAGCTCGCCAAAGTGAACGCCTATGGCGCCGATCATGTGATCAATACGGGCGAAGGCTTTCGAGAAAAAGTCAAAGCGCTGACGGGCGGGCGCGGCGCCGACGTCATCTATGATCCGGTGGGCGGCGATGTGTTTGATGAAAGCGTTCGCTGTATTGCCTTCGATGGACGTCTCCTGGTGATCGGCTTCACCTCCGGACGGATCGCCAATGTCGCGACCAATATGCCTCTGATTAAGGGGTTTTCGGTCGTTGGTGTACGCGCGGGTGAGTATGGACGGCAATTCCCGGACCGCGGGCGCGAGAATGTCGAACAGATCTGGACTTGGGCGCGAGAGGGCAAAACCCGGCCCTATATTCATGAAAAGCTATCTCTGGATCAAACTTTAGACGGTTTTCGAATGATACAAAATCGTAAGGTCACCGGTAAAGTGATTGTTAACCCTTAGTCTATCTCGCCGGAATCTGCAATAAATCCAGGCTTTTCAGGGATCTCTTAAGTTAAAAATCGTTCAACATTAACTCAAATTCCGTAGACTTAACAAGAGATTGAGTTTTCGGCTCGAATTTGCGCCGAAGCCTTACAAAGACTTAGCTATTTGCGGTGCAAAAACCCGGTCATACGAGCAGCCTTGTGAGTATGAGGGACCTGGAAATGTCTATTTTGCGAACGCGTAGCGTCGCTGCAATTTTTGCAGCGAGTTTACTGGTAGCGGCCTGTGGCGGCGGTGGCGGAGAATCCGTCCCTCCTGGCGGAGCGACCGGTGGAAGTGACTCTGGCGGCAGCGGTGGAAGCGGCGGCACGCCGGCAGAACCGGTGTCAAAGATTGATACCGAAGTTGAAGCGTCACGCTTCCTGGCCCGCGCAACCTTTGGCGGCAGCAAATCTGATATCGCGTCTTTGACAGGTCGCGACGCAGCGGACTGGATTGCCAGCGAATTTTCCAAACCCACGAGCGTCACGATGCCAGCATTGGCGGCACAACCGCGCAATAGCAACGGGAACCTTGTTAGCAACATCGTCGACACGCTCTATTGGGATCATATAATTGGCTCAGATGACCAATTGCGCCAACGCATGGCTTTCGCCCTATCGCAAATCGTCGTTTATTCTGACTCAGCTGACAATGACCAGCTGATGCGAGCTTATTATCAGGACATTCTGATCCGCAATGCCTTCGGAAACTACCGCGATATTCTAGAAGAAGTGACGTACTCGCCAGCCATGGGTGAGTGGCTGACCTATCGTGGCAACCGGAAGGGCGATGAGCGCTCAGGTCGTATGCCTGACGAAAACTATGCCCGCGAAATCCTGCAACTGTTCTCGATCGGCTTGATCGAACTGAATATGGATGGATCGGCCAAGCTGGACGGACAAGGTCAACAAATGGAGACCTATTCCAACGATGACATTGAGGGGCTCGCCCGTGTCTTTACAGGTCTGTCTTGGGCGGGAGATGAGTTTAATGATCGCCCACAAGACGGCGACATTCGCCAAATGGTGATGTTCCCAGAACAACACTCAGAGCTTGATAAAGTCTTCCTCGGCACGACGATCCCAGCCGGAACCGGCGGCGATGAGAGCATTCGCATCGCGCTCGACACAATTTTTGAGCATCCAAACGTGGCGCCGTTTATATCTCGCCTCTTGATCCAGCGATTCACGCAATCGGATCCATCGCCGGCTTACATCGAGAGTGTCGCAACAGCGTTTGAAACAGGTCGCTTTGCGGCTCAAGGTGGACGTAATTTCGGGTCTGGTGAGCGCGGAGATCTGCAAGCCACGCTCGCGGCAATCCTTCTGGAGCCAACCTTGTTTGTCGAACCCGCCGCTGGCGCCACGGTCACGACTGGCAAAGTGAGAGAACCCATTCTGCGCTTCACCCATTGGGCGCGTGCCTTTGATGTGAGCGGCTTGAATGGCTACAATGAGCGTAGACTGTCTGACACGCGAAGCTCGGATGACTCGCTCGGGCAACAAGCGTTTAGCTCGCCATCGGTGTTTAACTTTTACCGCCCAGGCTATATAGCGCCTGGCACGGGTGCTGGCGCGCAGAACATTACCGTACCCGAGTTTCAGATCGTCAATGAAAGTAGCTCAGTTGGCTATCTCAACTTCATGACGGACTTTGCGTTCGATCGCGGCTCACAACGCGACCGAGACATTGAGACTTACACGCCGGATTATAGCGATGAACTTGCCCTGGTCGGTGATCCTACGGCATTGGTCGATCATCTCGATGATCTATTGACCAGTGGTCGTATGTCAGACGCTGAGAAAGCCGACATTGTCGACATTATCAGCACCATCGAAATTCGCACTAACTCTGCCGAAAACACAGCCGACGACCAAGAAGATGTCGTCCAAGCGGCTGTGACTTTGGTGCTTAATTCACCGTCTTACGCGGTTAGCTGGTAAGACCGAGGGGAGATTTACAATGGCTAATATTTCACGTCGCCACGTTCTTGCAGGCCTCGGAACGGCTGGGTTTGCAAGCAGTATGAGCGCTATGTCGGGCCTCGGCTTCAACCAGGCTTGGGCCGCTGATACAGGTGGATACAAGGCAATGATCTGTATCTTCCTAAAGGGCGGTATGGATGGGGCGGATACGATCCTACCCTATGACCAGGCGTCCTATGATCAGCTTCGCTCGGTTCGCACGGGCTTGTTTAATTCGTACAATTCAACGTCCGCAGCATCTACGCGAAATCGCGCGAATATGTTGAAAATGAACCTCGACAATGCCGCACAATTTGAGGGGCGTGAGTTTGCATTGCCGCAAGAGCTGTCCCCATTGCACAGCATGTTTGAGGACGGTGACCTTGCCGTGGTTGGCAATGTCGGGCCACTGATCGAGCCGACCACCCGTGCGGCCATGGACAACAACACCGCCATTCTTCCCAAGCGGCTATTCTCGCACAATGACCAGCAATCGACCTGGATGTCGTTTGGCGTGGAAGGCGTGAGCCGAGGTTGGGGTGGCCGGTTTATGGACCAGGTTGTGAATTCGGCCCCGAACCAGAACCGGATATTCTCAGCCATTTCTGCAACTGGTAATGACGTCTTCTTGGCGGGCGAACAAGTCTCACAGTTCAAGATTGGCTCGAGTGGGATCAAGGAACCTAGCCTTTTCACCAATCGCGGTGTTCTCGGCTTCAATGACGGCGATGATGCCGCCCGCGAAAAGATCCGAGCGTTCCTCGCGAAACGCGATTTCCAGAGTCGCAGCCTGTTCGAGCAGGATATTACGAACTCAACCGCGAAGGCGATCGAAAACACCGAACAGTTCGCAGCGGCACAGGAAAACGCAACCCCATTCGCAACGGAATTCCCGGGCTCTCGCCTGGCCGGTCAGATGCGCTCAATCGCTGAGACCATCAAAATCCGGCAATTCCTGAACGTGTCACGCCAAATGTTCTATTGCTCGACCGGCGGATATGACACCCACTCAAACCAAGCGAACAGCATTGCGGGCAATCACGAAGAACTGGCCGGCGCGATCGCCGCGTTCCGCGAAGCGATGATCGAGATCGGCGAATGGAACAATGTCGTGGTCTTCACGGCGTCTGATTTCGGGCGCACCGTGATCGACAATGGCAACGGCACCGACCACGGTTGGGGCGGACACCATTTCGTCGCTGGCGGTCAAGTGCAAGGCAAGCGCCTCTATGGTGAAGTTCCCTTCGCAGACGTGGATAGCAACTCGTACACGCGCTCGCGCGGTCGCCTGCTGCCAACCACCTCTGTGGAACAGTATGCTGCGACGATGGGATCTTGGTTTGGATTGAACACGTCTGAGCTGCGCACTGCGCTGCCAAACTTGAATAATTTCAACACCGCAGATCTTGGCTTTATGGGCGGCGCGTCAACTTAAGCGCCAGCCTCGTAGATCGACAAAAGCCCTTCCCGATAAGACGGGTATTGAGGCCGCCACCCTGTGGCGGCCTTTATTTTGGCGTTCGAGACGCGTTTGCACTCAGAATAGAAACTGCGCGCCATGTCTGTTAGATCAGCATCTTCATACGCGATCAAAGGTGGCGGAGTGATGTCTAACAACGCCGCCGCATATGTAATGACGTCTTGAGGCGGCGCGGCGCATTCGTCGCAGAGATGATAGACACCGAGTTGGGCGTTCGTGATTAGTGCTTTCAGCCCGCTCGCAATGTCATCAACATGGATGCGCGAGAAGACCTGCCCGTCGCGGACCACTCGCCGCGCTTTTCCAGCGCGGAGTCGATCTAAGGCTGATCGACCGGGGCCATAAATGCCCGGCAAGCGCACAATTCGAAGGCGATCGGATGTCTCGCGCCAAGCGATCTCTGCCTTGAGGCGACGTTCAGCGCGCACCGATTGCGGGTGCGGAGCCGTCCACTCCATCGCCCAGCCGCCGCGCAGGTCGCCATAGACGCCAGTCGTGGAAAGATAAGTCACGCTCGCCGCCGTGTCAGCGAACCCGCCAATTGTCTCGATACCCGGACAGCCATCCTCCCGCGGCGGCGCACTGATGATCACATGCGCGCCAGACACCGAACGCTTAAGGGCGTCATGATCTTGAATATCAACTGGCGAAATCTTGGTCCCTGCCAAACGTTCGCGGCTCGCCTCTGACCGGACGGTGCCATAAACCGGCCCCGCCCAAATGTGCGCGAGCGCGTGACCTGAAAACCCCGGCCCGAATAGAAATAGCGGTTCTGACAGATCTGTCATTTGCGCTCGCCTTTCCCGCTCGCTACCGCACTCAATAGTGCTTTAGAAGAAGGCTTGTCCATGTTCGTATCCATACTGGTGTCTGGCTTATTGCCAGTCTCGCAATCTGCCTTGGCAGACATCGCCCGCGCTGAACAGGAACGATTGGATCGGTGTTTAGAAAAAACCGTATCAGCCCCCAGCGAGGCCTATGAAGACTCGCTCGCATGGCTGACCAGCGGCAATCGCCCGAAGGCGCGCTACTGCAACGCTGTCGCCCTAATGGCGATGGACCGGCTCGAAGAAGGCGCTGCGCGCTTAGAAGCCTTAGCCACTGCGCCGGATGCGATTGAACTCGCCGACCGCCATAAGTTCTTAGCGCAGGCGGGAAATGCCTGGCTGGCCGCGAATTATCCTGAAGCCGCAATCGTTGCACTGACCGATGCGATCAAGCTCGATGACGATAATCCGCTCGTCTACAAAGATCGCGCCGCAGCCTATTTGGCTTTGGAGCGTTGGGTTGAAGGCATGGATGACTTGAACGCGGCCTTGGCAATGAGGCCGAACGATGCGGAGGCCTTATCTCTGCGCGCGCGCGCTCATTTGGCCACCGATGATTTACAATCGGCCAAAGCGGACATGGAAGCCGCACTGGTGAATGATCCAGAGAATCTCGACATTCTGGTGCTGCGCGGTGAGATCCGGGAAGCCATTCGCTTGTCGAAGTAAGGCTATTCCCAAATACACGCATCTAGCGCATCTCGCTGCACAACACCCATGCGGGCTTGGAGCGTCGCTGTGCGCTGGCGGACATAAGGGCCAGCGGGACGCACCCGCCACTTATTCGGGCTCGGTAACACCGCCGCGAGGCGCGCCGCTTCAAACGCGGTCAGATCTTTCGCTGGCTTGCCAAATCGGCCATAGGCCGCCGCTTCGGCGCCGTAGAGACCGTCGCCCCATTCTGCAACATTGAGATAGACTTCCAAAACCCGGCGTTTGCCCCAGACGCCATCGATCAACAGCGCCATCCAAGCTTCACCAGCTTTACGAACATAACCGCCCCCATTCCAAAGAAACACATTCTTCGCAGTTTGCTGCGTTAGCGTAGATGCGCCGCGCAAGCTGCCACGCTTTTCGCGTTCATCGAGCGCGCTCTGAATGGCTTCGAAATCTACGCCACTGTGCTCACAGAAGCGCGAATCCTCTGCCGCAATGACCGCCCGCACCAGATGCGGCGACATCTCTTCAAGCGGCACCCAGGTGTGATACACGGTCGTGCCTTGCAGCACTCGGCCAGCCATATTGGCGGTTCCCGGCACTGGCGCGACCCACAGCACCAAAGCGTAAATGTGGACCCCGACAACCAGGCCCGCGACGCCTTTGATCGCCCAGATGAGCCAACGGCCAATGGGCCAGCCATTATGCGCTATATGCGTGTCCATTCGGCGCGAACATCCTGATCTGTTTCGGCGGGAAAGCGGACCGCCTTCTCTCTCTCAAACCCGGCCAAATCAAGGCGGGACAATGCCCAGATCGCTGCGCCACGGACCAGGGAGTTGGGATCGTCTAAATGCGGCAGCACACTCGCTTCGATGAGGGCAGCAGATCCCGAATTGCCGATGGCGATGAGCACGTTTCGCAAAAACCGATCGCGGCCAATCCGTTTGATCGGAGAGCCCGAAAAGACTTGCCGGAACGTCGTGTCATCCAGAGCGGCGAGTTGATCGAGCTCCGGCCCGTTCAACTCGATCCGTGCCCAGAACGCACTCTCTTGCGCGGTTTCCGCGAATTTGTTCCAGGGGCAAACCGCGAGGCAATCGTCGCAGCCATAGATGCGATTTCCCATCGCCGCGCGAAACTCTAGCGGGATCGGGTCTTTGTGCTCAATCGTCAGATACGAGATGCAACGCCGCGCATCGAGCTTATAGGGCGCGGGAAAAGCCTGGGTCGGGCAGATGTCGAGACACGCCGAGCATGAGCCGCAATGATCGATCATTGCGGCTCATGCTCGGCGTCAGCGCTGCGGTGGTCAGCATCACGCCTAGGAATAACCAAGAACCATGCTCGCGCGAGACCAAGTTGGTGTGCTTGCCTTGCCAGCCGAGTCCCGACTTTTGCGCCAGCGGTTTCTCCATTAATGGGGCGGTGTCGACGAAGACTTTGACGTCTTCGCCCGCCTCTTGTGCGAACTGCCGCGCCAATTGTTTCAGCCGCTTTTTCAAGACGTCATGATAGTCTTTGCCGCGCGCATAGACGGAGATGTTTCCCTCCCCCGTCCGCTCGAGATTCTTCATCGGGCTGTGATCGGGACCATAATTTAGCCCGACCACGACGCCGGACCTAGCGTCTGACCACATTGCGGTCGGAGCTTTGCGCCGCTCGAGCGTGGTTTCCATCCACGCCATTGAGCCATGATACCCCGCCTCGACAAACGCTTCGAGCCGCTCACCCGCCGCCCAAGCCTCATCTACCCGGCAAATGTGGCAGGTATCAAAGCCGAGCGTATCGGCATGGGATTTGAGCAGCGCCTCTAAGGACATCCCTCTTCATCCCTGGAACGGTCTAAAAATCAAGATCGCTATAGTGCTTCACGGGTTTGGCATTGCCGACCCGGTCTTCCAGCAAGGGCCGAAAACTCGGGCGTGATTTCATTCGGGTGTACCATTCTTTGAGGTCCGGCGTGAGATCCCAAGGTACATCGCCGAAATAGTCATAAGATGACAAATGCGCCGCAACGCTGAGGTCCGCGATGCTTAAATTACGGCCACCAATATAGGACCGTTCCCCTGCCAGGGCATCGAGAAAGGTCATCCGGTTCTTCAGGGCATGCGCCCCTTGGCGCAGCGCCAAACTGTCCGGCGACCGGTCGCGTTTGACCCATTGGGTGACGCGTTCGGCCAAAAGCGTATTATTGATCCCGGCAAAACTCTCTTCGGACCATTGCCAGAGGCGGCGAGCTTCAGCTTTTTCGCCCGGTGTGAACGGCAAAAGCCGCGGATTGGGCTGCGCTTCTTCGATATATTCACAGACGGCAAGCGATCCGACGGCCGAGGTTTTGATTTCAGCATCTGTATCCAGCAAAGCCGGCGCGCTCGCGCCAGGGGCAAGCGCGGCAAGCTCGAGATCCGACACCCAGGGACGGATCTCAATCGACTCGAAAGACCACCCCTTCTCGCCCAAAATCAGGCGAACGGTGCGCGCCAATGGATCGATGGGCCAATGCCACAGCCGTTTCATATTGCTCGCTCTAATCCTATTTGGCGTTTCCGCAAAGATGAACGCAGCAAGACCTTTGCTTGCTCCTCTATCCTATGCTTCAAGCCGTCCGACATAGTTTGTATTGGACCGTAAAATGCTGACGAAATCCTTTCGAGCCTGTTTAATCGCTGCAAGTGCTGGCGCCGTAATCCTGACTGGATGCGCGCGAGGCGGCGAAGAAGAGATCGCTTTAGACATCGTTCCGCCGATTCTGCAGGACTCTCCGCCGGCCGGACAATTGCCGGAAGGCGTCACGCCGACCGCCTATCGGTTGGATTTGGTCACCGATCCGGCGGCAGACACGTTTTCGGGCCGGGTAGAGATCGATATCCGGCTTGATCAGGCCCACGCTCGGATTTGGCTACATAGCCTCGATCAGCAGGTCACATCGGTGATTGGACGTTTGCCAGATGGCACTGAGCTGGAAGGCGCCTTCGCCCGCAGCAGCGCGGAAGGCGGCGTTTCCCGTCTCGATTTCGATACGCCGCTGCCACAAGGCAATAGCACCCTCATTTTGGAGTATAACGCGCCGTATAATTTCGGTCTGGTTGGCCTGTACAAAGCCGAACAGGCGGGGCGGCCCTATCTCGCGACCCAAATGGAAGCAATCGATGCGCGCCGTATGGTGCCAAGCTTTGACGAGCCTCGCTTCAAGACGCCGTGGACGGTGACGGTGACAACCACGCCGGGCAATCAGGTCATCACGAATGGCCCACTAAAAGCCCAATCCACGCTCGAGGATGGCAATATTCGCTTCGAGTTTGCGACGACGCGGAAGATTCAGTCTTATCTCACCGCATTGGCCGTCGGGCCGTATGACTTGCGTGATGGCGGCGTCTTGCCGCCAAACGAAATTCGCCCGCGCGCCATTCCGTTTCGTGGCTTTGCTCCTGCGGGCAAAGGCGATCAGCTTGAAAAAGCGATGGCCATTACGGACGAGATGGTGACCTGGCAGGAAGCCTATTTCGATTATCCCTACCCTTACGCCAAACTCGACCTGATCGCGGTGCCTGACTTTGCATACGGGGCAATGGAGAATGCCGGCGCAATTATCTATCGCGAAAGCGCCTTGCTGATTGACGATCGGACCAGTTTGGGGCGTCAGCGCGGGGTTATGACGATCCACGCGCATGAACTGGGTCACCAATGGTTTGGCAATCTCGTCACCCCGAAATGGTGGGACGATATTTGGCTGAATGAAGCTTTCGCCACCTGGATTGCCTATAAAACAATGGATGCGGTGTTCCCCGACACAGGGTTTGATCTCGCCCCGCAGCGCGCCGCCATTGGTGTGATGGGCAATGACAGCCTGATCAGCGCCCGCCAAATCCGCAATCCGATCACGCGCAATGCCGATATTCTCGATGCGTTCGATGGCATCACCTACAGCAAAGGCGGCGGCGTGCTGTCTATGTTTGAGAACTTTCTCGGCGAAGACGCGTTCAGAGACGGCATGCGCATCCATATGCGCCGGTTCGAAGACGGCGTGGCGGACGTCAATGACTTCATGGCCTCACTGGCAGAAGGCAGTCAAAATCCAGGCGTGGTCGACAGTTTTAACTCTTTCATTCTGCAGCCCGGCATTCCTTATCTGGATGTCAATTTCACCTGCCCTGCCCCAGATGCGGGCGTGATTGAGATCCGCCAATCGCGCTACGCACCGCTTGGGTCAGAAATTGCCCCTGACTCGCAGTCCTGGGCCATTCCGCTCGGGCTGAAGACCAATGGCGCAAATGGCGAACGTGTGATCCGCGAGATGTTTGCCGCGCCAACTCTCACTGTCCCGCTCGATGGCGGCTGCCCAGACTATGTCATGCCCAATGCTGGCGGCTCAGGCTATTGGCGGTTCAACTTGAACGATGCGGCCTGGCAGAGCTTGATCGCCAATTATGACGATCTTTCCCCAGGCGAGCAGCTGAGCTTTGCCGACAGCGCGACGGCGGCCTTCTCGGCGGGGAATATCTCAGCCGCCACGGTCTTAGATGCGATCGCGGTCAATGCGAATGGCGATTGGGGCGCGGCCCGGGATCCTTTGTCCAATCTCGCAAGCTATATGGACGCTTTGCAGGAGGACACTGACAAAGAGGCCCTGCGCGACTTTGTCATGTCGGCTTATGGCGACCGCTGGACGATTTTGTCCGAGACGCCGCGCGAAGACCTGTCACAAGGCGATCAATTGCTCCGCACCGCTTTAAATTCGCGCTTGCTGACGATTGGGCGCTTGCCTGAGGAGCGTACGCGATTGGCCGATGCGGCCGCCGCTTATGTCGGTGTGATCAATGATCCCGATCCAAACGCTATCTCACCCGATCTGATCGGAACTGCTATGTCGATCGCAGCCGAGACCGGCGGCAGCGCCTTCCACGAAGCCGCGCTCGCTTTCGCGCAAGCCACAACCAATCAAAGAGAACGTCGGATGATCCTCGGCGTGCTCGCGCGCAAGGCGTCTGAGGCGGATATGATTGCGTTGATGGAGCTGGTTCAAGGCGACGACTTCCAAGGCCAAGAGGCCTGGTCAGTCTATCTCGCCGCGCTCGATAATGAGGACAATGCCGCGGCCGCGTGGGAAAAGTTCAAAACAGACTTCGACACCGTGATCGAACGAACACCCGAAGTGCGGAAACCGCAAACGGCGAGCGTCGTTTCGAAATTCTGCGAGCGGGGCGCGATCGACGAAGCGATCCGGTTCATTCAGAGCAAAGGCAGTCTGATACCGGGCTATGAGCGCCGTTTGGCCCAGGCATCAGAGGCGGCCAGCTTGTGCGCCGCCTTCCGAGCGGAAAAGGCGGACGAACTCGCCGCAGCGTTGCAAAACCGCTAGCGCGCGCGATTGACACCGTAGTCAACAGCAATGTGAAAAATTCCGATCGGCTTGAGATTGAGACCGGTCGGAACTTCCCTTAAGTAACGTGATCCGTTCTAAGGTAGGGCACGATGACAGATACATTGCGACCAAGCTCAAAAACGAGCAATTCTGACCCGCTTCAGTCTTGCATTACGCAAATGCTTGCCGAGGCACCGACTGATAGCCGCAATATTATTCCCAATGGCAGCATTGAGGCGCTTGGCACATCCTTGTGGTCCTGGTTCCAATCGACGGATGGCGTCTCCGTCCGGCTGCGCAAGGCCGACGATGAGGATATGGAAATCCTTGGCCATTTTATCTTGGAAGTGGTGGGCCCAGACCGGCCCTTCCTCGTCGATTCGCTGCTAGGGGCGTGCAGCGACCTCGGCATTGAAGTCCTGACGCTGTTCCATCCGATCGTTGAACTCGAGGACGGGGCACACTCGCTCATCCAAATCCATTTGCCGGATCTCACCGCGCAGGAACAAAAACTGCTGCTCAGCGAAGCCGAAGCGACTTTAGACGATGTGATCAACGCCACTGGCGATTACAGCGCCATGCGGGCGCGCATGGAAACTGAAATCGAGAAACTGATCGCGACCACGCATGTCACGTCCCGCTATAAGGACGAGGCGGTGGAATTTCTGAAATGGCTTGGTCAGGAGCGCTTCGTATTCCTCGGCGTGCGCAGTTACACATTCCAAACCGCAGATGACGGCTCAGTCCTGCCGGAAGAACCGGATATGGTGGAGGGGTCTAATCTCGGCCTCTTGCGGAATGAGCGCCGCAACGTGCTCAACCGCGGTGCAGAACCGCTATTGCTGACCGAAGAGATTGGCGACTTCCTCGAAGAACCTGAATCTCTCATCCTCGCCAAAGCGACCCTGGTGAGCCGTGTCCATCGCCGCGTGGCGTGCGACTATGTCGGCGTCAAACATTATGGCGACCAGGGCCAGGTGATTGGCGAAACCCGGTTTCTCGGTCTCTATACGGCGGAAGCCTATAATGAATCGGTCCGCAACATCCCCCTGCTTCGACGGCGCATGGAGCGCGTGTTGGATCTGTTAGAGGTTCTGCCGGGCAGCCACAATGAGAAGGCGCTCTCTAACATCATCGAAGGCTGGCCGCGCGATGAGCTCATTCAAACCAAGTCTGAACACCTTGCGCCCATCATGCAGGGTGTTTTGGATCTGCAAACCCGCCCCCGCGTGCGCGTCTTCACGCGCCTCGACCGGTTTAGCCGCTTTGTGAGCACCGTCGTCTTCGTGCCGCGCGAGGCTTATGACACAGATCTCAGACGGCGGATTTCTGAGGCGATTGAAGACGCTTGGGGCGGACGCGTCACCTCGTTCCAACCGAGCTTTGAAGGCGCGACCTTGGTGCGCGTGCTGTTCCAAACCGCACTGCCAACCCATGTCACCCGCCCCGACCTCGAGGCGCTTGAAGTGGATATCGTTGCCTATGCGCGGCGTTGGACAGATCGCTTCCACGACGCAATTTTAGACAGTGCACTGGCGCCGGATGCGCAGACTTTGGCCGCTCATTTTGTGAGCGCCTTCAACGCTGCTTATCGGGAAGCTTTCTTACCAGAGGAAGCGCTGCGGGATGTGTCCATGCTGGCGGTCCTTAATCCAGCCCACCCAATCTGTTTGCGTGCCTATCGGGAAGATCGGGATGATTCGACCCGCATTCGGGCAAAAATCTACTCTCGAAGTGGGGCAATCGCGCTCTCTGATTGTGTGCCGATTTTTGAGCGGATGGGATTGTTCGTTGCATTCGAGACCGGCTACCCCGTCACCCCAGCGCAGAAGCCTGTGGCGGACGCGCCGGATGAATATTGGGTCCATTCGCTCTCGATGCGGCGCACGGATGGTCAAGAGATTGACTTGGAGGAAATTGGCCCGCGGTTCGAAGATGCATTCGTCGCCGTTTGGAGCGGCTTGGCAGAGAATGACGGCTTCAACGCGCTGGTCTTCAATGCAGGCCTATCTTGGCGCCAGGCGGCACTCTGCCGCGCTTTGTGTGCCTATCGGCATCAATCAGGTCTTGATCCCGCGCGCGCCACGCAGATCGAAGCCCTGAACAGCCACCCGCGCCTCACACGGCAACTGGTGAGACTGTTCGAAACGCGCTTCTCACCAGAGCAAGGTGAAAACCGAGACGCCGCGTGCAAGGACGCGCGAGCCGCGATTGATGAAGCTCTTAAATCTGTTCCGTCTCTCGATCATGATCGGATTATTCGCCGACTGGCTGATCTGACCATGGCAATCCAACGCACCAATTATTTTCACGGCGAACGCACAAAGACGCCGCGTCCCTTTATCAGTTTCAAAATTGCCAGTCGTGAAGTGGACGATCTGCCCGATCCGAAACCGTTCCGTGAAATTTTTGTCGACTCGCCAAAGGTCGAAGGCGTGCATTGCCGGTTCGGCCCCGTCGCACGCGGGGGCCTGCGCTGGTCAGACCGGCGCGATGATTTCCGCACAGAAGTGCTCGGGCTGGTAAAAGCGCAGCAGGTCAAGAATGCTGTGATTGTTCCGGTTGGATCCAAAGGTGGTTTCTTCCCCAAACAACTCCCCGTTGGTGGATCGCGCGAAGCCATCCGCGATGTTGGGGTCGATGCCTACAAGACCTTCATTACCAGCTTGCTCGATCTGACCGACAATTTGATCGACGGTGAGGTGCAGCACCCCAATGAAACCGTTATCCATGATGGCGAGGACCCGTATCTCGTCGTTGCGGCAGATAAAGGGACAGCGACCTTCTCTGATATCGCCAATGAGATCAGTGTCGGACAAGGCTTTTGGCTCGGCGATGCCTTCGCGTCGGGTGGATCGGCGGGATACGACCACAAGAAAATGGGCATCACCGCACGCGGCGCTTGGGAAGCGGTGAAGCGCCATTTCCGCGAGCTCGGCAAAGACATTCAGTCTGAGCCGTTTACAGTCATCGGATGCGGCGACATGAGCGGCGATGTGTTTGGCAATGGTATGCTGCTTTCGAAGCAGATTCGCCTGCAGGCGGCGTTCAACCACATGCACATTTTCGTCGACCCTGATCCAACGGATCCAGAACGCTTGTGGCAAGAGCGCCAACGGATGTTTGATCTGCCACGCTCCAGCTGGATGGATTATGATGCCTCGCTGATCAGCGCCGGCGGCGGCATTTTTGAGCGCAGCGCCAAGTCGATCGACCTAACACCCGAAATTCAAAAGCTGACAGGTCTGACAGCAGACGCGGTGACGCCTGACGAGCTCATCCACGCGCTATTGAAAGCTGACATAGAGCTGCTCTGGTTTGGCGGCATTGGGACTTATATCAAAGCCTCGGACGAGACGTCCGCAGATGCGGGTGACCGCGCCAATGATGCCATCCGGATCAATGGCAAGGACCTGAAAGCAAAGGTCATTGGCGAAGGCGCTAATCTTGGCCTGACCCAAGCCGGACGGATCGAAGCGTCTTTACGGGGTGTCCACGTCAACACGGACGCCATCGACAATTCCGCAGGCGTCGACAGTTCTGACCATGAAGTGAACATCAAAATTTTGTGCACCGAAGCGATCCGCCGGGGCGAACTGCCGAGTGGCGAGCGGAACGCTCTGCTTGCCTCTATGACGGACGATGTCGCCGGCCATGTCTTGGCGCACAATTATGCCCAGACCCGCGCTTTGAGCCTGGCGGCAGATTCTGCGGTCCAAGATCATGATGCACTAGAACGGCTCATGGTTCGGCTTGAGGGCCGCGGTGTGCTTGACCGGGTGGTCGAGGGCCTGCCAAGCTCAGCCGAGATGGCGCAGTTTAAGCAAGATGGCCGCGCACTCCAACGCCCTGAGATTGCTGTCCTCATGGCATGGACGAAGATCGTCTTGTTTGATGACCTGGTGGCCTCATCGGTTCCGGATGATCCTTACTTCACCGAAACGCTTGCGCACTATTTCCCTGAAGCGCTGCACAAATTTGCCGGCACCATGCAAGCGCATAGACTGAAGCGCGAAATCATCGCGACGGTGCTGGCCAATCGGATTGTCGATATTGCCGGCCCGGTTTTTATCTTGCGTTTGCGCGAACAGACCGGCGCGCCCAGTGCCGATATCGTGGCCGCTTTCGAAGTGGCTTGCGCCCTCTTGGACAGCGCCACGCAGCTCGCTGAGATTGATCAGCTCGACAATCAAGCTCCGGCGCACAGACAGTATGCGCTGCAGACAGCATTTGCCGATAGTCTTGCCGCGATCACACATGGCGCATTGGGCCTGAGCGCCGATGCCGCTCTCGAAACGCGCATCGCCGCCTTGAAGCCGATCAAGGCGGCTCTGTCCGAGATCGAAATCTCAGATCTTCCAAACTATGAGCGGGCCTTGCAGCAGAGACGCATTAAACAAACCGCGCGCGAGGGCGTACCGGAATCCTTAGCTGAGACTGTCGCGAAGAGCAGAATCGTGACCGCCACGCCCACACTGGCAAAGCTGCTTGAGAAAACCGATGTCGCCGCGGGCGACGCCGCGCATGCCTATCTCGCGATCGGCGACGCGCTGGCGCTTGATCGCCTCCGTCACGCTGCGGAGCAAGCTTTGAGCGGCATGCCGTATTGGGATCGCTTAGCGACACGCGGATTGATCCGTGAGTTGGAACAATTGCAATCGGATGCGACTCTGATTGCGCTGAACGCAGGGACCCATGCAGACTGGGTGAAACAGCACCGCACGGCGATTTCGATGCTTCTCAAAGAGGTCAAAACCTACACAAGAACGAAGCCGGGCTTTGCCCAATTCGCACTCGCCACAGATGCAGTGCGCAAGTTCATGCACAGCGTCAGCGAGCGTTAATTTACATCTGAAATAATCGGACCCACCGAACGGGGACTGTCCGGTGGGCCCTACTGGCCTCATCCGCAGGCTGGGTGGGGGGACGCACGCGGAGGCCAGATATCTTTTTGTGACATGATTGTCCCAACCGAGCTGTATATGAAGCGATCCTGACTAGAAGCCAAGAGCAAAAATGCCGGTTCAGACGAACTATTACGGATTTTTCACAGCTTCCGTGGCGGCTTCTATAGAATTTGTCGTGATATCGCGGGACAAGGGTTCACCATTGGCAGATAAAAGCACCGCCATCCAACGTGTCGAATCAGATTGTGCAAATAAAATCATCATCAATACAGTTAACGGCGCCGACAGAAACATGCCGGGAATACCCCATATTGCACCCCAAATTGCGAGTGCTAGTAAAACAACTAGCGCTGATAGATTAAGCGTGTCGCCCATAATGCGGGGTTGAACAAAGTTACCAATCGAAAACTGCCAGAAGCTGACCCCAATAAAGACCAATGCTGCAAAGACGTAACTGTCACTTGGTGCCTCCCCTGGAATCCAAGCGGCGATTTCGGGTTGAACCAAGGCGAAAAGCGGTGGCACCAGAGCCGCCACAATAGAGCCGATGGTGGGAATATAATTCAGCACAAATATGAGCGTCGATAAGAAGAGCGCATTGTCGACGCCGAGGGCGATCAAGGTAATATAGGTCAGCACGGTGATGAGGGCACTGATCACGGTTTGCGTCCAAAGATAAGTCTCGATCCCGCGCCGCGCCGCATCTCCAACTTCTTTGACTTGTTGGCGTTGATCCGCATCAGCGAAAATCTTGTCGAGCTTGTTTGGCCAAGCCGACTGCGCCAGGAAGAGAAAGGCCACGTAGATCAAGATGAGGACTAAGTCGCCTGTGAGACCGCTTGTCGCTGACGCGATGGTCCCGAGAAAGGCTTGGCCGGATTCATTGAAGAACAGTTCGGTTAAGGTCGGCGCATTCGACAATTGCAACCAACCATAAGCGTCTTCGATCAGGGCATTGATCCGGACGAGATAGGCGTCGCCTTGGATGCCGAACTCAGCAATGCCGCGCGCCATCATCGCAAGGAACCCGACAAACCCGCCAATCACGACAAAGATGGCAAGGGCGCGGGACCATCTGAGCTTCAAGAGGTCGGAGCGTTCATTGATCACCCGCGCGAAACCTTCAATGATCAAGAAGAGGAACACGGCCAGCGCAAAGGGCGCCAGGATGTCTCTCGCCAAATAAAGCAGAGCAATGATCACGCCTGTGGCGATAATCCAAATGCCCGTCGCGCTCGGATGTGACGTCATACAAAGCCTCCCAGAATGACCCTCTCTTTCTATAGGCCGCTTCGGGATGATCACAATGTCTCCGTGTCCGTGCCTAAGCGCCGACGACTAACACGCAGCGCTCATTCAAACTCGGGCGCGCCAAGACCACGCGCTTCAAACCTGGCAGTCTGGGTTTGAGGTCATTCGCGGCCCATACCGCGATCCGCTCCAGCGTTGGCACTTCTAAGCCATCAACCTCATTGAGCAGGCGGTGGTCGAGCTTGTCTGCCGTCTCTGCCAGTATCGCTGCGAGGTCTGAGAAATCCTGCACCCACTCCGCGCCAGGTTGGACCGTGCCGGCCACCGTCGCCTCAAGCTGAAACGAATGGCCGTGAACATTGCGATAAGGATGCCCTTCAGGCTTGCCGCCCATATAATGCGCCGCTTCAAACGAGACCGCTTTGGTGATCTCGAACACTTGGCCTTCGACGGTCACGGGAGACCGATCAGTTTGTGGGTCTGTAAGCTTAATCGCCATTTTGGATGCTTCATACAATATGCAGCCGCGGCCGCGATGTTCTGGGCGTGCGCCGTATCATCTTTGGGTTGCAGAAAAAAGTGCTCGAACTGCAAGCCGTCAAATTGTGAAGGATCGGCTTCAGGTTCGCTTTGCGGAAAAACGAGTTTTAGCTCATTGCCAGTGCGTTGCTTCAATTCTGCATTGGCTTTGGGGCTGACACAAATCCAATCGATGCCGCCGGGCGCGATGAGCGTGCCATTTGTCTCAATGCCGATTTCGAATCCGTTGGCCTTGAGGGCCGTGATCGCCTCAGGATCAAGCTGCAGCAATGGCTCCCCACCGGTACAGATCACATATGGCTGGCCACCATCTCGCCCGTGTTCGCTCCAAATGCGCGCGACGTGCGCCGCCAACGCCTCCGCCCCGACAAACTTTCCGCCATTCGGGCCATCCGTGCCCACAAAGTCTGTATCGCAAAAATTACAGACCGCAGTTGCGCGATCGCGCTCCAATCCCGACCATAGGTTGCAACCCGCGAAGCGCAAAAACACCGCCGCGCGCCCCGTCTGAGCGCCCTCGCCTTGTAAAGTGATGTAAGCCTCTTTGACCGAGTAGGTCTTCATGCAGGAACCTTTGAGCGCCAAATGTCGTAACCTTTCGCGCGCAACTCACAGGCGGGACAGGTACCGCAGCCATAGCCCCAGTCATGTCGATGCGTGCGGTCCCCTAAATAGCATGTGTGGGTTTCTTCAACCACCAGATCAATCAGCGCCTGCCCGCCCAGCTCTTCCGCGAGTTCCCAGGTCTCAGCCTTGTCGAGCCACATTAACGGCGTGTCGATGTTAAAGGCGCGGTCCATCCCGCGCGCCAGCGTCAACTCTTGCGCATCCAGCGTGCCACGGCGGCAGTCGGGATAGCCGGAATAATCGGTTTCACACATCCCGCCGACCAGGCTCGAAATCCCGCGACGCCACGCCATCGCACCGGCGAGCGTTAGGAAGAGGAGATTGCGGCCCGGAACGAATGTGTTCGGTAGCCCCGTCTCACTGACGAGAATCTCTGTCTCGCGCGTCATGGCCGTGTCGCTAATTTCACTCAGTACGGAGACATCGCAAAGACGGTCCGGCCCCAGTTTGCTGCGCCAAGCCGGGAATTTCTCCTTCAAGGCCTCAATGATTCGCGGTCGACAGGCCAATTCAACCGCGTGTCGCTGACCATAGTCAAAGCCGATCGTCTCAACCCGATCATAACGGGAAAGGGCATGCGCGAGGCAGATCGTTGAGTCTTGCCCGCCAGAGAATAAAACGAGTGCGGAACGCTCAGTCATTGGAAATTGGTCTCCCCACCAGTTTCATTTTGGTACAGTGCATGGCGAACTTTAGTCGTGTATCAAATGTCACAGTCAGTCATGTCCAACAGCACGTACCCTACGTAACTTGTTGACAAAGTGCCGCACCTTACCCTCTCATGGAACGTGAAGCATTCTCAGACAACATGGGAAGCTCTCGAGGAAACGCAATAAAAACTCGTGCCAAAAAAACAGGCACAGAGGGAGGAGTTAGCATATGAAAGTCACACGACGGTCGAATTATGTCTTGTTGGCAGGGGCCTCGGCCCTCGCCCTTAGCGGCACCGCTTCAGTCGCCTCAGCGCAAGTTGAAAGCGAAGAAGCAGACACCAGAACGCTGAGCACAGTCGTTGTCACAACCCAGAAAACTGAGGAATCGATCCAAGATGTTCCAATCGCCGTTTCGGCGTTTGACCAGGATGCGCTCGAGCGTCTGAACATCGAGACAGGGTCTGATCTTCAGTTCAACATTCCGAACTTCGGCTCAACGCAGGGCAACTTCTCTGCCGGTGGCATCAGTATTCGCGGCATTATCAACGCCGCGGTCGGCGCTTCATCCGACGCTGCGGTGGGTACGCACGTCAATGGCGTGTCTTCGTCTGGGTCGACGCTGCTGGAAACAGAATTCTATGACGGCGAGCGGATCGAGATCCTACGGGGTCCACAAGGAACACTCTATGGTCGGAACGCGACCGGTGGCGTGGTCAACTCAATCACCGCTAAGCCCGTCCTGGAAGAATTCAATGCGAGCCTCGAGGGCACCATTGGCGAGTTTAACACTCAAAAATTAAGCGGGCATATCAATGTCCCGCTTGGTGAACGCTTTGCAGCGCGCTTTGCGGGCTTCACCTTGAAGCGTGATGGCTATTCAGACGCCCTGCTTCCGGACGGGTCTACCGAAGACGTTGACGGACGCGACCTCTGGGCCATTCGCGGCACGATCGCGGGTGATATCACCGACAATCTCTCTTTCTGGCTGATGGCCGATCACTATGAAGAGGATTCAACACGGACCCGCGCGACCAAACAGCTTTGTACCAAAGACACGCGTCCCTTCCCATTCAACCAAGGGTGTGTGCCTTATCAGGTTGAAGGTCTTGGCTATGCCCGCGACGCGAACGGAAACCCAATTCAGGTTCGTCCAGGGCTCGGCACCGTAAACACCGGCGGTACGCTTGGCGGCGTGCTTGCAGCGAACCTCGGTCTGTACTCAGCCTTCGGCACAGACAGCAATGCTGGCGCGACCACATCAAGCAACCTGCGTGAGTTCGAAACCAATTTGGTTCCAACGTTCGAAGGTGAGTCGAACACGGTACAGGCAGAGATCACTTATGAGTTTGAAAATGACCTGACCTTTACCTTCCTCGGCAGCTATAATGAAAACTTCCGTGAGTTTACCGATGACTATAATAAAGGCATCGGGACTGTGCCGTTTAACATCACACCGTTGACACCGGACCTCGACGGCGATGGAGATGGAGACTTTGCTGGGGGACCTGCTTTGGGGTTAAACATCCCAGTCGACACCCGCTTGCGGGCTCCGGCAGACACATTGCTCGCTACGGACAACTCGAACTCAGATTTCGAAACCACGTCTTTGGAAGCCCGTCTTCAGTCGGACTTTGATGGGGACTTCAACTTCACCGTTGGTGCGCTGAAATTGGATTCGATTGGCGAAACCAATTATTTCGTATTCTTCAACACGGCTGAAGCCTTGGCGGTCGCCACGGGTCTGCCAGGCGATAGAACCTACTTCCTCAGCCGCAGTCCATACAAACTCGATGCGCTTGGCGTTTTCGGTGAAGCCTATTGGGATGCCACTGACAATCTCAGCTGGACTTTGGGACTTCGCTACACAAACGACAAAAAGCGCCAAGAGAACACGCCGAGCTTGCTGCTCGCGCCTGGCACAGCGTTCCCAGGGGAGCAAAATGGCTTTGCTCAAGGCGGTCCAGCCCAAGAGGCTGAGTTCGAAGAGATCACGGGTCGCTTCGGCTTTGACTATCAAGCTGGTAGCTTCTGGTTCACCGATGACAGCTTGCTCTATGCGAACATTTCTCGTGGCTATAAAGGCGGCGGCATCAACCCACCGCAATCTGAAGGCCTTGAAGCGGTCAGCAATACGTTTGATCCGGAATTCATCAACGCGATCGAAGTCGGGTCTAAGAGCACCCTATTCGGCGGCGCTGGTATCTTGAACATGGCGGCCTTCTATTATGACTATGAAGGCTATCAGATCTCGTCCATCGTGAACCGGACATCGGTCAACGAAAATGTTGATGCGACGGTGCTCGGCTTCGAAGGGGAGTTCTATTACCAGGTGACGGATAATTTCCGCATCGACTCGACTTTGGGCCTTCTGAACTCAGAACTCGCGGACCAAGCGCCGCTTCTGGATACTTATGACCAGACTGGTGGAGATCCAAATCTGGTGGTCGTGAAAGACGCCGGTACGACACAAAACTGTGTGGCACCAATTGCCGATGTGAACACGTTGCTCACCGCCGGTGGCGGCGCATTTGCTGGCCTTGCAGCCTTCTTGTGTACGCCTGATGCTGCACAGGACACGCTTGGCGGCGCAACGCTCAACCAGTTCCTGGGCGCAAACGGTCTTCCGACCTTTGACGGGGCTGTCGGCAACCCTGTGGATGTTTCTGGCAACAAGCTGCCATTGGCACCCGAGATCACCTTCTCAATTGGCGCAGAATATGTGTTCAATCTCAACGAAGCTTGGGACCTCTCTGTTCGCGGTGACTTCTATCATCGCGATGAGGTGTTCACGCGGATCTTCAACCTCGAAGCAGATCGGATTGATAGCTTCCAGAACGCCAACGCGGCGATTCAGTTGACCAATGCGGACCGTCAGTTTGAGGTTGAGCTGTTCGTCAAAAACCTGCTTGAGGAAGATCAACTGACCAACCAGTACTTGACCGACGCGTCATCTGGCTTGTTCACAAACGTGTTCTTGCTCGAGCCACGTCAGGTTGGCTTACGGATCAAAAAGAGCTGGTAAGCCATATAGGGGCCCTTGCGCATGCGAGGGGAGAGAGGGGAAGGGCGACCGAAAGCCGGTCGCCCTTCTTTCTTTTGTGGCTGGAACCCCTATGTTCTGGCCAAAGAGATTCACAAGGAGATTCGCCGTGCTGCGTTCAAGCCTTTCCGCCATTTCCATTATCGCCCTCGCCGCCTGTTCCGGTCAGGCGGCTGCGCCCGCGCCAGCTGAAGACGGATCATTGGTGTCCGCATCCGGGCTAAAACTCACGCCGGTCGCTGAAGGGCTAGAATTTCCATGGGGTATGGCGGCCTTGCCGAACGGCGACGTGTTGGTCACAGAACGCGAAGGGCGCTTGCGCCTGATCCAAGGCGATAGCTTGGTTGAAACCCCGCTCACCGGCTTACCAGACGATATTCTCGTCGCCGGCCAAGGCGGCTTATTGGGCATCCTGCTCGACCCCGATTTCGCGAGCAATCGCAAGCTCTATCTCAGCTATTCGAAAGATTTGGGCGAAGGGAACAATACGACTGCGGTCGTGTCGGCGACGCTTGCGGAAGACGGGGCCAGCCTAAGCGACGTCACCGAAATTTTTCTTGGCGAAACCCGGGCGACGACTTTTCACTACGGCTCGCGTATGGCCTTCCTTCCCGATGGGTCAATGATCGTCACATTGGGCGATGGCTACCGCTATATGGAAGATGCGCAAGATCCGTCTTTGCTGCACGGAAAAATCGCGCGCATCATGCCGGACGGTTCTGTGCCCGCAGACAATCCGTTTGCGGATGGGGGCGGTAATCCCTCCGTTTGGTCTTACGGTCACCGCAATGTTCAAGGCTTGGTGTATCACGGCGACGCTGATCTTCTGATCGCACATGAGCACGGCCCTAAGGGCGGCGATGAGCTCAATGTCATTCAACCGGGCAACAATTACGGCTGGCCGACCATCACATATGGCATCAATTATGATGGCACGATCATCACCGATGAAACCGAAGCGCCGGGCATGGAACAACCGGATGTTAAATGGGTGCCATCGATTGCGCCATCTGGCATGGCCATCGTGCAAACCTCAGGCTTTGAAGACTGGTCAGGCGACCTTTTGATCGGCGCCATGGACGGGCCGAGCGGCCAAAAACTGGTGCGTGTGGATGTTAGCGCCGACGGCGCGATCGGTGAGACGGAAGACTTGCTCGCGGATCTTCAAACCGGTTTCCGAGACGTCATTTCAACCCCAGATGCGATCTACGTGGCCACCAATATGTTGGACGGCATCGTCTACAAAGTCGAAAAAGCGAGCTAGACGCCGCGGCGTGAACGCAGGGCGGTGGCGAGCGTGCCATCGTCCAAATGATCGAGCTCGCCGCCAACCGGCACACCGTGCGCAAGACGCGTGACCTCGACGCCCAGACCCTCAAGCCGCTCCGCAACATAATGCGCGGTGGTTTGACCATCGACGGTGGCATTCAAGGCTAAGATCACTTCTCGAATGCCGCCTTGCTTGACGCGATCGACGAGCATCCCGATCGTCAGATCATCAGGGCCCACTCCATCCAGCGCGCTCATCACGCCGCCGAGCACATGGTAGCGTCCACGGAAGGCTGCCGCGCGCTCAAGCGCCCACAGGTCCGGTACATCTTCGACGACGCAGATCAGACCGTCATCGCGTCCGGTGGCTTGGCAAACCGCACACGGTTGTAACGTGTCATAATTTCCGCAGACCTGGCATTGTTCGATCTTGTCGGCCGCCTCAGCCAGCGCTTCAGCCATGGGGCGCAGCAACGTGTCTTGGCGTTTGAGCAGAAACAGCGCAGCGCGCCGCGCCGATCGCGGCCCTAATCCGGGCAAACGCGCGATCAGGTCGATCATGCGTTGAATTTCTGGACCTGCGGATGCTTTGCTCATGGGCGCTAATGTGCGGGACTCGGCGGTCGAAGCAAGGGGTGGAAACAAGTTTGCATTTTCCGGAATTAGGGTTATTACCCTAGAAACACGAATAATCGGAGGAAACACATGGCAGACACAGCGCACGGCTTTGCAGATTCTGGGATCCCAGACCCAAACACGCTTCCATTGGAGACCCTGGACGTGTCTCTTGCGGAATTGTTCGAAGCCAATGTTCATGGCGATTATTTCCGTCGCCTACGCAACGAAGACCCGGTTCATTTTTGTGCAGACAGCCAGTTTGGCCCGTATTGGTCGATTACAAAATACAATGACATCGTCGCCGTCGACTCCAATCATAAAGTCTTTTCTTCGGATCGAGACATCGTCATTGGTGACGCCCCGGCCGATTTCAACACGCCCATGTTCATCGCCATGGACGGTCAAAAACATGTCGACCAGCGCAAAGCTGCATCCCCCGCGGTGGCGCCGTCTCAGCTGTCTGACATTGAAGCGCTGATCCGGCAACGCGTCTGCAATATTCTCGACGACCTGCCCGTCGGCAAAGAAATCAACTGGGTCGAGCACGTCTCGAAAGAGCTCACAACGCAAATGCTTGCCACCTTGTTCGACTTCCCGTTCGAAGATCGCCATCTCCTGCCTTATTGGTCGGATGTCACCACGACGTCAGAGACGGTTGGGATCGAGGTCGACATGAAAGAGCGTGAGCGCATCTTGCATGAGTGCCTCGCTTATTTTGCGCGCCTTTGGCAGGAGCGTGCATCGCAGCCGCCAAAGTTCGACTTCATCTCTTTGATGGCGCACAATCCGAGAACTAAGGACATGATCAACAACCCGCTCGAGCTATTGGGCAATTTGATGCTGCTGATTGTTGGCGGGAACGATACAACCCGCAATTCGATCAGCGCTGGCGTGGTTGAACTCAATCGCAATCCCGATGAGTTTGCGAAGCTGAAAGCCAATCCGTCGCTAATCCCCAACATGGTCTCCGAGATCATTCGCTATCAAACACCGCTCGCGCATATGCGCCGCAACGCGCTTGAAGATATCGAGCTTGGTGGCAAGACAATCAAAAAGGGCGACAAGGTCGTGATGTGGTACGTTTCCGGCAATCGCGATGAAACGGTGATTGAAGATCCTGACCGGTTCTGGATTGATCGCCCGAATGCGCGGCGTCATCTCTCATTCGGGTTCGGCGTGCATCGTTGCATGGGCAACCGCGTTGGCGAAATGCAGCTGCGGATTCTGTGGGAAGAAATTCTCAATCGTTTCGATCGGATCGAACTGGTGCGTGAGCCGGAGCGGATTCTTTCTAATTTCGTTATGGGCTATTCAAATGTACCCGTTGTGGTGCACGCTAAAGCCTAATGAAGACCAGAGACCGGATCCTCAATACCGCGCGTGACGTGTTCAATGCCGAACGGTTTGGCAACGTCACGACCGCGGACTTGGCCGCAGCCTGCGGCATCGCCGAGGGGAATTTATGGTATCATTTCAAGAGCAAGCGCGATCTGTTAGAAGCGCTCAATGATGTCTTCCTCATCGAGGTTGAGGACCGGCTCGCAATGCTGCCGAGCGATCCTGAAACTATCCTCACAGACTATGCCGAGATGCTGGCCGCCCTCACATCGGAGATAAGGCGCTTTCGCTTCCTGTATCGCGATCAGGCAGACTATGGAGAACATACAGATCGGTTATTACAGCGTCTGCCCGGCATTTATCGCGATACCTTAGCGCAGTTTCAGGCCTTCTTGCATGGCATGGTGAAGGCGGGTCACCTCGACCTTGCGCACGACAGACTGCCTGTGCTGGCCACCAATTGCGTCATCATCTTGCGCTATCATCTCGAATATTTGCGCGAACGTGGCGCCGATAGCGACATCGGCTCAGGCGCGGTGCAAAGCGCGATCGATCAACACCTCACCCTGTTCGATATCCATTTGACGCCAGCCGCGCGCACGCAATTGAACCTTGCGCTAAGCCGGTCTTTGGCAGACGTTTAACCAGCGACGACATCCCCTCTTCCACGATGCGCCGAAGCACTTATGGTTAACGCCATCGCTGCAGTCTCGGGGAACGCGTCATGGTGCACGAAGGCCAAGAAGTGCTGATCAAAGACGCCGTCGTTTTTCTGCTGGCGGCGGGGCTCGTCGTGCCGATTCTGCGCGCGGTGAAATTGCCGGCTGTGGTGGGCTTTATCCTGGCCGGCATCGCGCTCGGCCCGAGCGGGTTCAGTGCTTTCAGCGACCAAGTTCCGATTTTGGAATATGTCACGCTGTCAGACCCGCAGGCCGCCGCCCCGTTTGCCGAGCTTGGTATTTTATTCTTGCTTTTCTTGCTGGGTCTGGAGCTCTCCTTCCAAAAATTGTGGGCGCTTAAACGCACCGTATTCGGGGCGGGGACGTTGCAGGCGATTTTGAGCGCCTTGATCATTGGTTATGGCCTGACGCTGTTTGGATTATCGGCCACTGAAGCCGCCATTATTGGCCTCGCGCTCGCACTGTCCTCTACCGCAATCGTGATGCAAATCTTGATCGAGCGAAAACGGGCGGCGACGCCCGTCGGACGCAGCGCCCTCGGGGTGCTGTTGTTTCAAGACATCTTGGTGGCGCCAATCTTGATCTTTGTTGGGTTCACAGCCAGTCGCGGTGAAGCCGACCTCGCGACGGTCCTATTGCAAGCGACGCTGAACGGGTTCTTGGCGCTGGGTATTATCTTCGTTATTGGCCGGTTTTTGCTGAGACACTTATTCCATTTGGCGATAAATGCAGGCGGCCGGGATTTTCTGATGGCGATCACGCTCCTGACAGTGGTCGGGGCATCGGTGATCACAGCCAATGCGGGCCTATCACTCGCGCTCGGGGCTTTTCTGGCCGGTCTGCTGCTCGGCGAGACCGAGTTTAAGCATCAGACCGAGATTGACCTCGAGCCCTTTAAGGGCCTGCTTCTCGGACTGTTTTTCCTGACGGTTGGCTTGGCCATTGATCTCAACGTGGTGTTTGAGAACTGGTCCATCATCCTCGCCGGATTGGCCGCGCTCTTGGCGATCAAACTGTTGATCGCCTTTCTTGCGCTGCGGGTTTTCGTAGGCGATCGCGCGGTCTCCATAGAGACGGCGTCGTTGCTCGCGCCGGCGGGGGAGTTTGCCTTCGTCATTTTGGGCGCTGGGGTGGCAGCTGGCACGGTCGCGTCTGCGAACTCAACCATAATCTCCGCGATTGTCGCGCTCTCTATGCTGCTAATCGCGGGCTGTTGGCGGATTGGACGCTGGGTAGCTGAGCGCACCACGCAGCCTGACACGGACCAAGTGGCTGTCGATGCGAGCGAAAGTGAAGGCCATGTTATTGTGGCCGGGTTCGGCCGCGTCGGGCGAGCGGTCGCGCATATCCTGGAAAAAGAAGAAGCTGAGATTGTCGGCCTGGATACCAATCCCGCGACCGTGGCGAAGCAACGCGCCGACGGGCGGCGCGTCTATTATGGCGATGGCGGGCGACCAGAAGTGCTGCACAAGGCCGGGCTTGCGCACGCTGGCATGGTTGTGGTGACGCTGGACAATCAGATCACAGCAGAAAGCCTGGTCAAAACGGCGCGCGACAATCGCCCAGACGTGCCTATCTTGGCGCGCGCCCGCGACGCGGACCATGCGCAATTGCTGTATCAAGCCGGCGCGACGTTCGTGATCCCGGATGCGATTGAGGCTGGCTTGCAAATGTCAGCGCGAGCTTTGGAAGAAATGGGCTATGAGTCAGAATCCGTGCGCAGCCGTATCGCGTCGGAGCGGGAGACCGAATATCTGATGGCCAATGAAAACGTCAAAAAAGCCGCCGATTAGAACGGCATCTTAAAGCCTGGCAGCATGCCGCCAAACCCGGCGGTCGCCTCTTTCATCGCGCTTTCCATGGCCTGATCTAAATTCTTGCGGGCCTCGCGATGTGCCGCTTTGACTAAGTCTTCGATAATTTCCGCTTCATCTTGCATGAGTGACGGATCAATCTTAATCGAGACCAGCTCGCCTTTACCCTTCAAGGTCACCAAAACCAGGCCTGCGCCAGCGATGCCTTCAGCTTCGGTCTCTTCGATTTTGGCTTGAACATCTTGCATTTTGGCCTGCATTTCCTGGGCCTGCTGCATGATTTTGGTGAGGTCGGTCATAGCGGATCTGTTCTGCGGGTTAAGAGCTGCGTTTCAAAGGCACGACATTGTCGGTCAAGGTCTTCGGATCAAGGGGCGGGCTGTCTTCAACATCAACAACTTCCGCGCCAGGGATCGCCGCGAGCGCTGCGGCGATATCAGGATGCTCAGCCGCACTATCGAGTTTTTCGCGGCGCACACGCGTCTCTTGTTCTTTCTGGGTTTCTACAGACGATTCCGACAATAGGACATCCCAGTCCATATCGGTTTCGTATTCGAGGAAATCTGTCAGTCGGCGCAGCAAATCGCGCGGCGCGCCTGGATCTACCGCGCAAATCAGCCGCCCAGGCTTAAAATTTTCGGCGCGTATATATTTACGCGCTTCGCCCCAGAGCCGCGCTTCCTTGCGTGAATCCAAATGGTCTAGAACATCGCGGAAGCTCGCCAGCTTCTGTTCGCTCGGTTGCACCAATTGGACCACTGATTGCGCCCCGCCCGACGGCGCATCCGGAGCTGCATCAGGCTTTCCCGCAGCGCCCGAAGCCCCTCCTTGAGCGAGCATGCGCGCCGCGTCTTCCGGGCTCGGCAGCCGCGCCGCGGTCACCAAACGCAAAATGACCATGCGCAAGGCTGTATCGGCTTCAGGCGCGGTTTGTGTATCGCGATAGCCAGACAGTAAGATCTGCCAATTACGCTGCGCTTGCGCGGGGCTCAGCGTCGCTGCGATCTCATGCGTGCGACGAGTCCAGTCCGCCGGGCCTGGCAGTTTGTAATTGTTACTGGCCGCTTGAACCGTGGCGATATCGGCAGCGATCTCCAACATGTCTTTCAGAATGATCAGTGGATCGGCGCCAACGCGAACTTGCTCTGCGACTTCTTCCACCGCTTTCTGCGCCTCGCCTTGAACCGCGTACTCGAACGCATCGAGCAAGCGCAATCGGTCGCCCAGTCCCAGCATGTCGCGCACGCGCTCGCCGGTCACTTGGTCGCCATCTAAGGCCTGCACAATGGCCTGGTCGAGAATGGACAAGCCATCGCGCGCAGACCCTTCGGCGGCGCGGGCGATTAGCGCGAGCCCCTCTTCTGAGACATTGGCGCCTTCGCGCTCAGCAATTTTGGCCAAGTGCTGGGATAGAGAGTCCGTATCCAACCGTTTGAGATCAAACCGCTGACACCGCGACAGAACCGTGATCGGGACTTTGCGGATTTCAGTCGTCGCGAAAATAAACTTCACATGCGATGGTGGCTCTTCCAGCGTCTTCAGCAGAGCATTGAACGAGGCGGTCGACAACATGTGCACTTCGTCGATGATGTAGACTTTGTAGCGCGCCGAGACCGGCGAGTAGCGCACGCCGTCCAAGAGATCGCGCATATCTGCTACGCCGGTGCGCGATGCCGCATCCAATTCGAGGACATCTGGATGATTGCCGGCCATGATCGCGGCGCAGAAATCACCTGGTGGGTCTAATTGCATGCTCGGCGCATCTTGCCCGTCGCGCGTATAATTGAGCGCCCGGGCCAGCAGGCGCGCGGTGGTCGTCTTGCCGACGCCGCGGACGCCGGTCAGCATGAATGCGTGCGCCACGCGGTTGGTTTCGAACGCATTGGTGAGGGTGCGGACCATGGCCTCTTGGCCAATCATGTCTGAAAATAAACGTGGCCGATATTTCCGCGCGAGAACCTGATAGCCCTCATCCTTCGGGGCGCCCATCTCTGCGTCTCCGAACATGGAGAAGGTGGCGTCATCGCGCTCGTTTTCGTCAGCTATGTCCGACATGTCCGTCATGGTTAAGGCTTATGGCAGGGACTCGGGGGGGTCGGCAAGCAGACAAGGCTTCTCATAGCGTCTCGCTCCACAAGATTGACAATTTTTCAACTTGCAGGCGCGGGCGACAAACGCCATTAAACGTATCACGAGAGCTATTCCGTCGAAATTAATTACATAAAATATAATTAAAATACAATGCTCTAGACAGTTGCCAGGAAGACACACTACCTGGCCGCGTCTCAATCGAGGGAATAATTTGATGACACATAAATATGCTTTTGCGGGCCTTCTTGCGCTCACACTGTCGGCATGCGGCGATGGAGATGACTTCATCAACGCGGCGCCGATTGTGAGTGTTGGCGATCCGCAAACCGTGACCGAAGGCACCATGGTCGAAATCAGCGCCACCGCGTCTGATCCCAATGGTGACGCCCTGACCATTCAATGGTCACAAGTCTCAGGTCCGGACGTGGAGCTTAGCTCAACCAGTAGCTTAACGCCGCAATTTCAAGCGCCAAATGTCGGCGATGAAGTCGATGTTGTTTTGCGCCTGACGGTCAGTGATTCTCGCGGCGCCAGCGCCTCGCGTGATTTAACGATCACCGTCAATGATACTGACCGCCGGTCGTCTTCACCACAAGGCCGGCCCGACGATACAGATGACCGCCGCGATGATGCGCGCAACAATCGCGATGATAATCGACCTTCGGTCGATAATCGCGAGGTCCGGACGTATGATGGCTCGAACAATAATGTCGACAACCCAAATTGGGGCGCAACGTTCGAACACTTACAGCGTTTGGCTGACAATGATTATGCCGATGGTATTTCGACGCTGGCGGGTCCTGACCGCCCTAGCGCTCGTGCCGTCTCTAATGGAGTGGTGGATCAGCCGGAAGGCACCTCTCTGCCAAACACATTCAACGGCACAGATTTCATCTGGCAATGGGGCCAGTTTATCGATCATGATTTGGACCTCACCGATGGTGCCGAAGAGTCAGAAGACATTTTGGTGCCTGAAGGCGACCCCTTCTTCGATCCGATGGGGACTGGCACGCAGGTGATTACATTCAACCGCGCCCTGTTTGATACATCGACGGGCACCGATGCGAGCAATCCACGGGAACAAGAGAATGAGATCACGAGTTGGATGGATGGCTCCATGGTCTATGGGTCCGATGATGCGCGCAACGCTGCCCTTCGCGAAGCCGATACACCCTTCCTGAAGGTGAGCGAGGGCAACTTAATGCCCTTCAACGAAGACAGCCTGACCAATGCGAATGGTCCGATCGCAGACCCGACCAGCTTATTCTTAGCCGGCGACATTCGCGCCAATGAGCAGCTCGGCCTGGCAGTCATGCACACATTGTTCGTTCGCGAGCATAATCGCATCGCGCAAATTCTTTTGGACGATAATCCTGATGAAGAAGCGGACGCGATTTATGAGGCCACGCGGCGCTTGGTGATCGCAAAAATCCAGGTCATCACCTATAATGAGTGGCTACCTGCGCTCATCGGGCCAGACGCCATTCCGGACTATTCCGGCTATGATGACAGCGTCAATCCGACGATTTTCAACGAGTTTAGCGTCGCGGCCTTCCGCCTTGGACACTCCATGTTGAATGAGCAATTGCTGCGTTTGGATGATGACGGGAATGAGATCGCGGATGGGCATGTCGATCTGAAAGACGCCTTCTTCACGGCGGCGGTTCTGCTGACAGAAGAAAACGATATTGATCCGATACTCCGCGGTTTCGCCACGCAATTGCACCAGGAGCTCGATGCGCTGGTGATTGACGATATCCGTAACTTCCTGTTCGGCCAGCCTGGCAGTGGCGGGTTCGACCTTGCCTCGCTTAATATTCAACGCGGCCGCGATCATGGTGTGCCCGGATACAATGATATGCGCGAAGCCATGGGGCTCACACGGGTCACGCAGTTTGGGCAAATCACGTCAGACGATGATCTCGCTGAAGCCTTGTTCGACACGTATGGCGATGTGAATGAGATCGATCTCTGGGTCGGCGGTTTGGCCGAAGACGCGGTCGATGGCTCGCAGCTCGGTGAGTTGTTCCAAGCGATCATGGTGGCGCAATTCACAGCCATCCGCGACGCGGATCGGTTCTGGTGGGAAATCCACCTGACAGACGCCGAACAGAACCGGGTCGAGGATACAACGCTCGCCGAGATCATTCGCGACAATACCGACATTGGGTCTGAACTTCAGGACAATGTGTTCATCGCGCCGTAACGGGATGCCCCCTCTCCCCCTATACGCGATGCGCAAGGCCGCCCTTTTTAGGGCGGCCTTGTAATATCGAAAGCGCAGAAGAGTGGAGACTGGACAGTGACCCAAGCGGAAAACTCGTTAGGGCTGCTTCGTTCCCGACCTGACCCGGTTGGCGAGGAGCTCGTCCACCGCCAGCCTCCGCGGGCTATATCGCGACTGCGAGCCTGTTTGACAAGATGCTTCAGCAGAATACGGTTGGCGCATGACAGAGACGCGCCTCGGGGAACAGCTCATCTCTTGCGCCGCGATATTGGTGGTCACGGACATTCATCGGTCAGTGGCCTTTTATCGCGATAAGCTCGGTTTTGAGGTCGCTCAGATCTGGGGCGACCCGCCTAGTTTTGCCATTGCCGATACACCGCGCGCATCGATCATGTTGAAACAAGCAGATTGTGATGAGGATGGCGGTGGTCCAACGCCTAACGCAACGCGAGTCGGTGGGCTTTGGGACACATATATCTGGGTGAAGGATCTTCAGGCTATCCTCGACTTGTTGGCAACGACCGGCGCGAAACACTCTGACCCCGAGGTCACCCCATATGGATGCACAGAAATCGTGGTGACGGATCCGGACGGATACCTTATTTGCTTCGGGTATTGCCCTTAGGACCGAGACTTTGACCACTTCGAACGACATTCCCCTCGCCAGCCACCCTGTCAATCGCGCCGCCCATCACCGCACCGACCCGGCCTGGCTGGAAGCCGCGATGATGCGCGAGGACGTTCTGATCTTTCTGATGCAAAAAGGCGCGCCTTTGGTCCAGATGAGCGGTCAGAACTTGGTTTGGCTTGGACCAGAATTTGCCAGACTGGACGGTCTTGAGGAACGCGTATTCCTCGGCGTGGACAAAGCGGGGGCGCCCATCTTCGCCGTCTCCATGGCGCCGAGTTTCAAGCTTGAAGGCTCTTTGTTGCAGGGGTCTGGCGAATTCACCGACATGCGGGCTGCAGCGAGTGGCCTCAGCCCGATGGAAGCCAATCTGGCCTCCACGGCGCGCAGCCTGTTGGAATGGCATCACAGTCATCAATTCTGTTCAAAGTGCGGGGCTGAGAGCGAAGTTGCGGAAGCCGGATGGAAGCGCATCTGTCCATCCTGCGGCGCGGAGCATTTTCCGCGGACCGACCCCGTCGCGATCATGCTCGCAGTGAGTGGCGACAAGTGCTTGCTCGGGCGTCAGGCGAGCTGGCCTGCAGGCTTCTGGTCGGCGCTCGCGGGCTTTGTTGAGCCAGGCGAGACGCTGGAACAAGCAGCAACGCGGGAATTGGAAGAAGAAGCTGGGATCAAAGCCGATCCTGCCAAGGCCGAATATTTGTTCTGCCAGCCCTGGCCATTTCCGTCGTCCTTGATGGTCGGCATCATTATCGAAGCGGACACCACAGAGGTCTCGGTCGAACAGGATGAACTCGAAGCCGCGCGCTGGATCACCCGAGAAGAAGCCCGGCAAGTCTTAGCTGGCACGCATCC
>JBCBBY010000019.1:0-47326 GCA_038531195.1 Pseudomonadota bacterium
CAGAAATCAAATCCGTTGGGCGGCCGGGCACAGGTTCGGTAAAAGGCGGGCAAGTCTATCAGCGCCTTGGAAATGGTATTCGCCGTCCTTATCCGAGCCGCGCTGAGATTACCAATTCGGGGGTTCGGCCACTCGCTTACGCACACCCGGGCGATGTTTTCTTCCTACAAATTCAAGGATCAGGTCGCTTGGTTTTGCCCGACGGTCGAACCCTACGCGCGGTCTATGCTGCCAATAATGGTCATCCGTTCAAGTCCACAGCGAACTGGCTGATGCAGCGTGGTTGGATCTCTCGAGGCGAGGCCAGCATGCAAGGCATTCGTGCCTGGATGGACCGCAACTCGCCCGAAAGAGTTCGTGAGGCAATGAACGCCAATCCAAGGTTTGTCTTTTTCGATCTTGAGCCAGAGGGCGATCCTAACCTTGGACCAAAAGGATCATTCGGTGTGCCGCTCACGCCGCTCGGATCTATGGCTGTCGACACAAGCATCCACGCCGGAGGGGTGCCGATGTTCGTACAAACGTCCGCACCGGGTCTCGGTGGCGCATGGTCTGGGTTGCTTGTCTCGCAAGACACGGGCGGCGCAATCAAGGGTCCCGTCCGCGGCGATCTTTATTTCGGCACGGGCCCGCAAGCGGGCGCGGCGGCCGATACCGTAAATGCGCCCGGTCGCTTATGGGTTCTGCTACCGCGCGCGGTGGCTGAGCGCATTCGGTTACAAAATGCGGCACAAGCAACCGCCTCTGGACCGATCGTTTTAACGCCCTAAAACAGTCCGCATGAGTGGGCGAGATCTCAGCGATAAAGACAAACGCGCCTGGGCGGCCGTGTCACGAAACGTGACGCCGTTGACCGGACGCCGTGGGACACCCGCCGGGACGAAGCGTCGGCGGGATGACGGGAGCGACGAGACGTTCCCGCCGCTCTTGAATAAGACCTATGCGGCTCCGCAGAACCGCCAAAATGAACGCGCTGTGCGACGGGGTCGCCAAGAAATTTCGGCGAGTTTTGATTTGCATGGGCACACCCGCGAATCCGCTTTCCAAGTCCTCCCGGCCTTTCTGGTCCAGGAACAGGCAAAAGGATCGCAATGTGTCATCGTGATTACCGGAAAAGGGAAATCTGGTGAGGGCGTGTTGCGACGTGCCTTTATGAATTGGCTTGATCTGCCCGAGGCGCGCAATTTGGTGAATGGATATGCACCGGCCCACGCGAAGCACGGTGGCGGGGGGGCATGGTATGTTTTCTTGAGGCGTCGCCGTTAAATAGGAAAAGGGGCAGCCGATGGCCGCCCCTAAACACTCAACACACTCTACTTCGAGTAAACAAATAGCGCGCGTTCGTTAATAAATTACGACTGTTTTGCGAGGAGATTGCGAATTTCTTCGAGGAGAACCTCTTGACGTGGCGGCGCTGGTGGCTCCGCGGGAGCCTCTTCCTCTGCTTTTTTCATCATATTGTTCATGCCCTTAATAATCAGGAACATGACAAAGGCCACGATCAAGAAAGAGATCACAGCTGAAATGAATTCACCAATTTTGATTGTTACCGCTTCTGTGACAATGCTGCCATCCTCTGCCAGTACGGCCGGTGCCATCTCGTATACCCAGCTTCCGAAGTCCAATCCGCCGAGGACTGGGCTCAAAGCCGGTAGGAATACCCCTTGAATAAACGCTGTAACCACCGTGGCAAATGCGCCGCCCATGACAAATCCCACTGCCATGTCGACGAGATTGCCCTTCATGGCAAACTCTTTGAATTCGTTGAACATTATAAGCCCCTTATATCAACAGACCCGGATAAGGTCCGCGCAAAGAGTGTTAGATTTTGGCTCGGAGGTCAAATCTTGAGCGCAGAACGCGCTACGGTTGTTAGCGCGATTCTGGGTCTATGCCGTCATTCACGCGCGCTCGCAATTCTTTACCCGGTCTGAAAAAGGGGACCGACTTCGCGTCGACGCTTACCGCTTCACCTGTACGCGGGTTGCGCCCTTTTCGGGCTTTGCGATGGCGAACGGAAAATGCCCCAAATCCACGGAGCTCTACGCGGTCACCGCGGGCGAGTGCATCTGCGATTTCATCAAGGATCACAGATACGACTTTCTCGAGGTCCTCCGGGCGTAGCTCCGGATTCTCATCGGCCAGTTTTGCAATCAATTCGGATCTCAGCATGTCTTTGAACCTAAACGAAAAATGCGACGGAGACTAGGCCTCCGTCGCAAAATACTTGTCCATTACCTGATTGTTAGGTTGGAACGTAAAGCTGTTTACGCGTCGTCGCTTTTCTCAGCTTTCTTCTTGGTGGTTTTCTTCTTCTTTGGCTTCTCTTCGACTTCAGCCTCAGCTTCTGCCTCTACAGGGGCTTCAGCCGTTTCGCCATCGCCGCTCGCGAGCGCCGCACCAAGAATGTCACCAAGAGATGCACCGCTATCGGCAGAACCGTATTGCGCAACGGCTTCTTGCTCTTCAGAGATTTCAAGCGCTTTGATCGAAACGCCAATCCGACGTGCAGACTTGTCGACTTGAGTGACTTTGGCATCGACTTTATCGCCAACCGCAAAACGCTCTGGGCGTTGTTCGCTGCGGTCGCGAGACAGGTCAGAACGACGGATGAAGGCTTTGACAGCTGGGTCACCGAACTCAACTTCGATGCCGCCAGAGGCAACTTCGGTCACGGTACAGGTCACGATGGCCCCGCGCTTGACGCTTGAATTGTCGGCGATTGGATCGCCACCAACTTGCTTGATGCCGAGTGAGATCCGCTCTTTCTCAGTGTCAACGTCGAGGACGCGCGCTGTGACCGTGTCGCCCTTGTTGAACGCCTGGATCGCTTCTTCACCAGACTGTTCCCAAGAGATGTCGTTGATGTGGACCATACCGTCGAGGTCTGGGCCGAGACCAACGAACAGACCAAACTCAGTGATCCCGCGGACCTCACCTTCAATGTCGGTGCCGACCGGATGCTCAGCCATGAAGGCCGACCATGGATTGTCTTGAGTCTGCTTGAGGCCAAGCGAAATGCGGCGCTTCTCGGAATCAACGTCGAGCACTTCGACGAGCACTTCTTGAGACGTAGACACGATTTTGCCTGGGTGAACGTTCTTCTTGGTCCAGCTCATTTCAGAGACGTGGATCAGGCCTTCGACACCGTCTTCCAGTTCAACAAAAGCACCATAATCGGTGATATTGGTGACCTGGCCAGACATGCGTGTGCCGACTGTGTACTTGGCTTCGATATCGTCCCACGGATCGCTTTCCAGCTGTTTCATGCCGAGGCTGATGCGCTGGGTCTCTGGGTTGATCTTGATGATTTGAACTTTGACCGTGTCGCCAACATTGACGACCTGGCTTGGGTGATTGACGCGCTTCCAGCTCATATCTGTGACGTGCAGGAGGCCATCAATACCGCCAAGGTCAACAAACGCACCATAATCGGTGATGTTCTTGACGACGCCTTCGCGGGTATCGCCTTCATTCATATCACCAACGATTTCCGCACGCTGTTCGGCGCGGCTCTCTTCAAGGATGGCGCGGCGAGAGACAACAACGTTGCCGCGGGCGCGGTCCATTTTGAGGATGGCGAAAGGCTGAACTTCGTTCATCAGCGGGCCAACGTCGCGGACCGGACGGATGTCCACTTGTGAGCCAGGCAGGAAGGCATTGACGCCGCCAAGATCGACGGTGAACCCGCCTTTGACGCGGCCAACAATCGCGCCCTTAACAGGCTCTTCCTTGTTGTAATTGTCTTCCAGACGGATCCAGCTTTCTTCGCGGCGCGCTTTGTCGCGCGAAAGAACCGCTTCGCCCATCAGGTTTTCGATGCGGTCGAGATAAACTTCGACAATATCGCCAGCTTCAGGCTGCTTTTCTTCGAGCAGGAATTCTTTGGCTTGGACGCGGCCTTCAGTCTTCAGGCCAACGTCCAGTACAAGATAGTCGCCATTATTCGAAATGACGGTGGCGGGTACAACTTTGCCCTCTTGCAGAGTGGCGGCACCAGCACTTTCCTCGAACATGGATGCAAAATCATCCGTCGAGGGATTCATTGAGTCAGTCATGGGGTCTCCAGATGCGCAGTCATAACGGGGTTAACAGCCAGATGCACCATGCTTCTGGTCCGACGCCGCTGCGATGTCAGGGATAAGCGAATGAGGGTTTTTAGATTTAAGCCTTAAGGCTCAGAACCCTCGGATTTTTGAGCGAAAACGGCATCTACCGCAGCCCGTGCTTTATCCACAGCCGCGTCTATAGTCAGGTCGGATGTATCGATCAAGACTGAATCTGCTGCTGCCACCATAGGAGCATCTTTGCGATTGCGATCGCGCTCATCGCGCTCTTTGAGCTGGGCAATCATCTCTCCAAGGGAGAGGGTTTCGCCTTTTTGGGTGAGCTCTTTCCAGCGGCGTTCTGCGCGGATCTCAACATCAGCATCTACCCACAGTTTTACGTCTGCATCCGGACACACAACAGTGCCAATATCGCGGCCGTCCAAAATGGCGCCTTTGGGTTGATGCGCGAAGGCCCGCTGCAATTCGAGAAGGGCGGCGCGGACTTCGGGAACGCTTGCAACTTTGGAGGCCGCTTGACCAGCGTCCCCTGATCTCAACTCTTCTTCTGAGAAGTCATTGAGATCGAGGCTAAGCGCGACTTCGGCAAGCGCGGCGACATCGCTGAAGTCTACATCTTTGGTCAGCGCGGAAACACCTGTCGCGCGATATAGTCGCCCGGTATCCATATGCGGCAAGCCATACCAGCCTGAGAGGCGTTTAGCGATCGTGCCTTTTCCTGATGCGAGCGTGCCATCGATGGCAATGATCATTTCGGGATCCAGTCTTTGATAATGCGTTGCCGAAGCCGTTAAAGCGGGTCGGAAAGGTCATAGCTCTGATCTGATCCGGAAACACCTAGCAATTTCAGCAGATCTAATTGAATTAAATAGGGCTACCCGAGTGCTTGTTCGTCGCGTTCACCCGTCCGAATGCGCACGACATCGCTCAGCGCATGCACGAACAGCTTGCCATCGCCAATCTTACCGGTTCTGGCGATCTTCTCGATTTCCGACAAGACCTGATCGATCATTGTGCTTTGCACCGCGATTTCTAATCGCAGCTTAGGCACTTCAACGGCTTCGTATTCCGCGCCGCGATAGACTTCTGTTTTACCTTTTTGGCGTCCAAAGCCCTTCACTTGGGTCACAGTGATGCCTTCGATTCCGAGTCCGATGAGGGCTTCGCGTAGTTCTTCATATTTGTGGGGGCGGATAATCGCCGTAATCATGCGCATCGGATTCTCCTCATCAAATGTTAGCCCAAGATGAACCAGTCGCCGGATCGCCTCGGAACGGGAGGGCAGATCTGATTGAGTCCGTCGCCATTGGTCGATGGTTTTCGAAAAATTCGATGATGCAACGAGCTGAATGCGCTGGTCTAGTTTTTCCATAATGGTCCCAGATCTCTTTAAATACCGGTGATTTCGAGGTTCAGCCCTACAGAATCATATCTTGCTCAAAAATACAAATATGTGCGGCTTGACAAACTTACACACCTTGCATATATACAGCGCATCACACAACGAGGTCGCAATGGCCGAGCTCGAGAAAACGGAGACCGAAATGGCTAAATTAGTATATCGCGGCATTGTCCATGAGACTGGTCAAAAGCCAGTTCAAACGCTTGCAGAGCAAATGCGCCGCCCCGTCCTGACGTATCGGGGTATTGAGCATGACGGCGAAAAAGCGATTGAGACGGCCCCTGTTGAGAAACGTCCGGTCTTTTATCGCGGGTATCTGCACGCTTAGACCGACTCTGGAATTCCCACTCCAGGAGGAGATGCGCTTTCCCCGCGCATTAGGGCCATCCCGCTTGGGGTGGCCTTTTCTCTATTTCGGACCCTTTGAATATAAAACCGCCGCTCCCAAAAAAGAGAGCGGCGGTCTTCGTTTCATATAGGGGTTGGATTATTCAGCTGGTTCTTCGACCGGCATGTCCGCGACGGCGTCCGCAAGACCGGAAACGTAGTCCGCTCCGTGCAAGATTTGAACGCTGGAGCCGTCAAAGGCGCTTCCAATATCTTGCGATTGTCCACCCAGACATTCCGCGAGGAAGCCTTCCATCACAGAGTAGAACGCGAAGCGATTTTCCGGACGAGCGAAGCCATGTCCCTCATCCGGGAAATTCACGTAGGTCACCGGCAATCCTTTTTGCGCCATGACATCCACCAATTGGTCGGATTCAATTTTTGTGACGCGCGGATCATTCTCCCCTTGCCCGATGAGCAATGGAACCGAAATGTCGTCGACTCGTGAAATCGCTGACCGTGCCAACATATCAGCGCGATCTTCCGGATTGGCAGGGTCACCCACATACTTAAACCAGGTCCCCTCTAAGAAAGGCTTCCAATATTCGGGGAAACTTTCGACCAAAGTCACCAGGCTGGAAGGCCCAACGATATCGACACCGCAAGCGAAAGTATCTGGCGTGAATGAGACGCCGATCAACGTGGCGTAGCCGCCGTAAGAACCTCCAGCGATCGCTACTTTATCTTCCTGCGCAATGCCTTCATCCACGGCCCAATCGACGGCATCGATTAAGTCGTCATGCATTTTGCCGGAGAATTCTTTCACCGCTGCATTGACGAAGTTTTTGCCGAACCCGGTAGAGCCTCGATAATTTACGGAAAGGACCGCATAACCGCGATTGGCCATCCATTGGTGCCACGAACTGTAGCCGTAATTATCTCGCGCCCATGGGCCGCCATGCACTGCGAGCACCATCGGGACGGCTGCCTCGGGGCGACCATCGCCATCGGCGTCAGACCCGGGGGGCAGCGTGAGATAAGAGACCAAAGTCAATCCATCTCGCGATTCTATCTCGACGGGATACATAGGCTGAAGCGGCGCGTCTGCGAGCTCCGGACGCGTATCGAACATTTTGTCAAGTGCGCTATTTTCTCGATCGTAGACATAGTACGTGCCGGGTGCTTCGGCGGATGCCGAATATACGATCGCTTTTGACAGATCATCAGTCGTCGCGAGGATCTGCAAGTCTCCGCTCAGTTCAGTTTTAAGGAAATCCAGATCGGCTGCGGCAGCGTTATCCAGAGGTGTCCACTCGCTGCGGAGATAGTCCGTGGCATATGCCAGGGGCTCGTAGGTCGTAGGATGGAGAAGGATATTGCTGATATCGGCTTTGTCATTCTCAGCCAGCACTTCGACACTGCCGTCTTCTGCGCTGATTTTGACCAAGGCCGCCGTATCGCGGCCGCGGCTATCCACGGCGAACATATGCGTGTTATCTTTGTTGAACCCAAAAGTGTTGGTCGTCAAAAAGTCTTCGGCTGGGATCGACAAAAGAACATTGCCGTCCATGTCCACCATATCAGCCCCGCCGCCAGCCGTTTGGACCAGTCCGAAGCGAGGCGTCAGAGTGTTGTCGACTGCCCAGCCCGAATAGCCAGGATTTTCCTTTAGCAATTCACGCTCACCCGTCGACGCATCAACCAGATACAAGTCAAAGACCTGTGGATCGCGCTCGTTCAGACCCACCAGGATGTGATTTGGTTTCTCTGAAGAAACGCCTTGAATAGTCGCCCGGACCCCGTCTTCGACTGGGGTTAAGTCTTTCACTTTGCCGGTCGTAACGTTGGATGCGAAGACATGGAAATTTTCGTCCCCGCCATCGTCTTGCGTGAAGTATACAAACTCAGAGTTAGGAGACCATGAGTGCGAGCGAATCCCGCGATAGGTGTCGTTCGTGATCGCCTTTGCCGCACTTGGATCGTCAGCCGGCGCAACCCAAATATTTAACACGCCATCAACAGGCGCTATCCAGCTGATATACGATCCGTCTGGGCTAATGCGGCCTTGGGTTCGCTCGGGATTCCCGAAGAACGCGGCGCGGTCAATGAGCGGAACTGGGGCGGGCGCAACGATCTCGACGATCTCTTCTACGGCATCAACCGCTTCCGCCACCACGTCTGGCGTTTCGGCGACGCTCGCATCAGTTTCGATCGTCTCGCAGCCGGCGAGCGCGAGTACACTCGCGCCAGCAATGAGGGATAAACGCATGAAATAACTCCTGTCTTGCGATTATCGTTTTTCGATAATATCAATTCAGGCGTTTGGCAAGCGCCATGGTTAATCTGAGCTGACTTACCCGCGTCGGAAATCTGCGCCGAGCTGGGCCATGTGGTCCATAAATGCCGGATAACTGGTTGCGATCATGCTGGCATCGTCAATCGCAATTGGTGCTTGGCTGGCGGTTCCCATGATCATTGCGCTCATTGCGATCCGGTGGTCGTGATGGGTTTCCACAAGCCCGCCCCCCGGTACAGCACCGTCGCATCCTTCGACGATGAATCCGTCTTCCGTCTCGTCCACATTGACCCCGTTGACCCGAAGCATGTTTACCACGGCACTGATCCGGTCGCTTTCCTTGACGCGCAACTCCGCGGCGCCCTTAACCACCGTGGTCCCCGCTGCAAAAGCGGCTAACACAGCAAGGATGGGAAACTCGTCGATCATACTTGGAACGAGTTCAACGGGAATTTCGGTCCCTTTAAGGCCGGCACTTTCAAAGCTCATATCGATTAGACGTTCACCTGCTGCGTCACCGACATCTTCGGCACCAACTTGAGCTCCCATCAGGGCCGCAGCGCGGTAAAACCCATCACGTGTCTCATTCGACATAAGGTTCTCGACAAGCACGCCGCCGCGCTCTGATATCATCGCCGCCGCTGCCAGAAATGCAGCGGAACTCGGGTCACCTGGAACAACGGTATCTCGCGCGCTGAGTTTTTGGCCGCCCACGATTGAAACCATATTCGATACGCCATCGCGCAGACTCTTCACTTCGGCCCCAAAGCCGCGGAGCATTCGTTCTGAATGATCCCGGGTAATCCGCGACTCTCTAACAGTCGTCACGCCATTGGCATTTAGCCCTGCTAGCAAGATACAAGATTTTACTTGCGCCGAGGCATGCGGGGGCATGTAGGTAATAGGATTGAGGTCTGAACGGCCGCGCAGCGTTAAAGGCAAGCGCTTGCCATCGCTGGCCTCATATCGAACGCCCATTTCACTTAACGGATCCAGTACGCGGCCCATCGGTCGCCCCGAAAGGCTAGCGTCGCCGATAAAACGCGCTTCGACATCATATCCGCCGATCACACCAAGCATCAGGCGCGAGCCGGTGCCAGAATTGCCAAAATCAAGATCGGTCGAGGGCGAGCGTAAGCCATCATGTCCGACGCCTTCGACGCGCCAATTGCCTTCGCCAAGCTGCGCGACGTGCGCGCCGAGCGCTGCCATTGCGCGCCCGGTGTTTAAGACGTCTTCGCCTTCGAGCAGTCCAGAAATTTCAGATATGCCTGTTGCCAAGCCGCTCAGAATAAGTGCGCGATGCGAGCATGACTTATCGCCAGGCGCGCGCACAGTTCCGGTGATTTGGCTCACCGGGTGCGAGGTCCACATCATGTTTTGTGGTTCCTTAAGTTACAGTACCTAGCGAAAAGCGCTTTGACAGGTGCAAGCGTTTCTGGCAAGCGCGCGATCAAGATTTTCACACCGATGGATAAAAAAATATGGCTGATCCGGAACTGGGCACCAAAACCGTCTGCCCGAGCTGCGAGTCCAAATTCTACGATCTGAACAAGCGCCCAGCGACTTGTCCGAAATGCGGACACACTTTTGATCCGGCGGATGAGACCGCCCAGGCAACAAAAACCAAAGTTCGCACAGCTGCCGCCAAGGAGGCTGTACCCGAGGACGAAGACGAAGATCTGGAAGACGAAGAGGCGAAAGCCGCTGCAGAACAGGGCACAGACGACGAAGAAGAAGAGTCGACCGACGATCAAGCAAAAGAGCTGGGTGGTGACGAAGACGAAGTCGTCCTTGAAATGTCTGGAGATGACGATGATGACGCGGCGCCAGGTAAAATGCCAGCTGGCTTCAGCGAAGACGGTGTCGACGATGACGATGACGATGATGATGGCGACGATATCGACTTAGACGAAGAGTTTGATCTCGGTGATGACATCGATCTGGATGATGGCAACGAGCTCGGCGAACCGGACGCCGACGACATCGAGCCACAAAAGGATGATAAATAGGGCTTGATTGCCTGGGCGGGAAATTCTATTCCCGCCTTTCCTATAAGCGGGGCCATAGCTCAGTTGGGAGAGCGCTTGCATGGCATGCAAGAGGTCGTCGGTTCGATTCCGTCTGGCTCCACCATTCCTTATCATTTCACCGTTTCGTCGCGTGGCGCGGTTCGCATGAGCCGCACGGATAATGACACAGTAGACCAGTGAGTCGTACTCAAGCGTTCCAAAAACAAAAACGCTCGAGTTTCAATGGCATCGACACCTGGTCGGATGAAGCAAGGAAGCGGCCTTGAGGCATGGGTGCTTTGGGCGAGCGGCGCTTTTGCGATTGCCATCCTTGCTCTGAATATTCCCAACTTATTCGTGGAAGAACGTTTAGGCCCGGATGACTTGATGCGCTTGCAGCAAGTTCGTGACCTGCTGGCGGGCCAAGATTGGTTTGACGTGAATCAGCACCGATTGCTGACGCCCGAACAGGGCGACATGCATTGGTCGCGCCTGCCTGATATTTTTCTCGCGGGTTTTATCTCTCTCATGACACCAATCTTCGGCGCCCACGCGGCAGAGCTTTTGGCGGTTGGTATTTGGCCGCTGGTTTTGTTCGCGGCAGCGATCGCTTTGATGTTCGTGATCTCAGAACGCCTCGGGATTTCTCGGATCGGGCAAATCTGTGCATTGGCGTTTTTTTTGGGATCCGCAGCAAGTACCAGCTACTGGCCAGGTCGAATAGATCATCACGGCTTGGTTGTGGTCCTAATATTGGGCGCTTTCGCGGCGCTCGTAGCCAGAAGGAATTTGGCGCGGTCGGGGCTCGCGCTCGCAGCTTGCTCGTGCGCCGCACTGAGCGTCGCCATCGAGGCGCTACCATACGTTTCGGCATTACTTTGTTTGATAGGCATCCATTGGGTCGTCCGGGGGTCTGTTGAAGCGAAACGCATGGCAGCGCTTGGCATGGGGTTGGTTTTCTTTAGCGCCATGTTTTATGTGCTCGATGCGCCCGGGGTCGCATCTGATCGCAAGGTTTGCGATGCATATGGCGTATCGCACTTCGCCGCGATCGCGGTGTCAGGCGGCCTGTTTATTGTGATTGGCGCTTTCGGTCATCGAGCCAAAACCTGGCGTGTAAGATTATGGGTCGGTGTGACAGCGGCGGCCTTAACGCTCATCGCATTTGTGTGGCTTAACCCCAATTGCTTCTCTGACCCTTACGCCAATTTACCGGAAGCGGTGCGACAGTCTTGGTTGCAAACCGTTAGAGAAGCTCAGTCTCTGCCCCAACTGATTCAACATGATTTCGCGCGCGCGGTTTGGGTATACGGCTATCTAGCCGCGGGGGTGATCGCCGCGATTTGGCGTATCCGAAAATCGAGGCCGCAACGGCGTTTGCCTTGGTTGAGCTTACTTATGATGCTCATGGTGGGCAGTCTGATGACAGCTTGGCAGGTTCGGGGTCAGCTATTTTCTCACGTTTTCGCCGTCGTAGCTGCCAGTGGCGCAGTGAGTGCCTTACACGCTAATTGGAAGCGTCAGGGTGGCGGGAAATCACTGTTTGCGCTGATCATAGGATTCGTCCTTTTGTCGCCGCTTACATGGCGTTTTGCTGGAGACGCGGCGTTTAGAACAGGTTCGGGCCATCAGCTTTCTGAACAATTCGCAATTCGCTGTTTGGACCGCGAGCGCTATCGTGAAATCGCCCGGCTTCCAGCTCTGCGTATTCACACACCGATTGATCTCGGTGTTCCGATTCTAGCATACACAGACCACGCTGTTTTCGCCGCGCCTTATCATAGAAACGTGGAGGGCATCGCGCAGGCGACCCAGGTTCTAACGGGAGATATTGATAAGGCGCACCAGCGACTGCGTGACATGGGCGCGACGCATCTCGCCTTTTGCGTTGGTTTCCCGGAAACCGATCGCTTTGCCAGCCGCTGGCCTCAGAGCCTTTCGGCAGAAATGAACCGCGGCAACATCCCTGCTTGGTTGGTGTCCATCGACGGAGCAATAGAGACAGAAGGCGTTCTGAACTTATACGCGATACGGCCAAGGCCCGAGACGCTGACCGAATAAACCTCGTTTAGCTTCTTGACCGGCGGGCCTGAAAAAAATCCTTCAAGAGAGCGCCTGCCCGATCCGCATTTTCGACATCTTGTTCAATCTCAGGTCGCCAATGGCATGTGGGCTGTTCGAAAAAGCGCGGACCATGGATGAGCGCTCCACCTTTTGGATCGCTGGCGGCGAAGACAACTTTCTCGAGACGCGCGAAGCTGATGGCGCCCGCACACATCGCGCAGGGTTCGAGCGTGACGTAAAGGTGGAGTCCGGGAAGGCGATAATTGCCTTTCAGCTGGGCGGCGGCGCGTAAGGCCCTGATCTCTGCATGCGCGGTGGGGTCGTGATCGAGGATGGGTTGATTGTGTCCCTCCGCGACAATCTCTTGCGTTTCAGGATCAATAATGACGGCCCCGACAGGAACCTCGCCAAGGCTTGCGGCGAGCTCGGCCAGTTCCAGTGCACGGATCATTGGGGCTTTCGTGTCTATCATCTCTTCCCCATCGCGTTACTGCGCCGTAAAGGCAAGCCATGCGTATTGTTGCAGGACAGTATAAAGGCCGCCCGATTCGAGCGCCCAAGACCAATGCCACGCGCCCGACCTCAGATCGCGCACGGGAAAACCTATTCAATATCTTGGCGCATGCGGACTGGGCGCCAGCTTTAGAGGGCGCGCGCGTGATAGATCTCTTCGCAGGCTCCGGGGCGCTGGGTTTAGAGGCTTTGTCTCGAGGCGCGTCGTTCGGTCTATTTGTCGATACTGCGCATGCTGCGCGCGGCGTAATCCGGCAAAACATCGAGGCGCTTGGTCTCTTTGGACAAGCACGTATCCAAAGACGGAGTGCGACCGACCTCGGGGAGATACCTGCAGGTTTGGGTGGCCCTTTTGACGTCGCATTCATGGACCCGCCCTACAACAAGGGTCTCATTGAGTCGTGCTTGGGGTCGCTTAAGACTGGTCAGTGGTTGGCAGAGAATGCGTTGATTGTCGCTGAAACGGCTGCGAATGAGACGCCTGATTTCGAGGGATGGTCGGTGATTTTGGATCGCGAAATCGGCGCCGCTAAAGTGTGGTTTCTAAATCCAGTTTAGGCTTGCAAAAATTCAGACTGAAGATCTAGGCTCGACTGGCCGGAGCCCAAATGGTGCGAACACGAGCTGAGCCAGCGATCAGCTTCCGCACGACCTTTGTCCCGTAAATCGGTAAGAAATGACCAGCTGGTATCATACTTGGTCTGCAAGGACAGATCTTGCAGAACTTGGCCGCCGCGCAGTGCGTGGATTGTGAGCCGACGATATTTTTTCATCATCGGTTCTTTCAACATGCCATCATCCAGTAGTTTTTGAACAAAGGCGATGGCGCGCAACTCGCCAATGAGAGATGCGTTGAAACTGATCTCATTCAAGCGATCCATAATCTCCGGCACACGCTTTGGCACGCCAAGCCGCGAGATGGGATTGAGCAGAACCAGCAGCACATCGCGGGGCGCCTTCGCATAGATCAATGGAAACAGGCTTGGATTACCCATATAGCCACCATCCCAATACGCATTGCCGTCTATCTCCACGGCCCGAAATGTTTGCGGCAGACAGGCGGACGCCAGCACGGCATCGCGAGAGATTTCTTGATCCTGGAAGACTTTCACGCGGCCAGTTTCAACATTGGTGGCAGATAAGAATAAATCGATCGGTGCCGCGCGTACGGCATCGAAATCAATCGCTTCATCTAAGGCGTCGCGCAGTGGATTGATATCGAATGGGTTAAACTCATAAGGACTGGCGACGCTGGTAAAGGCCATCGCCAAATGAAGTGGGCCGAAGGGCAGCGCCGCCAGCGGCGAGTTTGACCATGAGAATGCGGAGAATGGCGCACCTTTCTGGGAGACAACTCGCCAAAGTCGCTCGAGGTTCTCTTTGGCGCCATCTTCTCCGCCTTGCGCGAACCCGGCGGTGAACGCCACGGCGTTTGCGGCGCCGGCTGAGGTCGCAGTAATCGCTTTGACCTGTAAGCCGGGTTCTTCGATCAAGCGATCAAGAACACCCCAAGTGAAGGCGCCATGGGCGCCTCCACCTTGCAGGGCAAGACTGACGGGTCGATCTTTGGACTTTGGCATGTCGAACTTTCTGAGCGGTGCCCTCGCTTTGGCACAAAGTGTTTACGAGGTCTTCAAAACAATCGTTGCAATCTGTTTGCCATGAGTGGTTCAGCAACCCCTGTAGAAGATTTACGACCGGTCGCCGCTGTGGGGGTGGTTTGCTTTCGCGGTGATCAGGTCTTGCTGATCCAGCGTGGAACGCCGCCCCGACGAGGGGAATGGTCCTTGCCCGGCGGCAGAATTGAGCCCGGAGAGCCGGTCAAGACTGCCGCACTTCGAGAGCTCAAAGAAGAAACGGGCGTTGATGCAGAACTTATCGGTCTCATCGATGTCGTGGACGCGATCTTTGAGAATCGCACAGGTGATCTCATCACGCGTCATTATTTGCTCATTGATTATGTTGCTGAATGGCTGGGGGGAGAACCGGTTGCGGGAGACGACGCCGCGCAGGCACGGTTTTTTCACCAATCTGAGTTAGCGTCTTTGAATCTATGGGATGAAACGCTGCGCGTGATCAACGCGGCTACAGCGCTCATCAAAAAGGTCCGAGGCGGTTGAGCATGAATTTGAGTCTTTGGGATATTCCAGCGAATTGGCCGCGGATCCAAGATCAAACCGTGCCCGACGACGTGGATCCGGCGGCAGATCCCATCGAAGCGATTACGGAAACGACGGCGCAAGCGACTGAAGCTGCAACCGAGTTTGTCAGCTGGATCGGTTCGGGCGAGCTCACTGCGCTTATTGCGCTTGGCCTTGTCATTGCGATCACGGGCGCTCAGTGGTTGGCGCGCTGGGCGATCTTGAAAGGTATTGTGCAGCTCCCGAAAAGCGACGAATTCTCGTTCGCGGCATTGCTACAGCGCGTTGTTAAACGCTTCCACACGTATTTCATGATCATGATCGCCTTTGCGTTGACCGATGCGATGCTGGGTCTACCCAACGCTGTCTCCGTTATCGTGAAAGTCTTTTTTGTCCTCGCTGCTATTCTTCAGGTTGCGGAATGGGTGCAGGAGTTTGCAGTCTCGTTCATTCGGCGAAATGTGGCGCGTTCGAGCGGTGATGCGCGGGCGCTCGCATCGGCCTTCAACATCATCAAGTGGTTTATCAGCGTCGCGGTCTGGTCCGTTGCGCTCTTGCTCATACTCGACAACGTAGGTGCCGACGTTACCGCGCTGCTCGCAGGTCTTGGTATTGGTGGTATCGCGATTGGTATCGCCGCCCAGGGCATTTTCCGCGACTTGTTTTCGTCGCTATCGATTGTGATCGATAAGCCGTTCCAGGTTGGTGATACTGTGCGCTATGGCGAGAGTTGGGGGATCATCGAAGATATCGGTCTGAAGACGACGCGCGTGCGGTCGAAATCTGGTGAGCAGATGATCATCTCGAATACCAACCTCTTGGATTATGAGATCCACAATATGGAACGTATGGTGCGGCGCCGGATCGAAACCGTGTTTGGCGTGATTTACCAAACCGATCCTGATCTTGCCGATAAGGTACCCGAGATCGTCGCGAACATCGTAAAAGATGTGCCAGCCGTTGAATTTGATCGCTGCGGCATGTCGGCCTTTGGCCCGAGCTCCTTGGACTATGATTTGGTGTTTTACTCCTTGCAGCCCGATTTTAATCGCGCGATGGCCGCGCGCTCCCGCGTCTTGCTGGCTCTGTTTCGAGGGTTACAAGAAAATGGGCTCGAATTCGCTTATCCGACCCAAACATTGTTTATTGAAGGCATGCCAGATAAAGCGGCGTAACGGTAACCGACTTACTCGACAGTCCAGCCGCGCGGCGTTTTCTTCGCTTCAAGTGTGACCGTGCCGTTCTCCGCACGCTCTTCGTACTGGGTTGCTTGATCTCGGCCGTTCGATCCCGACAGACGTAGGATAAGTGCAAATGCGGCCAGAGCGATGCCGGCTGCAGCGGTCGCAACCGCGATAAGGCCAGCCATGAATACGATCGCCATCGCCAAAACACCTTTGGCAAAAATGTTTCCGATTCTGCGCATCAGCGCGAAAAGATTGTCAGGAAATCCAAGTGGGGCGGTGTGGCTAGCGGTCATAATATCCTCGTAGACACTTTAGATGGCGTGCAAGACCGGTGCCGTCAACGGTAAGATTGTGACGGATGATCAATTCACCGCGATTAAGCCGCGTTCCGCCCGTATCCGCGCATACGCGCCCGTTATGGTTGCAGCTTTTTCGTGAGCGGTGGCCTCGAACTCTCGGGGCGCGCCGTTTTGGATCACGCGATCTGGGTGATTATCAGCCATCAATCGACGATAGACACGCCGGATTTCATCAAACTCGGCATCATGTGCGACGCCGAGGATATGATAAGGATCGTCCCGATCAGCGCCTAAATGACCTGCCTTGATCCGTCTAAATGTTGCTTCCGTGAACCCAAATGCTTCAGAAACCGATTGCAAATACGTCAATTCGTCTTCCGTAACTACGCCGTCAGCGGTGGCGATCATAAACAATCCGTCGAGCACACCTTCCAATAGGCAAGGGCGCGCTGCGTATTTGCGACCGATCTTGCGGGCGTAGGATTCGTAGCCTTTGACGGTTTGCTGAGCGAGATTGAAGACGCGCCGAACGGCGGCGGCATCTTTCGGTGCGGTTTGGAAGACCCGCGAGAAGACCATAATTTCATCATCGGTGACGCGGCCATCGGCCTTTGCCATCTTAGCGCCGAGACCAACCACGGCGGCGGTGAAACCGACATCGTTCGGGTCGGGTGCACAATCCAAGTCTGCCGGGACGGGGTCTTCCACCACGTCTACGTCAAATAAGCGTTTTCCGCTTTCGATGAGGCGCTGCCAAAGGGACATGTACACACCTATAGCGCGTATTTGTGACCCCTGTGAATGAGCGATACTGACATGCGGGTTAAGGTCGCGGAAAATTGAAACATTAAAATCGAGTCATTCAGAAATCTATTTTATATACGATACCGTAGTTAATATGACGCCGATATGGTTCGGGTCGTAATTTCAAATGGAGATTTCCTCGTGAAACTCGCTTCTCTCATCCTCTCTGCAAGTCTCCTCGCGGCCCCTGCTGTCGCGGATCAATGCGCTTCTAAGCAAGATGCGCATCGCGTAAACGCTAGCTATACGACAGCGGTCGCTGGTGAAGGCTATACAAAGGCAAAAGCCGACATCGTCGATACGGCTGCTGCTGCTGGCTCTTTCTCAACACTTTTGGCTGCCGCTGAAGCTGCCGGCCTTGTCGGCGCTTTGAAGGGCGATGGTCCTCTGACTGTGTTTGCGCCAACCGACGAAGCGTTTGCGGCTTTGCCAGCTGGTACCGTAGAAACGCTGCTCAAACCAGAAAATAAGGATGCGCTCGCGGGTGTCTTGAAACTGCACGTGATTGCAGGCGCTAAAATCAAGTCTGCGGATCTCGCTGGTCAGCAAATTACCGCGAGCACACTAAATGGTGATTTGGCTGTTGATGGTACAGATGGTGTAGTTCTAACGGCGCCAGCGTCTTCCGCGAACGTGATTGCTGCGGATGTCTCTGCGTCAAACGGAATTATTCATGTGATCGACACGGTACTGCTGCCAGCCGGCTAAGCCCGATCACACACAAACACTGAGAAGCGCGTGCCCACGATGAAAAGCTTCTCAGCCGGTCCCGCCAGTTCCCCCGCTGGCGGGGCTTTTATGTGGGCTCACCAGATTTTGAGGCTTTCAGCTCGGCAATCTCTTTCTTGAGATCTTGCAGCATTAGAATGATCTCGTCGCGTTCTTTGTCGGCATCGCTAAACTCTTCATCCATTCCCTCTTCAATGTCATCGAGGTGGTCATCAGTTGCGGCGCGTTGTTCCGCGGCTAACGCATCGACGATTAAAGCGATGAATAAGTTCAAGACGGCGAAGCTAGCAATGAAAATGAAGATCAAGAAGAAGAGCGGGGCGTAGGGGTTTCCATCATCGACAACTTTTTGGACGACTTCAAACCGCCATCCATCCATCGTCATGACTTGGAACAGCGAATAGGCTGAGCTCGGAAGATCCCCAAAAAGCTGTAAGACTTCCGGATTGTCGGTGTTGCCAAATAGATTGGTCGCCATGACGGCGCCGACATAAGTGAGCAGCGCTAAAACTGCGAGAATCGCGCCCATGCCGGGCAATGCGTTCAGCAGCGCTTCGGTAATTCGCCGCATCATCGGGACGATGTGCAGCAGTCGTAGGATTCGCAGCACCCGCATCGCACGCAGAACGGAGAAGGCCGCACCGCCCGGGATGAGGGAAACGCCGACGACGATGAAATCGAACCAATTCCATCCCGATCGGAAGAAATTCAATCGATATACGACCAGCTTCATTAGAATCTCGATCGCGAAGATGACGGTCACTGCCCGATCGAACCAGCTCAAAGAGGCTACGAACTCGCTCGGCATAGACCTCTCATAGGTCAGCACACCAAGGATAACCGCGTTGACGATAATCAAGCCGGTAATGAAATTTCGAAAGAGAATGCCCTCAATCGCCCGTTCGAGCGGTGAGTGGCTGGTCTCCAGATCAAGCGTGCCTTGCTTCATCAACTAAACCCTTGTGATCCCCTGGGTAAATCTCGAACAGCGGTTTTAGCGCGCTACGCCAAAGGATCAATCGCTGTTAGACGCAGTGTCACACCAGCGAACTCAAATGCGTCGGAGTCGACGTGCCACCCAAGCGCCGCGGCGCGCGCGAGGCAACCGTCCATTTCGGGAAGCGCCAGCGTGTAGGACCGTAAATGGTCTCGATCGCCAGGCGAGAAACAAATCGGACCGTCTTGGGTCTTGATCTCGTAGGTCTCGGCTCCGGTGTTCACGGCGGGGACGCCGAGAATTTTCCCCCACCTGGTACTCATGCCTCTCGGAGAGATCGCGGCCACATCAAGCTGAATGAGCCCACCTGGGACAGCATTTTCCGTCCAATGCGGCCCGCCCCAACGCCATGATGCGGCGGGAGTCGCCTGATCCACTGAAACGATAGCCGCCCCGATATCGGCGGGATGCAAGTGGCTGGCCGCGATATCCGGTTGGTCAATATTCCACACGCGGCGCAGACCGAGCGCGTCGGCCGTGTCACGTGCGCGTTTCAGGTCATCGACCTGGAAAATTGCCATATAACCGCCAATACCTCCGCTGCGCGCCATGAAGCGTCCGGCAGCTGTGTCAGGCTGGGTTGGAACGACAACTTCGAGAAATTGATCACCGAGCGCAAAGACGCCATTCGTCAAGCCAAAGAGGGCCACGCCGGGGTCGACAAACCCTGCACCAAGTCCAAGTACGTGCCGAAGTTTTTCAATATCATCATGGTCATTTGAGGCGAAAACCAATTGCCGTATGCGCAGACTATTCATGATCAGTTCGCCGAAGTCGTTGTATCGCTGACAATCTTCCACTCGCCATTCACGGTTTCAAAAACCAAAGTAAATAAACCCGACGGACGATCGTTTTCACGTTTCAGGGCCCAGGCACCATGGACCACGGCCGCGTCATCGGAGAGCATATTCACTTCCAAATCGTCGAACGTGAGTTCACCCATCAAGCTGCGATCAGAATAATTCGTATGATATCGATCGCGGGTGGCCTGCCATCCCCTCGTTACGGTGCCGCCAGACGCAAAGCGAAGGTTATCTGAGACCCAATACCCGTTCATAAAACCATCTATGTCTCCATTATTCCAGGCGGCTTGTTGCGCAAACAATACGTTGCGGACGCGGTCTTCTGCGGTTTCTGAAGACCCTAAGAGTTGCGTGTCGTTGACGTTTACGTTGACCGCACAGGCGGGCAACGCCAAGGCGATGCAAAGACTGAGGCATATGGTACGAAGCTGCATTGTGTTTCCCCCGAGGGCTGTTCCTAAGCTTAGAAATCATTTACCCGCTTGGACTTCTTGGCAAGTGCGTCCATATGAGCGCCAGGTTTTTAGGAGCCAGACCAAATGATGATGACCCTCTTGATTCTTGGCGGATTCGTCCTGCTCTTTGCGGGTGGGGAATCCCTGGTCAGAGGATCTGTCGGGATTGCCCGTAAAGTTGGGATGTCGGAATTGGTGATCGGTCTGACCCTGGTGGGATTTGGGACCAGTCTTCCAGAATTGGTGACAAGCCTGGAAGCGCTCAGCGAAGGCGCTGTGGGTCTATCCATCGGGAATGTCATCGGGTCGAACGTGGCCAATATTATGCTCGTTATCGGCGCCGCGGCGTTCGTGAAGGCAATTACGACCGACCCGAAAGCGCTGGCCCGGGATGGCGCTTTCATGGTCCTCGTCACGGCTCTATTTGCGTTTGTGGTTTGGATCGACGGGTTTAACCGTACGATCGGGATCGCATTTACGACCCTACTCGTCATCTATCTTGTCGCCTCGGTCATACTGGATCGCCGCGCGAACAATGCTGCTGGGGAAATGCACCAAGGCGAGGCAGAGGAATTTGATCACGATGACCCAGTCTGGATGTCTATCCTGCTGACGATTGGTGGTATCATTGGTGTTATATTCGGGGCGAAGTTTTTGGTTGAAGGTGGCTCGGACGCGGCCCGCATGCTCGGTGTCTCTGAAACAGTGATTGGTATCTCTATCGTCGCGATCGGCACCAGCCTGCCCGAATTGGTGACGTCTGTAATGGCCGCGCGCAAAGGCAAGGCCGATGTCGCACTTGGCAATGTGCTTGGGTCCAATGTGTTCAATATTCTCGGAATTCTTGGCGTATCGGCGATTGTCTTCCCGTTCTCTCTGATCGAGACGGGCGCACCGGGCCTGCCATTGGAGATCGCCGCCATGCAGTTTGGTCAAGCGGCCAGCATGGTCACTTGGACGGATATGAGCGCCTTGGTCTTGTCGCTCGTTTTGCTCTTCGTGTTTGTTTTCACCGGTCGAAAACTTGCACGTTGGGAAGGCGGCATTCTGCTGGCGGGCTATTTCCTCTATATTGGTATGCGGTTTGACCTAATCCCTACCATCGGGGGCTGATATGACGGATAAGGACATCTATTCAGGACTAGACCAGCTCGGGAAACAGATCGGGTCTCCGGCCTCACCGGACGAGGCGACGTTGGAGCGTGTTCCCAACCCTCATGCGGACACGCTTTACCTGGCGCGCTTTGTCGCTCCGGAATTTACCTCCTTGTGCCCGGTGACTGGCCAACCTGATTTCGCCCACCTTGTGATTGATTATGCGCCTGCAAATTGGCTCGTTGAAAGCAAGAGCCTAAAACTCTTCCTAACCAGCTTCCGCAACCATGGCGGTTTTCACGAAGACTGCACGCTGCGCGTTGGCAAAGAGATCGCGACTTTGCTCGAACCACGTTGGCTTCGGATTAGCGGATATTGGTATCCACGTGGCGGCATCCCGATCGATGTGTTTTGGCAAACGGGACCTGTTCCTGACGGGCTATACGTCCCCGAGACTGGCGTGGCGCCGTATCGTGGTCGCGGCTAGCCGGCTGTTTTTTAGAGTTTTACTCAGGTTTCGTTCAGATCCGAGCTGCTAAGCGGCCAGGATGGGACGTGTATTTTTACTTCTCCTCATCGTAATGTTCGGACAGGTATCGGTTCAGGCCCAACAGGATGATTGCGCAAAGATCGAAGCCGCATGCGTTTTAGATGCAGCTTGGTCAGCTACGCTGCTACTCCCGACAGAGAAACAACAAAGATTGGGGCCGGCATTTCTCGAAATTGCTCAGCTATCCGGCGATCCTGATCTTTTATCGTATTGGCAATCGCGGTTTGGACAGGATCTGACCCTCCCGATATCGTATCCTGATTATGGCTGGCAAAAAGCCGAGCCCATTCTTCGCTCGCGTGGAATAGATGGCTTAATCGAGGCTGCGGAACGTCGCGACCGCCCGCTTAATACAGGACGCTCAGACGTGCTTCTTTCAGCAGGTAAAAGATTGGCAGATGAAGATCAGACCAACGCGCTAAAGTTAAACCACGCTTTGCTCGCTTTATCCCAAAGCGCATCGAAATTTGAACGCCCAGTCTTGGCTCATGCTGCAGCAGAGCTTGCCATGGTACGGTGTGATAGCGAATTGCTTGCAGATGCCATCGCAAGCACCGACGCACCCCAGAGCTTGAGATATGCGTTCTGGAAAGCCCGCATTTCCGGCGATCGAAAGGGACTGCTCAGCCGCGTAAGAGCCATAGAAAACGACTCCGATACAAGAGATGTTCGGCGTGTATTGGATGGCTATCGCGCCATTCTCGAGCTTGGCTATTGCGGACCCCGGTTGAAGGCAATTGGCGGTTAAGCAAATTAGATTATATCAATGAACATGATGGACCCGGATCAGGACCCGCCAGAAGCGATTTGCGGCAGCGCAGAAGTTGGCGCGCTTGCACACCTATATCGCGCTGAAGTCTATCGCTCGACCATTTGGCGCCAGCGGCTCGATATGACGACCAATTGGGCGGTGGTTTCGACCGGGATTGCCTTCTCCGTCAGTTTTGCCAATGAGCAGGCATCGCCGCTTCCGATTGTCCTTGTTGGACTGTTATCTGCGATGTTTCTGATCTTAGAAGCGCGTCGGTACCGCTACTTCTACGTCTGGAAGTTTCGAGCCCGGATGATCGAAATCACCAATTATGTGCCGATCCTCAGAGGTCGCGGCGCTCAGATCCCGCTCGATAAAGGCACTGCTCTGTCGGATGATTATTTGCGTCCGCGGCACCGCATTTCAGCGATGCGCGCAATTGGTCGGAGGCTGCGCCGGAACTATGGCTGGCTGTTCGCGATCCAAGGGGTCGCTTATTATGCCAAAATCGGCATGCATCCTTCGGATGTAACGTCTTGGAGCGAGTTCCTCCATCGCGCACATGTGGGTCCGATTCCAGGCTGGTTTGCATTAATGGGCGGTGTTTTGTTCCATTTGAGCTGGTTCGCTTTCGCTCTGTATTCCTGGCGCCTCGATCGCAAAGACAAGCGCATTACAGCCGACTATCTCGACCCGGAGCTGGCCTCCGGTGTAGCTGACGATCAGGCCTAACGAGCCGAGGCATCCGTCGGACCGCCAACATTGCCGCCATCACATTGATAGCCGAGATACCACGCAATGGCGCTGGCGCTATTGGTCACCGCGCCGTGAAAGACCTTACAGGTGCCGTTGCCTTCAAGCACTGCAATCACTTCTTCACACGACATCGTAGACGAATTCACGCCCTTCAAATCTGTTGAAGAAATTTGGATTTTTTCGAAGCCTTTTTTGTATTTCTTCTCGATGTTCATCGTGCTGCTGGCGCCGGCATAAATATTGAGCTTATTGCCGGTTTTGTCGCCGCTCGAGTCTTTGGCTTTGACGGTGATCGTTTGTGCGGACGAGGTCTGGTTCAGATTGGAGCTGCCGTCGGAGCCACCGGAATCACCGGTTTTGTTTTTGAACTCGATGTTGCAATTGCCGCCATTAATCCAGCAACGGGTCTGCGTGATGTCGCAAGTGGCGGAGGCGGCTGGCGCCAGCATAAAGGCGGCAAGCGCGCAGCTCGCGCCTGAAAAGAGACGTTTCATCATTTGGGGGTCCTTAATCACACGCATTCGAATTGCCTTTGATGGTGGTGTCGGGCGTGTACCACTCATCTTTGTCAGAGACGTTCTGACACCGATTTTCGGTCAGCGTGCCGCCCCACATTTCGAGCCACCAGATAGCATCGCTATCCTCATCGTAGATATGCTTGCGGTCTTTTTTGCAGCTTTTGGTTTCACCTGCCTCAATCTTGGCAACTAACCAGACTTGCGACCCAGTCGGGATGTCGCCATCTTTCTTGAGGTCATAACAAAGAGCTTCGCCTTTTCCGATTTTGGCGCCCAGCTTTTTCGACTTTTTATCGCCGTCCGGGGTTTTCCAATGCAGCTCAATTGGATCGATATTGTACCAACCGCCATCATACAGCGTGATATATCGCAAATGCATGTCCTCGGCTTGGCTCATCGGCGCCACAATTGCCGCCGCTAGAAAACTCAGTCCAACCCAACTTAATCGGCGCATGATGTGACCTCCGTATGCAGGAACCGATTCAAGCAACCCCGACCGAGTGCCGCCACTGTCAGATCCGCCGGTAGAGATGACTCATTTGGCTTGCGCTTGCAGCATGCTTCCTGTATGTCCGCGCTTTCGAGATTTCAGGGCCGGTCAGCAATCGTCCCGCAACAGACTCAAAGAGGCACCCCGCGATGAAAGCCGAAGGCCATCCAGATTATCACTTCATCACTGTCGTCATGACTGATGGAACCGAATACCAAACCCGCTCCACGTGGGGCAATGAAGGCGACAAGCTGGTCTTGGATATCGACTCTAGCTCTCACCCAGCTTGGACAGGTGACCGCAATGCGAACCTTGACCGTGGCGGCCGTGTCTCGCGCTTCAAAGACAAGTTTAAAGGCTTCATGTAGCCCTGGCAGCTTGCGAAAGATCAAGGCCCGCGTCGAAAGACGCGGGTTTTTCTTTGCACCTTTGCCCGACGGCGGGGCTTCAATCAGATCGCCGAGCCGTTAGCCTGAGCGAAACCTTAAGGAGGCCAGCATGAAACCCTATCAACATCTAGATCGCTCTGTCGCGGGCAAGACGGTTTTGATCACCGGGGCGGCCAGCGGCATGGGCCGAGCGACGGCGCATTTGTTCGCGCGGGAGGGTGCCAATGTCATGGCGACCGATCTGAATGCGACAGGCGTAGAAGCTGTGGCTGAAGAGATTAGACGCGCTGGATCCGCTTCCGTCAAAGCGCGTGCACTGGATGTCGCGGATCACGACGCGTTAAAGGCAACGGTTGCAGACACGGTAGAGGCATTTGGCGGGCTTGATATCCTGATCAACAATGCAGGGTTTGCCCGCCTCGCGCATCCCTCTGAAGATCAGTATGAAGACATCTGGCATGACAGTCTCAATGTCATGCTGACGGCGCATCAACGCCTTATCCGGGCGGCATTACCGCATTTGTTGAAAACAGAAACGGGCGGCCGGATCGTCAATATCTCTTCAACTGAAGGTCTTGGTGCGACACCAGGCAACGGCCCTTATGTTGCGGCCAAACACGGTGTCATTGGCCTCACGCGCGCGATGGCCAACGATCTCGGACGCGATGGGATTACCTGTAACTGTATTTGCCCGGGACCGATCGAGACAAATATCAATGCCGAGATCCCTGATGAGCACAAAGTGATCTTCGCAAAACGACGCGTGCCGCTGCGGCGCTATGGTATTCCCGAAGAGGTTGCCCACATCACGCTATCGTGCTGTCTACCGTCTGCATCGTACTTGAACGGCGTGGTCATCCCCGTGGATGGCGGGCTGAGTATCAAGAACGCGTAGGAAGCCCTCGCGATGATCCGACGCAAATTCATGCTGTTCACCGATATCGGGATGATCCTCTACTGGGTGATAACCGCCGCCATGGCGATCGGGCTTTTGAACATTCCAGGCGATTGGTTGTTCAAAGATTATTATGATGCCCGCGTTGTCGCTTGGAATTGGTCATTCTTTCCAATCGACATCTTGTTTTCTGTGACGGGGCTTGCAGCCTTGCGTATGGAGCGCGCCGGCCAGCCGAACTGGAAGATCATGGCGACGGTCTCTCTGACGCTAACCGTTTGCGCAGGACTGATGGCGATTGCGTATTGGGCGATTCTGGCTGACTTTGACCCGATGTGGTGGATCCCGAATCTGTTCCTTGTGATATGGCCATTGCCATTTTTGTATCAGCTCGTTCGAGGAAAAGAAATTTAGACTGGCAATTGACCATTCATGGCTAAAACCTCGCCTGCGAGGTAAAGAGAGCCACCAATCAAAATTCGATCAGGCTGTGTTGCCGTCGCAGCTTTCATCGCATCTTCAAGCGATGCATGCGCTTGGGCTTGCGGTAAAAAAGCCCGCGCGGTTTCGGCGAGGGCCTCAGGCTCCGCCCCGGCATGGCCAGGCGCGTTAGGCAGGGTATGAACCGCCTCGATGGCACCTTTAAACGAGTGAAAGAAGCCGCCATGATCTTTGCTGGCAATCATCGCAGCGACCATAACCGTTCGTCCGCCCATTTCACGCAGGAGTTCGGCAATCGCCGTGGCAGCATGTGGATTGTGTCCACCATCCAACCAAACCTCAGCGCCGCCGCCCATACGCGTCACTGAACCATCCTTCAAAAGCTGCATCCGGGCTGGCCAAACGGCTTCTTGCGCCCCTTCCCAGATGGCGGTTTCGTCGATCTTCGGAACGGCTAAGGTGCGCATCGCCAAGCCCGCAAGCGCAGCGTTGTAGCGCTGGTGCGTTCCCGGAAGCGCCACTCGCTCAGGGACCTTTTGAATGTCTTCCATGCGCAGCACGGTCAGCGGCGCATTTAAGTCTTCAGCTTTGCGCGCGATGACTTCGCCGCAAACGCGCGCTTGAATAGCAGACACGACCGGCCGTTCTGATTTGATAATGCCCGCTTTCTCACCGGCAATAACGGCAAGGTCTGACCCCAAAAATCGCTTATGATCGAAATCGACGGGTGTAATCACGCTGAGCGCCGGTGTGTTCATCACGTTTGTCGCATCAAACCGTCCGCCGAGACCCACTTCTAAGATCAGCAAATCTGCGGGAATTTCACTGAAGGCCAGTATCGCCGTCGCCGTGGTTGCTTCGAAGCGTGTAATTGGGCGCCCTTCAAGGGCGTCATAGACCCGGTCGATCCATGCAATCAGCGCATCATCTTCGACCAATTCCCCAGCCAAACGAATGCGTTCGTTGAACCGCACGAGATGCGGCGAAGTATAAACATGAACCTTTAGGCCAGCCTGCTCCGCCATGCTCCGCAAATAGGCGCAGGTCGATCCCTTGCCGTTGGTGCCCGCCACATGGATGGTCGGGGGAAGTTTGTCTTGTGGCCGCCCAAGCGTTTTCAGGACGTCTTCAATCCGTCCGAGCGAGAGCTCAATCGTTTCCGGATAGAGTCCTTCGAATTTGGCTAAGGCCGCGGTAAGTGCCGCGGAGTCCATGCTCAATCCTTGCTTGCGCGCGGTGCGGGCGCATCCGCCGAGGGCGCTTCGACCGGCAGGGTGGAAACGTCTTTGTCCGCCGCTGCGCGCGTCGGCATCAGGTGGCTGAGCAATCTTGAAAGCGTGGCTTTCAACTCGCGACGGTCCACCACGATGTCGACCGCGCCCTTCTCGCGCAAGAATTCAGATCGTTGGAAGCCTTCGGGCAGTTTTTCGCGAATGGTTTGCTCAATCACGCGCGGACCAGAGAACGCGATCATCGCACCGGGTTCGGCCAGATGGACGTCGCCGAGCATGGCATAAGACGCAGAGACGCCGCCTGAGGTTGGGTCACACAGAACCACGATGTAAGGCAGCCCAGCTTCTTTGACTTCTTGAATGGCCAAGGTCGAGCGCGGCATTTGCATTAAAGACAGAGTGCCTTCTTGCATCCGTGCGCCGCCCGATGCTGTGCAAATCACGAACGCCGCTTTGCGCGCAACCGCCATCTGAGCGGCCGCAATAAACGCTTCTCCGGCCGCCATACCGAGCGAGCCGCCCATGAAAGCGAAGTCTTGGACCAGGATTACGGTTGGATTTCCGTTCACTTTGCCAAAAGCTGCGGCCATGCAGTCATCTTGCGCGATTGGCGGGACGCTGCCGGAATCCGGCGCCTCTTCTTTATCGCGTTTAGCGATCTTGGTCTTCGCGCCTTTGATCCGAGACGGATAGGCTTTGTCGTCTTTGAACTTTAGGGGATCGTTCGGAACAGGCGGCAATGGGATCGGCTCCCAGCGCTCATGATCGAAGAATAGCCGGAAGCGCCGCCGCGGCGAAATTCGCAAATGCGCGCCTGCGGGGGTGACATACCAACTGTCCTCTAGGTCTGATCGATAGACCAATTCGCCCGATGTCGGACATTTCACCCAGAGATTATCCGGAGTGTCTTTCTTGTTGCCTGACAGCAGACCTTTGAGGCCTGGCGTTCGGAAATTTGTCAGCCAATTCATCGCGTTACGATCCCTCCGTCCCACTCAGGACTGTGTTAGGCTGGCACTCCACCCTTTAGCGCCGTACTTAGCTCGAGGGCCAACTGGCCCATTTTCTCTGCCGTAATCTGTGGCGTGTTGGCCACAGTTGCAAGTCTTGCATGTTCCACAAAAGCAGATCCCACGACAACCCCATCTGCAATTTTCGCCATCGCAGCGGCTTGGTCACCCGTTTTGATGCCAAATCCTACGCATACAGGCAGCCCCGAAACCCGTTGTGCCAGCTCGACGCCTGCACGGATATCCTCCGGGTCCGCCGACCCTGCGCCGGTCACGCCGGCCACGGCAACATAATAAAGAAAACCACTCGCCCCTTCGGCGACTTTCGCCATTCGGTTCTCATCCGTGGTTGGGGTCGCGAGACGTATCACTGAAAGACTGTGCTCGGCGTAAGCCTCGCGGATCGGTTGATCTTCTTCCGGTGGCAGGTCCACCAAAATGGTACCATCGATACCCGCGTCCGCGGCGGCGGCGGCAAATTCGCGGTAGCCCATAGTATGGACCGGATTGGCGTAACCCATCAGAATGAGCGGTGTTTCTTGATCTGTCTCGCGGAACCGTTTGGCAAGGGCGAGAACGTCGCTCAAAGTGGTTTTATTCGCGAGTGCCCGCAGCGCTGATTTCTGTATCGCGGGGCCGTCCGCCATTGGGTCCGTAAACGGCGCGCCGAGCTCTATTACGTCGGCACCATTATCGCGCACAGCGCACAAGGATTGGTAAGAATTCTCAAGATCGGGATCGCCCGCCATAAGATAAGAAACCAAGGCGGCGCGGCCTTCGGCCTTAACCTTGTCAAAACGCGCTACTATTCGGGATGTCGGCATTCAGGCAGGATCCGTGTTTTCTTTAACCCATGCAGCATACGGCGCATTTACCTGTGTGCAGCCCAGGGCAACAATTGCGGGCACATCATAGGGGTGATGCTCGCGTACGATCGCTTCGATTTTTGCGAAATTTTCGGCCGGTGCTTTCAGCCATAAGATGAATTCAAACGCCTGTTCGACCACACCTTTCCAGCGATAGGTCGACGCCATTGGGCCCTCGATGTTGGCACACGCTGCGGCGCGAGACTCCACCGCCTCGTCAGCGATCGCGCGGGCGACCCTCTGGCGCGGGCAAGTGATGCGGTAAAGCGTGAGTTCCATGTCAGACATTCACGCCCCTTCCTGCGTCTGCGAGCCCAAGTCAACCGCTGCATCTGCAACACCCCACATATCCGCTAGGTAAATGGAGAAATCGGACAAAAAATACTTCGCCAGTAAGGCGAATAAGACAGCGATACAGAGGTTGGCGAGCGTGCCTAGGAGATAATAGGATGGTATGAGATTGATCTTCTCGTTGCGAACAAATTGCTTCGCCCCAATAATAATGGCGAGCGCACTAAACGCACCTGCAAATACCAGAATGAAGATCAATACGGTTTCGGCGAGGCCAATCCAAAACCCTGTCGATTTCAAATCGAAGATCCGGCCCGCGCGCGAGCTTTCTGGCAGTCTACCTTCTCGAATTAGAGACGCGAGCGGGTCCGTCTCAAGCGTTTTCGTCTCGGCGTAGTCAGATTCCAGCTTCGGGATGCCGGCGCGAATGAGGTAGGTTGAAAGGACAAATGCAAAGAAGAACGTGACGACGATCAATCCAAGATAAATGACATCAACCATGTTCTGTTTCGCCGCCAACCAAACCTAATATTGCATCCATCGCTTGTTCGATCTGGATAACGGTTTTTGAGTGTCCTGTCTTCTTCGCATTCGAGACAGATCGTGGGTTTTTTCCTAGCTTTGTTGCAATCTCAGTACCTTTTAATCCGGCCTTCTCGAACATGTAGACGATGTGCTGATAGGGCGTCATGCCGTCGATCAGAGTCGCAGCGGCGTTGGTCATCGCGGTTAAAGCGAGATTGGTTGCATCATCGGAAATCTGCCATTCGCTGAACTGGCGCTTCTTTTTCAGTTGCGAAAGGGACCGGCTGGCCGTCTCGAACACAGGACCACCCATTTCTCGGATGGTGCCGCCAGCATAGCCAATTCGGCCATGCGCCGTGACAAACCGAAACTCCGCCGTGCCGCGCAAGGCATCGCGAATGTCCGAGATGATTTGATAGAACGCGCGTGGCTTAGAAAAGAGGCCCGCGAACTCATCCCCATAATTCACTTCGAGCGGGTAGATGATTTCTGAGCGATATTTCTGGTTTTGCCGCTCGAGTTGCAACAGCAATTGCTCCATCAGCGCCGCGCTCTTTTTCGGCGAAAGATGCGTGGAGCCTTTGATATCGGCGAGGATGAGATAGTAATCCGTACGATTATCCATACATCTATGTATAGCGATAGATGTAATAATGTCTATTCAATTCAATAGATCTACAAAAATCTATCAAAATCGGTAGATTATATATCGACACCTAGAGCCTCAGCGACAGAGAACACGTCTTTGTCACCTCGCCCACACATATTCAGGATCATCAAACCCTCTGTGCCTAAAGCCTCCGCCACTTCGCCGACGCGGGCCAAAGCATGGCTCGGCTCTAGGGCGGGAATGATACCCTCGAGGCGCGTACACAATTGGAAGGCCTCTAAGGCTTCTTTGTCTGTACAGGTAAGGTATTCGGCCCGCCCGGTGTCCCGCAAGAAACTATGTTCAGGTCCGATACCAGGGTAGTCTAAGCCCGCCGAAATCGAATGAGCGTCAATAATCTGACCATCATCCGTTTGCAGGAGGTAGGTCTTATTGCCGTGCAAGATACCCGGCGCGCCTCCATTGAGCGCAGCGGCATGTTGCCCCGTCTCAATGCCATGTCCTGAGGCCTCGACACCGATCAAGCGCACCGTTTCGTCTTCAATGAACGGATGGAACAAGCCGATCGCGTTAGACCCGCCGCCAATGCAAGCCATGACCGCATCCGGCAAGCGCCCTTCACGGTCTAAGATCTGTGCGCGAGCTTCTTTGCCGATGACACTTTGGAAATCGCGGACCAATTCTGGATAAGGGTGCGGCCCCGCAGCCGTGCCGATGCAATAGAAAGTGTTCTCGACATTCGTCACCCAGTCGCGAAGCGCCTCATTCATCGCGTCTTTGAGCGTTCCAGTCCCCGAAGAAACAGGGACGATTTCAGCGCCCAAGAGTTTCATGCGGAAGACGTTCGGCTTTTGACGCTCCACATCGGTCTCGCCCATGAAGACGACACACTTTAATCCGAAGCGAGCGCAAACTGTCGCGGTGGCGACGCCGTGCTGTCCGGCCCCTGTTTCAGCGATGATACGGGTTTTCCCCATCCGCATCGCTAGCAGAACCTGTCCCAGGCAATTGTTGATTTTGTGCGCGCCGGTATGATTCAGCTCATCACGTTTGAAATAGATCTTAGCGCCGCCAACATGCTCGGTAAGGCGCTCAGCGAAATAAAGCGGACTGGGGCGGCCGACATAATGCGCCCACAAATCATCCATCTGCGCCGCAAAGGCCGGATCTTGTTTCGCCGCGCGATACTCTTTTTCCAAATCCAGAATCAAAGGCATCAGCGTTTCGGCGACATAACGTCCGCCAAAATCGCCAAAGCGACCGTTTTCATCGGGCCATTGGTCCCAAGTATTTCGCAAATCCATGATGGTGCTCTCTAAGCAGATTTGGCAGCGTCGATAAACGCCCGGATCAAGTCCTCGTCCTTTAAGCCGGGCGCGCTTTCGACGCCAGAGGAAACATCAACCGCGGTCGCACCTGTCGCACTTACCGCTTCTTCGACATTGTCAGGCGTTAGGCCGCCGGCAAGCAGCCACGGCGCACCAGGATCGAAATCGTCGAGCAAGCTCCAGTCAAACGCATCGCCATTACCGCCGGGGCGGTCGGAGTCGTCGGGCGCCTTTGCATCGATCAGAAACCGGTCCACGCGCCATTGATCTAAATCCTCCAGGTCTGACTCATTGGCGACGCTAACCGCGCGCCAAAGTTCGCAGATCCCGGCGCAATCGCGCCACCAACGTAAAACTTGGTCCGGCGTTTCTTTGCCGTGCAATTGGATCGCATCAGGCTCCACCTCGTGCAGGACATCATCGAACAGGTCCTCATCCGGATCGACCAATAATATCACCGAAAGCAAGCCAAGGTCTTGCGCGAACTCCGAAAGACCAATCACCTCATCAAGTGGGTCATCGCCATCGCCGAGGACATTGCGTGGACTCTTAGGATAGAGCACAAAGCCCACCCAATCCGCACCGGCCTCTGCCGCTGCACGGATATGCGCTGTATCGCTCAATCCACATATTTTGACCTGTGCCATGCGGCGTGTCGTGCGCGGCAGGGCGGCGCAAGTCAAGCTCTGACTATCGCGCTAACCAGTTTGAAAAGAATTTGGTGTCAGAAAGCTTCAGCTGCGCTTGATCATCTCAGTTGTACCCGTCAGACGATTCAGGCCTTCCGAAATGATTTAAAGTAGAGTTTCCGCCATGCTCGACGCGGTTTTAGCCCCTGTTCCAATTACGCTACCAGCAGACATCAACCAGACAGTTCCAGCGGAATTGCCTGAGGGTGCCCGACGCATGCTTTCCGCCGCAGTCAGTCTCGAAGACTTAGCGCAGCTTGAAGCGGTCGTGAACGCTGCCAAACTCGCTTTTCCAGACGACCACGCCGCGATCGACGCGCTTTTGGTCGAACTAACAAAACCAACGGAGCCCTTGCGTGTGGAAGCGCTCGTCGTGACAGGAACCCAGCCCGAATCTCAAAAATGGAGCTTCCTGGAGAATGTCGCGGGCAGCCTTGATCTCAATGCAGCCCGGACAGACGGAAATACGGAGACGTCTAATTTTGGTGCGCGGCTCAATGCGAGTATGAAACGTCAAGCGAACATTCATCGGGTTGAGGCTTATGCGAATACCGGCGAGGCGAATGGGATTCGCAACCAAGAGAATTGGGGAACATCCTATCAATTGGATACGCTTTGGACCGATGATGTGTTTGGCTATCTGCGTGCGTCTTATGAGGGCGACGAATTCCTCGGCTTTGAATACCGCGCTTTTGCGGGCGCAGGCGCGGGGTACTATTTCTTGCAAGCGGAAAACAGGTCAGTGCGCGGAGAAGTTGGGCCCGGATACCGATACTCGCGATTCACCGAGACGGGCGAGGAAGATGCCGACTGGGTGCTCTATGGCGCGATGGATACGCATTGGAACTTAACGCAAGACTGGCGTCTCGCGCACAATTCCAAAGTCACATTGTCTGAACCCAGCACTTCTGTGTCATCGCGATCGCAGATCAGCACCACGCTGACCGAAGCCATCCGGGCCGGCATGACTTATGAACTTGCCTATGAAGAGAACCCGCCAAACAATAACGACAATTTCGATACGATTTGGAAGTTCAATGTATCCTACGGATTTTAAACGCTATTCTGCGCCCAAGCCCAACGCACTTATTAATCCCTTAGCAGTGTCCTGATCGAATTTCGCTCTGAGTTTTATATATGGACCACGCTCTTTGTGCCGGGCCGCTTCAAAATCTTGGTCGGAAAAGCCTTTGACGTTCCAGCCAAGACTGATCCAAATATTCTTGTCCGGGCTAAATCCAAGACTTGGACCATAAGACCACTCACCCGTCTCCGTCGCGTTGTTGTAAGACCATGTCGACTGAAGTCCAAAGTCGATGTGTTTCGTGATGTCATGACGGACCTCGCCGCCGACCAGGTGGGTCACCGCTGACGCATCGGCGTCGACCAAATCCGTCTCCACGCGCTTGATGCCATGATAAATCGACATCTGTGTTCGATTCGAAACCATCGCATTCATCGCAAGATTGTTGACGATTTTGGATCGGTTCTGAACGCCTTCCTCGTTAAGATGCCCGACATCCAGTCTATTCAAAAGCACCACCCCCTCACCGCGTGGCCGAATGGCGAGACCGACGCGTACATCCGTTTGCTCACGATTGCCGAGCTCATTCAGGGTTTCCGTTTGGTGGCGCGCCGCGGCGCTGAAGGAGAGTGTCTTCGTAATTTCACGGGCGCCTCCCAGAACGCCGACCAATCGTTGACCGGATGTACTCTCACGCGCCTCCAGGCGGGCAGAGCCGGCCATATCCTCAGTTTGATAAGCGGCCCCGATATAGCCCGACGAATACTGCTCAGAGCTCGTCAGCGGACTGCGCACACCATCATCGAGTGGTCCCAATGCAGCGTCTGGGGCGACGTCGACCGGTTCATCACTGCTATCGACGTTGGCGCGCCGGGCTAAGCCACCGCTGACCGACCACGCTGGATTGATTTGCCAAATCTGATCGACACCGACTGTCGCCCCAATGCGGCGCCCGCTATCATTCGTAATCATATCGGTCGACGCGCGGACTTGCGTCCCACCGCGCGGCTGCCACGTGAGTCCTGCGACCGTGTTTTGACCTGACGCCGCGGCGCCATTGGTGATTTCGTGACGAATGTTCGCCGTCGCTTGAGCGCCTAGGGTTTTGTCGAGCCCGAAAATTGTTCGGCCGGGGAAAAGTGTAGATTCATCATCATTTGCCCCGCCCCCAGAAACCGGTTGTTCGCGTGTCGCGCTGATGGTGAGGCCCTGATCGACAAAGGTTTTGCGCGCGCCCGCGAGCAAGAGTACCGATTGGCGCGGCGCGTCTGCGCTATCGAAATTTTCAGCCACCGTCCGTAACCCGAGGCTGGCACCAAAGGTTTGGCTATCTTGCTGCAGAACAGCATCCGCCACGGTCCGCCGCGCCCCTTGTGAAAGATTGCTCTCGGTATACGCCTGCGCCGCGAGGGTGCGGACCATGCGATCGGACCTGGTCTGTTGGTCGACAACGCCAAGCTCGGCGCTAAGCTCTGCGCCCAGCCGGCGTATCGCTGATGTCGAAGACGCTTGCTGACCGAGACCAAAGCCTTCTGACTCTGCTCGGTAATACCCGGTGATGCTGAGTTTTTCGGAGCGATGAGTCGCCTCAATGATCACAGCTTCACCATCCGATCCACCAGATTCGGTCTCCGATTCGGTGGATGCTAATTCTGTACGCAGCTCAACGCTTTCGGAGAGGTGCATGGTGACATCGACCGCGGCGAGATTTGAACCCTCGGCCCCTTGCGTGCGGCCATCCTCTTCATGGATCAGTGTTACACCCGCTTCCACCTTCCCGTCGGCAATGCGGGTTTCAGCGCGGACACCTGCCGTCACGCCCCGATCACCCTCTTCGGATGTTTCATAGTCTATGACGATGACGTTCGGATTGAGCGTCGCGTCCGTTGCAGGCACAGGCTGCCGGAAGAAGAGCTCTCCTGTCGTATAGTCGATTTCATAGTCGATGTATCGGCTCAGCAAGCGCTGGCTTAGTATGACATCTGGACGGAAGCGGTCTCGGGTTTCGATCGTAATTAGCTCTGAAGAGCGTACAAGCGGCGCAGAGCTCAGTCGGAAGGGACCGGATGTGCCGTCGGCGGCCAGCTCATCTTTGACGAAGGTTTGATTGGTTTCAGCGGCGAACGCTGTGATTGAGACATTTTCGCTTTCATAATCGGCTTTGAGGCCTGACAGCCGCCGCGAGTAGCGGCCAAGATCCGTTTCGGTAAAGCCAGTGTCAAAATCCCCAAACACAGCCTGGAACGTGTTCTTTTCCAGCTTCACGTAAACAGGGTATCGGCTCTCAGCATTGTTGGCTTGCCAGGTTCGATCACCGTACAGCGTATAATAGGCGTTCGGATCGATTTCGTCGAAGATTTCACCATCTCGCGCCCCGCGCCGTTTCGCGGTGTCGACCGCAACCGTGAGTAACCAATCTCCTTTCACCACACCTTTCACGAAGAATGCGAGGCGGCCGTCGGCGCTTTTCTCGGAGAGCGCGCGTCCTTCTAAGTCTTCAAACCGCGCCGCAGAGCCCTCAGCCTCCGCGATACCGACGATAATCCATTCGCGTTTCTCTGGCTCTAACCAGACATCGAGTTCTTCAATCGTGTCGTCAGCGAGCGGGATCTGGATGCGCGCGCGTCCGGACGCCAGCGTCGGTTCGAGTTCGACCAAAACCGTCCCATTGGCACCGACGCGAAGGCCGGAAACCGCCGCAAAGCCGGCATCGACGGGCGATTCGAACTCTTCTTCGGCTTCTTGCGCCAGCCGATAGGGGTCGGCCACGCTGACCTCAACCATTCGGCCTTCATGCACGGGGTGTCCGGAGGCGCTCTCGAGGCGCACGGCGATGACCGGTTTTGTGCGTCCATCTGCGACCAGGATGGACTGATCATCAACCAATTTCGCCTGGTCGACATTGTCTACGAACCAGATGGACCGTTCTATGCGCGCCAGCTTTGCGCCGTCAGCCGTGATCACTTCAGCCACGAATTTATTCTCACCGCGCTGAATATCGATTCCAGACCAACGTGACATTGCGAGTGTTCGATTTGTTGAAAGTTCGCGCCCAGCGAAGTTGAGACCAGACACCGGAACGCCGTTCAAATTCAATCGAACACTCGAATTGGGTTCGTGTTTGATACCCAGATTGATGGACCGACCATTCGGTGTTTGGTCTTCGCGCGGATATACCCATTCTGGCTCCACGCTTGTTTCGGCATCCAGCCAAGCAATGTCATAGAGCTCTTCACTAGATGTTGGTTGCTGAGCTTCGATGACGGGATCGACCGCCTCGGCGGTGCGTTTGAGATAGAAATTGGCGCGCCAGATTGATCCGCCTTGAGCATCGACAAATTTCGAGACGGCACTGCCCGCGTATCGAGAGTTTTCTTCGCAGACGACCGGTTCATAGCCCTTCGGCAAGGTCGCTTCGTCAACTTGTACGACGTGGGTCCCCGGCTTCACGCCTTCGAAGTGATACAATCCGTCTTCGTCCGTGACGACGTATTGTCCGGTTTCGAGATAAAGCCGGACACCGCCGACACCAACACCATCTTGGAGGCTGCGCGCCCAATCATCATCGGGTCTACACGCGGCCTCGGCAACACGCCCAACAATTGTCAGCCGGGACGTGAGCAAGTCTTCCTCAATATAGACCGCAGCCTCGGCTAGGTTCGAGAGGGCGGCGCCACTAGAGTTAACCGCGACCGCTCGATTGACCGCCTCACCGAGCGGCGTCCCAGGACCGACGGCCGTGAGGTAGGTTAACTGTGCCGTTTCATCCGGCAGCACCAATCCACCGGAAAACGTCAGGGTCTGCCCGTCTGAGGAGATGATAGGATCAATCACGCGGGTCCCATTAAGGCGTGCCGTGCCGGCCATATAGCGCAAACCCGCCGGTAGGGTGTCCACCAGCGCGAACGGGGCCGGAACCGCGCCAGAATTCTCCAAATCCACCGTGTAACCGATAAAGTCGCCGACAGAGGCCTGTTGGTCCGACGCGCGTTTGCGCACAACCAGTTCGCCATTTGGATCCACGGGAATATCCAAATTCACGGGACCGGATGTTTGGACCTCGAAGACTTGGCCATAAGATGCTAAAGTATCAATTTCGTACGGAGCCTCTGGAAGGGCATCAAACGTGCTCTCTTCTCGAACGGAAGGGAAAACATACCCCTCTGGCGCTTCAACCACTAAGCGGTAGGTTCCAGGAGATAAGATCGGGAAGAAGAACACACCTGGAGCCGCGGGATAGGCAATCCCGCTCGTGTCGGTAGTCGAAGTCCCCGTCGTGACGGTAGCGGGGAATGTCCCGCTGCCGTCCAATCCCATGATTTCGGCGGGTTGGCCAGTTGCGGCATCGATAATGGTCACGCGGACTTGGTCGAGCAACTCGCCGGTGAAGCTGTCAAAGACTCGACCGAAGGGATCGACCAATGCGGTATCGACCGACACTTCTGTGGCGTCAAATGTGTCGATATAAGTGGCCGTGAGCTGAGTGTCTTGTGGGGCGGTGATCGTGCGATCATTGGGAAGAGTCGGGCTCGCGCTGCTCGGGAAGAATCCGTAGAAATGGCCCGAATTCGGTTGGTCCTCATACAATCGGAGCGTGATCGTATCGCCATTGTCTGCGGCCACCGTCACGACGACCGTTTCGATCCGATCGCTATTTCCATTCTGTCCTAAGTCCACAACCCGAACCACCATGAGTTCGCCAGATAAATAGGTTTGCGCTGGGACTAAGCTGACCGGACGTGTCGTATCCAGCGTCTTTTGACCAAGCAGAGGGACGTTATCGAATGACGCAAAAGGCCCATCCAGCGCGCCAGATGGACTGAAATCCGAGCCATTGAGTTGGATGGATATGGCGTCAGGTACGTTCTCGACGATTCGAAAGAACTCAATTTCAGATGGTGTGCGGCGCGCTTCAATTGTGAATTCTGCCGTATTGGTGGGGAGAACCAAAACGCCGTTCGGGGTTTGTTGAGTCACGTATGCGGTGTTGCTGACGCGGTCGCCAAGATCAGCCTGAGCCAATCCCGTCATCGCCCCAACCATCACGTACGCCGCCGCGAGCCACCGCAAAGCGGCATAGATGTGCTTCCGCCCGAAGCTCATCTCCAAAATCTCCACCATGACGCGGCAGGGTCTCTAAGGACCTGTCCGCAAGCTCAAATTCAGGCGGATCTGGAGCCGCCTTTATGGCGTTGACGTTAGAGGTCTATGGTTACCATCCATGCCTACAAATCGATGAAATTTGATGGATTAGTCGAAAAAATACAGTTATTTTAGATATTTATAGCGAATGCGTATGGGTAGGCCGGGTGTTGGGCAGAAATAAAAAAACCCCCGCGGCCGACAAGACCGCGGGGGTTCTTCAACTTGGGTCCGCGCGTTTACTTAACCAATGCGCGGATCACGATTTGTCCGACTTCACCAGCATCAAGGATCGCGTCCGATAGCTGAATAGCACAAGTAGATGCAGTCCCATCGCAGTCACTTGCAACAGGTGTGGTCGGGAAGGTGAGAACCGGACCAACGCCGCCAATACCAGTGTCATCGCCGAAGCCGGTGGTGGTTGTTGTCGCCAGGCTCGCCGAGACGAACGTGACATTCTCCGGTAGAACGTCGTCGATGACTAAGTTTGTGGCGCTGACCGAGGCTCCTGTATTCTCCACTTCGATCACATATTCGACGCAAGCCCCGGGGACAGCTTTGGCATCTGTCTCAGCGCTGGCGCTAGAGCAATCCGTTAAAGCCACGAATGGATCGGCAATCCCAGGTTCTTTGATCACAGTCACGGTTTTCTCAGCAGTTAGGTCTGGAGATTGGACTTCGATTACGCCCGTGGCGGCGTACAAACCGTCCGCATCACCTGCGCCTTCAGCACCTGCAACACCGGTCCCGTCCGCCAGGACGTTCTGAGCGGTGCCTTCGAGCACGTTGGCGCCTGCTGTATCGGCTGTCACAGCAGCCGGTGATCCAGAAGCTTCATTGGCGAACGCGGTTGGGTTCCGGACCTCAGCGACGAGGGTCACATCGTCTGTAAAGGCATCTGTCACGCCTGCAGCAATCGTTCCCTGAACTTGTACAAAGACACGGTCGCCTTTTGGAACATCGCCTGTCACAAAGGCAGAGCCGGCACCGGCGCCGACCGTCGTTTGTGTGATCGTTGTATACGAGCCGTCATCGTCGGTACCATTATCATTGGCATCGACAAGGTAGCGAACCACGATTGAGCTGGCATCGAACGTTGTCGCGCCAGAGTCCAAATCCGCTACTGAGAAGGAGTAAGCGGCTGTATCATTGCCTTCGTTCAACACTTCAAAGGTCAGTGTTGCGTCTGCGCCCGGCACGGATGTGAGCGTGCTGTTGGTCGCGGTCACGATCAAGTCCACCTTACGGTCAACTGTGAACAAGGTCGGTGTGCCCTGTACCACAGCGCCAACCGGAGGCGATGCATTGTCATTGGTAATAATCGGCTGAGCGGTGCCAGAAACACTATAGCTCAGTTCGAATGTGTTTGAGACGGAAACACCCGCCTCCGTAAGAGAATTGTCTGCATGTGCAGTTGATGCCAGGCCAAGGCATATCGCCCCTGCCAGGCCTAAACGGGAGGCAAGCCCCCGCGCCTGTGAATAACTCATTGTCCGCCCGCTCCAATTTTTTGTAAGCGAGTGGAGAATCTCATAGATGAGTTAATATGGTCCAAAAACGACCGAGCGAATTGTCTATGTCACTGTATTTAGCGACAGACCGAGGCCGCGCGGTCGATCGCGGATGACGATCCAGCAAGTGAGAAATGATAGGTGACGCGCGTATTTCGAACGGAGGTCGCTTCGACGCGAAGCTCACTGCCGCGCTTTAATTGACGCACCAGACCAGCATCATCGCTATCTTGCGCGAACGCTTCGCGGCCAATCCCGAACAAAGACCAATCGGCTCGCCCGATGCGCGCTTTGCCGGGCAAATCCCCACGCAACTCATAACCGACTTTTAAACTGGGTTGGTTGCGTGCTTTGCCTGAGCGCCAATTTGAGACGTAGAACCAGACATCGCCATGATCTGCGGATTTTGGGGCCTTATCTGTCGCTTGCGTTGCTGCGTAACAAAGCCGTTCGCCGCCGACATCTTCGGTGAAGACAATCCAATCTGAATATTGCCGCACTACGCTGGGCGCCGCCGAAGCGATGGAAACAGAGGACAATGCGAACGTCCCGAGCAGGGCGATAGCCAGTCGGCGCATATAAATTCTCCTATGTGCAATAAAATATATAGCCATCTCAGAAATTCTTCTGTATCACTGTTAGGGCTGAAATAAGACACTCTAGATTAACGGGCGATTATGGTTTTGTTGTCTCGCAAAGGTTGCAATTCTGATGAATTGGGCGCTTTATACGAGTATCAAGCGGCGCAGGGGAAGACAGTGTCCCTCGAAACAACAGGTAGTGACCCTACAGAACGCGAGCGACTCGCGGACTGCGTCGAGCAAATCGCCGGCGCTCGATCACGCCGCGCCTTCTCCGAACTGTTCGAGTATTTTGCGCCTCGATTGAAGAGCTATCTCATTCGATTGGGGAGCGATGCCTCGGTCGCAGAAGAGATCATGCAAGAAGTTATGCTCAATGTCTGGCGCAAGGCCGAGCAATACGACCGCCGGCAAGCTTCTGTTTCAACTTGGATTTTTCGGATTGCTCGTAATCGGCGCATCGATAATTTGCGGCGCACCAATAAACCAGAACTCGACGCTGAAGATCCGATGCTTCAGCCTGCGGAAGTTGAGCAGCCCGATATCACGGTCAATCGCGCTCAGTTAGAAATTAAAGTCCGCGACGTGATCGAAACTTTGCCGAAGGATCAGCTCGTCCTTTTGAAAGCAGCATTTTACGAAGGGCTCTCCCATTCAGAGATTGCCAAGACCTATGGGCTACCATTGGGCACCGTAAAATCGCGCATCCGCCTCGCCTTCACCAGGCTCAGAGGTACTTTGGAACGCGATCACTGATCTAAGTACTGCAATCTGGAGCTGCATTTGCTTGACGATAACTATGATCCGACAATATCGCGAAAAGATAGGGATTGTATCGAGGAGTGTGTCGCGCCCATGGGAAAAGCGACGATTAGTGATTTCGGCGAGATTTACAGCAGCTACGCCGCGGGTTGTTTAGATCCAGCCTTTTGTCTGCTGGTGGAAACACAAGCAGCGCTCCGACCTGAGGTCGAGCGCGCTGTGGCGCGCGCAGAAACAATTGCTGGTGTGTTTTTGGAAACTGAAGAAAGCGTCGCTCTAAGCGCCAATGCTATGGAAACCGCTTTAGCGTTGATTGACGACTATGAAATGGGCGAACAACCTACCATGGCGGCCGCGACGCTAGCGGGCGAAGGCTTGGAAGAGTTGCTCGACCTTCCTGAGCCGTTGCGCGAAACGGCGTTGCAATCCTTCCAGACTCATAAATGGCAAGGCCTCACACGCGGCATTCGTCGTTTGAAACTCGATGCGGGTAGCGATGCCGAAGTCGAGCTTTACCGCATCGAACCCGGCTGCACCGTGCCCAAACACAGTCACAGCGGTAGCGAGTTTACCCTCGTCGTGTCAGGCGGCTTTAGCGATGAAAGCGGGAGCTTCGGGCCCGGCGATATCAGTCTCAAAGGCCCTGAGGACACACACCAACCGACGGGCGATATGGACGGCGTATGCTACGCTCTCGCCGTTCGCGATGGCGGCTTGAAGTTTACTGGCGTTATGGGCCTGGTCCAACGCTTAGTCGGGCAATAATTAGCGAACAATCTCAAATTTTCGGGTTTCGAAAACAGTAAGCACCTGTTTCAGGTCGCGGCCCCGTTTCAAGATTTGTCCCTGTGCGCCGTGGACAGAATATGCCCCTTGAAGACGCGCGAGCGCCGGTGTCTTTACCACAGTCCAATTGGGGTTCTCTGCATGTCGGCGAAAGATCGCGAAGACAGCTTGGTCCTTATGCGCACCGATGGCATAATCTTTGGCCTGACCTGACATGACCAATCGCCCGTAAACATCGAGAATCAGGCCCATTTCTTGTCTCTGAAATGCGATTTTCGGCTTGCGATTCGATTTTTTTAGGGACGTGATCTGTGACATTGCGCACGAATTCTCTGTTTTTGGCCTCTGGGTGACGCATTTTTAATCCAGATTGCGGCGGATTTGCCTCAATCACGCCTTGCAGCCGTCACCGATTGGCATCAGTTTGCAATTGTCGGGCGGCGAAGTCTAGCAGTCATTCCGGACCCATCAGCCCCCCCAGCCCCCCGGGGCGACTGCTTTGAGCCGCTCGACACTTACCACTATGTAGAGTTTGGCGGCGCGTTCTGATGTTTCAGAATGCGCCGTTCTACATGACATGAAATTTAGAGTTACCATCTTGGTGTTCCCTTTACTGGCTTGGTTTAACGAACGAATGTAAGAACCACGACAAGCCAACTGCGAAGCCGAAATGCTCGATCTCCAAAATTTGAGAAAAGCGTTTGATGATCACGTCGCGGTGGCGGATCTAAGCTTCTCGCTCGAAAAAGGCGAAGTGCTGGGCTTTCTCGGTCAAAATGGCGCTGGTAAGTCGACGACCATGCGCATGGTGTCGGGCGTTCTTGAGCCTGACGCCGGTGACGCACGGATTAATGGTCATTCGATCGTGTCAGCGCGCCGTGCGGCACAAAGCCAAATCGGCTACTTGCCCGAGGGCGCACCGCTCTATCGCGATATGACGCCCATCACTTTCCTGCGCTTCATGGCAGACGCGCACGGACTGACACGCCGCGATCGGAAAAACGCCGTCGAGCGGGTGGTGGCCGATGCCCGAATCGCCAATGTCGCGGGCAAGCCGATCGCAGCTTTGTCGAAAGGCTATCGCCGCCGCGTCGGTCTGGCAGCCGCCTTGATCCACGATCCTCCAGTGCTTCTGCTCGATGAGCCGACCGACGGTCTCGACCCGATCCAGAAACGCGCCGTTCGCGCACTTGTGGCGCGGATGGCCCCCGAAAAAGCCATCGTCATTTCGACTCATACATTAGACGAAGTCCCGGCAATGTGCTCACGGGTGATCGTTATCGATCAAGGCCAAGTCGTGGCCGATGAGACGCCGGACGCCCTAATCAAGAGCGCCCCGGGCGGACTGGAAGAAGCCTTTATTGCATTGGCCGGATCGCAGGAGGCCGAGACGTGCTAACGGTCGACTGGCAAGGCATCCTGACCGGTATTAAGGCGGCATGGCGGCGAGAAATTTCAGCCTATTTCGCAACGCCGCTTGCTTACGTGTTCGTCGCCATATTCCTTTTGGTGCTTGGGATATTCACCTGGGATCTGTCGCGCTTTTTCGATACCGGGGCTGCGGACCTTGAACCTTTCTTTTACTGGCATCCTTGGTTGTTCATGTTGTTCATGCCGGCGCTCGCTATGCGGCTTTGGGCAGAAGAAAGTAGTCATGGCACGGCAGAGCTATTATTGTCATTGCCGGTCAATCTGACAGGTCTGGTCATCGGCAAACTCCTCGCCGCCTGGACCGTTGCTGCGCTCGCCCTCGTGCTGACCTTCCCATGGTGGGTCGCCGTCAATATTCTGGGGCCTGCCGACAACGCCGCAATTGCGCTGACCTATTTTGTCAGCCTGTTTATGGCGGGCGGGTATTTGGCGATTGGCGCAGCCGTATCGGCGCTCACGCGAAGCGCAGTCCTGGCCTTCGTGATCGGGGTGTTAGTGGCTTTTGTGCTGACCGCTGCAGGGTGGCCGCTGGTCTCGGGTGCGGTGGCGGGTCTGCTTGGTGCGCCTGCGGGGGATGCCATTGCCCAGTTCTCTTTCTTGACGCATTTCGAAACCGCCCAGCGCGGTGTCCTAGAGTTACGCGGGCTGCTATTTTTCTTCGGCTTCATCGCATTGTGTGTCGCGCTCAATACGCTGTTTGTGGGTCATCGCCGCGGAGGCGCCCAGTGAGCCCGCGCAGATACCTCATTCTTTCCAGCTTCCTCTTGGTGGCCATCTTTGGCGCCGCCAACTTGTTGGCCCAGTCGTGGTTCGCAGGCGCGCGCGCCGATTTTACCGAGAATAAACTCTTCACACTCTCAGACGGCACGCGTGCGACGCTCAACGAGCTCGCGGAGCCGATCGATCTTACATTCGTTTACACGCGAAGCGTTGGTCAAGAGTTTCCGGCTGTACGCGCCTATGCCGTTCGCGTGCGCGAACTGCTCGACGCATACGCCACGCTTGGCGGCGCAAACGTGCGTCTGCGCGAGATCGACCCTGCCCCTTTTTCGGAAGCTGAAGACGAAGCGCTTGCGGCGGGGCTCGTCGCGGTCGACACGAATGGCGGCGACCCCCTTTACTTTGGACTGATTGGTCGAAATGCCGTCGATGACGAACGGGTCATCCCATTCTTGGCGCCTGAGCAAGAGACCAGTTTAGAGTATGACATCACGCGCATGCTTGCGCGCTTAGATCGTCCAGAACCCGCGCGGATCGGATTGCTTTCAACCTTACCCGGAATGAACGCGCTGACGGATGAGGCGGGCTATGTCATTCGGCGCGAAATGAGCAAGACCTTCACGGTTGAGTTGATCGAAGAGAACTTCATTGAGCTACCTGCGGAAATTGATGTTCTGATGATGGTGCATCCGCCGGAGATGACCGACTGGCAGCTCTGGCAAATTGATCAGTTCATCCTGCGCACCGGGCGGGCTTTGATCCTGTTGGACCCGGCCGCGAAAACATCGCAGGGCAGCGGGCCGTTCAACATGACCAATCGTCAGATCCGCTCTGATCTTGATCGGTTTGCGCCGGTCTGGGGTGTGCGCCTCGGCGAAACCGCGATCGCAGATACCCAAACCGCATTGTCAATCGAGGCGGACGCAGGCGAAGGTCGGACCACGGTTTTGCAACACCCTCTGTTTCTGGCCATCCCGCCTGCATTAATGTCACCGACGAATATCGTTACCGCGGATATCTCACGGACCGTCAATCTTGGAGCGCCGGGCCGATTGATCCTCAATGATGGCGCCCCGGGTCGTCGAGAGATCCTGATGCAGACAGGCGTCGCGCCAAGCAATATCCCAGCCGAGCAAGCGGCGCTCGACATGTCTGCGGGCGATGCCGTTGGGCTCTATGAGGCCTCTGATTCAGGACCCGCGCCCTTGGCTGTACGCGTGACGGGACCCTTGATCAGCGCCTTTCCAGATGGCGCGCCCATGGCCGATATCCCAGACGATCCGATCTATGCGGAACTCGCCCGCGCCGCCGCTGAGGAGGCCCAACCGCATACCGCAATGAGTGCAGTAGACGCTGATATCATAATCATCTCTGATGCGGATATGCTGGATGATGGTCTACATCTCGACCTGCAATCTGGCGTGCCCTTCGCTGATAACCTTACGCTTGTCTTGAATGCGCTGGACAGTCTGTCCGGCGGCTCAGAGCTAATGAGCCTTCGCGCTCGCGCGCCGGGCCGGCGTCCCATGACCACCGTCGATGATATGCGCGAGGCCGCACAAACGCGGTTCTTTTCCGAACAAGCGCGCCTTGAAGCGCGCTTGACCACGTCGCAGCAACGCCTCGAAGAACTCCAATCAGTTGGCGCAACCAGCGGCTTTTTTGACGGTGATCTCGGCGCGGAATTGAGTGATGCAGAGCGAGACGAGCTGGGTCGCTTGCGCGAAGATATCGTCACGACACGCGGGCGTTTGCGCCAAATCGAGCGGGATTTTCGGCGCGATATTGATCGTTTGGAACTCTGGCTGCGTCTCTTCACGATACTTGGCGGCCCGATTTTGATCGGTCTGTTTGGGATAACAATGTTCGCGCGCAATCGGCGGAGGGCCAACTCATGAGCCAGAGCCACCACGCTGCGCGTCGTAAGTCTATCCAGCTATTAGCGGGTCTTGCCATCATTCTGTGGCTGATCTTAGGCGTCGGAGCGCTCATGCAAGGGTCACCCAGCAATTCGCATAATCGAATGGGCGATCCCGTCTTAGACAAGTTTAGTGAGACCCGGGTCGACTCTCAGAAAATCCGATTCACACTGGCGGATGAGAGCTACACATTGCAACGCACAGCCGCGGGTTGGACCATGGAGGAAACCGGAGGATACCCGGTCAGACCGGACAGACTTGCAGAGCTTGCAGGCGGTTTGGAGACGCTGAGTTTCGATGAGAAACGCACCGATGATCCGTACAAGCATGACCGGATCGGGCTCGGTCATCCGCAGGAGGATGGCAACGGTGCTTTGATCGAAGTTTTCGGGGCCGAAGCAGAATTGATGCACAGTCTGATAATTGGACGCAAAAACGATACAATTTACGTTCGCGATCCAGAGCAAGCGCAAACCTATCGCGCCAATGGCACGTTGCCGCCCTTCTACAATCGCCGGGCCTGGTTGGATTTGAAGATTATCGAGATAGATCCCTCCGCGATCCGTTCAGCCCGCGTGACCGACGCGGCTGGGCGTTCGCTTTATTTACGCCGTAACGAAGGCAATGACGCGCGCAGCTTTCGCCCCGCACCACCCAATCAAAATGACCGTTTGGTCTCACGTCTCGCAGCGTCCACCACAGCACTCGCGATTACAAGGCTCACGCCGGTCGATGTGAAACCTTCAGCCGATCTGACCACTCGGCCGATCGCTCGACACATCAGCGAAACCTTTGATGGCCTCGAAATTGATCTTAGTGCGTATCGAGAGCCCTTCGGGCTATGGGTCACTGTTCGTGCTGTGGAGGCGGGAGAAGGGGCGCGCCGAGCGGCAGCCATCAATGAGAAAGCTGAAGGCT
>JBCBBY010000020.1:0-46254 GCA_038531195.1 Pseudomonadota bacterium
TAAAGACCGGACGGTGCAATTCCGATGATATGCAATGGCCGATGGAGTTGAATGAACCCGTGATGTGAGGACATTTGCAATACCACTTCATTCTCACCGACATGAAAAAGGTCTTGTTTGGGGTAGAGTTCGACGTCCATCTTTCCCGGGACCTCAGTGGTGCGATCAACCGCAGGCAGTCCATTTGCTCCGACATATGTCCCGTTGAGGTAAACCAGGCTGGACATTTTGCCTGAGATATAGAGCGATAACGGTTCGCCATTAGGGCCCCGCGTTTTGCTTAAATTGATAGCGGTTCGCACCCAAATGAAGTCCGCTTGGGGGTCTATATCGGTCGCAATGGATGGTTGGCAGCTTGGTTCATCGAACGTTGGCGGCACGCTATCGCTGACGGTCGCCGGGCAAATGATCACATCGGTGAAGTCAATCATTGATAGGCCGTCGATTTGTGCCGCCGTGGGCCCGGCCAACACAAGTACGGAGAGTATCAGGCTGACTATTCTAATCATGCTTCACCGTAGACGCGTTCAGCGCTACCGCACAGCACCGTTCGCCAGAAATTCACCGCCGCTCGTTCAATTCGGCAACCCATTTTTTCAATCTTTTCCTATGTTTGGGGCAATCGCTCCATGAAGGACCCCACTCAATGAAAATTCTCTCTGCTCTTGTTCCAATCGCGCTTTATTGTTCCCCAATTTGCCTTGCGGAAACCGAACTTCGCAATGCCGAAACGGCGATCGTGTTCGAGTCCGAGGCTGGAGACACCGTAGATGCTTTTGAAGGGAGTCTGCTGGTCCCAGAAAACCGAGATGCCGTCGATAGCCGTATGTTAACGCTGAAATATGTGCGCTTTCCGGCCACCAACGAAAAGGCTGGCGCGCCAATTGTATATCTCGCAGGCGGGCCAGGTGGATCGGGCATTCAGACCGCCAAATTTCAACGCTTTCCACTCTTTATGGCCATGCGAGAATTTGGAGATGTGATCGCGTTTGATCAACGCGGAACCGGCGCATCGAATGACTTACCAAACTGCGTATCGTCCCATCATGTGAGTGCAACGGAGGCCTTATCAGCTGAACAAGTCTTCGCGATTGAGCGATTGGCGTTTGAGGAATGCTTAGCCTTCTGGAAAGCAGAGGGCATTGACGTGCATGGGTATACGACCAATCAGAGCGTGGCAGACCTCGATGCCCTGCGCCAGCATCTCGGAGCCGAGACGATTGACTTATGGGGCATCTCATACGGGTCCCATTTGTCGCTCGCAGCACTAAAGGAAATGGATGACCGGATCGGGCGTGTCGTCATCATGGCGATTGAAGGGCTGGATCAAACGGTGAAGCAGCCCCTGCGGGGGGATGCCTATTTCGATCGGTTACAAGCGGCCATCGACACGGTTCCGGCGGCGAGAGAGAAATATCCAGAGGTGAAAGCGATGATGGCGCGCGTGCTCGCTGCGCTGGAAGCGGAACCGGTTTTGGTCGAGGTCCCCACGCGCGACGGCGGCACCGCACCATTTCTATTCCAGAAGCGGCACTTACAGAGTTTTACGGCTGGATTGGCGGCAGATCCGGCGCGGGTTATTTGGATCCTGGAGGTCTATCGAGGCCTTGATGCTGGAGACACAAGCGCCCTGAGACGTCTTCTTGCGCGCGCGATCGACCCTACGGATACCGCTGTGTCCTTTCGCACCATGTCGACCCTTATGGATGTCGCTTCAGGCTCTGGCGCGAAGCGCCGGGCGATGCTTGAGACCCAAGCCGAAACCGCACTTCTCGGGCTGCACATGAATTCAAGCCTGCATCTGGAGACCGTAGATCCGTCCTTGGACCTTGGTGGTGAGTTCCGTGAGCCCCCCGTGTCTGCCGTGCCGACCTTAGTATTGTCGGGCACCTTGGACGGGCGCACTTACCCGGAGAGCGGGCAGGAAGCCACAGCAGGTTTGTCCAACCGACAAACGGTGATTGTTAAGAATGGCGGCCACAACTCCTTCATGCTGTCGCCTGAAGTAACCGAAGCTATTCAAGAGTTCATGCGCGGCCAATCGGTTGATGGCCGCACAATCCTGGTTGAACTCCCTGAGTTCTAAGCTTACTCGCCAAGCTCCGTTGGATAGGGTGGGGCTTCGGAAGGGATGGGGCTCGGATTGGCTTCAAGTTGGCGCAGGATTTCTGCAATCGCCGCCTCGAGCTGAGAGTCCCGTCCTTTATTTGTCATGATAGGATCTAACGCCACCTCAATGTCAGGGGCCACCCCTTCATTCTCAACGCTCCATTCATAGTCCGCGTCAAAGAACCGGAAGTAAGGGACAACCAAAAACCCGCCATCGACGAGCCCAGGATTTGCAGAGATGCCGATCAGGCCGCCCCAAGTCCGCGTGCCCATTAGGGTCCCGATACCCATCTCCCGGAAGCTATACGGCAAGAAGTCACCGCCGCTGCCTGCGTCTTGATCGATGAGCATGAGTTTCGGTCCAAACATCGCGCTGGCCGGTGTGTTGAAGGTGAGGCCGTCACGATCCTTCCAACCAGAGAGGTAAGTTCGGCTGAGCACATCGGTGATATAGTTCGCCGCCTGGCCACCGCCATTGGATCGTTCATCGATGATCATTGCGTTCTTATCCGTTTGGGAGAAGAACATCCGATTGAACAAAGTGTATCCAGCACCTGCGGTATTGGGCAAATACACGTACCCAACGCGCCCGTCCGTTGCTTCATCCACGGCTTTGCGATTGCTCTCAATCCATGACCAGAGCCGCATCAAAAATTCATTGCCGGTAGGCTCCACGACAATGTTGCGCGAGTTTCGCCCATTGGCTCGATCAGAGATTGTGAGCGTAACCTGTTTGCCAGCTGTACCGGCCAAGTGTTCGAAAATGTTAGAACCTTCGCCCAGATCCTGCCCATTGATAGCGATGATGTAATCGCCCTCGGAGATGTTCAAGCCAGGCACAGCAAGCGGACCTTGCACTGTTGGGTTCCAATTCTCACCTGTGTAAATCCTGGTGATCTGATGACGGCCATTGCGAATTGCCAGATCAGCGCCGAGTAGTCCTGTTCCGGGACCGGACGGACGAGCGATATCGCCACCGCCAACGCGGTTATGTCCCACTTGAAGTTCTGCAATCATCTCTGCCATCAGGCGATTAAGATCCTCGCGTCGTCCTACATGAGCGAGGAGGGGACGATAGCGGTCATAAACGGCCTGCCAGTCGATGCCATGCATATTGGGATCATAGAAAAACTCGATCTGCATGCGCCAAACATCGTCAAATATTTGGCCCCATTCGAGCTCGGGGTCGATCCAGAGCTGGAGGTCTCCGGTATTCACCGGTTTCAGGTCGAGCTTGTCGCCGAGTTTCCCCGTTGCGAGCGATCCATCCGACTTTCGCACCAATGCATGCTTGCGATCTGCACTCAGTGTGAACCCGGTAATGCCAGAAGAGAGCGACGTTGCACTTCTGTCTTCAAAATCGAAGACGATCAGTTCGGCATCTTGTTGCAAATTCTGGCCAGGTTGCGGGATCTCAGTCCCTGGCTGTACCGACTTAACGTAATACAGCTTACCCCCATCGCCGACGCTAAGGCCAGAATACTGAGCCTGTTCAACGGGAAGCGCTTGAATGCGGTTCCTTGCGCCAGCGAGATCATATGCCAAGGCCGTTGCTTCGTCACCGTCTTCGTCGGATCCATCATCTTCCGACTTGGCTTCCTCGTCCCCAATTTTCGGCGCCAAAGGAGACAGCCCATCAGAGGTCAAAACTGAAACGTAGATACTCGCGCGGTAGGGACGTTCCTGGGTCGACATATCCAATCCGACATGTGTCGGACCAGCATTTGTCGATGCCGTGAAGTAGAGCAATTCCCCATCAGCGCTAAAAGCAGGCGCGCCGGCATCTGCCATACCGTCTGTAAGGAGTGTGCTGCGCTGGGTTTCAAAATTGTACAGGTAGATGTTGCGATTGAAGTTCGCCTCTTCGCGCGTGTAAGCCAGCCATTCGCCGTTTGGCGAGGTGCTCACTTCAGTCGCGCCGAAGCCCCATTGACGCCGCGCATCCTCTGACACCTGACGCGAGCGACCCGTTTCCGTATCGAGAACGTACAGACGCAAATGATTGTCGCGATAGATGATGTGATCACCTTCTCCGCCCCAATCGAGAAGGGAGTAAAAATGATCACCAAGCTCAAAACGGGTGACCTCACCGGTGCCGCTTTGGTCTTCGATGATCAAATGCTGCTTTCGGTCGGCTTCAACGATATAGGCCAGGTGCTGGCCATCGGGTGACCAAGTCGCGCCGTACTCGCGAACGCCGCTCGTATCAGAAATGTTTCGGGTAGATCCATCCTCGACGGGGACGCTAAAGACTTCGCCGCGCGCGGTCACCAAGACACGTTTTGCCGACTTCGATAGATCGGCGGCTGTGATTTGCCCTGCCACATTTGTCCACTTCGACTGCAATTGGGGGAGGTCGGGTGTTAGCGATATCGATAGCGATGAGACGGAGCCGTTTATTGTATCCAGGCGCTTTAGTTCGCCCCCTGCTTCGTAGATGATTTGATTACCGTATGCATCGGCAGCGCGGATGTCCCAAACTTCCTCAGTCGTCACCTTCGTGATTGCGCCACTATCTGGATCGAACCGGTGAATATTGAAGATCTCAGAATCCCGGTCTGAGATGAAGTAGACCTGATCGCCGACCCACATTGGCTCGATATCATTGACGCGTTTGCCTGGAATATAGCTCACCCGATCTCGGCGCATGTCCATGATTTGGATCGATGGCGTCGTCCCCCCTCGATACCCTTTCCAGCCCGAGCTTCCGCCATAAAGCGCATTGTATGCCGGACCGAATGGGATGGCGGCGAATCTGCGTCCATTGTCATTATACCGACCTCGGAAAATGCGCGCTTGCATTTGCAATTCAGGTAGACCGCCATCGGTGGAGACGTGATACAATTGTGCGGAGCGTCCATGCATTCGTTGACGCGTCGAAACAAAGGCGACCTCGCTGCCATCGGTTGACCAATCGAGCGCGATATCAGGGCTAGGGTGATATGTGTGGCGCTGCGGCTGTCCGCCATTGACCGAGATGGAATACACATCCGTGTTTCCCTGATAATTCGCCGTATAGGCGATGCGGGAACCGTCAGGCGAAAAAACTGGCCCGGTCTCATCTGCGATATTCGAGGTCAGTCGATACGGCGCCGAACCATCGATGTTGGCGGTGTAGAGGTCGCCTGCGTAGACAAACGCAATTTTATCCTGGTGGATGGCTGGGTCACCCAAGAGGCGGGTTTGCGCCGTTACGGGTTGGGCCAAAATGGCGGTGGTCAAACCCAACGCGAGAAAAGAAGAAATACGAAGCACGGCGCGCCCTCTCTGGTCATGAAGTGTATTCGGGAACTTACGCCCCGACTTATATGCCAAATGTTTGCCTCGGCGGGTTTGTGTCAATACACATTTCGATTGCGCCAGCTTCGTTTTTGCGTCGGATCAATTTTCTCCTCAAACTACGCCATCGTCCGACTTAGTCATCGCAGACTATCTCTCCCGTCTCCGGATCTTCGGCAAACATCTCGCAATCAGCAAGGGGATCTTCAGCGTCGTCCTCAATTATTGTGTTCCGTTCGCCAAAAGGAATGAGTTGATATGTTACGGGACCAAGTGCGCCTTGAACCGAGACATCGAGGGCGCCGCTTCCGTTTTCAACCAGCGTCGCCTTGCCCATAAGGGGCAGTTCATCACCAATATAGGTGCCTTCTTCGGTCTGCATGATGTTCTGGATCACCACCATGTCGGGCTGAACTTTCAGCGTGAACATGTGGAGCCAAGGATCCACCGCGTAAGCACGTCCGCGATCGATTCGGATCTTCTTGCCGATGGTTGAGACCGTCCATATGCCGTCAATCTCCATTTCGGAGGTGGCGGGTACAGATGCTTTGTGCGGTAGAAAGGCTTGTAGCTGTGGAACACCTGCGGCCATCATCGCCATCTCTCCGGCCGGCCCTGCCGCAAGGGCTGTGCCGGCGGCGCAACCTCCCATAGATAGCAATGCAGACAACGCTAGTGCTCCGGCCGCGAGTTGGCTTTTCTTTAGACTTTTAGACATTTGATTTCCCTCATTTCGATATCTACAAATTGAGGGTGTTCAGCGTCAAAGCCTATGGGGGCGACTACCCAATTGAAGCCGAGCTTTTGGGTAGTAGCCCCCATACGAATGGCGTGGATATTATGCGACCATCTCTTTGGATCGAGCACCGTAAGCGGTGCCAGTAAAGGGAGACAGGATCGTGACTCGATTGCACTTTGGCCTCATCGGTTTAATGAAATTCTTCGCGCTCGGCGTGGTGGCAATTTTCATTTTTTCGGGAACTGCGGACGCTAAGCCATCCGATAAGTGCAGCGCTGAAGGACAGAAGCCCTGTCCAGTATGGTATTCCGGACCCGTCTGTGACCCAGGGCTCGGGACGTTTGGCGGTAAATGCCGAAAGTGCGGCAAACATGGTCAACGTCAATGCCCTGCAATAGAACGAGGTCGGCAGTGTCAAAAAGGCCTGAAGAAGATTGCAGGCAAATGCTATAGATCTTGTGGCAAAGCGGGCGAGATTGCCTGTCCAAAAATCTATCTCGGTTATCCATGCAGAGGGGCGACAGAACCCGACTCTAAGAATATTTGCCGGGCATGTGGCGGAAACGGACAAAAGGCGTGCCGCGCGATGAAGCCGGGTGAACAATGCAATGCCGGTCTCGACAAGGATTCTAAGGGCGTCTGCCGGCCATGTGGTGGCAATGGCGAGATGGCCTGTTCGATCATCAAAGCCGGGACGATTTGCGAATCCGGGTTGGGTCAGTTTGACGGAGTTTGTCGGCCTTGTGGGTTGAAAGGCCAACGTGCTTGCCCGGCGATTGAGAATGGTCGCCAATGCGAAGCTTGGACCACGCAGCGTGATGGCATCTGCCGACCGTGTGGAACTGAGAACGCGCGAGCCTGCCGCGTCACAGACCGTGGTACACCATGCCAAGATGGTTTGAAGCGCAAACTGAATGGCATCTGTGTTGTCAGCGTTGAAGAAGCAACCCGCCGTGCAGCTATGGCAAAGCTAGAGAGCACAGGCGCGGCAATATTCCTATCAGCGTTCGACTTCACTCAGAGTGTTAACAACGACGATTCTTTGAAAAATTCGCTTGAAGCTGAAGATGCATCGGAAATTTCGGGAAACGAGGTTCAAGCGGCCTGTGGTGTCGACGAAGATAATACGAGCATCCGTTCGCAAACTTGGACCATGAGTGTTGGAGCGAGCGTTAAAGCGCTAGTTGGTGTTGAAGGCGAAGCCGGTGTGGCCATTCCGTGCGACCGTGAGACCGATGGTAACCTCTTCAACTTTGAAAATGATGAAAAGCTGTTCAAGTGGTTCGCCAGCAGTGCATTCAGCCTGCAGCTCGGCGCTGGGGCGGAGGGCGCCGTCTCAGTTGGTTGGTGGGTCAACGAGATGGATGAGATTCGCGGCAAGTCTCATGGTTGGACGATCGATCTTACCGATCTGATTGGTCCTGCCGAAAAGCTCAAAGACATCAAAATCGAAAAGGGCGTCTCTGCCTCGATTACCTGGTGGTTTGAGCGTCGCGATGAAGACGGTGATGGAAAAGATGATGAAGTTGGTCCGTATCAAGGTTTTACGATCACGATCGCTGCCGGTAAGACCGCAGGCTTGGGATCCGGATATCGCGCCGCAACCACGACTCAAGTTTGCACCTATGACATGGATTGCGCCTTGCACACATGGGAAGGGCAGGGGGAAACCATTGTCGTGACCGCCCGCAATGAAGACCGTATCCTCGTCAATATGAACGGAGATACGCGTATTAAGTTTGTTCGAGACACTTGGCTCGATAAGCGCGACTATAAGCGACTGGATGATGATGGTGATGTTGTCGAACGTATTTGCTTCCGCAGCAACTTCACGAAGCTGTTCTACTTGGACGGTGATGACGACTGTGATGATGGAAAGGCGCTGCGCATCAATAAGACCGCAGCAACCACTTCAGACAGCGCGCGCGAAGCTCAACCTGTTCGACCGATTTCAATAGGCCTACCTTCCAGGCCTGGTCCGGTCTTTCGCCAAGAAACGATGGAAGGCAAGTGGTCGCGCGGGAAAACAGATTCAGCTGTCTATGTCTTTGAAGTCGTAAAACACGCATCTGGACGCTACATTCTAGTGAAACTCTCACCAAGCAATCAAATTGTTCGTTTTGACGTCATGCCAAGGGCTCCGATGAAGTGGGAGCATGCTGATTACGGCGTCGTCCAAAGCGTCGGCAAGGGCAGATTGGTTTGGAACCGCAAGAGTGAAAAAGGATCTGACATCATTGTCCTCAACAAGATGAAATAGGCGTGCGGTCTAAAGGCTCCCCGCCGGGCCGCGGTTCTTTCGAGTGATCGGCTTGAAGAAGCTGGCAACTCAATCAGAGAGCCGCGGCCCAACCTTATAATCAAATCGAGCTCGACGAATCTAAGAGGCCGTCTTTCAGTGCTTTCGCCATGAGTTCAGCGACTGAAGAGACGTCGAGCTTTTGCATTAAGCTGGCGCGGTGTTTCTCGACCGTACGCGGACTTATGCCTTGTACAATGGCAATCTCTTTCGTGGTTTTGCCGGACAAGACGAGATGCAGCGTTTGATGTTCGCGCGCCGTCAACGTGACGTCATCATCATGGCCTTCCATCATCGCCAAACACTCAGGCGCGATATAGCGCCCGCCGCGAAGGATAAGGGGCAGCTTTTCATAGAGTAATTTGTTGGAGCCGCCCTTGGCAAACATGCCATCGACGCCGGCGCTTACCAGCATGCTCAACACGCCTGGCGCAGTGACGGACGAATAGACCACGACTTTCGTCTGAGGGCTCCAACGCCGCACGTCCGTATAGACTTCGGCACCGCCTGACAATGGCATGGTTAGGTCGAGCAGTAAGAGATCGGGTTGATGCTTTTTGACCGCAGCCAAAGTCTCAAACCCATTGGAGGTTTCTGCGACAATGTCCAAAGTCAGCAATTCTAGAAGCTCTGAGCGTTCCAGGGCTGCTTTTAACCCGTCACGAACAACATCATGATCGTCCGCGATAACCGCAGTGTAAGTGTCTGAAACCGACATGTTTTCTCCCTCAGAAAACTGTCTGACACACTCGAAAACGAAACAGAAGTCTTAGTTGGGATCGGACACAGTGGGCAGCAAGATTGAAACCCGCGTTCCGACGCCGGGTTTTGTCCAAACTTGTAAGTCAATGCCATACTGATCGGCGAGTTCCTTGACGATCGATAAGCCTTGACCGGTTCCGCCAGATTCGGTCCCTTTTTCGCCATGCGCAAAGGCCCAGTCTGCTGAGCCGTCTTCAAACCCGTTGCCATTGTCGATGACATCCAAACGAACCCCGCCAGCGCGCGGGCGCACACCGAGCAGGATCTTGTGTGCATCCGAATGCATGATCGCGTTGGTGATTAGATTGCTGACGATCCGGATCAAAATGAGAGGGGGCACGCTAACCTTCGCTGAAGAGGCAACGGTCTTGAACTCGATGCCGTTGGTCTGCGCCTCCGTGGCGAACAATTTGTCGAGCGTGTCGAGCAAGACGTTGACGCCCAACGTTTCGGCCTCCACGTCTCCATGTAGTCCAGCTTCTGGAGAACGAGACCCAGCAGTCGATAGATCCGACGTCAAATCGTTTAAATGATCGAGTGCCCGTTCAAGGCGCGCGACCATTGGTGCACTTAATTCATTGGTCTGGAGCGCGTCGAGCTCAGCGCGCATCGATGCGATGGGCTGGCGAATATCATGCGAGGCGGTCGACAATTGCCGTGTCCGTGCATAAGCGACTGTCCGCGCGCGTGCATATTGTTTTTCCATTTCCAACAGGTCAGCGCTGGTCTGGGCGTCTTTTCTGGCAGACTCGACGGCGCTAACCAGAGCTTGGTCTCGATCTTTGCGCATATCGTTTAGCTCCAACAGGACGCCGAGCATCGTCGGGAAAGCGACAATGACGAAGAAGACTCTCAAGATTGCACCTTGCTCAATCCAAGCGCGCCCATCGCTGACAACATACAGAAAGATGATGACGGCGGTTGCAGTCAGAGCCATTGCGGCTGTTAGAGCCGGGACGATCCGGCGACGGGAATCATGCGTGCGCCAGGTGCGAGTCGCGGCGAACAACCCAGCAATCATGAGGATAACAGATGTATTCGTCACACCCATCCAGACTGTGAAGTTTTGCATGACCCACATGATCGGAATAGTGAGCGTTGAGATTAGCGCCAAACCCAAAAGCGTGTTCTGGATGGTCTTTGTCACTTTGTCCGGGTGATAAACGCGCGCTGCACAGACGAACCCGGTTGTGCAGGTCAGCTGACCTATGCTGAGCACGAAAGAGTCGTTCAGCGGGCGCCCCATATCCGGCATCAACCCGATCAGACCATCTTCGAGCATCCATATTGACAACAACATGCCGATATTGAGTGCCGAGATATATAGGCCCGGCATATTCTTTACCGCAATATTGAGAAGCAAGAAGATTAGAACGATGGTGACGGCAAAGCTGTAAAAGCCAATCGCCCATGGCGTATAAGCGGGAGACTGCACAAGCGCCTGTGCCGAAGCATTCGCTGCTAACACTGAACAGATCAGCGCGCACGAAACGTAATTTTGGGCTTCTCGGACCACAGCTTCGACCTGTTTCACAGCATTCTATGAATACCGATCTAACATGTTCTGCAGTTTTACAAATGGGTACTAGCACCCATACCGCTAACGTACCGCATGCCGCAAATTGAGGTCATCGAATAGTCGATACACCGCTCATTCCGAGCAAAAGGGGAAATAAAAAGATGACCTATTTTGGACTGAAAACTGCAATCGTTGGCGCGCTAGCTGTCACCGGGGTGTTTGCCACGCAAGCGATCCAACCGGCTGAAGCCGGCTGGGATATCTGTAAAGATGTGAAAATCAAAGTCGTGAATAAAACGAAAAACCCGATCAGGATTGTCGATTTGGATTATATCGACATGCGCATCGATCGAAAGCGGTCGGAAAACATCTCCAATCGAGTCATCAAGAAGGGCAAACATTACACCTGGGAGCGAAACTTGGAGAAAGTGAAAAACGCCAAGATCAAAATTCGCGCTCAGTATCAGACACTTAAAGGTAACGGTAAATGGAAATTGATTCCGAAGAATAAACTCTCTGTGCCAAAGAAGTGCACTGGCTCAACAAAGTTTACGATCAACATCACTTAGACCCAACGTCTGAAGAGAAGCCGCCTGCTGAGACATCAGACAGGCGGCTTTTGGTTGCAGGAGAAAATTATACTCTCTGCGTTTGGCTCTGCTAACCCGCCCACACGTCGAGCACGTAGCGACCGCTATTAGAGAACTCCTCCATCCAGACTTCGGCTTCCGCGAAGCTGACGTCTGACTGCTCAGCATAGAGTTTGGTGATCGTACGCCGGACATCTGGTTCCATATTGGCGCCGTCACCGCAAACATAGATGACCGCTCCGTCCTGAATGAGTTGCCAGACTTTGTCTTGGTTTTGTCGCAGCACATCCTGAACGTAAATGCGTTCTGCTTGCGCACGTGAGAAAGCGGTATGCAGGTCTATGATGCCTTCGGCGTGCGCGGCCTCAAGCTCGCTTTGGTAGATGAAGTCCTGCTCGGGGTGCCGACAGCCAAAGAACAGCATCGCCTCGCCGAGACCGGCTCCGTTGGCTTTCATCGCTTGCCTTGCTTGAATAAAGCCGCGGAACGGCGCGAGGCCTGTGCCGGGCCCGATCATGATGATTGGAATAGATGGGTCTTCTGGCAGTCTGAACGCGGCACTCGGCTGCTGGACCACCGCCTGCACGATATCGCCTTCCGACAGTCGAGAGAGATGAGTTGAGCAAACACCTCGATACGTTCCATTGCCCGCGCGTGCCGGACCCTCGACGAGACCCACGGTGATCGAGCATCGATCTGATTGTGCCATCATGGACGAAGAGATTGAGTAGTAGCGGGGCGTCAGCCAAGGGATGAGTTCCAGAAAGACCCCAAATGGTAATTCACACGCTGGGAACTCTTCCAAGATGTCTAAGACGGATTTGCGTTTTGCTTGTACTTCTCGGCGATACAAATCGACGCCGCCCGACGCTTTGGCCGCTAAGGCTTCGAGCTTCGGCTTGCTGTCGGGACAGTGTGTATGTGCAGCAAGGATTCCTATGTCTTTGCGGGTCGCGACGGCTTGTAATTCTCCATACCGCTCAGCCAAGCGTCGAACAGAGAATGTGCTGCCACTCGGGAATGGTCCACGCATCTGGCTGCGCGACTCGATGCGAATGTAAGCATCGGCATCGATGCCGATCCGTTTAAGAGCTCGCTCCACCAGTTCTGGCGGATTTTTTGGTACGACGCAGAGATGATCACCAGGCTCGTAAGTTACACCGGCGGGCAGCTCGATTTCGATATGGCGTGTTGAACGCACTTCCTTGCTGCCTTTGAGCGGTGTTTGCAGTTCTCGATTGGCCAAGATGCGCATATCGACCGCGCCAGCCATATTCGCGACCGGGTTCGCGGTGACACTTTCAGCGATCTCAACTCTGTAAAGGGGTTCCGCCGAAATGGGACTCGAGAAGTCGATATCCAGATCGAGCGCATCACCCAAAGTCGGCCACAGTGCTTCAAGCCAAGCTTGAAACTGTCCATCGAGATCGTCGCGGGCATCTCCTTCGGCACGATCGGCGATGCGCCGTGCGCCGAGTTTTTGTAGCCCCTCATCTATTTCGCGTGGGATGGATTGAAATGTGGCCGCCCAGTCCCGGCTACCACATCCGAACACGACATAAGAGACGCCCTTCGCATCGCCCGGTTTTGCGGTGCTCAGCCAATCGACGAATTTCACGGCATTGTTGGGCGGCGCGCCATTATACGAGGCGCTCAAGAGAACCACCGCACCCTCTTCAGGTAAGCGCCCAACATAGTCATCAAGGGCGCCCATCGTGACAGAAAAACCATTAAACTCGGCCGTCTGTGCAACTTCACGCGCCAGACCTTCGGTCGTGCCAAGATTTGAGCCGTAGAGGATCGTTAGCGGGGTATCATGTTTTGGGCGCTTCGCGCGGACATCGCCAGGCGTGTCAGACGTTTCGGAAGCCTGCGCTGAAGGACCTGTCCCGCGCACAATATCGTCGCGCACACGAATCTTGATGCGGAAGTCATCGGGCTTTAGCGACAGCGTCTCTTTGATCTTCAGCTGATAATCTGTGTGATCGAAAAGGTGGAAGCGCTGTAATAACATGCCCATAACCATCACAGCTTCTTGCATGGCAAACTGGCGGCCAATGCAGGCGCGTTGGCCATTGCCGAATGGTTTATATCCAGCGGGGTGCCGATTGGCTTCGGCATCACCCATGAAGTTTTCGGGATTGAACGCGTCTGGATCATCGCCCCAAACAGATTTGTCGCGGTGGAGAGAGAGGCCGAGAACGCTGATGAAAGTTCCCTTTTTCAAAGGGTATTTACCACCGATAATTTCGTCTTCGAATGGAGCAACGCTAAATGCGGGCGCCGTTGGCCATAGTCGCAATGCCTCCAGCAAGATGGCGCGGATATATTTGAGTTGACCAATCTGGGCCATGCTCGGCGGAACCGAGACGTCCCGTCCGAGCACTTCGTCAGCTTCCTGATAAGCACGCTTTAGGACGTCTGGATTCTTTAGTAGATAATAGAGGGCAAAAGACAGCATTCCAGACGTGGTCTCATGGCCAGCGATCAAGAAGGTGTTGATCTGGTATCTGATGTTTTCGTCAGATAGGCCTTCGCCCGTTATTGGGTCTTTTCCGGCCAGCATGAAGTTGAGAAGATCGTTTTGGTCGCCACCTGTTTTGCGCCGCTCGCGAATGATATCGTCGACCAGCGTGTTCATATAAGCAACGTCCTCATCGAGCTGCTTAAGGCGAGCGCGAAGGAATACATCTTCGAACGGCAAGCCGCGTTGCATCATGGCGATTTCGAGCGTTCGCGTGAGCGCGTCGATAAAGGGGTGGAAGTCATCGCTATAGAACGAATTGAAGCGATAATCGAAGCCGCACAGTCCAATCGTATCGAGCGTTAGACCGATCATGTCCCGCGGTACATCGATCTCATCATCAGTGTTGAGCCGTTCCCATTTCAGCATGAGTTGTTCAGCGATATCCACCATCATCGGCAAATAGTCTTGCATCGATTTCTGCGAGAAGGTCGGCATCAAAATATTGTGCGCTTTGCCCCAATTGGGGGCTTTCGTGTCCCCGGTAAATAGGCCATCTCCACCGATGACACGCAGGCGCCGCAAGGGACCACGGACGCTCTTATCGAAACGTTTTTCGTCGCAAAGCTCAGCGACGAGATCTGCGCCAGACACGAACACGATGGGCGTACCCATCATATCAAGCCAGAATATTGGGCCTTGTTCGTCGGCCAGTTCTTTTAAACTTTGTAATGGCGCCGAAGCGTCTACGGACAGGACGTTTCCGACGATCGGCTTGCTGGCGGGTTTTGGAATGGGTGCCAGTTTATTCGAGTCAGCCATGATCTCCCCTTCGAGCTGATCTGGACGGTAGTCTGGAAGCTATTCGGGGGCAACCAATAGACTGGCATCTCGCGTTTGCTTTCGCCAGAGAGAAGCGATCAACTTCGAAAATATCTGCATGCTTGGTGATGTGCCAAAGGTCGGGATAGTTTGCGTTCTGGCAAAGATGGATCGGGTCGTCCTTCCTCATTTGAGTGAACAGATCATGCACCGCCTGATTGTCCGCCCAGAATGCAGAATCATAGAGTTGAGATGCGTCGATTGTCATAGGTGTATCCTCCATGCCCTGAAGCGAGCGGTGTCCTTCAAGGGACCGTTTAAATCTTTTTGTTCGTTATTGCCGCCCAGAGCAAGTTTCGCAGGAAGAAACGATGTCCGGCGGGCTTAAGGTCGGGCCGATTGTGCAGCGAGAAATGGACGCTTCTAATCAGCTTGATGATGTCTAAGTCCGAAAGGTCAGATCGAAGCACTTTTTCCGCGCGTCCTTTGGAGATGACCGGAAGCCAGATACAACAGAAATCGTTGCAACTCGCGGAATCTGGCGAAGGGCTCGTAATTCCTAAAACCGGACATAGAAGAGCATCTCGCTTGGAGAGGGTTTGAGACACTCTTCTATATCCCTCGGTTCGAAATATAGCCTATTTGCAAATCCGAGCATCGGGAATTGCGGCGGCCCAGAGTCCATGCTGGGCGGTGAATGCGATCCCGTCCACCCAGTTAAACTGGCGCCCACTTAGCGTACAGCAATAGCCAACTTCAGAGGACCACATGGGCGTGCCGGGTTTGGCGCAATAAAGGTCGTGCTCGACGATGCCTGTGCCATTCGTTCGAGTTGGATCTACATCGTGACGTTCCCACTGAAACGGGCTGAGCATACGGGCAAAACCGCGATCAAACTCGGCGGTACAGCTCGCAGTGGCAGGACCTGGGCCAAAACACCAATGACCATTCTCATCATCCGTACAACATTCATCATGTCCCCAGCTTCCAGAATTGATTGCGCAACTGAGTTGATAACGTCCATCGATAATGCTTTTGAGTGGGCTCGGTCCACATAGCGTAATCTTGTCTAGACCTTCGCCTGCCCATATTCCGCATCCGGGCCCCATTGCGCCATAGCAGGTTTCAAGTTTGGCTTTGCGTTCTTCTTCAGCCTTCGCTCTTTCCGCCATTTCTTGTCGCTCGCGTTCGAGGCGGGCCTCTTCCATGGCAGCATCACGCTCTTTGCCCATAGCGCGGGCGGCGGCAGCAAAGTCTTCGATGAATTGTTTGAGCTTCTCGGTCTGCTCGCGCTTGCGTTGAGCCACAGCCATTTGCTCTAGAACTTCATCTAAAGCCGCGCGGCGGGCCGTCGGCTGGATCAACTCTGCGGCATCATTGCGCGCGATGGTCGTGACCGTTTTATTGATGAAGAGGTCGAGAAATTGCGGCGTGATCTCGGAGCCCTGGGCTTCAAGTGTTTGCAGGACGTCGCCCTTTGCGGCCCGCATCGCCCGCTCATATTTTCCCGAAAGCTCTTTGGCCGAAATGGGCCGCGCCTCACCGCAATTGGCGGGTTCTCCTGGTTTTAGGTCGAGGTCGATAACACCGCCGCGAGATTTCTTGCTTAGCTGGAAGCGTTTGTCATCGCCAGAAACTTGCATCTCGGCGAGATCAAGTTGCGTCGTCGCACTTCCTTGCGGTCCGAACGCCGTGACGGTTACGGTGTGCACATATGCGCCGTCTTCTGTCTGGTCCGGAACCAACACGCCAGCCATACCCGTTTGGTCGGTGACCATTCCGCCGAAGCGCGCAGGGTCGCGTGCATCGCCCACGCATAGAATGGCTGGTTGCTGGGTTTCAGCCACTGGATTGACTTTAAACGTCAGTAAGGTGTCTGCGGCGCCTTGGCCTGCGATCATCATGCTTGCGATGGCCGCGAGGCTCCATTTGAACTTCAACTTCATTATATCCCCTTTTTGGAACATTCTTCCGTGTCGTGAATATCGCGCTTCTATTTGAAAGCGGCGCAAGGCGCAGAATTGTACGGGAAGCTCACCAAGAACGTGGCGGCGAGGGCTGACTTCACCTCTGGTTGAGCGTAGGCCCGACAGACATTTGACGTTTGTTGCGACACCACAGCCAAGAGTGACTTTTGCAAGCCATCTTCGATGATTTTGATATAGCCTTCGCACTTTTGGTCTCGGGTGACTTTCGCGTCTTCGCGAAGCCTGACGATCACGTCGAACTCATCGGCCAGTTTCAGCGTGCGTGTCATGTCATCCATGGAAGGGCACGCGGCGGGCATCCCGCCCGTATTTGGAATGAGCGGATTTTGCTGGGCAACGGCCATTGGGGCGCCGGCGAGCAAGGCAAGTGTCGTTGTGGCAAGTATGGCTTTTATCATGAGGCTTCCTCTTCTTTTTTAGGGTGACGTGCGCTCTGATGGCCTGCGGAAATGCAAGAATGGACGATGGCAAATCGAGTTGCGACAAAGGCAGATGCACGCTCAAATCACTCCACTATGTGTGACTTGCGAAAAGGCTATCGATCATGCCGACCTGAGGCATACGTCAAATGACGCATGCGCTGAGATTTCAGCGTGTTGCCGCTTGGCAGATTCGAAAATTATGTGTGCAGGGTGCTGGCCTGAACCGCGCGTGGGAATGAATCGACGTCTCGATAGACTTGTAGTTGACCACTGCCTTCGACAATCACCATTTCAGCATTCGCGCGCTTCTTTGCGTAGGCTTCAATTCTATCCACACTAAACATGTGATTTTCGCTGCCATGACAAAAGACAATCGGCGCAGGAGTTTTTTCTAATAAGGGTGACCAATCACTCGCCCATCTGCGAACATCCGCCACCAGGCGGTCAACGTCTTCAAATGAGTATTCAATGATTTGCCGGGTTATCTCGTAATAGGTTCTGTCTGTCCGGGTCAGATTTTGGTCGACCGGGCAACCGTCGAAAAAGTAATCTACGACGCGTGCTTCGCCAGCCTGTGAGCGTTTAAAGTTTGCAGCGAAGATGCGATGCGGAACGATTAAAACTTCCGGAATATAGCGAGCCGGCAAAAACGTTCGGCGAAGCGATTTCGGGAGCGCCATAAGCTCGCGGCGTCCTTTAAAAGGCACGCCGGTATCGATTAGTAACACACCCGCTGTCCGGTTCGGAAAATCTTGTGCGTATTGCAACGCGTAAAGCCCGCCAGAGCAATGCCCCGCAATTAGCGCGCGGTCCCACCCTTCGGCACGTAAGATCGCATCATAATCGCCGCTCATTTCAGCAGGGCCATCCTTAGCCGGCCGTGACGTGGCGCCGCCTGATCCTGGTTTATGTACGCCAATGACTTGGATCTTCGCTTGAGCGCATGCGCGGCGAAACTCCGGCGTCATTTGAGGTGGGGTAGTGGAATGAATAAGCAGCACTTTAGTGCCATTAGGGGCGCCATATTTGACATACGCGAGGTTGTGAGACCCGACGGCTAGCGTATTATGTCTCAACTCATCTGATGTCGGATCGATCCAAGACTTCCCAATATCCGAAGGCTTACCAGTCTTGGTCATTAACTGGGTCAGCGTGGCGAGGAACAAAGCCAGTTCTGTTTGACTAGATAGTCCGAGTTTGCCGAACACATGTGTGAGCTGGGTGCGCACAGTTCGCACCGAACGACCGCGCAATTCTGCGACTTGGCTGATGGAACCGGTCTCGACCAAACCTTCCAAGATTTCGATCTCTGCCGTGGTTAAACCATAGGCCGTCTCTAAAAGAGGAACCAATTCCACGTTCCACGTCGCCTTGGCAACTTTGAGAGTTACAAATGCGCTGACACTTCCACCTAGATCCAGCAGCTCAGATCTTGAAGCAACGGCAAAGATGGGAGTCTCAGCGTTTGGCATTGTCAAAGAAACGAGAACCGGTTCAGCATTCCCATTGGCTTTCAAGAGTTGATCCAGCCGCCGCCGATCATTGGGCGTCGTGAACGTCCCGGACAAACTGTCATCCTTAATCGGGTGTATTTTATCGAACAATTCGTTGCGCGCGAGAACGCGATGTTTCCGATCGATGACTGCGGCTGGAACCACCTGCTTATCAACATGGACAATGGGGCTCTCTTCAGCGGTTTCCATATCGACATGGAGAAATTGCCCAACGCGGCCGAAATGATCCCGGAACATTTGTCGCCAGTCCGCTTCCCCCGCTTCCAATCCGGCTGGACTGGCATCCAGAAAATCGTCCATGGCTTGCAATAGCCCATCAAACTGTGACGGGTCGGCAATGGCTTCATAGAGCCCGCGTAACACTTCGGTAGCGGCCATACGCGCAGCAACATCTCTTTCTTGCGGATCCGCGATCAGTGAGTCCCCCGGCCAGTTAGTCCGCAATCAACATATCGCTCATGACGCCATCGACCAGTGGCGAAATGCTCAAACCGCCCGCTGAATTGAACAGGCTGCGATGGCTAACGCGCAGCACCACGCCATTGTCTTGAAAGACCTGAAGTGCGGTGAGCAATTTGTCGCCTTTGCCCATACGGCCAAACCCGAGTCCGTTGACAAGGTATACCGTCTCTCCATCAATTTCAGCCGTGACATAGTCTTTGGGGTTTGCCGCGAGCCACGTTCGAGCTTCCGTCAATTCCTCTGCAGAGAAGCGGCGTATCTCTATATCTATGCGGTCCAAATCCGCGGGTACGTTTGGCTGACCCGATTCTTCATCAATCCGCGGCTCAGGAATCTCGCCATAAGACAAATAGACTTGATCTTCGTTCATAATGTAAGGGCGCACGGTTGGAACGACCCCAAACCCATCCGGCAGATCGGGCACATAGGCGGCGAGAGCTCCAGCGCAGCTTTTGGAGTACATCTCATCCCGCCAGCGATTTGAATCGAGCAGGTCGTCATAATCAAATCGGGAACTGACAGCGATTCCATTTCCCTTCTGCGCGGGCGGACAGTTATTGTCTCCTGCTTGCGCTGTGCCTTTTGCCTCAGCGCCATCATCGCCTGCCACACCACATGCAGTGAGCGCGGTTGCCGCCGCAACCGTCACGAAAACCTGAACCCAACGCATGAACGACTCCCTGAAAACTAATTGCTTCTCACAAGCATTTCAGAAGGAAAAATTCAGCGCATGCGTCATTTGACGTATGCGCGCGAAACGCCCCGTCTTTAACTTTTTCAAGAGAGTTTTTTTCGGAGGGACATCATGCGCGCGTCTATTCTTACGGCCATTGCCAGCTTTGTATTCATCGGCTTCGGCCCGACAAGTTTTGCTCAATCAACTGTCGAAGAAGCCTGCAATTCGTTTGAGCGACCGAACATTGATTGCGCCTGTGTCGCCAGCCGTGCAGCGATTTATGAGCGCGTAGGGGCTCTTATCCAGCCAGAAGTTCCAGCCATTCTGATAGAGCGGCATTTCTCATCGACTTGAATGTGGAGCGGTGATTGATGTGGCGGTCTGAGTTGAAGTGATTTTGGAACGAGGCATGCGTCGAAGCGAAGTTCTGTAGGTTCGACATTCGCCTGAATTTCGACATCGCGCGTTCTCGTCGTCGGAAGGGTAGGTGGCTGTTCTCAGCTCTGTTATTGAGATGACGACCGACCTCCTGGCGGTCATGCATTCCAATCTCTTTCTTCGCGGCCCCATAGGACCGAAGTCGATCCGTTATGACTGTCTTCGGTGCGCCGTATCGCTTCATGGCTTTCTTCAAAAACCTAAGCGCAGCGAGCTTACCGCGAGTTTTCGTGACATAGCTCTCAAGCACTTCGCCTTCATGATCGACGGCGCGCCAAAGATAATGCTGAACCCCATTGTTCTTCACGAAGACCTCATCGAGATAGCACTGCCACTGAGTGTGCAGGCGCATGTATGAGGCGCGTTTTGTTCGGATCTTGCTGGCGAAGACTGGACCAAAACGACCAACCCATGTCCGCACGCTCTCATGGCAAATATCGATCCCACGCTCGTGAAGTAGGTCTTCGACATTGCGGAGAGAAAGCGGAAATCGGACATACATCATCACGGCGAGTTGGATGATCTCGCGTGATGTTTTGAAATAGCGAAACGGGTTCTTGCTCATAGAACTACGCTAGAGCAGGGCGGTTAAGGCTCACTTTCCGCTGACAAATCCTTCTCTAGGGAAGCGAGTTGAGGGTCTCTGAGAGAAAGTCCGACATTAATCGATTCCGCACCAAATCCGAAACATCTTCATGAACGGCCAACCAGAATGTTCTCTGTAGACTAAATGTCTCCGGCATTAAGTGTACCAACTCATGTTTCTGGTTGGCCATGAATCTCGGGAGGATGCCGAGGCCGGCGCCAGCCAATACCATCTGCAACTGTGCGCTGATGCTTGTGCTACACAGATCTGGGTTTCGGCCAGGAATCAAATCCCCGAAGTATCGCAATTGGCTCGAATAAATGAGGTCATCAACATAACCGATTAGCGTGTGACCTGCGAGGTCCTTTAACGACCGTAAAGGAGGTGAATTTTTCAGGTACGCTTTCGAGCCATACAGGCCAAGCGTATAGTTCGTCAGACGCCTTATTTTAAGCCGTCCAGCACTCGGTCGAGTTAGAAGTAAGGACATATCGGCTTCTCGTTTTGGAACGCTGACAAACCCAGAAAGCGCGATCAAGTCGACATTGATCCCGGGATAACGGGACTTGAAGTCGCTCAAAGCTGGTGCAATGATTTTTGTGCCTACTCCTTCGGGAACGCCCAACCGAATACGCCCCGTTGCCGACCGGTCGGCTTCACTTTGAGACGAAATGTCAATTGCGAGAGACTCCATAGCTTCGACGCGTTTCGCAAGTTCTTCTCCAGCTGGCGTCAGGATGTGACCGCGCCGAGTACGCTCAAAGAGCGTGGCCCCAAGCGATAATTCTAATCTCTTTAAACGCCGACTCACCGTGGTTGCGTCTAATTTCAGATTGGATGCCGTTTGCTCCAGCTTTGGGCGCCGCACCACGTCTAAAAAAACTCTCAGATCATCCCAATTCATACGCTCATCTAACCTGCAAAAATGCAGGAGTCACCTGGAAAAATCTTTATTTACCTGAATTCTTACGGGACTAATGTATTCTCAGACAAAAAATACGGGAGATGCGCGATGCGCGAAGTGAACCACTTCATCGGCGGTAAGCAGGTGTCTGGAACGTCAGGCCGGTTTGGCGATATTTACAATCCTAATACGGGCGAAGTTCAGGCGCGTGTTCAACTCGCAACTGAAGCTGAAGTCACCGAAGCGATTGAAAATGCTAGGGCAGCGCTGCCGGGTTGGGCCTCAACCAATCCGCAACGTCGCGCCCGGGTTTTTTATGAATTTAAGCGCCTTCTCGAAGCGAATATGGATGAGCTGGCTGAATTGCTGTCATCCGAACACGGCAAAGTCGTTGCCGATAGCCGCGGCGACGTGCAGCGGGGAATTGATGTGGTCGAATTTGCCTGCGGTATTCCGCATTTGCAGAAAGGCGAGTTCACCGAGGGCGCCGGCCCTGGGATCGACGTCTATTCGATGCGTCAGCCTTTGGGCGTGGTGGCAGGCATCACGCCGTTTAACTTCCCAGCTATGATCCCTTGCTGGATGTTTGCCGTTGCGATTGCTTGCGGGAATACATTCATCCTCAAGCCGTCAGAGAAAGATCCGAGCGTTCCATTGCGTTTGGTTGAGCTCTTCCTGGAAGCGGGGGCGCCAGAAGGCGTTCTGAACATGGTCAATGGGGACAAGACTTCGGTCGACACGTTGCTGACTCATCCAGATGTCAAAGCGATCAGCTTTGTTGGGTCTTCGGATATCGCTCAGTATGTTTACGCCACCGGCACCGCCCACGGAAAGCGCGTGCAAGCCATGGGCGGCGCGAAAAACCATGGTATCATTATGCCTGACTGCAATATTGAGCAGGCGGTCAAAGACATTGTCGGCGCAGCTTACGGCTCGGCTGGCGAGCGCTGCATGGCATTGCCCGTCGCTGTTACGGTTGGCCAGAAAACCGGTGACGAGTTTGTTGAGCGTATGCTCGATGCTGCGCAAGCTTTGAAAGTTGGCGTCTCCACGGACGCCGAGGCGCACTATGGTCCGGTGGTTTCCGCCGCGCATAAGGCCAAAGTCGAAAGCTATATCCAAATGGGTGTGGATGAAGGCGCCGACCTGAAGCTCGATGGTCGCGGCCATACGCTGCAAGGGCATGAGAATGGCTATTTTATCGGACCAAGCCTGTTCGACCATGTGAAGCCCGGCATGCAGTCCTATGAAGAAGAGATCTTCGGGCCCGTCCTTCAAGTTGTTCGCGCGGAGAGCCTGGAAGAAGCCGCCGCTCTGCCGAGCAATCATCAATATGGCAATGGTGTTGCGATCTTTACCTCAAACGGGCGTGCCGCGCGTGAGTTTGCTAGCCAGGTGAATGTCGGGATGGTCGGTGTGAATGTGCCAATTCCAGTACCGGTCAGCTATCATACTTTTGGCGGTTGGAAACGCTCAGCTTTTGGCGACACCAATCAGCATGGTCCCGAGGGCGTGCGTTTCTGGACCAAGATCAAAACGGTTACCTCTCGTTGGCCCGAAGGCGATATTGGTGATCAGGCCTTTATTATTCCGACGATGCAGTAAGGACGCAGACCCATGTCTGAGTTCGAAACCATCACGCTCGAGCGCAAAGAGCGCATTGCGGTCGTAACGCTTAAACGACCAGATAGTCTCAATGCACTCAATGCATTGGTGATGAGCGAGATCGCGGCGGCATTCGAAGAAGTCGATCGCGACCCAAGCATTGCCGTGAGTGTGCTCACCGGCGCAGGGCGGGCATTTGCAGCTGGAGCGGACATCAAAGAGATGCAACCGCAAACCTTCTCCGACATGTATTTGGCGGACTATTTTGCCGGCTGGGATCGTTTCGCTGCCTGCCGTAAGCCTGTTGTCGCGGCGGTTAATGGATTTGCGCTCGGCGGTGGCTGCGAACTCGCGATGATGTGTGACGTTATCATTGCGTCTGACAAGGCAAAGTTTGGCCAACCCGAAATCAAGCTCGGTGTAACTCCCGGTATGGGTGGTTCTGTTCGGATGACCAAAGCTATCGGCAAAGCCAAGGCGATGGATCTTGTCCTGACGGGGCGCATGATCGATGGCGAAGAAGCAGACCGCATAGGATTGGTGAGTCGCGTCGTTCCACATGACGAACTGCTTGATGTAGCAATGCAAGCGGCCGCGACGATCGCGGAATTCTCGCTACCTTCGATCATGGCAGCGAAGGAAATGGTGGGCCGAGCCCTAGAACTCCCAACCACTGAAGGTGTGCGGTTCGAGCGCCGTCTCTTCATGGGATTGTTTGGAACCGAAGATCAGAAGGAAGGAATGTCGGCGTTTTCTGAAAAGCGTCCCCCCAAGTTCGTTGATCGCTAGCTCCCTAGCGTTTCCGAACCTCATGTTGGCCTCCTCCGGGGAGCATGAGGGTGACTGTTGAGGGGTTGGTGTTGGATTTTTGATATCTGCACCACCCCTCCTTTTTTCAGAAGACCTAGCTGATTGATGTCATGTCTCTTACCGAAGAACAGACCCTAATTACGGATATGGCACGCGCGTTCGCTTTCGAGCGGCTGCGCCCGAACGCTGAACGCTGGGATCGGGAAAAATCGTTAGACCGTAACACTCTGCAATCTCTGTCCGAACTTGGTTTCGGAGGGATATACACACAAGAAGAGCATGGTGGCTCCGGACTTGGCCGCTTGGATGCCGTGCTGATCTTCGAGCAACTCTCGAAGGGCTGCGTGAGCCACGCTAGTTTTCTATCGATACATAATATGGCGACATGGATGATCGATCGCTTCGGCGATGACCAAGTAAGGGAAAGGTTTATCCCATCTTTAGTGAGCGGTGACTTTATCGCATCCTATTGCTTGACCGAACCGGGTGCGGGATCTGATGCCGCGAGCCTGAAGACGCGCGCCATTCGTGATGGCGATACGTATGTTCTAAATGGCGCGAAGATGTTCATCTCCGGGGCGGGCTTCTCAGATCTTTATGTGGTGATGGCGCGTACCTCTGATGATGGTGCAAAGGGTATTTCGACTTTTGTGGTTGAGAAAGGGACCCCTGGTCTCAGCTTTGGTAAGAACGAAGAAAAGATGGGATGGCGCGCACAACCCACAGCGGTGGTCAGTTTTGATGATTGCAAGATTCCCACGACCAATCGGATCGGAAATGAAGGAGACGGATTCAAGTACGCAATGGCCGGACTTGATGGTGGGCGCTTAAACATAGCGGCTTGCTCATTAGGCGGTGCCCAAGATGCTTTAGACCGCGCCGTGGACTATGCGCAGGAGCGAAAGCAGTTCGGGCGCTCAATTGCCGACTTCCAGGCGATACAGTTCAAACTCGCGGACATGGAGACCGAACTTCAAGCGGCCCGAGCATTGCTTTATCAAGCTGCCGATAAACTCGACCAAAAAGCAGAAGATGCTGCACAGTTCTGCGCAATGGCGAAGCGATTTGTGACGGACACGGGCTTCAAAGTCGCGAATGAGGCGCTGCAAATCCATGGCGGCTATGGATACCTCGCCGATTATGAGGTTGAACGCATTGTCCGAGATTTGCGGGTTCATCAAATCCTCGAAGGTACCAACGAAATTATGCGCGTGATCATTTCGCGCGCAATGATGAGACGTTGAGCATGCTCCCCGAAGTTTTGTTCAAAAAAGAAGGGCGTGCAGGAAGGGTCACTCTTAACCGGCCTGAGGCATTGCACGCATTGAACACGAACATGTGTGCGCTCATCACGGACGCTCTATTAGGCTGGATAGATGATGATGAGGTTGAATTTATCCTTGTCGATCACATCGATGGAAGCCGTGGATTTTGTGCCGGTGGCGATGTCGTCATGCTCGCAAATTCGGGTAAATCAGATAGTCTGGCGGCGTTAACTTTTTTCAGAACCGAGTATCGGTTGAACGACCTTATCTCCCGATACCCTAAGCCCTATATCGCAATCATGGATGGAGTGACGATGGGGGGCGGCGTCGGGCTATCTGTTCATGGCGCTTATCAGGTCGCCACAGAGCGCACACTTTTCGCCATGCCGGAAACGGGGATCGGACTATTTCCGGATGTCGGCGGCACGTGGTTTTTGCCGAGGCTTAGAGGCGAGCTGGGAACTTGGTTGGCGCTGACCGGAGCGCGTTTGAAAGGCGGCGATGTAACTGCAGTTGGGCTAGCCACCCACTTTTGTGCATCAGAAGCGGTTCCTGACCTCAAGCGCACGTTGATCACTCATGGCGTCGATGCGCTCAATGGTCTGAAAGAGGCACCGGAGTGCTCATTCGCGAACCAATTTTCTGAGATTGATGACCTGTTCGCTGGTGACTGCGCCGCGCAAATCAAAGGTCGCCTTATAAAGGGTAGTGATTGGGCAAAGAGCCAAGCGACGAAAATCAGCGCTAAGTCCCCACTCTCTACGAAAATTGCGTTGCGCCAAATGCGAACAGGAAGGTTTCTTGAAACCCTTCAAGATGCGTTAAAGATCGAGTACCGGATTGCATCGCGGTTGGTGAAATCTCGCGATTTTCACGAAGGTGTGCGTGCAGTTCTGGTCGATAAAGACTATTGCCCCAACTGGAACCCATCGTCGATCCGGTCCATCACTTTTGACAGGGTGTCACAATATTTCACGCCGCTGGAAGCGTGTGAGCTTAGCTTTCTGGAGATTTAGGATATGACAAAGATTGCGATGATTGGTCTCGGGAATATGGGCTCAGGCATGTGCTCTAATCTCGTTAAGGCAGGACATAGTGTGCGCGCTTATGATCTTAATCCAGGCGCGCTTCAACAAGCTGAAAAGGATGGCGCTTCTGCAGCAATGTCGGTTGCAGATGCGGTCCAAGATGCGCAGGCCGTTGTGACCATGTTGCCTGCTGGGAAACATGTTTTGGAGGTCTACTTCGGACCTGATGGTATTGCGAAAAATGCTCCTGCGGGCGCGACCTTTTTGGATTGCTCGACGATTGCTGTCGAAGATGCACGCCAGGCTGCGCACAAGGCTTCAGAGCTCGGGTTCGACATGATCGATGCACCGGTTTCGGGCGGCGTTGCCGCGGCAGCGGGCGGGACATTGACCTTCATGGTTGGCGGCGAGGATGCGGCATTCGCCCGCGCAAAGCCCATTCTTGAAGCCATGGGAAAGAACATTGTCCATGCCGGCGCCGCGGGAAATGGTCAGGTCGCGAAGATTGCGAATAATATGCTTCTAGGCATTTCGATGATTGCCACATGTGAAGCGTTCGATTTAGCGGCAAAGCTAGGCCTCGACGCCCAGACCTTTTTTGACATTTCGTCCACTGCGTCAGGGCAGAATTGGTCTATGACAAGCTATTGTCCTGCGCCGGGGCCAGTGCCGACAGCGCCGTCGAACAATGACTATGAGCCAGGCTTTGCGGTCGATATGATGCTCAAGGATTTACGCCTCGCGCGAGGTGCATCGAATTTGGTCGGTGCGGATACACGCCTCGGTGAGATGGCGACTCGAATTTATGAGTTGATGTCTGAGCAGGGGCTGGGCGGGAAGGATTTTTCCGTGGTGATGCAGCAAATTGCTTCAACCGGTCGTCCGGGATGATGCATGTTACCGAGCGTTTTCCAGATATCCCCGCAGGAATTGATAATGCTGGCGCCGGATTGCGCTAAAGTGCGATAAAGGATTTCGAAATGGCTAGAAAAGTCATTGTGTGAAATCACAGAAACGTTTGATCTACTCTAAACTCGAGATTTTTATTATGGCTGATGCGTCTCATTCTTCTCAACTACCTCTTCGGAGACCCTTGGAGGGTGGCCATCGCCAAATGTTTGTCGATGGAAAATGGATAGATGGAGCCAGCGGTGAGACTCTTGAGTCACGCAACCCCGCCAATGGCGCATTGCTGGCGACGGTACCCGCCGCAAATGCATCGGATGTTGATATTGCTGTAAAGGCCGCGCGTCGAGCGTTTGAAGGGCCGTGGTCACAGTGGAAACCATTTGAGCGGCAGCGTCTGTTGTTGCGGATCGCCGAATTGTTCGAGAACCATTGGGAAGAGTTGTGTGCGTCAGACACGCAGGACATGGGACTGCCACTCAACCGGACCCGCGGAAATCGCCTGCGCGTGATTGGCATGCTTCAATATTATGCTGGTATCGCGACGAATATAACTGGAGATACGATTTCGAACTCGCTCCCCGGGAACGTGTTCTCAATGACGGTGAAAGAGCCAGTGGGCGTAGTTGGGGCGATTATTCCATGGAATGCACCAACGGCCTCATCCATCTGGAAAATTGGACCGGCCCTAGCAACAGGTTGCACGATTGTCCTTAAGCCCTCAGAAGAAGCGCCACTGACGCCGTTGCTCATCGCAGAACTCATGGCCGAAGCCGGTGTGCCAGATGGTGTGGTAAACGTGGTAACGGGAGATGGAAAAGTAGCGGGAGCCGCGCTCGCCGAACACCCCGACGTCGACAAATTGGTGTTTACCGGATCCACAGCGACCGGTAAACGCATAATTCAAGCTTCCGCCAATGGGGTCAAACGCGTTTCGTTGGAGCTCGGGGGTAAATCCCCGCTGATCATTTTTAAAGATGCAGATCTCGATAAGGCCGTTCCCATCGCAGCAATGGCGGTTTTCGCGCACTCTGGACAAGTTTGTATTGCGGGGTCACGTTTATTTGTCGAAGAGCCAATCTATGACGCGTTTCTGGAAAGACTTGTTGCGTACACAGAAAGTCTGAAACTCGGTGATGGGATGCTTGACGGTACGGACCTCGGTCCCGTTATATCGGCCCCTCAACTTAATAAGATAACGACATATATGGAAACGGGCGCGATGGAAGGCGCGGAGCTTTTGACCGGAGGAGAAGCGGTAACTTCGGGTGCTTTCGCGGATGGAAATTTTGTGCGCCCAACTGTTTTTTCTAACGTAACGGATAATATGACGATCGCGCGCGAAGAGATCTTCGGTCCGGTAATCTCCGCACTTAAGTTCAACTCTTTTGAAGAAGTGATCCAGCGCGCGAACGCGACTCCATATGGATTGGCGGCTGGAGTCTTCACACGCGACGTTTCTAAAGCGCTCAACGCGGCTAGTCGGCTGAAAGCGGGTTCCATGTTTGTGAACGGCTATCACATGTTAGATCCCGCTGTTCCATTCGGTGGCTATAAGTCTAGTGGTTACGGACGCGAAGGTGGGCTCGAGCAGATTGAAGGCTACCTCAACACCAAAGCCGTATGGATCGATAACAATTGATTATTCGTCTATATGACAGCGTACCAAACCGCCTGTTGGATCGACTAATTCGGAAACTGTATTGCGGTTCAGTTTTTGGAAATAGGCTAGCCGTCGAAACTTGGGCTAGCTTAATTGGGCACGTGAGCAGGTCAGCACGTGAGACCATGAGGGACGAGTCTTCTCGTAATTTTTAGTGGTTTCTATTCAGGCCTCAAAAAACGCGGCGGGCACAAAGATGCTTGCCCAACCGAAAATGTATCTGGGAGGATGCAAATGAAGAACATAAGTCGACAGACACACAAAATTTCATCACTGAACAAAATCTTGCTAACCAGTCTTTTCTTAGGAAGTACTGCGCTTACGCCTGTTGTCTATGCTCAGACGGACGATTCTGCCGACGAGCAGGAGACCGAAGAAGCATCAAACAACAGGGTGCTGAATACTGTCACGGTGACAGCCAACAGACGTGAACAATCGTTGCAAGATGTTGGCCTTTCAGTCTTAGCGTTGGGTGAGGCCGAGTTAGAGAAAAAAGGTATCGACGATTTAGCTGCCATTGAGCTTAACTCGCCGAGCTTCAATATCGAACAGAATGCACTTAAGACCCGGCCCGCTATTCGCGGATTTGGTGGCGACCCGCTCGCTCCAGGACAAGAATTCTTATCTGGCATGTTCCTCGATGGGATCTATCAAAGCTCAGGGAGTTTGGCGTCAGTCGAGGCGGTCGATTTGCAGCGGGTTGAAGTCCTGCGTGGTCCGCAAGGAACGCTCTGGGGCAAAAACGTGGTGGGCGGGGCCGTCAACCTCGTTCCAAATAAGCCGGGCGATGAATTTGAGGCCTCTGCAAAAGTTACGCTCGGAAATTTTGGTCGCGTTGATCTCGAAGGCATGGCGAATTTTGTAACGGGACCCGTAAAACACCGGCTCGTTGGCTATACGCGGGATAATGATGGTGCAGCGTTCAACGAAAACTTAGGCGTTCGCGCGCACGATATTGGCCGTACGGGCTTTCGCTATTCAGCGGCAGCTGACCTTACGGATCAATTGTCTTGGGACTTTACATTCGATGGGGTCGCCGATGATCAGGCGGGTAGAGCTGTCATCATTCGTGGGGACACCCGGGACGCAAGTAACGGGCCAGATGAAGCAACGATCTTCGACTATTTGGCCTTCACGACCGGTCAAAACACCGAAGGCTCTAACGATTATACCATTTTTAATGACAATAACGGTTTCGCGACACGCGAGGTGTTTGGATTTAGAAATGAATTTAATTGGGCAAATGATTCGTTCGGCGTGACGTTCCTTTCAGCCTATCGCAATTACGAAGATGCGTTCTTTGAAGAAGGCAGGCAGTTCAGCAACCAACAAGTTGCCGATGCGATGGAGTTTCTGATCGAGCCCGATGCTAGCATTCGTGGGCCTTTCGATCAGCTGCAGCCAAACGGCGGCGCTGCTGTTACCTCGGCGGTGGCCGGCGCACCTCCTGGGTTTTTGGATCTCGGAGATGACGCAGAAGGCGATCAATGGTCTCACGAGCTTCGAGTGTCCAATGCGGGTATATCAGATGATCGTCTGACATGGACTGTTGGCGCATTCACAAGCCGTGAAAGCGGAGAGAATGCTTTCCTTCTTGGCATTAGCAGTTTCAGTATCATCGCGGATGGTGATCCATGCGGCGGTGAATTGATCACAGCGAGTGGCGGCACTCCAGTTTGTTTGGTTCCGCTTGATCTCATCAGAAGCGCTGACAATGTAACCACCGACTTTGCTATTTTCAGTGATGTGACATATGCTGTTACCGATAGGCTAAACGTTACCGGTGGTGTGCGGTGGACTACCAATAGCAAAGATTTCACTCAGAACAACTTTGTTAACGGTAATCCTGCTGGGACAGGGTCTAACGATATCACCAACGAAGACGTCACATGGCGGGTTCTTGCGGACTACAAGCTGACTGACGATATTCTTATTTACGCATCTGCAGCTACCGGCTTCGCGCCAGCTGGCTTCTTGTCTGTTCCGACTGGCAACCCGGCGCTGCTAGGTGTTCCTGATTCGAATGTGACATCGCAATCGTTTGAGGCAGGTTGGAAAGCTGACCTATTTAACGACAATACAAGACTTAACGTAAACTTCTTCAGTTCGGATTTTGAAGGTCTTGGATCATCACAGGTGAATGGGGCTGGTGAAGGCATTGCGGTAACCGCTGATGACGTTAAGGTTCGTGGTGTCGAGGTTGAGTGGGATCAGCAGTATTTTGCAGGTCTTTCATCTTCTGTACGCTACACTTACCTTAAGTCTGAAGTGTTTGGTCTCGAAGGCCTACTTGCAGGCTTTGAAGACGGTAACCCGCTACAAAGAGCTCCTGAGAACGATATATCAGGCACGCTTCAATATCAGAGAGACTTTTCTGATGGATCTACAATGGATTTGGCTGTGATCGGATCTTATAGATCTGAGGTGTTTGATGATCCAAATGCCAACGCGGATGAAGCGCGACCTGAGCGTACTTTGTTCGACGCCTATGCATCTTTCACCACGGCAGATGACAAGTATACCGTCAAAGTGTGGGGTAAAAACTTACTCGACGAAACTTACCCGGTTGCGCTTGCAGATTTCCGGTTAGGCTTGCAGCAAATCTTGGGAGACCCGAGAACCTATGGTGTTACGCTGAGCACCAGGTTCTAGGAACCCGGTACTGTTCTCGTTTAGAAACAAGCTGTGATTTCAAACCTTCGTGGTTCACAGCTTGTTTCAGCTACCCTGGGCGGTTAGCGGCGTTTGTTAGTAAATCCTCCTATTATCTACGCTCTGACCGCCTGGGAACTTAAGCCGTGTCTGTTTGGGTAAGTTGGGCACGATGCTTTTTTGGGTGTCGAGTTCGACATTGCTCTCTTACCCGAAACGACCGGCACAATTCAAAAATGGATTGCCGTGCTCCGTCACCGCTTAGTAAAAAAGAACTTATTGAGTTGGGTCTGCGTGATGGCGCGAGGATGATTTGCGAGTTGTGTCGAGCTCGGCTGCTTCGTTAAGACCGGGGATTGTAATCCGGCCAAGCACTACCGAGAAAAGCCAAATAGAGTTCACGCAGCTTTTCTTCGCTTTCCAAACCCTTCAGGTTTGACTCCACGCTCTTAACGTCTCTCCGCGCGATTGGGCCGGTGAGCGAGTCGTAAGGACTTTCACAAAACCGTTCGAGAACGCTCAATAGGTAGGGTTTCATGATTGCCGCCACATCGCCGTCTGAAAATTCACTAAACCCGCTCGCTGTCTCATTCCAAAGATAGCTGGCGAAGTTTCCGCTCAACACCGCGAGCGCGTGATATCTTGGTCTGTCTTCGGGTTTTACGACGAACAGGGGGTTTGGAAGCCCAGGAAACACGTCCGAAAACGAATGCCCCTCTCCAGACACGGCGAAGGCAATCGATTTCATGGTTTCCACCTCCAACACAGCGTTTGGAAAAGAGTAAAGTGGATGAAAACTGTCCATTCCCTCAATTCTCATCGCGCCAGAATGATGGATCGCGGGTTTGTCGCCGATCAACGGGCTCCATTCATCAAACCAGCTTTGGAGGCTGCTATCTGGGATGGTGGCGATCACACAATCAACTTCGGCAACGATTTCGCGGCAGCGTTGCAACTCTTCCGGCGACTGAATCAGGTCTACCGATTCGACACTGTGACCCATTGCGCGCAGATACTGCTGCATGTTCTGGCCAACCCGGCCCAAGCCAAAAACAAAATATTTCATGCCGTTATTATACGCCATGGCACGAAACAATACTGTTCTATCTGCAGCAAACCAGCTTTGCCCAATCCCGACTTGTGGTGCCACGCCTCAACCGTGATAGTTTAGAGGCATGTGTCAATTGAGTGCAGTTAATGGAATTCTCCATCGAAATCGGTGATATCGGCAGGCACGGAACTGGGCTGTCGCGCCCAGAATGCGTGTTGTGCAAATCGGACGGGACCGTTTTATGCAGTGATGCGCGTGGTGGAATCTATCAAATAAGTGCCGATGGTACTCAGAACTATTTTGGGCCAAATGATCGAGATCGCTTCCGGTCTAACGGGTTTGCGCTGCTAAATGATGGCAGATTGATCTTTGCAAATATTGGTTCCGAGAAAGGGATTTGGACGATTGACCAGAATGGCCAAGTTGCGCCATTTCCATTGGAGACAAACAGCAAAGAACTGGGCGATCCGAATTTCGTTTTGGTCACCTCTGACGGAACGATTTGGTTCAGCGTCATGGCAACGGCGCCGCATGGCACGCCGCTAAGTGCAAGCCGGGAAGACGGTTATCTTGCACGCGTTAAAGGTGGAGAAGTAGAGGTGATGGCGGAGGGATTGAACTGCGCCAACGAGTTCAAATTCGACCCGGACCGCCGCCGCCTTTATATCAATGAGACCTTCAAAAAACGAACGCTCTGCTTCGATGTCTCTGACAACGGCAAACTGAGTAATCGCAGCGTTTTTGCGGAGTACGGCGCAGCGGATTTTGCGGATGGCCTGACGCTAGATATTGGGGGTCATTTATGGATTACTTGCGTCGTATCGAACCGCATACTGCGCGTGTCTCCGCGAGGGGAAATTCTAACAGTCTTCGACGGGAGTGACGCTGAACGCGTTGCTGGCGCAGAGACTGCGCTCGCCAATCAAACGCTCTCTAGAGACTACATCTACCGTGAGACCGATGCGCGTATTCAGAATCCAACCAGCATTGCTTTTGGCGGCGAAGACATGCGAACCGCTTATGTTGGCTCGCTTAATCATACAGAACTCAAGACGTTCAGGAGCCCAGTTGCCGGTGTCAAACCCGTACATTGGGACTGGTAGATTTGGAGCAAGAGAACCTCACATACAGGTGCGTTGCGCGGGGCAAAATACTCCGATTGCTTCCAATTCCGATGAGAGAAGGGAACGAACGATAACATGGATCAATGTATCATCACCGAGGTTGGTCTCCGTGACGGTCTTCAGAATGAGCCAAACTTTTTGGCAACTGAAAAGAAGTCCGATATTGCAAATCGCGTGATTGCCGCTGGCGTATCACGCATCGAAGCCACGTCCTTTGTTTCTCCTAAAGCGGTGCCGCAGCTCGCTGATGCTGAGGACATGATTGCCGGTATCAACCGTACGGATGATCTCATCATCGAAGCGCTAGCGCCCAATAAACGCGGTGGCCTAAGAGCGGCAAGTGCGAATGTCGATGTGTGGGTTGCCTTCCTTTCAGCCAGCGAAAAACACTCGCTCGCAAACTCCAACGCATCGATCGCAGACGCTTTCGAACGAATTGTACCAATGGTCCAGCTTGCTGAGGATCAAAATGCGAGCATTACGGCCGCGATAGCCGTCGCTTTCGACTGCCCCTTTGAAGGCGCAACGCCCGTAGAACGGGTCGTCAAGATTGCCCAGAATTTCTTTGAGATAGGCGTGCGGACTCTCAAGCTCGGTGACACGATTGGTACCGCATCGCCGAGCCGGGTGAGAGCTCTTGTCAGCGCGTTGACGCGCGAGTTACCTGAGATGGAACTTGTGCTTCATTTTCACAATACGCGTGGCCTTGGTCTTTCAAATGTACTGGTGGGACTCGAATGTGGTGTCTCTCGCTATGAGGCATCGCTCGGCGGGCTTGGCGGTTGTCCTTTTGCGCCGGGTGCGAGCGGCAATATTGCGACCGAAGACCTTGTGCACTTACTGCATCTTGAGGGCGTGAAAACTGGAATCGACTTAGACGCACTCATCAACGCAGGCGCGGTGTTCTCCGAATATCTAGGTCGCAAACTTCCAGCACATTTGCAGAGTGCGCGCCCTGTTGGCGTCACATACGATTTTGACAGCGCCTTGCGCGCAACAGGATAAGTCAGGGAGACATGAATTGAGCTTGCAAGGTATTCGAGTGATTGATTTGACCCGCATCATAGCTGGGCCATTTTGTACGCAACTTCTTGCCGATCTTGGCGCTGATGTGATCAAAATTGAAACGCCAAAGGGTGATCCTCTGCGCGGACAAGGCGAAAAGGTGAACGACTTTAGTTGGTATTTTGCTGGCTATAACCGAAACAAGAAATCCGTCGCTCTGAATATGCGAGATGAGAAGGGTATGGCCGTTCTTAAGCGGTTGCTCAAAGACGCTGATGTTTTGGTCGAAAATTTCCGGCCCGGTGTGTTAGACAAAATGGGATTGTCTGCCGAGGCGCTCAATGAGATCAATTCTGACCTGATCGTCTGTAGCATCAGTGGGTTTGGCGCTGATGGGCCATATGCTCAGCGTCCCGCATTTGACTTTATCGCGCAAGCACTAAGTGGCTTCATGAGCGTCACAGGCGAGGCTGATGGTCCTCCATTGCGCTCCGGGCTCCCGGTCAGTGACCTAGTGGTGGGGCTATATAGTGCGCTCGCGATCAGTTCGCGTCTTGTTGGGCGACAGAAAAACAATGGGACGGGTGTTCAATATATCGATATCGCGCTCACCGATAGCATGGTCAGCTTCCTGAGCTTTCAGGCGGCGAATTTTCTCGCTGCCGGCGTGGTGCCAAATCGAAGTGGGAATGATCACCAATTGGTTGCACCATACGGGCTTGCGGAAACCGCAGATGGGGCTGTCGCGATCGCACCGAGCAATGATGGCGTGTACAAGAAATTTCTCACAGTACTCGACATGGAGCATTGTCTTGACGATGAGCGGATTGATACCAACGCCAAGCGCATGCAAAATCGGGATCTTGTGAACGAAATATTTGAGCCGGTCTTAAAAAGCCAAAGCAGCCAATTCTGGATCGAGAAATTAAACGCCGCGGGCGTGCCTGCAGGACCCGTGTTGAGCGTGCCCGAGGTCTTCGAAGATCCTCAAATTCTGCATCGCGATATGGTCATGGATGTTGAGCATGGTGATCAAGGTACCGTGAAGATGCTCGGATTTCCGATGAAGTTTAGTCACGAGCCTTGCACAGTTCGACAGCCAGCGCCCACTTTAGGTCAGCATGGACGCGAAGTGCTTAAGGCGTGCGGCTACTCTGACTCAGAAATCGGCGGACTATACGAAGCGGGTGTTTTGGGCAGCGACTGACCTTTTCCGAAAAGCAAACCAGGCTTGCCTTTGCCTTCAACAGAGCGCACTTTGATGATGGTGCTAAGGAGGCGCTGAATGCATTTCGATTTTGTCAGCCTTAAAGCATTCCTGGCCGTCGCAGAAACAAAGAGTTTTCGTGCAGCTTCTGAACGTTTGAACCTATCGATTTCTTCAGTGAGTCGCCGCATTTCGGATTTGGAATTCGATTTCGGTCAAACGCTTTTCAAACGTCATTCGCGCGGCGTCGAGATCACTGAGGCGGGCAGTCTTTTGGTTGAACGTGCCCAAGATGCATTTTCATCATTGAATGTTCTCAAGTCAGATATGGAGCGATTTCGTCAAGGCGAAGTCGGGCGATTGTCGGTGAGCGCAAACGGGTCAGCACTCATTAATGGCCTGGCGCGTGATGTTGCGTTGTTTCAGCAAGCGCATCCAACCATTGAGATAGACCTGCAAGAACAACTCACCCCGATCGTTTTGGATCAAGTGGAGAAAGGCAATGTGGATGTCGGGTTCATCTCAAAAACAATGCGGGTGCCAAAAGGGATCAAAGTCCAACCCTATCTAGAAGACAATTTAGTATTGGCGGTCCACCAAAACCATCCACTCGCAGATCAAGACAGTGTGCTCCTTGAACAAGTCATTGATGATCAGATCATTGGCGTCGGCGAGCACAGTTCGCTTACGCGGCTGATCAGAAAAATGGCTGTTGCGCCGAGGCCGCAAATAGACTTCCGCTACATGGCGGAAACAAATGAAGTCGCGCGAACGCTCGTCTCGCAAGGCTTAGGCGTTACGATCTTACCCGAAAAGTTTGTCTCGCCGTATCTGGATCTGCTCTCAATCCGGTCGATTCCATTGGACGAAGAATGGGCGAAGCGAGAAATAGCGCTCATCGTATCGACGGAAACAGAGCTATCTGGACCATCGCAGACATTTTGCGATTGGATCCGTGCCAAAGCAGAGGCTGAAAGGTTGCTCGAAGAGCCAGCATAGCAGCAGCGCTTCAACTACGATGTGCGGGGACTATTTGTATTCTCCGAACTCTGCCTTGTCCAAATTGAAATGCTCGTTGCAGCTCCAGCAATTGCGAGCGCAAATACCCGCGTTAGAGTTGACGATCCGATCATTGAGCGTGGTGGCGTCGCTATCTCAATTGAAACGGAATAATGAATCTCGGAGTTTTCCTACCGAGAGAGTTGGGAGTGAATGATGGCATTTCAGAGAAAATTCGCAGGTGTGGTGTGTGCGCTTGCGATAGGTCTGGGGTCGGGCTTTGCCCATGCCGAAACCTCACCTTCGACCGTTAAGATCGATATGCAGTCTTACCTTCCAAACACCACACCAGTTCTCGGAACAGCTGGCCAGGAATTGGCCGACCGGGTTAAACGGCTTACGGGCGGCGAACTTGAAATTGTTTATCAACCTCCCGGGGCATTGGTGAATACCAATGAGATCTGGGACGCGGTTTCCATCGGCGCCGTTCCCGCTGGTTGGTTCTATTCATCGCTGGCCCAGGGCTATATCCCGTCGGCCTCGCTGTTCACGTCATTTCCTTTTGGGCCGGGTGCTACCGAATATACATCTTGGTGGTATGAGGGCGGCGGAAAAGAACTTTGGGCGGAAGTCTCAGAACCGTTCAACATCCATTCTGAATTATGCACGGTTGTCGCCCCAGAAGCCTCCGGTTGGTTTAAGACCCCTATTAACTCACCGGAAGACCTCGATGGTCTAAAAATGCGGATCACCGGTTTAGGGGCTGCCGTGATGCAAAAGCTCGGTGCGCGGGCTCAATCGATGGGGCCTGGCGACACAATTACGGCGCTAAACTTGGGAACGATTGATGCTGCCGAGATTAGCTTTCCCGCGCTCGATAAAGCAATTGGGCTTCAGGATCATGCCTCCCATTACTATTTTCCGGGTTGGCACCAGCAGAGCTCATTTCTCATTTTTATTATCAATAAGGATGTCTGGAATCAGCTCGAAGATTCTCACCAAGCTGCCATTCAGGAAGTGTGCGCAGCGAACGTCGCGCGCACGATTGCTGAAGGTGATGCAATTCAGCTTCAACCGCTAGACGACCTCATTGCAGGTGGAACAACGGTCCACAACTGGTCGCCGGAAATGCTCGAGGCTTTCGAGACGGCATGGAACGAAGTTGTAGAAGAACGCTCCGCCGCAGACGAAGACTTCGCGAGGGTTTGGAAAAGCATCAATGACTTCCGAGCAAGTTATAAAACTTGGGGTGAGTTGGGTTACCTGGAGTAAGTCCATGCGTAGGGAACCAGCGCAATGACCATGATTGCTATAGCCAATTTTCTTGAACGCATCTGCACGTATGCCGCTCGTTTTGCTGGCATACTTTTAGTTATCTTAATGCTGACGATCGTTTATGACATCGTCGGACGTCAGTTTTTCAACACGGGCTCAGTCGCCCTGCAAGAGTTGCAATGGCATCTTCATGGCGCGATTGCTTTGCTGGGTTTCGGTTACGCATATACGCGCGATGCCCATGTGCGGATTGATATTCTGCATGAGAACTTCCCACATCGACTCAAGCTAAAGTTGGAGTTTTTGGGCATCGTCTTCTTACTCACGCCGTTTTTTCTCGTCTTGCTTTGGACTGGTTTTGACTTTGCGCATCGTTCGTTCGTTCGCGGAGAAGTTTCGCCCAGCGATCTCGGACTGCATCATCGCTGGATCGTCAAATCCGTTGTGCCGCTTTCTGCACTATTTGCTTTGCTGGGGGCGTGGTCGGTTGCGTTGCGCGCAATTCTCGTGCTGCGCGGCCAACTCCAATTAGCATATCGCAAAGAGGATGGGTTATGGAAATCCTGATCGCGCTCCTTCCAGTGCTCATGTTTGCGGCCCTGATTATTGGTATGTTTTCGGGGTTGCCGGTCGCAATCGTGCTCGCAGGCGTCACCTTTCTCTTCGGAGCGATCGCGATGGCGCTGGGCGAAATGAATTTGATCCAGGCCGCCATCTTACCAAACCGCGTATTTGGTGGATCGATCCAGAATCAAGTTCTGATCGCCGCGCCGATGTTTATCTTTATGGGAGTGCTGCTGGAGAAAAGCAGGCTCGCTGAAGACTTATTAGTGACAACCCAAAAGCTCTTGCGCCACGTGCCGGGTGGACTGGCACTGGCGGTGACAGTTCTGGGGACAATTCTAGCGGCCGCGACAGGGATCATCGGTGCGTCGGTTGTCATGCTAACAGTGCTTGCATTGCCAACGATGATTGATCGTGGGTATTCGCCTGAGTTGGCAGGGGGGACCATCGTTTCGGCCGGTACATTGGGAATCCTCATTCCACCTTCCGTGATGCTCATCTTTATGGGCGACATTTTGACCATAAATTTGGCAAAACTGTTTGTGGCAGCGCTTGTTCCAGGGCTGCTGCTCGCCGTCATCTATATGATCTACATTGTTTCTAGATCAGCGCTGGATCCAAGTATTGCCCCACGCGCGCCAGCGCTCAGTGTAGAAGAAAAAAAGGGACTTTGGATGGAGGCGCTGATTTCGTTCGGATCTCCATTGTTTCTTATTATTGTGGTTCTCGGTTCTATTCTCGGGGGATATGCCACGCCCACGGAAGCGGCCGGCGTTGGCGCTTTAGGGGCATTGCTGCTTGGTTGGTTTCGCGGGCGAATAACCTATTCCGTTCTGGGCGATGCGATGGACGGGTCCATCCGCACAATTGCGATGCTCTTTTTCATTTTCGTCGCCGCGACAGGCTTCGCCTATGTTTTTCGCGCCGTGGGCGGCGAGCACCTGATCGTCGGCACAGCTCTAAGTCTCAACATGGGCGATTGGGGTATTCTTGCCGTATTGATGCTGATGATCTTCGCACTAGGGTTCTTCTTTGATTGGATCGAGATCACCTTGATTATGCTGCCGATTGTTTCACCCATCGTCGGCTTAATGGATCTGGGTGATCACGTTCAAAGGTCAGACTTAATCTATTGGTTTGCTGTGTTGATGGCCGTCAATTTGCAGACATCTTTTCTTACCCCGCCATTCGGTTTTGCGCTGTTTTATCTCAAAGGGGCAGGCGGGGACCTGATCAGCATGAAACAGATTTATCGCGGTGTGGTTCCCTTTGTGCTGCTTCAATTGTTGATCTTGAGCCTAATCATTTGGCAACCATGGTTGGTGCTGTGGCTTCCAAATTCGATTTATTAGTCACGCGATTACGTGTCAGAACCCACGTGGTGGATCTTGAGTTCGCCCCATCCGCTAGTAGAGATTCAAATTCTCTCTAATGATCTTTAAAAGTAAGCCGCAGTTTTTCGAGGGAGTAGCGCCTTTCAGCGTTACGATTCCTATATCGCGTGTGGCAAGATCGTCTGTGATTGGAACTAATCGGAGCTGCGAAATGCTCGGGTTCATGGTTGCGATACGCGGCATGATAGCGATTCCGAGGTCCGCTGCGGCGAGGGCAATCGCCGTCGTGGCTTGCTGAACTTCAAATTGAACGTTCAGCGTCAATCCTTGACCATTGGCGATCCGATCCAAACGTCCGCGTAACGCCGTAGGCTTGGCCAGCATAATAAGTGGCCGATCCGTCAGGTCTGACAAAGCGAGCTTTGCTTTTCCAGTATCCAGGGATGCCGGAACACACGCGAAGAATGGATCAGGAGCAATCGGCTCGAACTGGAAGTCCGCGAGATCAGCGACTTCGGGACCTAGGAAGAATTCGATTTCTTGCGCTCTAAGCAGCTCCAACGCATCGACGGTCGAGAGCTCCTTAAGTGTGACTTGCACCTTTCTGTGGCGTGCTTTGAACGTCGCGAGAATATTTGGAAGACGCGTCGATGAAAGTGAAGGCGCACATGCGATTTTGAGCGCTTGTTCTTTGTCTTGAGCTGCGAGCGCGAGTGTGTCTAGACCGTCCTGAATTTCAGATAGGCCAACTTTCACTTGTTCCAGTAAAATGCGTCCTTCCGGCGTTAGCGCAACATTCCCGGGTGAACGCAGAAACAGCTGCACCCCGAGCTGATTTTCGAGATCTCGGATTTGCATCGTAATCGCGGAAGGAGAGCGACGAGTTTCGTCCGCTGCGCGTTTGAAACTCTCTTTCTCCGCCGCGATGACGAAAGTATGCAATAGTTTTAGATTAATGTTCATGACCAACGCTCGTGAGCATTATTAATGAACCTCACGCGGGGCAACAATACTCTCCTTAGTAAACGCCGCTTCAGGTTTTTGAAATAGCGGCACCGGGTTTCTGATGCGAGGAATAAACGTTGAGTGTTCCGAAGTCGAATTATTACTGCATTCATAAGTGCGGATCGGGCAGGAATAGAACTTTGGAGGATCGGCTTGTTCCGGAAAAAATCTTTTAATTTGAACGTGCATGTTCGCGATAAATCTGCGGATGGCATGCTTTTGGTTGTGTTAAACTCAAGCGCTACAGTGATCACACGACGAAGTAGGGCTTAAGAATGAAACTATCTGGAAAAACTGCGATCGTGACGGGCGGCGCATCTGGCTTCGGAGCGGGCATCGTCAAGTGTTTCGCACAAGAAGGTGCGAATGTGGTCGTTGCGGATGTGAATCTAGACGCCGCGCGAGAGACCGCCAGCGCCATCGGTGAGACTGCAACAGCTGTTCTCTGTGACGTGACGAAGCTGGCGGGTTTCGAAGCCGCGCTGGAGCATGCTCACAAGAATTATGGTGGCTTTGACATTTTGGTGAATAATGCTGGCATCGGGCAGCGTCCAACGGCATTAGAAGATGTCGAAGATGCCCTCTTCGACCAGATCTTTGATGTCAATATTCGTTCCATTTTCAATGGGGCGAAATGCGTTGTTCCAACGCTGAAAAAAAATGGCGGCGGTGTTATTCTAAATGTTGCGTCCACGGGCGCTGTTCGCCCGCGCCCCAATTTGACTTGGTATAATGCGTCAAAAGGCTGGGTCACTGCTGCGACACGCGGGATGGCGATTGAGCTGGCGCCGCACAATATTCGGGTGAATGCCATCAATCCTGTCGCCGGCGCGACACCCATGCTCGCAACATTCATGCAGGAAGATTCGGACGATGGTCGGCAATCTATGATCGACACGATACCGCTCGGCCGGCTTTCGACGCCGCAAGACATGGGGCAGGCGGCCGCATTCTTGTGTTCGGACGAAGCTCAAATGATCACGGGTGTCGCGCTCGAAGTTGATGGTGGGCGTTGCATTTAGGAGATGGGGTCATGAAAGAGCGATACAAAATTGTGGTCGTTCCTGGTGATGGAATAGGACCGGAAATTATCGATGCCACGCTTAGCATTCTTAATGCGGCTTGGGGCAACGATTGTCCGCTTGACTATGAACATCACCCTGCAGGCGCAGAATTGTTCCTGGAAACGGGAGATTCGTTTCCCGAAGAGTCGTTCAATGCTTGCCGCGGTGCGGATGCCATCCTGCACGGCGCGGCAGGACTCCCGGGTGTCGTGCATCCGGATGGGACGGAAGCGGGCTTAGATTTCACATTATCGCTCCGGACAGAGTTGGATCTTTTTGCGAACGTTCGTCCGATCTATCTTCAGCCAGGTGTTGAATCTCCGCTGAACGGCGTCGATAAAATCGACTATGTCATCGTGCGTGAAAATAGTGAAGGTCTCTACGTTGCCCGCGGCGCGGGCGTGCAGCTTCGGTCAGACTTGGCAGTCGATACGCTCGTTCAAACCCGTAAAGGAATTGAGAGAGTTGTTCGGTTTGCATTCGATCTTGCCAGATCTAGAAACGGTGCACCGCGCGATGGTGTGCGACGTGTGACGTGCTGTGATAAGGCGAATGTTCTTCGCAGTTACGCATTCTTTCGAAGCGTATTCGATGAGGTCGCACAAGAATATCCAGATATTGAGGCAGAACACTGCCTCGTCGACGCCATGACCGTGCATCTGGTTTTACGTCCTGATCATTACGATGTGATCGTCAGTGAAAACATGTTCGGGGATATCATTTCTGATCTTGGTGCCGCCACAGTTGGCGGGCTCGGAATGGCGCCATCGTCCGAGATCGGTCAGAATGCGGGTCTCTTTCAAGCCTCACACGGCTCAGCTCCCGACATTGCTGGGAAAGGATTGGCAAATCCCTACGCGACCATTTTGACGGCCTGTGGAATGTTGGATTGGCTGGGGCTTCGATACGATGATCAGAGACTGATTTCAAAGTCAAACCTTGTTCGAGAATGTGTGGCCACAGTTATCCAATCAGGAAGGGCCGTGACCGCTGACCTAGGCGGTTCTGCAAATACGAAAGACGTGGAGGATGCTATTCTTGCGCAGATTCGAAGTGCAGATATGAGCGATGACGGTGCGCATCAAGCTTCCGCATTGTCGGTATCCTCGTGATCAATGAGTTTGTGCCGGTGAAACTCATAACGTAACCAGGATAATTATCGTTCCAATATGAAAAAAGTCTCGGCGCTATTTTTAACCCTCTTCCCCCTTTGGGTCATAGCTGCGGCTTTGGCAGGGTTTGCCGTACCAGACTTTCTTTCCTCGTTTTCGGACTGGGTTGTCCCTTTGTTGATGTGCGTCATGCTTTGTATGGGGCTGACGCTGAGCGTAGATGATTTCATCAAAGTGTCTGAATACAAGTGGGCGCTTTGCATAGGGGTATTGCTGCAGTTTAGCGTGATGCCTGCAATCGCATTCCTGATCTCTCTATCGCTCGGGTTTAGTCCTGAGCTGACCGCAGGGATGGTGATCGTCGGCAGCGTTGCGGGCGGCACCGCGTCTAACGTCATTGCCCTTATCGCGGGCGGCAATGTTGCGCTCTCAGTTTCGATGACGGCCTTCTCAACCCTGTTCAGCATTTTCATGACACCGCTCCTTTTGCTTTTGTGGGTCGGCGCAACGGTCGAAGTCCAGGCCGGCGCAATGCTTTTGAACCTCATAAAAATCGTGATGATCCCTGTCGCGGGCGGCGTGCTTATCAATCACTTTTTTAGCGAAACGATTCAAAAAATTGAACTTGGTCTTCCGCCCCTCGCCGTCCTTATCATTGTCTATCTGATCGCGATCATCGTTGCGTTGAATGCAGACACAATTACAGAGGTTGCCCTGCCGGTTGTGATCGCCACTCTTGCGCACAATGTACTAGGGCTTTGCGCCGGATACGCCGCAGCAAGAACACTCAGGTATGACAGTGTGATTAGCCGCACCATCGCAATCGAAGTTGGAATGCAGAACGCGGGGATCGCTTCCGTCTTAGCGCTCAAGTTTTTTACGCCGCTCGCCGCCGTTCCGGGCGCTGTCTTCACAATTTGGTTGAATATCACAGGCTCCATTTTTGCCTACTTCTGTCGACGTATGGACGCCAGGAATATTGATGCGCAGCAGGCCGAAGACAGGCAAGCTGTGGACGGCTTGCACACTGGTTCAAGTTTGAATTGACCGATGGGTAGGCCGTTAGACAAATTCGACTTGAAGATTCTGGATGCTCTACAGAACAACTCATCAATCTCGGCACAGCAGCTTGGAGAGCAGGTTGGATTGTCGCAACCGGCCTGTTGGAAACGGATCGATCGACTAACTCAAAATGGCTATATTCGAAAACAAGTGGCCTTGCTCGACGGGGCGAAAATCGGCGCGGGAACAACGGTGTTCGCGACGGTTAAGCTATCGTCGCAAGACAGCGCCAGTCTAGAAGCCTTCACCCGCGCGATCGAACGCATTCCCAATATTATGGAGTGCTATGTGCTGATGGGCGATATGGATTTTATGCTGAAGATCGTCGTCGATCAGATCCAGGATTATGAGAACTTATTTTTCAATGTGCTCTCGAAAATCGAAGGAGTCGACGAGTTCAAAAGCAAGATGGCGCTCTCAAGAATAAAAGAAACCACAGCCTACCCAATCTCCCTCAACTAACCCTCATGCGTCGGCGAATGATATATTCGCAAAAATACGAATAGGCGAATGATGGAGGCTGCCGAAGCGGTTGGAGTGGTTAAAATAGATAAACATATTCGCCGATTTTGGCGGATACTTTAATTTCGAAAAACTGATTGGTTTCGACCAATCAACAACGGAGCGCATAATTCATGTCGACCTCTTTGAAAGGCCTCTACGTTCCGGAACCTACGTGCCGACCTGGAGACACGCCGAGCTTTGATGGCATGTTAATTCCAAAGGCCGGTGAGACGCCTCGCCCCGAACCCGATGTAGACCCTTCGGAGATTCGGGAACTTGCTTACTCGATCGTCCGCGTGATTGATCGAAATGGCCGCGCGGTAGGGCCTTGGTCAGGATCGCTTTCGGATGATGCGGCGCTTGAAGGACTCAAAAATATGATGCGTGTTCGCGCTATGGACGCGCGCATGGTGATTGCGCAACGCCAAGGCAAGACGTCATTTTACATGCAGTCACTGGGCGAAGAGGCGGTGTCCTGCGCGTTTCAAGCAGCACTTCGCCCAGGCGATATGAACTTTCCGACCTACCGCCAGCAAGGGCTCTTAGTGGCCGCCGGCTATCCCATGGTTGATTTGATGAACCAGGTTTATTCTAACAGTCGCGATCCTCTCGCGGGTCGGCAGATGCCTGTGTTTTATTCCTCCAAGGAATATGGATACTTCTCGATCTCCGGCAATCTCGGCACCCAATATGTGCAAGCCGTGGGGTGGGCGATGGCGTCCGCAATCGCCAAGGATTCTAAAATCGCCGCCGCTTGGATCGGCGACGGCGCAACGGCTGAGTCGGACTTTCATTCAGCGCTGGTTTTTGCCTCAACATTTCGTGCGCCAGTCATTTTGAATATCGTCAACAATCAATGGGCGATTTCAACATTTCAAGGCATTGCTCGTGGTGAAGCCGCCACCTTCGCAGCTAGAGGGCTTGGGTTTGGTATCCCATCGCTTCGCGTGGATGGGAATGACTTTCTTGCCGTTCATGCCGTTGCGAGTTGGGCCGCCGAGCGCGCGCGCGCAGGCTTAGGGCCGACTTTGATCGAACACGTCACATATCGGGCCGGCCCGCACTCGACATCAGACGATCCTTCGGCCTATCGCGCCAAAGATGAGGCAAGCTCTTGGCCGTTGGGTGATCCGATTGATCGCCTGAAAAAGTATCTGATCGGGAAAAAGCAATGGAGCGCGGCACGTCATAAACAAATGGAAGCTGAAATTGAGACCGAAGTGATTGCCATCCAAAAGGAAGCGGAAAGTTACGGAACCTTGCATTCTGGATCTCCTCCATCGCCCAGTGAGATGTTTGAGGGCGTCTACAAAGACATGCCCCTCCATATTCGCCGGCAACGCCAGCAGAGCGGAGTCTAACCATGGCCGCAATGACGATGATCGAAGCCATTCGAAGTGCAATGGCTGTTTCTATGGAGCGAGACGAACGCGTTGTCGTGTTTGG
>JBCBBY010000021.1:0-12853 GCA_038531195.1 Pseudomonadota bacterium
GCCTACCACGCCCGTGGGATCAGCAATGGTCGCTACGGATGCAGCAAATCCTCGCTTTCGAAACAGACCTTCTAGAGTACGAAGACTTGTTCGATGGCAGTCACGTTGTTGAGAACAAAACTGCCGCCTTGAAAAATCAGGCGAGAGCCGAACTGGCGAATATTGACGGGATGGGCGGCGCTGTCGACGCTGTCAGTTACATGAAAGAAAGCCTCGTCGGCGCGCATATTGATCGCATCAAAGGGATCGAGAATGGCGCGTTGAAAGTGGTCGGCGTGAATGCCTATACGCAGTCTGAAGACAGTCCTTTGGGAGCCGGCAATGACGCGATACAGACCGTCGACCCTATGGTGGAGCGGCAGCAGATCGATGCCTTGCGGAAGTGGCGCGTTCAACGCGATGAACCCGCGGCAATGACGGCACTTGATGAATTGCGCGCGGCGGCGGCATCCGGCGCCAACATCATGGAACCAAGCATCGCCGCGGCAAAGGCTGGGGTAACGACGGGCGAATGGGGCGGGGTTCTGCGCGACGTTTTCGGCGAGTTCCGGGGTCCGACGGGCGTGAGTGTGGTGATTGATACAGGCGGTGACGCAGATATCGAAGCAACCAAGGCGCGCGTGGTCTCTGTGTCTGAACGACTTGGGCGCGAGCTAACCTACGTCCTCGGCAAGCCTGGTCTGGACGGGCACTCAAATGGTGCCGAGCAAATCGCGGCCCGCGCACGGGCTTGCGGAATGCAGGTCGTCTATGAAGGGATACGCTTCACGCCCGCTGAAATCGTCAGCCAAGCCAAGGCGGCCAACGCGCATGTGATCGGATTGTCGATCCTCTCAGGAAGCCATTTGGATTTGGTCCGGGAAACTCTATCCGAGATGCAGCAGGCGGGAATTGACCACATTCCCTTGGTCGTCGGTGGGATCATTCCTCACGAAGATGAACAAGCGCTGCGGCAAATGGGGGTTCGCCGCGTTTATACACCGAAAGACTTTCAGATTACGGAAATTATGGATGACGTAGTCAGCGTTGTGGAGACTTCGTGGTTGAAAGAAAAGGCGTCACCACTGGCCTAAGCGCCGGAAGCGGATTTCACGCAATTCGATACCCCGAGTTTTCTCTGGGACAACCGGTCGTACGGAAATGTAGTCGAGCGCAATATTATTCTCGAGCATTTTTCGTGGCACATCGACTTCAGCGGTGTAGGTCTCCCAATCTGGTTTTAGATCAAATCGGATCCATCCGGAATTGCCTGCTTTTCCGGCGGAATAATTGAATTCGAACGCTTCTGCGCCGCCGCCGTCGGTTGGTTTAACAGTTACGGAGATGCGGACTTTATGACCTGAATAGACCGTCTCTAAATCCGGGCCCAATCGAAAATGCGCATTTCGCTGAACATCCGGGAGGTTGGCATCATGATCGGCGCGTATCGTTAGGACATTATCCTCCAGGTCCAGATCGTATCCGAGATAGGCTTCCATTCGGCAGAGGTCCGATCCCTCTAGAATGATCAGGCTATAATCTTCTGGGCCTTCTGCACCGCCGAAGGGGCCGCATTGAGGTTGGCGCCAACCGAGATAAAGCGCGCTTAAAACCATGGCGACAACAATGATCGCAATGAGCGGGTAAAACACTGAATCTTTCACACTATTCTTCCTGCGGCGAAGACGACAATTCGTCTGGGTAGCATTCCCGGTCCGCCTCTGATAGCAACGCGAGCAATGAAACGCGACCCTCTTACCGTCTGCATCTGCAGCCTATCAGATATTTAATGGACCCTGCCAAATGCCAAAGCTCATTCTGACCCGTCACGGCCAAAGTCAATGGAACCTGGAAAACCGTTTTACCGGTTGGTGGGACGCCGATCTGACAGAAAAAGGGGAAGCCGAAGCCTCCAAAGGGGGTAGGCTTTTGAAGGAAGAAGGCTTAGCGCCAACCTTCGCATTCACGAGTTATCAAACGCGCGCCATTCGAACATTGTGGCTGAGTCTTGCTGCAATGGACCGTGCGTGGATCCCGGTAGAGAAGCATTGGCGGTTGAACGAACGACACTATGGCGGACTGACCGGACTCGACAAAGCGGAGACCGCAGAAAAGCATGGCAAAGACCAGGTGCATATCTGGCGCCGCTCTTATGACATCCCGCCGCCACCTTTGGCTGATGATAGTCCCTACAATTTAGCATCTGACGCCCGATACGAAGGCGTACCCGTCCCAAGCGCGGAAAGTTTGAAACTGACGTTGGAACGTGTGCTACCCTATTGGGAAAGCACCATTCGCCCAGTCCTCGAGGGCGGTAAGGACACGATCATTTCCGCGCATGGAAACTCCTTGCGCGCTCTGGTCAAACACTTGTTCCAAGTTGCTGACGACACGATTACCGGCCTCGAAATCCCGACGGGGAATCCACTGGTTATCGATTTGAACGATGATCTGAAGCCGGTGTCCGCCCGCTATCTTGATCATGAGCGTGCGAAAGAATTACCGGATCTTCCATGAGTGCCAATCGTTTCATTCTAAGGGCTGTGGCCCCAGATGGCATTGGTATTCTCGCCAATGTGATGACGCACTTGGCCAGTCATCGCTTGAATGTGACGGAAAACCACGACTTCGCAGACCCACAAAGCGAGCGCTTCTTCATTTGGGCCAAGTTTGAGGCCGAAGAAGGGTTCGATATTAGCGCGTTTCAAGATGGCTTTCAGACCCTGGCCGAGCGGCGAGGAATAGAATGGTCGCTGCGCTCGGAACATGACCAACCGAAAACTTTGGTGCTGGTGTCAAAGGGCGACCACTGTTTAAACGATCTGCTTTACCGACACCGCCGCGGACGTTTGGGCGCGAATATTGTTGGGATCGTCTCAAACCACCCAGATACAAAATGGCACGCGGAGCGGCATGATATCCCATTTCATCACATCCCCGTCACTAAGGATACGAAGCCCGCGGCTGAGAATAGTCTTAGAAACGTGATGGATGAAACCGGCGCAGAACTGGTTGTGCTCGCGCGATACATGCAGGTTCTGTCGAATCAGCTTTGCCGAGACCTATCCGGGAAATGCATCAATATTCACCATTCAGCCCTGCCAAGCTTCAAAGGCGCAAGGCCTTACCACCAAGCGCACGCGCGCGGCGTAAAATTGATGGGAGCTACGGCCCATTTCGTGACGGCCGATTTGGATGAGGGGCCCATTATCGCGCAGGATGTCGTTCCCGTAGATCACCGCCTGACGGCCGAAAAAATGGCGGAACTCGGTAAAGACATCGAATCTCGTGTTTTGGCCCGCGCGGTTAGGGCGCATGCTGAAGGGCGTGTGTTTTTGAACGATAAGCGTACGGTTGTGTTCGAATGACTGTCCACGCCTTACACATGCGTCGCGCATTAGAGCTTGCAAGTTTGCAAGCTGGGCGGACTGCGCCTAATCCGAGTGTCGGATGTGTCATCCTCGATCGAGACGGCCAAAGGATTGGGGAAGCCGCGACGGGGGATGGCGGTCGACCACATGCAGAAGAACTCGCTTTATCGAGAATACCCGTCGGCGCTGCTTCGGGTGGAACGGCCTATGTCACGCTTGAGCCATGCCGGGAGCGGTCAACAGGTGCCCCGTCTTGTTCCCAGCGTTTGATTGAAGCGGGTGTTTCTAAAGTCATCATAGCCACACGTGATCCGCATCCATTGGGGAGCGGTGGAATTGAATCTTTGAGAGAATCTGGAATCAGCGTTGAGCTTGGACCGCTGCGTGAGCAAGCCGATGAATTCTATCAGGATTTCTTCGAAGACGTCGCAGCAGCGGAATCGTGACCGATCGACCACAGCGTGGCAGCAACCGCTGCCAACAATGTCGAAACTGACTTGACGTTAACCTTTGTAGTGTCAGCTTCTCATCGTAGCGTTTGAATGTGGAACGGTCCCATGATCGGAATCGTCGTTGTCAGCCACGGTAAACTTGCGCACGAGTTGGTGCGCGCGGCCGAACACGTGGTCGGTGAACAAGAAGCCTTTCAGGCCCTCTCAATCGAGGTTGAAGACGATATTGACCAGCGCCGTGATGAAATTCGCGATACAGTTAAAGCTTGTAATAAGGGCAAAGGCGTTATTATTTTAACCGATATGTTTGGTGGAACGCCATCAAACCTGGCGCTCTCCAATTTGGCGGGCGGGAAGATTGATGTGATTGGCGGGGTCAATCTGCCAATGTTGATCCACCTTGCACAAATCCGATCTGATCTGACTTTGGATGAGGCTGTTCAAGCGGCAAGTGATGCGGGCAAGCGTTATATCCGGATCGGATCGCAAGTGATGAGTCGAACCAAATGACGAAAATGACGCGCCAAATAGAGATCATCAATCGCAAAGGCCTGCATGCCCGCGCCTCAGCGAAGCTCGCCGAGCTTGCGCTTGGTCTACCGACAATTGTCACAATTAGCTTTGAAGGCGAGAGCGCCGATGCGCGGTCCATCATGGACTTGCTTTGCCTTGGGGCGGGTATCGGAACGCGAGTCGAGCTCAGCGCAGAGGGTGATGACGCGGACGCTGCGCTCGACGTGGTCGAGGCTTTGTTCAAAGACGGTTTTGGCGAACTTGAAGAAGACGCGGCGTGCGCCTGTAAATAGGTGTTACAGAACCAATGGCGCCAGCCAATAGCCGATTCCAGTGATCACGATGATCCCCATCAAGTTTATCCGAACCCCGCGCTGAATCATTTGAGCAATGGGAACTTTGTCGGTGGCATAGATAATCGCGTTCGGGGCGGTCGCGACCGGCAGCATGAACGCGCAGCTTGCGGCGACGGCGGCCGGCGCGAGCAGGCTTTCAGGTGCCGCGCCGATGGCTCCGGCTAACGCGCCCAAGATCGGCGCGAGCGTGGTCATCGTCGCGACATTGCTGGTCAGCTCGGTCAGGAAAATCACCAAAGCAACCACGGCAGCGATGAAGAATATTGGGGGCAAGACTGATAGCGCCGTCAACTGATCTCCGACCCAAGTGGACATGCCAGTTCTCGAAATGGCTTGGCCGAGACTGATACCGCCGCCGAACAGAATCAACACACCCCATGGCAATTTGACCGCTTCTTCCCACGTCAAAATAGCGCGCTTTTCAGAGGTGCCCGTTGGAACGAGGAACATCACCACCGCGCCAGCGATCGCGATACCCATATCTGTGATCGACATGAGCCAAGGCATGTCCCAACCCGCGCCCTTTGCCGCTAATTGCGCCGGTACGCGCACGACCCATAGAAGCGCGACAATGCCGAAAATCATCGCGGCGCGCGCTTCTGGAGCAGATATCCTGCCAAGTTCATCTCGCTGCGTATGAATCTCTTGCATCGCGGCGGCGCCACCGGACAGCCTTGGCAGGCCTCGAGAGACGCTCCACCAGGCCAGCGGCACCAAAAGCGCGAGCGCAGGAACACCAAATCCCATCCATTGCGCGTAACCGATCGTGGTGCCGGTGTTTTCTTCCAGCCATTGAATGGCGATCAAATTCGTCGGCGTCCCGATCGGTGTCGCTACGCCGCCAATCGATGCCGCGTAACAAATGCCAAGCAGCAAAGCCATGACGAACTTGCCACTTTCATCTTTCAACGCAGCGGCTGCTGATAGCGCGATCGGTACCATCATGAGCGTTGTCGCTGTATTTGAGATCCACATCGAGAGGAGCGCGGTGGCAATCATAAACCCGAAGATCAAAGCAGACGGATGCGACCCAACCCGAGACACGATGTTGAGCGCGATCCGTTTGTGCAAACCCCATCGCTCGATGCCGAGAGCAATAATAAAACCGCCAAGCAATAGCACGACGATGGGGCTCGCATATCCGGCTGCAGCTTCACGCGGCGAACCTGCCCCAATGAGTGGGATGACCACTAATGGCAGTAAAGAGGTCACCGGAATTGGGATTGGCTCGGTCGCCCACCAAACCGCCATCCAGACCATCAAGGCGCCGGTCGCCCAAGCCGAAAAGGAAACGCCTTCGGGTGCCCCGATGAGCAACATTAGCAAGGCACCGGCCGGACCGAGCCATAGGCCAATGCGTTTTGCTAAATTTGGCGTTCCTTCCATGCGGTCAATGGGCCGGGCTTGGAGCCTTGAGTCAAGCGTTTGGCGCTGTTCTTAGCGTTCAAGCACCAAATCATTGCGATGAACCAGCGCTGGACGACCACGATAGCCTAGCTCCTGTTCAATTTGATCAGACTTGAGACCGGCAATGCGACTGGCATCTTCTGAGCTATAGGCGGTAATACCTTTGGCGATGGTTTCGCCCGCATCCGATTTGACGGCGACAGCTGCGCCTCGCAAAAATTGACCTTCCACTCGCGTGATTCCGACCGGCAATAAGCTCGCGCCTTGAGCTAAAGCTTGCTGCGCACCATTATCGATGAAGACCGCCCCTTCGGGTGTTAGATGTCCTTTAAGCCATACTTCTCGAGCTTTATCGGGCGAGAGCTTCGATGTGATCCATGTCGATCGCGCGCCGGAGAAGAGGGCTTCGATCGGATGATCTGGCGTTCCGCGTGCGATAATGGTCGTGCAACCAGCGCTTTGAGCAATCCGCGCGGCTGCGAGTTTCGTCACCATTCCGCCACTACCGAGATCGGCATCCTGGTTGATATCTCCCGCCATCGACTCGTGTTCGCTGGTCAAATCTTCGATTTCAGCAATATGCTCGGCATTTGGGTCTTGGCGTGGGTCGGCGGTGTAAAGCCCGTCTACATCAGATAGAAGGATCAGTGCCTCAGCGCCGATCATTTGTGCCACACGAGCAGCCAGCCTGTCATTGTCCCCGTAGCGTATCTCGTCGGTCGCGACGGAGTCGTTTTCATTGATGATCGGAATTGCGCCCGCCGTCAGGAGCGTTTCCAACGTCGCGCGTGCATTCAGCCAGCGCCGCCGGTTCTCGGTATCGTCGAGCGTCAGCAAGGCTTGGGCAACCGAGATATCGCTGGGGCGAAACGCCTGCGCCATCGCGCTCATCAGCAAGGGTTGCCCCAAAGCTGCCGCGGCTTGTTTTTCTTCTAGCTTGCGCGGGCGCTCTGATCCAAGTTTATCGCGGCCGAGGGCGATGGCCCCGGACGAGACGAGGACAATATCTTGGCCAGCGGCGCGTTGCTTTGCCAAATCTGAGGCAAGGCTATCAAGCCAGGATTGTCGTGGCTCCCCCGACTGAGCAATCAAAGCGGAGCCAATCTTTACAACAATCCGCTTTGCCGCGCGGAGCGTTTCGATGTTCGTCACGCGGCTCATCCAAGCGGGGTCCAATCGTCCGCAGCCGTGCTTTCTTCATTCTCTTCAATCGCGATTTCGCCGAGCGCTTTGAACATCAAGCCGAGCGCAGCTTGCACCCCCGTCCCGGCTACGGCTGATATGCGCATAGGGGTCTGCCCACAGACGGCTTCCAACAGCTTCGCTTGTTCATCGACGAGTTCTTGGTCGAGCACATCGACTTTCGACAGCGCCACAATTTCCGGCTTGGCCGCCAGTTCTGGATCGTAGGCTTCGAGTTCTTCCCGGATGGTGCGATACGCTTCGTCAGGATGGTCTTGCGTACAGTCGACCAGGTGAAGCAGCACCTTACAACGTTCAACATGGCCTAAGAAGCGGTGCCCGAGACCCGTACCTTCGGCCGCGCCCTCCACCAGACCTGGAATGTCTGCAAGTACAAACCGTGAGCCGGTTCCAAGATCAACAATGCCGAGGCCCGGATGCAGCGTTGTGAATGGGTAGTCAGCAATCTTGGGTTTGGCCGCTGTCGCGCGGCTCAGAAATGTCGACTTACCCGCGTTCGGCAAACCAAGCAGTCCTGCATCAGCAATCAGTTTGAGTCGCAGCCAAAGCGTGAATTCTTCACCCGGCTCGCCTGGATTGGCGCGCCTTGGCGCTTGGTTGGTGGAGGTTTTGAACCGCATATTGCCCCAACCGCCATTGCCGCCTTCAGCAACCATCACGCGTTGACCAACTTCAGTAAGGTCCGCGATTAGTGTTTCACGGTCTTCTTCGTAAATCTGCGTGCCGACCGGTACTTTCAGCGTCTTGTCAGCACCGCCACGACCATGCCGCTGCTTTCCCATGCCGTGCCCACCGCGCTCGGCCTTATGGTGTTGTTGGTAGCGGTAGTCGATCAAAGTGTTCAGGCCTTCCACTGCCTCCACATAAACGTGACCCCCACGTCCACCATCGCCGCCATCTGGCCCGCCAAATTCCACATACGCTTCGCGGCGGAAAGAGGCACAGCCATTTCCGCCGTGACCGGCTTTAACGTAGACTTTGGTTTGGTCGAGAAACTTCATGGCGCTCACATAATCGATCGAGACCATAAAAGCGAGGCATGCCTGCACGCTGTACTGTCTCGTCGATCACGCAGACTTGAAAAGCTATTTCTGGACACTGGCCAGACTTCTGCGAAGACATAGATCTTAAGAGACACAATTTGGAGGATGAACCATGAAACGGGCTCTTTTGATCGCAGTTGCCACCATCGCGTTTAGCGGCGCGCCCGCCATCGCCGGCGGAAGTGGTGGCTCTGGCTCATCCGCTCCAAGCAGCTCAGGTCCAAGTTATGACCCGGTAGAAGAGTATCAAAAAGGCGTCGAAGCTTTGCAAGCAGGCGAGTATAAAGCCGCTGAGCGGGCCTTTAAGAAGGTGTCTAAAGTCGCCAAAAAGGATGCCAGCACGCGATATATGCTCGGGCTCGCGCACTTAGGCCAAGAGGAATATAAGTCTGCGGCCAAGTCGTTTGAACGTGCCGTCCGGTATGATGAAAAGCTCTATCGCGCACATGCGAAACTGGGCGTAACCTATCTCCAGCTGGATAAGGCTGAGAAAGCAGCTGAGGTCCTTTCAAACCTCCAAGCCGCATCAGATGACTGCGCGTCCGCATGTGCGGAGTCAGCTGATATCGAATCTGCGATCGCGGAAATCGAAGCCGCGAAAAGTGTCGAAGGCCAGGTTGAGACGTCCAGTTTGGCACCGTACGTCCAACCTGTTAGCGTGGAGGCCGGTGATGTCCGTTACTCAGACGCGCTGCGGTTAATCAATCTTGGTGAATATGATGCGGCGATCGCTGAATTGCGAGCGGCGGGTACGATTCTCGGGCCACATCCAGACGTGTTGACCTATATCGGCTTTGCCAATCGTAAGAAAGGTGAGCGCGAGGTCGCACTCTCTTATTATGCGGCAGCACTCTCCATCGCGCCGGATCATCTCAGCGCGAACGAGTATCTCGGCGAATATTATGTCGAAATGGGCGATCTAGAGCGCGCTCAGGCGCAACTCGATAAGCTCAATGCGCTATGCCCATTTGGGTGTGAGCAAACCGAGGAACTATCTCAGTGGATCGCTGACGCACGTACATGAGCCGTTGGCTTGTCGGGTTTTTCTTCACGTTAGGGATTGCGGCGTGCGAGGTCTCTCCGAGCTTGCCAGACTCTGAAAACGTAAACATCGCGTCGTTGGCGTGGTTGGATGCATCTGCAGACAAGGTTGAACATCTTGCATTCCAACCCTCGACCTGTTTACGCACGCCTGGAGATCCAGCGGTTCAACGGGGCGCACTGATGTTCTCCAGTCCAACATTGCTTGGTGGACAGGCGGCAAAGGTCGGACTGAGCTGCGCAGCGTGTCATCGTAATGGTCGCGGCAATCCAGATTTCGTCTTCACGGGTATTTCTGGTGCGCCAGGAACGGCCGATGTCACGCATGGATTGTTTTCAAATGTCCGTGCGGACCGGGTCTTTAATCCGGTTCCAATTCCTGATCTCGCATCGCCTGATGGTCGCCGCTTGGTCGACCGGGAGGTGGACGGTGCCTTGGAAGCGTTCTTATCCGCTCAAATTGTCGAAGAGTTTTCGGGGTCTGAACAAGAAGACCGCGTCATCAGCGACCTCGCCGCCTATATCCGCGTGCTGGATGATCGAGTGTGCGATGCGCACGTTCTCGAGACCCAATCCTGGCGTGAAGAACTCAACCTTGTTCGCGCCATTATTGGGTCGGACCCGCCAATTTCGGCGGCGCATACAAACGCGATGCGGGCCGCGCTGGGGCGCATTCACGAGCGCCTGCTGCCTAACGCGCACTTTGATCTTCGCGATGACACGGTTACACTTAGCCGCGCGCTTGACCGCGGCCAGGATCGAAAAGCCATAATTGCAATGCTCGACCAGTTGGAAGTTGCGCTCCAGGCGGTGGATGCCCAGACGCTCTACAATCCCACCGTTCTTGCCCGGGTCCTGCCTCAGTGAGCCGCGAGACGCAAAGCTAAATCTGGTTCCGTGCCTTTTGTGTATCTGACACTTGGGCTCTTTACGCCGCGCGCCAGGCTATACAGTTCTGTCTCGCCAACAGGTTCAAACCCAAGCTTCTTAAGGACGCGCCCTGAAGCTGGATTATCAGCGAAATGCCCAGATGCGAAGCGCGACAATTGCAAGTCGCGTTCCGCCCAGGTCATGAGCGCCATCGCGGCTTCGGTCGTATAGCCCTGTCCCCACCAAGACTTACCGAGCCAATACCCGATTTCCCAGACATCCATTGGGACAAGACGCAGACTGATACAACCGATCAATCCATCATCAGGATGCACACTCGCAAAAATGTATGCCGTATCTTCGGCCCACCGAGATGGCACTTTTTCGAGCCATTCTTCCGCATCCTCAAGCGCATAAGGATAGGGCACCCGGCCGAGATTCCACGCCACATCCTTCACCCCAATCCGCGTCGCGATGTGCGCCGCGTCTTGAGGTAGCGGAGGGCGCAGAATCAAACGCTCTGTTTTTAATATCACTGGATCCGTCATCCTCGCCCCCTAATGTGCGTTGCCCATCGCCAGTTCAGGCGTTGCGCCAAGTGAGTAGCGCCAAGCGAGATCTTGCCCGCCGCGCGCGGCACTATATAGCTGCTTCTCACCGACCCGTTCAAATCCGAGCTTTTCAAGCACGCGTCCAGATGCCGGATTGTCTTGGAAGTGGCCCGCAATGAATTTGGACACACCAAATTCGCTTTGCCCCCAAGCCAGAAGCGCCTTGGCAGCTTCGGTCGCGACGCCTTTGCCTTGAACAGCTGGATCGACCCAATAGCCGATTTCCCAGGCCTCGCCGGTTGCGCGATTGAACCCAACAGACCCAATCACGCCGGCTTCCTCATGCGTGATCACGAAGGCATATTCTGTCCCTTGTAAGCGCGCTTTTTCGGCATAGGCGATCCAATTCCGCGCGTCCTTACGGGTGTAAGGATGTGGCAAGCGCGAGAGATTGCGCGCAAGTCCGACATGGTTGACGCAGCAGACAATTTGCCTTGCATCTTTCACCTCTGGCGGTCGCATCAAAAAGCGATCCGATTTGAATTCAAACGATCCACCCATTTGAGTTCTCCTTCAGGGAGGCAATAAAAAAGGGGAGGCAGTGACCTGCCTCCCCTCGGAACTTTTCGGCCACCACCAGGCGGCCAATTATGACCGCGCTATTCTGCTGCTTCCGCGAGCGGCGTCACCGACACGTACTGACGGTTGTTACGCTTGCGTGTAAACTGGACTTTACCTTCAACCAGCGCGTAGAGCGTATGGTCCTTGCCCATGCCGACGCCGCGACCTGGATAGGTCTTGGTGCCGCGCTGACGGATAATAATGTTGCCCGGAATCACGTGCTCACCACCATATTTCTTGGTGCCAAGATACTTAGGATTCGAATCGCGTCCGTTCTTGGATGAACCGCCTGATTTTTTATGAGCCATATCCGCTCTCCAATCTTCTGATCCAGCTTATAGCTGAAATCCTAACCTTTCGCGAGCTCTTTCGCCTGGGCGACCCAGTCATTGCTCTCAAACTTACCTGATGCGCCGATTTTCTCTTCGAGCGCTTCAATGTCGGCTTTCTTCATGCTCGCAATTTGGGCGAACGTGGTGATGCCTTCTGCTTCCAACTTGCCAGCGAAGACTTTTCCGAGACCTTTCATCTTCGTCAGGTCATCAGCTTTCGCAGGTGCAGCTTCTTTCTTAGCGGCTGGCTTTTCGGCCTCTGCTTTTTTTGCAGCGGGCTTTTTCGCTTCGGCCTTAGGAGCTGCTTCAGCTTTCGGCGCGTCCTCTTTCTTAGGCGCGGCTTTCTTCTTCGCAGGCGCTTTCTTACCGTCAGCGAGGATCGAGTCGATGGTTACGACGGTCTCAAGCTGGCGATGACCCTTCTTGCGCCGGTACGTATTACGCTGACGCTTTTTCATGATGATGACTTTTTTGCCCTGGCGCTGCTCGGCAACGGTGCCGACAACACTTGCGCCTGAAACGACGGGCTCACCAATGGTGACTTTCTTGTCGTCACCTAGCATCAACACGTCTTCAAATGTGACGCTCTCACCGGCATCTGCGGCGAGCTTCTCAATGACGATTTCATCGCCTTCGGCAACTTTATACTGTTTGCCACCTGTCTTAATGACCGCGAACATGGCGCTCGTCCTTCTCAGAACTCAAAAAATGAAACATTTGCCGCTGCCGAACCCGGCGCAGGCATGAAGGCGCGGATAAACACTAAACAGCTCACCGAGTCAAACCCTCTTAAGCATGAAATACAGGGCTTGATGCGATTATTTACCGGCGCTAGGTCGACGCTCATCGGAGAGGTGCCGGAGTGGCTGAACGGGACGGTCTCGAAAACCGTTGAGCGCGCAAGCGTTCCGAGGGTTCGAATCCCTCTCTCTCCGCCATCTTCCTAACAACAATAGTTTGCATCGGCTTGCCCGAATCGTCAGTCGATTGGTGCCCAAACATCCATGGGATTGACCCGGTTGCCATCAACAAAGGTCTCGATGTGGACATGGGGGCCTGTGCTCTTGCCGGTATTGCCAACGGTTCCGATCACATCGCCTTTTCGAACGCGTTG
>JBCBBY010000021.1:12863-46220 GCA_038531195.1 Pseudomonadota bacterium
GCCCTTCGGTGACGCTATAATCGTCGAGATGCGAGAAAAGCGTTTGCGTTTGTTTTGCTGTTGCGATGACGATCACTTTTCCATAGGCGGGTTGATCTTGGTAGAGGTCGGTTGCCGCCAGGATCGTTCCATCAGCGGGCGCTCGGATGGGCGTCCCGATCGGAGCGGCAATATCGATCCCGCGATGAACGCGCGTGGTGCCATCTCTGAACGGATCAAACGTTTTTCCAAACGGCGCCGTAATCCGGCCTGAAACCATATCGCCTAAGGAGACGCTCGGGGAAGGTGAGCTGACCACCCCTGCTGGATCAGCATTTGCGAGGCTCGCCATTCCACCCCCGCTGAAAAAAGCGAGCGAAAGTGCGGCTGCTGAAAGCGCAGTGCGAGCGCGGATCGGCTTGATCACTGGGTCTGTTCCCGCCATGATATGCGTTATTCTCATCTTTTCGTTCCTTAAGCGTTGGGTTGAGAATGAGGCGGCCGGGTATTGCCGTACCCGGTTCGCCGTTAAGTGGAGTGCTTTGAGCAAGATATGCGCATAGGCACTCCGAAAACTACGTGATTTGTTATTGAGGACCGTCGCATCGCATTGAAGCTCGCACGCCTGGACCCAGCGTCCGAAGGCGGCATGCGCGAAAGGCGACACCCACAAGAATAGCATAGCTATGCGAAGGATAAGTCCGACCTCGTCATCCCTTCGTAACATATGGGCGCGCTCATGGCGGACGATTTTATCCAGGTCTGTTTCGTCAAATGCTTCGAAATAGGAAATCGGAAAGACAATTCTCGATTTTGAAGGTTGTCCAAACGGCGTCCAAAGAAATGGCCCTTCAGCCGAATTGGATGTGAAGATACGTTCATTGCCGATGGGAACTAAGAATTCCGCTTGCATCGCGATTTTCCGTACTTTGTCGCGGCCGCGGACAAGTCGAGTTGCCTGTAGCAGTCCGCCAATCACGTACAGAGACAAAAGGACCGTCAAACCCATGGATGGGCCGACGGAAGAGACGTGGGTCTCCATCTGTCGCCCCAAATCCTGCAGCTCCATCGCCACGGGCGTCAGTACTGGGATCACCCAAGCGGCGTCTGTGGAAGCCTGTTCAATAGGGATCGCGTACAATATCAGAACCCCAAAGACGGGGCTGATGAGCGGGATGATAATGGCCGTTGCCCAAAGGGTTGACCAAGCGGTGTTGTCTGGATTCAGACGACACCAGAGCCATGCCCCGCCATAGCTAAAGACGCTAGAAATAATCATGCATGCCAGTACGAGTACGATTATTGTCATAAGCTTAGTCCTCGTCTTTCGTGCGCCGCGACTCAGCCTTCAGGAAGGCATCGAGCTCTGCAAGTTCCGACTCTGAAAGAATTTCGCTTTTCACCAAATTGGACACGGGCAGGGGTCCATCGAGGCTCAATACTGTTTGCGCGAAGGTCTGAATCAAGCCGGCCAGGGTCGGCACTTTTTTGATCTTCGCTTGGTAGATGTTCAGGCCGTGAACCTCACCGATTGTCAACATGCCCTTCGTGACCATGCGTTCGACCGTTTTTCGGGTTGATGACCGAGACCAATTGAGTTCAGCGCCAAGAACGGCGTGAATTTCGCCAATGCTTTTGGCGCCGTCGCGCCAGAGCATTTTCAGGATAGACAATTCCGAAGCTGTTGGATTCATGTCGCCATATGGTGACGATTGTCACCGCGGGTCAAGTCGAAATGCATTAAACCCTCGACAGAGAGATTAACCCGAACCGGCTTAGTCAGACCGTATTTATGGTGCGACAGAGGTGAGTTCTGCGAGCTCGGTATCGGTCTCTTGGCTCTCTGGCGTCAGCCGACGGATACGATCCAGTTCCTCTTCCGCTTCAGCATCACGATCAAGGGCTTGTAAGGCTTCGACGCGAAGCTCACGCACCGAAATGTTCGCGGGATCCTGCTCAAGCAAATTGTCAGCGGTTTCGAGGGCGTCTTCAAACTTCTCGAGCGAAACCTGAACGCCAACCAGCTGCTGGATGATTTCGGCATCATTCTCGTCGCCGACGCTCATCAGTTGAAGGAGTGTTTCTTCCGCTTTCTCTGGGTCGCCAGAGGCTTCATATACCCGGGCGAGCGCCATCAAAACCGAGGCATCATCTGCGTTCACAGAGGAATAACCCGTCAGAATGGCTTCCGCTTCATCGAAAGATTCCATTCTGACGAGATGATCGCTCAGCTCTAGGGTGATCTTTCGGCTCTCAGGGTTGAGCTCTAGTGCCGATCGGTAAGCCGCGAGCGCTTCATCATTAGTTTCACTGGTCGCCAAAGCGCGCGCCTTGTAGAGCCAAAACAATGGGCTCTCAGGATTGTTCGTCAGCAAAACATCCAAACGTTCAGACGCGGTTTCCGGCGACCCTTGTCGATACTCATAGCGGGCCAAAGCGAAGGTCGCGGGCTGCGTATAAATAGACGTTTCGGGCAGGCGTTCCGCTGCGGTGATCGCCGTGGCCATTTCATCGGTGGCTAGGCTTAGAAGCAGACACAAATAAGTCTGTTGCTCATTCGGCTGTGGCGCCGTGCATGTGCTATCACGGGTCTCAATGGTCGGCGGGCGAATGACGCCGCTTGCTTCTTGCAATGCCTGCAAGAGTAGCGATTGCTCATTGGACAGCTCAATATTTGCCATCTGTCGAATAACCTGCCGCGCGGCACGTGGGCGTTCGGATGCGAGCAAGTTTACTGAGCGTGAGAATAACACGCTGAAGTCATTCGAGGCGATTTCGCTCGCTGATCGGAACAAGGGCAGGGCGGTTTCAAATCGTCCAAGAGAGAAATTAAATTCACCCCAATCGCGCATGGTTGGTGCGCTGTCCGGAGCCAGGGCTAAGGCGCGCACATAATCGGCTTCGATTTCCGTCGCAGGGTAGGTCCCTGCCCGCGCCTTTGCGGTTGCGAAACGCCGCCACGTCGCTCCGCTATTTGGGCGGAACTGAATGGATTTATCGAACGAATCTACAGCCTCTTCATATGTCCCCAGCGCCATCTGGGACTGGCCGAGCAGCGAAAGAGACTTCCCTTTTCGCGAACTGCTGGTGATGTCGACAGAACGCTCGAAGACGCGGACCGCTTCTTCATGTTGGCCCGTTTCCGCGAGCAAAATTCCGTAATTTACATAGCCCGGATTGTGGTTTGGGTTGGCTGTGATGTGCACAGCATACGCATTGATTGCCGCCTGGACATTGCCAGCGCCGCGATAGGACTGCGCATAGGCGAACGAGCTACCATGCTCGATACGTTGTTCCGGGGACAGCGCAGATAAGACACTGAGCGCTTCTTCATGCCGCTTGCGTTTCGCCAATAGTCCGCCGACATAGGCTTCGAATTTCGGTCGATCCGCTTGGTCTGCAGTTCGGAAAAACAAGGTCGAACGAAGCGTGTCGGACGTCAGCGGAGATAGCGAAGGATCTTGCACGATTTCGACAAGATCAGCCTGGAAGTCCGCATCTAAATCGCTCTCGACTTGGCGTTCAATTTCCTGCTGGTCATCGGATGAAATTGTCCGAACGATGCCCGCTTGGTCATCCGTTCGCACGACCATTTCGGCAGCGAAGGCGACGCTTGTCAGGCCGACCGCCAGGGCCGTCAAAACAGGGGCTGAGAAAAGGCGAGATTGTTCATGCATGGGCCAGACTCCGGTCTGTCAGGCTTTCGACTAAGCCTTTTTGTTGCACGTTTTGGATTTCTATCCCTGGTCGTCCATTGACCTCTAGAACCAAGGGACCGCGATCTTCGTCGAGGCAAATGTCCACGCCGATGTATCCAAGTGGGACGGCCTCGGCTGAGGCGATAGAGATCTCTACGATTTGACGCCATTTCGGAATTTTGAAGCCAATCAGCTCGGCGCCCGTATCAGGGTGTTCGGGCGTTGTTGTGCCTTTGAGGGCGGCATTGGTCACCTTGCCCGTTTCAATATCGATGGCGAGACCGATCGCACCTTGGTGTAGATTTGCTTTTCCGCCCGACTTTTCAGTCGGTAAACGCAGCATGGCTGAAACCGGGCGCTGTTTGTGCAAGATGACGCGGATATCAGACAAGCCAAAATCAGAGAGCTCGCTCAGTTCGGCATGCTGGCTGAGTAATGGCTCGACATAGGCATAGTCTTCTTCGCCGCTTTGCGAGAATGACCCGTTGAGAATCTCGCCGACATGTCGGGATAGATCTTCAGGTGTCCGGACCTTTCCACTGGCCGTGACGAAGTTTTTCTCGTCCCGTCCTCGAATGATCATGATGCCGTTGCCTTGTGATCCTCGGTTCGGCTTCAGCGCAAATGCACCGAGGTCTGAAAGTGTTTGCATGAACTCCGGCAATTCTCTGAAAGACCTACAAACGGCGTAAGTCTTTGCCACCGGAACGTTTGCTTCCTGCAGCACATCTTTGCTGCGAAGCTTATCCGCGGCGAGATCTAAAAGCTCGGTGGGGTTGAGGCGATTGACATAGTTGCGGTTGCGTGAATTCATCCCGAGTACCGGTCCATTGCCGAGGATTGACCGGAAGCGGACATATTCTTGAAGGCGCATACCGGACCATTGGCCGATGGCCAGTTGCACGGCGAGAACCAGAAGAAGCAGTTCTGGCATTAAGGCGAACAGGCCTTGCAACATCACGGATGAAAACACGACGTAGCAAGCGAAAATCGTGACGACGGTCCCGATCCCAGTGGTGACCATGCCTTTCCAATCGCTCTCATCCAGCATGTTGTGAATACGCTCAGCGAGGAATGAGATGATGACGACCGGGAACAAGGCCAGGATACCGAATTGCAAGCTAGACCGGTTCCCAAGCCAGAGCAGGACGCCAATGAAGAGCACCGTACATATCGTGATGACAGCCGCTAGTCTTGGAATTTTGAGAATATTGAACGTGTTGAAATAGGCCAGCATCAAGACGGCGAATGCAACGATACCGGAGAAGGTCGCGAGACCAAGCCAAAGGCCCGTATTAACACATGCTGCCGCAATCAGCATCGGCATGAATATGCCGAATGTCTGTATGCCCACCACGCTTCGCAAGAAGATCGTGACCAATGCTGCGAGAGGGAACATGAGAAAGACGCCGATCATTTCCTCTGGCAGGCCCGTCAACTGCATCAGTCGCGCGGCGTTGAACCGGTTCAAGACAGGCTCATTTTCTTCAAACTGGAAGAGGGCAGGGGACTGGCTGATGGGCGAGATTGTAAAGCGATAGTCGAAATTGATATTGCGCGTGTGCCGGAACAGAGCGTGGTCGCCCGTATAAAGCCGGAGATAGTTTTCAGGCAGCTGTGCAAAGTGGCCATTGGTTGGGTCAAACGGAACCCAGCGCCCTTCGATCAGAACTTCCAACCATTGGTGAGAGGTCTTTTTGGACCCCTCATTCATGATGACACCGCCAACCAAACGTGCCGGAATACCATTCGAGCGGGCTAAGGCCACGAAAAGGCGACCTTTGCCATTGCAGCTCGCCCGCCCAAGGCGCAGCGCCGTCAAAGCGTCGGTGAAACCTTTGAACGGTGCGCCTTCAATATCTTGATAAGTATAGTCATAGATGGCGCTCAGCACGGGGACCAATTCTCGGCTATCGTCTGGTTGAATGGACGACCAAAGCGCTCGGATTTCAGGGTGATTGACCTGAATTCCTTCTTCTTCAACCAGGTATTGGCCGTATTGTTCAGGTAAGAATTGCGGCACTTGCAGCGATGGATCGATGTCATAGACGAGTTGCTTTGACGTGATCAGCGCATGATAGCGGATATCCCGCCCTTGATCGCCCGACCACATACCGCGTCGCCCCGAGGGGTCGGTCTGGTCATCGAATTGCAATTGGCCGGAAAGAATATTCTCGCGGACGATGTCCTGGCGTTCGTCTGCGGCCGGTAAGAAAGTGGTGACATCGACATCCCGATCGTCGCCGACGAAGCTCATCGACAATGAAAAGTCATACATCGTCACGGCCCGCAATTGATTGAGCAAGGTCGGTGCGCTCTTCAAATGCCAAACGGACAATCCAATGCAAATGGCGATGAGCCATGCACTTGGGTGTCGCATAAACGCGAATAGCCGTGAGTGCCAATTCATATTGACTATCTAACCCCACCTCAGATTGTGAGCATCGGCCGTCCTTATCGGTTTAGGGAGTAGGCCTTTTTCCCGACCCCCTACGGTCCGTTTTCACAATATTAACCATCCAGGCGCGCGGCTATACTCCAATCACTCGCGGATGGCGACTCCTTTTTCTTTCGCTACCAATGATGGAGAAAATACGGCCAAAGGGGGGCGCAGTCACGCCTTAACCGATTAAATAATTAGCAATAATCTTGGAGCTTGCGGCGTAGAATTTTTCCGATCGGGTTTTTCGGAAGTTCCTCTATAAAGTGTACACGGCGTGGCACTTTGTAGCCCGTGAGGTGCGCTCGGCAGTGCGTGAGCACTGATTCCGCGGTGAGATCCGGGTCTTTTTTGATCACAAAAGCTTGTAACTCTTCCGATCCTGAGCCGGTTTGAATGCCCGCGCATGCGGCCTCTAAGACGCCGGGGCAGGCGGCCAGAATGGGGTCAATCTCATTTGGGAACACATTGAACCCACTGACCAGAACCATGTCTTTGCAGCGATCAACGATGTGGAGTTCGCCATTTTCGTCGAACCGGCCCATATCACCGGTTTTAAACCACTCACCGTGATAAGCGGTCTCAGTTTCCTGATCGCGGCCGAGATAGCCTTTCATGACTTGCGGGCCTGAAATTAAAATTTCGCCGATCGTGTTCGGGGCCGTCGTCACCAAGTCATTGTGAAGGATACGGACGTCTGTGCCCGGCAAAGGCGTACCCGCAGATCCAGGCGATTGGCTCACCGCGTGATCGCGGATTGCAATCAATGTGGTCGCTTCTGTCATGCCATAGCCTTCGACGATGTTTGAGCCTGTCGCTGCTTTCCAGTTTTCGCCAGTGCGATGGTGCAGGGCGGCTGCGCCTGAGATCGTGGTGCTGACGCATGTGCCGAGCTCTTGAAACCAATCCTCCTCGAGCAGTTTTTCAAAGAGCGTGTTCACGCCCGGGAAAATATCAGGCTTAAACTTTTTGAATGCCGGCTTCATATTCGTCAGAGGGCGCGGGTTTGGTATGAGCACCAAATGACCGCCATTGGTGATCGCGATGACTGAGGCGAGCATGCCAAACACATGATACACAGGCAAAGCCAGCAACATCGATTGATTTGGCGTGGTCAATAGATCAGGACACGCCTGCGCATATTGCGCGATGTTGCTCATCAAACCTTGCTCGGTGAGGCGCACGCCCTTTGAGACGCCGGTCGTACCGCCAGAATATTGGTAAATCGTGTCGCGTTCTGGATCGAGCTTAGCGACATAGTCGAAATTATCAGGGTCGGGTTTTGGGGCATTGGCGAGCAGATCCGTCAAAGCCAAGTGCGGACCTTCAAACGGGCGATCGAGTTTCTTCACTTTGCGCAGCAGGAAGTTCAGGACGCCTCGCATGGGTTGAGGAAAGAAGTCTGTTACGGAGATCGCGATCACTTGATCGACTTGTGTGCCTTCGATCGCCTCTTCCATCATTTCCGAGAAGATGGTCGAGCCGATCAAGCAACGTGCACGGCTATCTTTAAGCTGCCGGCGGGTTTCTGACGCCGTGTAGAGCGGATTGACGTTGGTGACAGTCAGGCCGGCGAGGAAAACACCGAGAAGGCTGACAATATACGAAGTACAGTTTGGTGACTGGATCGCGACAACATCACCTTGCTGATACCCGAGATCTTCGCGCAGGAAATGCGCGAGTTTTTGGGCAGACTGAATGGCGGTCTTAAAATTGGTGGTTTCGTTATGCCCGGTTGGGAGCGCTGTCGTCAGAAATGGATGACGCGCATACGCCCGCTGCGCTTCGATAATCTTCTCGTGTAAGCGACCAGGGTGAAGTTCGACACTTGCGCGAGGGGACAGTGAAACATTCGAAGGGGATAGAATAGCCATTATACGCCTCTTTTCGGGATGCGTTTGGCTTACTGAATTTAGCTTTGGATCCAGTTACGGTTAATCGATGAATTTAAAGGATTTTGTCTAAGGCTGAGCCATAGAATCGGCGTTTCGATTGGCGTCTCTTGTTGCAAGATAATCATCCAATTGACGCGCGGCGATTTCTGATAGCGGACGGTCGACAATATCTTCGCCGAGCGCGCGGAGCATATCTTCACCAGTGACTTTTTTCCGTCCCCCCTGGGTCACGCGCGTAATATAGATGGAGCGTAGAATTTCGTTTCCTGATGCATCGAACCAGGTATGCCACATCTCAACATAATGATCGCGCCACCCAACAACGCGGGTGTGGATTTCAAGCTTCCCTTTTGGGACACGCGGTTGCGCTCGAAGCTGTATTGAACTCAACACAACAGGAACCCAGCCTTCGCGCCGGACGATGGCAGACATACGGGTTTTGATAAAAAAATGTACGAGGGAGACATCAATGTAAGATGGGACGCGCGAAGGTAACAGATTGCCATCGCCATCCACGTCCGACCTTCGTAAATTGAATGTATATCGCGTCCCGTCCCAAACATTCGCGCGGCGTTCGCTGCGAAACGCGCGGAAAACAGTCATTAAGAGGGTCAGGAATAGATCCATAATACTATACTATAGGCGAAGTTGATTTGCGCTTGAATGTGCGATCATTAGCGCGTTAACACACCGATCGTAAACGATTTAGATGCAAGTCGAAAACTCAGAAAGAGTTTCATTCTATGCGAGAAGCAAGCTATCTCATTATCGGGGGCGGACCTGCTGGGCTGACCATGGCCCGAATGTTAAAAGACCGCGGCGTTTCGAGAGTCACGATCTTGGAAGCGTCCGCCAAAGTTGGTGGGAAGTGTCTCTCCAGCGATCTTGGGGATCATATCGTCGAATTCGGTACATGTTATGCGATATGGTCGCACCACTATATTCTCAAACATATGAAACGGCTTGGTATCGAGCGGAACTATATGAAAGCGCAGCGGATCGATGATCGTGAGCTGCTCGATTACATTCGCGGCGGCAGCGGTCCCCCCTTCATGTTGCAAGCGATCAAATATGCATGGTTGAGACATCGCCTTATGTCCCGCGCACGCAAGGGGGACCCGAGCGTGAATGAAACGCTCGCGCTTTCCGCGGGCGAATGGCTGGCCAGCCAAAATCTCGGGAAGGTCGAGCGCATGATGCATCGCGTCGTGACCTCGATTGGTTATGGCTATTTAGACCGTGTGCCTTTGATTCATGCGATGCGGTGGGTCGATATCGACATGTTGATCACTGGATTGCTGAAATTCACCGTCATGCCGCAGGGCGGCTGGCAACATTTTTGGGATCGCTTTGCGGACGAACTGGATGTGCGTTTGAACCAAAAGGCGGCGAAAGTGACACGTTTGCAAGACGGCGTTGAAGTTCAAACCAACGGTGGCGAGGTCTTTCAATCGGACTATTTGATCAATACGATCCCGGTCGACGAATTCAATAAAACGACCGAAGCCACTGCGGCCGAAACCGAGGTGGCGGCGTCCGTCAGTTGGGCGGGGTACACCACGACCCTACTCTCCGTTGAGGGCTGGGAGCACACTGCGCCGGTAAATGCTTGGAGTGATACGTGTGCGAACGATGCTAAAGATGGGGAGCTCTTATACTCGCGCTATGAGTGCGAAGATGAAGATGGTCGAACGCTATTCTCTGTCGGGCAGTCATCGGCGAAGTACACGCCGAATGAACTGACCGAGCTCGCACTTTACAGCGCGACGCAACGAGGGGCGAAAGATCCGCGGAGCGTTCAACAAGTTATTTGGCAGTATATGCCAACCTATTCAGCCGAAACGATCCGCGAAGGGTTGTTGCAAACCATGCTCAAAATGCAGGGCGAAAAGCGCACATTCCACACAGGATCGAGCTTCTCTCATGAAGCGGTGTCGACGATTTCAGCGTTTAACGCCCGCCTGCTTGCATCGGTAGGGCTTTGATCTTCTCGCCATCGCTTTGAACGTGATCTGACGGAACGACGGCCACCAGATTTACGGACTTATCGCCATCGAGGTCCTCGCGATACTGACCGCCCAAGTTTTCGATGTGCGTGGCTGACATATAGGTTGCGTAAGCATCCAAAGTGACATCGGCTTCGCCGTCTCGGACAATTTGCATCTTATCTGTCAACGGTTTTGGGTTCAAACCGTGCACACCGCGAACGACAAAGCAGATTGCATCAGATCCATCCGGCATCGCGCGCACATGCATAGAGATCTTTCCATCTGCGCCAACGGTCCGGTGCGCTTTTAGGCACATTTGGCCGAGCGCGCGCGTCAGGGATCCGCTGGCCGACGAACGGACCAAGAGATCTTCTGGGATCGCGTGAACGACATTTCTCAGCGTGATATCGTCTAAGTCGGATTGCGCCATTTCAGACAATTCTTCACCAAAAATCTCACGCAGTTTGACCATTTCGGCGTCAACCAGGTGGACATTGTCATCGAGAGAGTGACGGGTCATTGACGACATGAGTCGCTCAAGGTCCTTCGATGCATTCATGATAAGATTGGCGAGATTTCCAAGCTCTTCATCGTCGAATTTAATGCGGGAATCGGGTTGTAGTAGCCGCGCATACTTCATGATCGTCTTAATTGGATAGATCACTTCTCGCGAGATTGACTCGAAGAAGGCAGATTTGGTTTGCAGCGCTTGTTCGGCCTGTTGGCGTGATCGCAAAATGGTTTGCTGGCTTTCAACCAAAGAGCTGACATCTTCGATCAGCTCGATCTGATCGCCTTCTACACCATTGTGTTCGGTCTGCCGGAAATAGCGCCCTTGCCAGAAGTAGAAACCGTCGCGCGTGAGGTTGCCATGCGCGAGAGCCTCGCGATTGCTGTCCATATTTGAGTTGGAAAACACGACCTCGCCAGAATTGTCTTGGATTTCAAGGCCAATGCCGAGGGTTTTAACCGCCGATTCTAGACGTGCTTTCGATAGCTCCAATCCCAAACGGACGCGCAGCATCTCCACGGTGTCGTGATATTTCAATAGCGCCATATAGACCATGGTGATGCCAAGTGTTGCCCCCATCGCAGCCGTAATTACGGCAGCGGCGCCATCAATGAACACAAGGGAGACTACAGTTACCGGTAAAGCGCCCGCCAAAAAGCGCGCCGACATCCCGGCATTGGAACCTAAACATGCCGCAGCCGCGGCGCACATGCCAATAGAAAGCGCGGCAAGTGTTATGTTTGCGGCAGGATCAGGGCCTGCAAAGATCAAGCAACTTGATGCCCACCAAGCGCCGAACAGGAAGTTATTGCGAGCGCCCTTCTTAAGAAAGCTGCCTTTTAGCTCGATCTCTTTCGGCACCTGCGACATCGCAATGGCGCCTTTGTACTGATAGTAAGAGAAGTACAGAATTGGCACGTACCAAATCAGAGCCAACCACCAGATGGTGAATTGCATAAAGATCAATGTGACCGCGGTACTATTCAGAGCCGTGATGAGCGCGAGCGGCTTCATGACCGAGGCGAGTTGATCGAACAATTCGCGTACAACAGCGTGTCGCAAATTGCCCTCTGGCAACTCTACGCTGCCGTGCACGATGCTATTGAAAATGGACTTGGTCAGGCTGCGCATGTTGGCTTCATGACATAGATGTCTTGAGAAACCGGTCGCAGCGTGGGCAAATCTGTTTTTATTTTCTTGAGAAACGATCAATCAAGCTTTCGCAATGGTTAATCGCGCGATTCCAATCTGCTGGAGTAAGGAATCGGTAAGGCGCTTGGTGCATGCAAGCATGAGTATGGCTCGAGCAAGCGGGCATATGCGCCGAGGATCCGAAAAACTTGTAAAAATCAAATAAAAATTTATAAAAAATGACCTTTGATTTGGCCAATTGGTGTATTATCGGGTCAACAAGAGCTAAGAAGGGTTATAATGTCCCAGAACAAAAATGTAATCTATGAAATGATGAAAACGTTCTTTGAGCAGAACGTGCCGTACGCAAAGCATACGGGCATCGAGTTACTAGAGATCGCCGATGGGCACGGGTCAGCGCGGTTGCCGGAACGTCCTGAAACGCAAAACCATATGAGCACGCAGCATGCGGGTGCCTTGTTCACGCTGGGTGAAGCGGCGTCTGGGGCGGCTTGCGTATTCCTGTTCGCGGATAAAATCATGAATGTTAAAGCCGCGATCAGCGATGCTCATATTCGTTATTTACGTGCTGCGCGCGGAGAAATTCATGCCGCGGGCAAGCTCCTTCAGCCGGGCGACGAAATTCTCGCGACCTTTGAGAAGGAGGGCAAGGTTGAGTATCAAGTGGATGTATCGCTTACCGATTCCAAAGGCCGTGAGGTTTGCCAAATGAATGTTCATTGGTCGATCAAAGCGGCGTAGCGCTCAAATACAAACGCTCATCGCTTCCCCGAAACGTCTGTTCAATCGACGTGCGCCGCAGTTGTGCATTCCTTTTCAGGTCAATCCGCCTTATGTCGCGAGAACATGTTTTTTGGGCTGGAGTGCGTAATGACAAAACATCCTGTAAACGATCATGCCCTCGATCAAATTTGGCGTCAGGGGCGATCATATAATGGTTGGACACAAGACAGTGTACCTGAGACCTTAATCCGGGCCACATACGATTTAACCAAGATGGGGATGACAAGCGCAAATTGCTCCCCCGCGCGCTTCGTATTTTTGCAATCACCTGAGGCCAAAGAGCGTTTGAAGCCGCATCTCCTGGAGTCGAACGTCGAGAAAACCATGACAGCGCCCTGGGTGGTCATTATTGCGCACGATATGGATTTTCCGGAGAAAATTCCGGAGCTGTTCCCCCACAATCCCGGCGCCAAGGACTGGTTCAATGACGATCAAGTTCGGCAAGCAACTGCGTTTAGAAACGGAACGCTGCAAGGTGCCTATCTTATGCTCGCTGCCCGGGCGCTTGGCTTGGACTGCGGACCAATGTCCGGATTCGATAATGCGGGTGTCGATGCAGAATTCTTCCTCGGCGGCGAAACGACGAAAAATTGGCGATCGAACTGGATTTGCAATATTGGTCGCGGCGATGATGAGAGCATTTTTGAACGGAGCCCACGGCTCAGTTTTGAAGACGCCTGTCTGATCCTGTAAGCTGAATAGGTGCTTGTTCTTGCAATCCATACGGCAGGACCCGCCTGTGATATCGCGCTCTGTGATACCACCAAAGTGCTTGCGGAAACTCATCAGCCAATGCTGAGAGGGCAGGATGCGAGCCTGCCCGGTCTTGTTGCGGATGTCCTAAGACGTGGGAACAAACACCTTGATCAAGTTGACCGGTTTGCCGTTGTAACGGGCCCAGGGTCTTTCACAGGAATACGTGTCGGTGTGGCTTTTGCCCGAGGACTGGCGCTTCCAAAGGGAACGCCCTGTGTCGGGGTAACGACCTTGGAGGCGAGTTTGCCAAGCGGTCAACAAGGTTCAGCGCTGGTGGCGCTTCCCGCCCAGAAGCGACCGCCCGACGTGACGTTTTGGACTCAGACCTTCAGAACCGGGGAGGCCACAGGCCCCGCCATGGAGCGATGTGTCGAAGACCTGGTCGAATACCTCGACCAGCGCCCGCACAATCTATTTGGCGATGAGACCGCTCTGGCGCCGCACTTCACGGGAATACGAATTCATCCAGCAGCGCCAACCGCTCGTCGCGCCGCGCAAGTGGCCCTGCGGTTGGACCCAGCGTTGAGATCAGCATCTCCAACCTATGCGCGTGCGCCAGACGCCGCGCTACACAGTAAGCCACCGCGCTGATGGTCCGATCGATCGAGCTAACGTCAGAGGTTTCAAATCAGCTTCATGATGTCCATGCGTCCGCGTTTGCGCGCGAAGACGCATGGAGCCAAAATGCATTTCAAGATCTATTGGATCAGCCAACGACCCACGCCAATGGTATGGTTGAAAACAATCAATTGCAGGCCTTCATCCTTTGTCAGTTCGTTGCCGGAGATGCTGATGTTCTAACCATCGCCACTCGCCCGACCGAACGGCGCCGGGGGCTAGCAAGTGAACTCTTACGACAGCTTCAAAAGGAATTACAGGCGCAAGGCTTGAAGAAAATTCTACTCGATGTAGCGGAAGACAATCTTGGTGCGCGGGCATTCTATGCGCGGCATGGGTTTCAAGTCGATGGGCGTCGCCCCAACTACTATAAACGCCTTGAAGGCCAGCGTGTTGACGCCATCTTGATGTCAAAGGCCGTGGGTGGACAGATCCACCTTTAAACCGTTACAGGATCGCGTATGGATCGTTTGGAAAAACTTTGCGCCGAAAAAGGCCTTCGCATGACAGAACAGCGCCGGGTGATTGCGCGCGTTTTGTCTGTCGCTGATGATCACCCCGACGCGGAGGAATTGCATCGCCGGTCCAACGCCGTCGACAAAAACATCTCGCTGGCGACGGTCTATCGAACGGTCAAACTGTTCGAAGAGTATGGCATTATTGAAAGCCACGACTTTGGCGACGGCCGAGCGCGCTATGAGGAAGTTCCCGATGAGCATCATGATCATCTGATTGATGTGAAATCAGGTAAAGTGATCGAATTTCACAATGAGGAAATTGAACGCCTTCAGATCGAAATTGCGAAAGCTCATGGCTACCGCCTCGTCGATCATAGACTAGAACTGTATGCTGTGCCGCTAAAGGCGGGCGATGACTAAACGGTCGTGAGGCAGCAAAGCTCCTTTCTGATTGCTCTGACCGGAGGTTCGGGTTCGGGCAAATCGACCGTGGCTGAAGCGCTGCTTGAGCATTGCCGCGCCACCGGCGTCGTGATCTTCAATGAAGATGGCTATTATTGGCCGATGAGTCATTATGGCCCAGCCAATACAGATGAACAGCGCCAAGCCATCATCGCGCGCGTGAACTATGATGATCCGATCAGTAAAGAGACTCAGTTGATGGCGCGTCAATTGGCAGATCTCAAAGCTGGGCGCACGATTGAACAACCAATTTATGATTATGATCGCCATGACCGCAGCGATAAGACGCGTGCCATTTCACCGGCCCCTATCATTATCCTTGAGGGTATACATGCCCTCTCTGTTCCAGAACTCAAACCGTTGATTGATCTGTCGATTTATGTCGACACGCCCGATGACCTTCGGCTCGCCCGGCGTTTGCGGCGCGACGTTGTTGAGCGAGGACGCAGCATTGAGAGCGTTTTAACCCAGTATTTGGGAACCGTGCGCGCGGCTCATTATCGCCATACCTTCCCAGCGATGTTTGAAGCCGATCTGGTGATCGCTGATGAAGGGCTTCCGGCCTATGGACAAGTTCGGCCAAATGAAGACGCGATCGCGCGGATGCTGGCGCCCATATTAGACCGCTTGAAATCGGCAGGTGTGATTTAGGCGATAAGGTGGTACCATCCACGTCATGCTTAAATCACTTCTCATTGTTTTGGGATTTATGCTGCTCGGGATACCCGCGCAAGCTTGCAATATGAAGAAGGATATCACGCGCCCTCAAATCGTTGAGTATGTGCGTGACGGCCTCATCTGTTTAGACAATCCACCGGATGGTTTCCGGTTTGACGAGTTGATCGAGCAGGCTTTCGTCGACAAAATCAACGCGGAACGAATGAAGCGAGATTTGCCCGCATTGGATGTGCGTCCAGAATTGCTTCCCGCGGCGCGCTTCCACAGCTTGGACATGGGGGTGAACGAGTTTTTTAATCACGTGGGGTTGGACGAACGGCGTGCAGCTCAACGGATTGCGGCTTTCGACCGGACGATGCTGGCGCAGGGCACAGGCGAGAATATCGCCAAATTCGGACCAATGCGCTGCTATGACGGTGATGACAATGAAGTGTCGTGTTTCAATCTACCTGGCTACAAACTGCCATCGCCTGCCTTCGTCGCAGACGATTTGCACGTTAAACTTATGAACAGTGATGGGCACCGGGCCAATATTCTTTCGGAAGATTACACCCATATCGCTGTCGGCGTCGCCCGCACCGATACGGGGTTTTATGTCACCCAAGTGTTCGCCAAGCGTGTGGGAAGACTGCAAACGCCGCTGCCAACTGTATTTACGGAAAACGCGTCTATGTCTCTCGCGCCTAAGATCTCTGGCTGGGGAGTCGGTCGATTCATTGTCGCTGATCCTGATGGAACCGAGACTGATCTAAGATCAGATCGCTTGAGGCGCGTGTTACCGGGCGAGAAGAAGCTGATCGTGGTAGGGCAAAACAAAAGCAAAGAGTCGCGCGGTGGCAAGGTTTACGAGCGAACTGAATGGATGAAGCTGAGTGGCCCGTCTTTCACACTGAGCAGCGCTAAAGAAAGCTAGCGATTTCTTCGAGCGGCTTTTTGATGAGTGCATGATTTGGCACCATTGCGTTTTCGGCCGGATACCCCGCAACCAAAATCAGAAATGGTTTTTCAGTTTTTGGACGCCCGCAAATATCATTCAGAAATTTCATCGGATTGGGCGTGTGAACAAGCGTTGCTAAGCCTGCATTATGGCAGGCGGATATCAGTATCCCGGTCGCGATGCCGACGCTCTCGTGAATGTAGTAATTTTTCTTATCATCGCCTTCGCGGATGCCGCCTCGTCGCTGGGCGAAGATGCAAATCAGCCAGGGCGCGATCTGCATGTATGGTTTGTCAGCATCGGTCCCGATGGGTGCGAGGGCATCAATCCACTCTTGCGCGGCGCGCCCGGAGTAAAATTCTCGCTCTTCGGCCTCCGCCGCGATGCGGATCTCGGCTTTTTTCTCGTCTGATCCTACACACGAAAAATACCAAGGCTGGTGATTGGCGCCGCTCGGCGCTGACCCGGCTGTTAGCACGCAGTGCTCAATGATTTCGTGCGGCACGGGTTTGTCCGAGAATGACCGTACCGAGCGCCGAGATTGCATTTGCTTGTGAAACGCAATCGCCCGGGCCTTCATCTCTGCTTCTGGGTAAAGCGGGAAGTCTGAGCTCAAAGGAACATGCGTTTGCGTCGAGGTCTTCATCCGCGCCCCGCTTTGACACCCATTTTATAGGCTTTATTTAGCCATTTCTCGATCTTCTTTTCCGGTGCGTCTTTCACTGTGCCGACCTGCAGCACGCGCACGGGTGAGATGCCTGAGAATTTCATCACAGCGCGTTTCGCTTGGTTGGCGGCCGGTCGACCATATAGGATTTTATCGAACCAGGCGGGGGCATCTGACGTGAGTAACAGATCGCCGCTTCGGCCCTTGAGGAGCTTGTCCCACCAGGGGTCGTTCTCGTGATAAGCCATGGCAAAACCTGGCAAGAATGCGCGATCGATCACGCCTTTCATTTTCGCCGGCATGTTTCCCCACCAAACAGGATAGGCCCAGCACGTGTGTGTGCACCAGGTAATGTGTTCTTGCCATTCGGTCAGACAAGGCTCGTGATCTTTGCGCTGGTGATAGCCGTCAGTGAGGTCCGGGTCGAACTTCATGTCGTGCAAATGCATGCGCCGTACTTCAGCGCCGTGTTCTTCCGCGCCGCGTTGATACGCGTCAGCCATGCCGTGCGAGAGCGAGCTTTCGCGCGGGTGACCGACCCAGAGAAAGATCTTAGCGGCCATCCTTATTCCTCGGGCAATTCCGGCACACCGACAGCGTGGAACCCGGCGTCTACGTGCAACACTTCACCTGCAATCGAGTGTCCAAGGGAAGACAGCAGGTAAAGCGCGCAGCCCGCAACGCCTTCCATGCGCGTATCTTCTTTGAGCAGCGACCAATCCTTGCCCGTGCCCATAAGCGACTTTCCGCCCCGAATGCCGGCAAGTGAAAGTGTCCGCATCGCGCCCGCGGAGATCGCATTCACGCGAATGCCTTGTGTGCCAAGATCGCGCGCCGCGTAACGGGTTGATGCTTCTAGCGCGGCCTTGGCAACGCCCATCACATTGTAGCTTGGAACGGTCCGTTCTGAGCCCAGATAGGTCATGCAAATAATGGCGCCGCCATCGGGCATGATTTCAGAAGCGCGGCGAGAGGCGTCGATGAAGCTGTATACCGAGATATCCATTGCCCGCCGGAAGCCCTCCCGAGACGTGTTTGCGACCATGGATCCCATGAGTTCATCTTTGCCGGCAAACGCGATGGAGTGGACCAGGAAGTCGATTTTTCCCCATTTCTCTTTCACCGCGGCAAAAGCGGCATCCATGCTGGCATCATCTGTCACATCTGCGGGGATCATGAAATCCATGTCGATGCTTTCGACCAGCGGACGGACGCGGCGCTCCAGCGTTTCGCCTTGATAGGTGAAGCATATCTCGGCGCCTTGCGCCGCGAGTTGCTGGGCAATGCCCCAGGCGATGGAGTTCTTGTTTGCCACACCCATGATGATGCCGCGTTTCCCCGCCATCAAATTGCCAGTGGGCATGTCTCCATAATCAGCCATGATCGAGGGCTCCTTGCTGTATTTTTCGTTGATCAGAGGGCTATTCGCGCGCGGCAGCGTCGTCAAGCGACCCGCCTGTTGTTGAGAGGGAGGCTGTTCGGTTTTTGGACCGGCATAGATTCTGCACTCCGAATCATATGCTTAATCGAAATTAACCAGTCTGAGGGGGCGGTTCGATGCGGGGAGTTTTGGCTCTGATGGGTCTGCTGGCGGTGTCTTTCGCCGCGAGTGCGAGCACCGTTCACAAAGTTCGATTTTCTCAACCCGCCGCGGTTTTGGTCTGGCAGGATGATATCTTGGTTGGGCAAGGCGACCGTATTGTGCTGCGCGAAGAACCGTCTCTCGAGGATTTAGATACGCCTGGATCCGGCGAGCTTGTGCCCATCTCAGCAGGGATAGTCCCAGCTGAGCAGCGCATATTATTCCGGGTTGCCAGCAATACCGGTTTCGCCGTGCGCGTCGCAAACTCGTCCGAAGCGGCTCGCGTCTCGCTCAACGTCATGGCGATAGGAGAAAATGCAGCCGTGGTGGGTTCGGATCTAAATCCCACCGGTGATTTTGTTTTTCATCAGACAACAAAAACCGCCGCGCGTTCAGGGTCACCTGTCAGCCAGTCCATTGCGCTCGAAGTGACATGGGCGGGCGGCGCCGCGCCCTTTCTAGAGGTCGTCACGCAAGCGCCATAGGCTTTAAGAGCTTCTTAGCGCCCACGGCATAGCATGTTGGCGTGAGGCGGAAGTTTAGTACGATAATTCCCGGCGTCTTTTCGGCGCTGGTCATGCTTGGATCTGCGCGCGCAGATGTGATTGACCGCCCCCATTTTGAACGCGAGGGATTGGTTGTCGTGTGGGCAGCCGATACGGCTGGCGGCGCCCCTGTCGTTTCAGACTTCATCCTCGATACAGGTAGCGGGGCATCGGCTGCAGCGTCTGGTGATTTGGACCTAATTGCTGCGGATGCGCATGCGGTCGTTACGGGCACCTTGATCTCGACACAAGATGGGGTCGCGAGTGCGACGGGAGGGATGCCTTTTATCCTGACCAACACGGATCGCGGCGACATCAATACCGATACAAATGGCGACGGCACCGTTAGCGGCGCAGATTCGTTTACATCATTTGGTATCGAAGATCTTAGCGATGCGCGTGTTGACGCCGTTCGGCAGTCCTCGAGCTTTTACGTGGCTTCTAACGTGCCGTTCGCGATTGACGCCCAAGCGTTTACGCCAAGCACGTTCACAGAGTTCATTCTCCTTCTGATTACGCGCGTACAATTATCGGTGACGCAAATGGGTGATGACAGTCTGGCGTTCGGATCCAGCGCCCAGCTGCCGCACTCTGGCGGTGCCGCATCCGGTTTCGCGCCGAGTTTGCGCTTATGGGATTTGCGCACCGCGCAAAACGTCTTCACCGGCAATCAGCGCACAGCAGTTTCGCCCGGAACGCTGGCGGATCAATCGGTGCGGTTTGACGCCGAATATGCCATCGCAGCAGCAAACCTCACCGGATACGATCTCTCGCTTGGGACGTTCGATTTTCAAGTCGAGGTGGTTTACACCGTGTATGTACCTTAGCCGGCGGTTTGTTGTCCGGACTTGTCAACTAGACCCACACGCATATCGATCGCGGTGTAGATCATGTCATCATCAGCATAGACACGGCCATCGGCAATCCCCAGGATCAATCGACCACGGCGGACGCGCTTCATATCGATTTCGTAGCGGACGAGCTTTGTATCTGGCGTGATTTCACCCGTGAAGCGCACTTGTCCAACGCCGAGCGCACGTCCTTTGCCGTAGGAGCCTGTCCAGCCGAGCCAATAGCCAACCGCTTGCCACATGGCGTCTAGGCCAAGGCAGCCCGGCATCACTGGATCGCCAGGGAAGTGACAATCAAAGAACCAAAGGTCAGGGTGAATATCGAATTCGCCGATCACGTGCCCTTTGCCAAATTCGCCGCCATCTTCGGAGATCTCGGTGATCCGATCCATCATCAACATCGGGGGCGTCGGCAATTGGGCATTGCCAGGGCCAAACAGTTCGCCTGCGCCGGATTTCAGCAAGTCTTCTTTGCTGTAAGACGGCTGCGGGGTGTGAAACTCGTGGGGTCCCTTCATCGAAACTGGCCTCGCTTTTTATTGTTAGGATCTGCGTGCTCGCAAATTTGGGATAGCCCGGCCCCTTAAACCTATGCGCCGGGCGCGGCAAGGCTCGCGGGGCTATAGATTGTCGGTCGCGACCTCGGTGCCCCAGAGCTCTGATTGCGGCAGCCAGCCGGTTTGACGCTCAACTTTGATCTTGCACCAGCCTTGCTCACAGGTCGTGAGTTCTGTGATGACGCCAGACCTAAGGCGTGCTTTGGAGGGGGCATCTGCAGAAGGGGCGCGTTTTAGGTCGACATCTCGTGTCACGAGCGCCGTTCTTATTTCCGACAGCATGCGCGCTTGCATCCACACTTCATCACCATCGGGGTCCCGCACCCGGCGCCAACCATGCGTTTCGCGCACGACCAACATCGGCAGACCTTCCCTTTCGTAACGCCAAAGAATTTGGTGATCGAGATTCGGGCCTTGTCGACCGTGTACGGCGGAGTACCGTAACGATTCAAATCGCGGCAAGGGTTTGCCAGAAAAGCGACTAATCTTTACAGTTTCAGCTGCTTGGCGGGCATTCACGCTCGCTGTGCTGGCGCCTCCGAAAAGGACCAGGCACAGCAGAAAGCGGGCGAATACGGCGGTCATAACTGCTTTTTTGCTGATTGAGGTGAATCGTCCGTAAAACAGCGCATTGGCGAGCTGCATTTGCTCTGCTAAGCGCGGACGAGAAAGTGAGGACGAATGTCGGATACGCGCCTAAAGGTCATCGTCACCCGCCGCTTGCCGGATGCGGTGGAACTGCGCCTGAAGGAATTGTTTGATACCGAACTCAATCCGTCCGATGAGGCGTTTTCCGAAGCGCAATTGATTGACGCGGTGCGCCGAGCGGATGTGCTTGTACCCACCGTGACTGATGCTGTGAACGGGAAGGTGATCAGTCAGACGGGCGAGCAGTTTAAGATGATCGCACAATTTGGCGCGGGCGTGGACAATATCGACGTCCAGGCTGCCAACGAACGCGGGATTACCGTGACCAATACGCCGGGCGTTCTGACCGACGATACGGCGGATGTCACCATGGCGCTGATATTGGCGGTGCCGCGCCGCCTGCGTGAAGGTATCGAATTAATGGATACCGACAAGTTCGATGGATGGGCTCCAACCTCAATGATGGGTCGTCGTTTGTCCGGCAAACGGCTTGGAATTGTCGGCATGGGTCGAATTGGCCAAGCCGTCGCGCGCCGGGCTAAAGCCTTCGGCATGCAAATCCACTATCACAACCGGAAAAAGGTCACGCGGGTGGTCGAGGAAGAACTCGATGCGACGTTCTGGGATAGTCTCGACCAAATGCTGTCGCGGATGGACATCGTCTCTGTGAATTGCCCGCATACGCCAGCCACGTTTCACTTATTGAATGCGCGTCGGCTCGAATTGATGAAGCCAGAGGCGTTTATCGTGAATACAGCGCGCGGTGAAGTGATCGATGAAGCTGCGCTCGCCACTGCTTTGCGCTCTGGCAAACTGGCAGGGGCCGGCCTCGATGTGTTCGAACGAGAACCCGCCGTCAATCCCGATCTAAAGGGACTGCCCAATGTCATCCTGCTGCCGCATATGGGTTCAGCCACGGTGGAAGGGCGAGTCGAGATGGGCGAGAAGGTGATCATAAACATCAAAGCCTTCGCCGATGGGCATCGCCCACCTGACCGTGTGATCCCTGCGATTTTGTAAGCGCTTGTTCGCGCATGTCTGAATGCGGATCAGTGGACGCTGACCGCTTCCAGCTTATAGGCTTCGGCTGCGGCCACAGCGGCTGCGCGGCCTTCAATAATCGCGAGTTTCTGCCCGTCGCCATTGGTCACCACAACGAGATCTTCCAAATCGTCGACGCCCTGAAGCGCATCGGCCGGCAATTCTGCGAGCTCAAGCTCGTTAATATTGCGGAAATAGACAAACCGGCTGAAATCGAGATCGCCGGCGGTCGGCTTTGCTAGGTCATTCATGGTCTACTCCTTCCGTTCTTAGACAGGACCAGAACACAGACACCCTGCAGGACCCCATCGTGGCAGCCCCGCCGTGTAGAGGATCAGTGTTAGGATGAATCTAGGAAGCCACCATGTCACCATCAAGGCGCAGGTGTTCACATTGAGTTGTTAACACTTTGAGTGGCGGGAATCTGTGCAATTGCAACCAATGACGGCCAATACGTGTCCAAAGGCCGGTGATCTTTGCTGCTTTGGGGTCTAGAAGCGATCGCTATTCAGACTAAGTGCAGCGATATGAAGAAGGCGAACCTCCCCTCTAAAACCTGCCCGGTCTGCGATCGTCCTTTTGTGTGGCGTAAGAAATGGGCATTGAATTGGCAGGACGTCGTCTATTGCTCTGAACGGTGTCGGCGGCAGCGAAAGACCAAAGCCGCTTAGAGCGTCTCCAATACCGCATCGGCTGAAGCGAGGTAGTCGGCTTTCTTTTCGTCACTCATACGATCCCAGGTTCGGTACATTTGAGCCATTCGGGGATTCTTGGCGAGCGTGCTGCGATTTCGATTCAAGAAATGCCAGTAGAGTGGATTAAACGGGCAAGCGCCTTCGCCCGTTTTCTGTTTCACTTTATAAGCGCATGCGCCGCAATGATTGGACATTTTATGGATGTAATTACCGCTCGAGACATAGGGCTTGGAGCCGAGCAAGCCGCCATCGGCGAATTGGCTCATGCCAAGCGTGTTTGGCAGTTCTACCCACTCATAGGCGTCGGCGTAGACGGCGAGATACCATTCATGCACTTGTTTAGGGTCAATGCCGGCTAACAGCGCGAAATTTCCGGTAACCATGAGGCGCTGGATATGGTGCGCATAGGCGTCTTCTTTGGTTTGCGTGATGGCGGCGCGCATGCACGCCATTTTGGTATCCCCTGTCCAATAGAAGTCCGGCAATTGCCGGTCGTGCCCAAAGAAGTTTAGGTCCACATATTCGGGCATCTTCAGCCAATAAATCCCGCGAACATATTCGCGCCAGCCGATGACTTGTCGGATAAACCCTTCGGCAGCATTTAGCGGAGCGGCGCCATCCCGGTAAGCGGCTTCGACGCGCTGGCAGACCTCGAGCGGATCGAGCAAACCGGCATTAATGTAAAGCGACAAGAGAGAGTGATAGAGAAATTTCTCGCCCTCAAGCATGGCGTCTTGATAGTCACCGAAATGGATCAAGCAATTGTCGATAAAATGCGAGAGGGTCTGTTCAGCGTGAGCCCGGGTGACGCCAAACCAAAACGGGTCCAGATCTCCGAAATGATTGGCGAAACGGTCTTTGACCAGACCTAACACATCCGTCGTGATCTCATCTGGCGCAAAGGTTAGAGGCTTGGGTAAGAATAGGTCTGCTTCAGCTGGTTTACGATTGTCCGCGTCGAAGTTCCACTTGCCACCAACCGGATCATTGCCATCCATGAGAAGACCGGTCTTGCGCCGCATGTCGCGGTAAAAATACTCCATGCGGAGTTGTTTTCGGCCGGCAGCCCAATCGGCAAACTCTTCATGGCTGGCGATGAATCGATTGTCTTCACGGATTTCGACAGCGCACGGGAGGGCGGCTTGCCATGTCTCCATCGCGGCTCTCACCCGCCATTCGCCAGGCTCCGTGACGATCAGTTTTTCCGGTTTGAGGCGCGTGACGGCGCGGTTCACCTCACCGGTGAAACTGCCCGTATTTTCGGGGTCGTCGAGTTTGACATATTCGACCTGCCAATTCGCGCGTTCCAGCTCTTCTGCAAAATGGCGCATGGCCGAGAATAGAAACGCGATCTTCTTTTTGTGGTGACGCACATATGTCGCTTCCTCAACCACTTCGGTCATCAAAACGCGGTCGCGGGTTGGATCCGCGCCCTTTAGGGACGAAACTTGCCGCGACAGCTGATCGCCAAGGATCAAAATTAGATTTCGAATATCGCGCTCCGCCGATGACTTCTCATGAGGGGAGCTAGATCAGAACACGCGTGCGGCGATGCTTCAAACTGCCGCCTATTTGGCGCGCCTCGAAGTCGAATTTTCTCGATTGTTCTCAATCAAGTAACTAGAATTTCATCTAAAAGTTGTATGCGTGACCGTTCTGTATAGGGACTACGAAAGACGAGCCTGCCATGGTGGCACAGAAAAAGGGAATACTCTCCACCGTCACAAAGTGGGATGCTCTGCTAGGGCAAAGAGTGCTCGACACGATCTCATTCGTTGTGCCCACATTCTTGTTTTCGGCGTTTGCAATAGCCCCCAAGGCGGTGGATCTGCAGAACCACGCCATCCAATTCTTGGTTTTAGCGTTCATCCTCTTGGCAAGCTTTGCACGTTTGGTGACGGGTTGGTCTGTCTTGCGATCGCTTCGCTTTCAAGCGCTCAGCGCGGCGTTGGATATCGGAGGCCTATACGTTTTCTTATTCGCAATCGCCGCGGCCTATGGCGAACCGCTCGCGATGGTCTTGAAGGCACCGACGACAAACCTTTTATTCGTGTACATCATCGCCCGGGTGGTCTTGTTTGACATCAGGTTGATCGCCTTTACCGGCGGCTTCGCGGCGCTTGGTTGGGCGGGGCTCACCTATTGTGCGCTGTTCGAACCTGGCTCGCCGGGAACGACGCGGCAATTCACAGAATATATGACCTCTATGGAGATCTTAGTTGGCGCGCAGGTTGAACAAATAATATCCATACTGCTGGTCACGTTGGTCTCTGCGGCCGTGATCAATGCGTATCAGAAAGATGGCTTAACCGGGTTGCGGAAGCGACGGGAATTTTTGCGCGCGTTGCAACGACGCTTCGCGAAACAAACGGGATCTGAACATTCAGCGCTTATCCTGGTGCGCATCGCAAGTTGGGAAGACCTTGCCCGCACGCAAAAATCGGCCGCGGATAAGGCGCTTCAATCGGTTGCATCTGCGCTCATGAAAGCCCCAGTACCAACTTATATGGCGGCGCGGTACGAGGCGGGTGCGATCATGCTTTGGAAGCGAGGTGCTGATAGTGAGGCCGCACTGAAAAACCACCTCAAATTGCTCATGGCGATTGCGACCGAAGCGCTCGCGCCGCAGCGCCTTCCTGTGCACATTGGCGCCGTTCAAACGGATGAGTATTCGCGTAAGATTATTAGAGATGTGCTCGTCGCCGTTGAGCATGCAGCTGAGCGTTTAGACCAAATCCAGATCTGTGATGCCGCGCTCAGCGCACTGATTGATGAGCAGGATCAAATTACGGCCCAACTCGAGACGGCAGTGGAAGACGACAAAGTTGTGGTGCTCCATCAGCCGATCGTCGATATGCTTTCAAATCGTATCGCAGGCACCGAAGCGCTCACGCGGTTACGCGGTGAGGATGATCGATTGATTTCGCCGATCGCCTTTGTGCCAATCGCTGAAAAGTCTGGAAAGATTGATGAGATTGGCGCGCAAATTCTCGCGATCGCTTGCCGTGATAATGAGATTATGCGCCAAGCAGGTTTGGGCGAGGATTTGTTCATCAGTGTCAACGTCGCGCCGCCACAAGTTCAAGCTTGGACGCGTTTGCGGGGCGCCGTAAAAACAGCCATTGATCAATCCATCCCTCTAAAGCTGGAAGTTACCGAGTCCATTGCGGCGCAAGACGATACGATGCTCGACCGGATTTCGATCCTGAAGGAATTCGGCGCGAAACTCGCGATCGATGATTTTGGAACGGGTTACTCATCGCTTGAGCGTTTGGCAGACATGCCGTTTGATACGATCAAGATCGATATGGCGTTCACACGCAAAATCACTCAAGATGATGGCTTCGCGATGATCGATGCGATTGTCCGCATGGCCAGGGCCTCCGGCAAAGACATCATCATCGAAGGGATAGAGACCGCCGAACAGCAAGCCTTGGCGCTGAAAGCCGGGATCCGGCTTGGCCAAGGCTATTATTTCAGTCGGCCGGTCTCCGTTGAAGACTTGCTTCAACAAGCTCAGGCAGGTCCAGATTTTCTAATCGAGGACGCGGCGGACGTCGCTTAAACTGTAACGACAACTTTCCCGAGCGCCTTGCGATCGATCAAGTATTGGATCGCCTCGCCGCCACGTGAGAGTGGGAAAGTTTCAGACACGTGCGGTTTGATCTTGCCCTCTTGGTACATGGTGAAAAGCTCAGTCATATTCGTCTGATTGCGATCTGGCTCACGGGCAACGTGAGCGCCCCAGAAGACGCCGCGCACATCGCATGATTTCAGCAGCGTCAGGTTGAGCGGCAATTTAGGAATGCCGGCTGGGAACCCGATGACCAAGAAACGACCTTCCCAATTCATTGCTCGAACGGCAGGCTCGGCATAATCGCCGCCAACGCCGTCATAGATGATATCGACGCCGTCGCCGCTTACCTCTTTGATTGCGTTCGAGAACGCTTTTTGCTGGCCGCGATCGAGCGGTCCACGATCATAGACAAGGCCTTTATCTGCGCCTTTAGAGATACAGAAATCGACCTTCTCTTGGCTCGAACATGCGGCAATAACCTCTAGGCCCATGGCTTTGCCAAGTTCGACCGCGGCGATTCCGACCCCGCCTGCGGCGCCGAGCACGAGGAGTTTCTCACCGGGTTTGGGGTCTGCGCGATCTTTCAATGCATAATAAGACGTGCCGTACGTCATGACGAAAGCGGCCGCTTCTTCGAATGGCACAGCGTCTGGGATTGGAATGCAGCGCGCCGCGTCCAACGCAAGTTCTTCCCGCATGCCGCCCCAACCGCAAGACCCAATCACATGCTGACCGACTTGCAAATTGGTGACGCCTTCGCCGACTGCTTTGACGACGCCCGAGACTTCTCCGCCAGGACTAAATGGCCGCTCCGGTTTGAATTGATAAAGGTCCTGAATGATTAGCGTGTCTGGAAAATTTACGCCGATCGCTTTGACATCAATGATGACCTCACCTTTGCCTGGGGTGGGGCTTTCAATATCTTCGAGAACCAAAGTTTCGGTGCCGCCGGGCGCTTTGGAGAGCAGGGCTTTCATCTGGGATTCCTCATCTCATTCGTTGACGGGCCTTTGGTAGACATGGCAACCGGCGCTGTGAAGATCTGACGTAGCGGAGAGACAGATGGACAAGACCGTCCTGTTTTGGGGTGTGATTGGCGCATTGGGCTTTGCCTTTGCGCTCGCCGTCCAGATGCGTGTGATCACAGCAATGGTCCTGCGCCGGGCCCTGAAAGCCTGGAACACAGATCTGGAAGACCGGGTCAAAGCCAATAGCGCGGTTGTATGGGCCGCAGGCGCGAAGCCTCTGCCATACGATGCCAAACCATGGCTGCAATCGGCGAGTGCTCATCTGAAAAAGACCTATCCAAATCCGTTGGCGCACCTGCGCACGGCGCGGCGATATAGTGTCATTCTCCCGGTTTTGTTGATCTGCGTTCTGGCGCTTGGCCGCTTCGTTTGGGGGATTATCTGATGAAGGGCTATTTTGCGATCGGTGCTGAAGGGATCTCCAAGCCCATGAATCTTGGGGCGCTTATGCGCACCGCGAATGCTTTCGGTGCGAGTTTTGTGTTTTCGGTTCAAGCCGAAGATCGAACCAAGATCGCCAATCTGTCTGATACGTCGCGGACGTTCAAAAATGTTCCCTATTATGCTTGGGATTCGATGGATGAGATGGTTTTTCCGAAAGGCTGCCAATTGGTTGGCATCGAACTGACCGACGACGCGGTGGAGCTGCCCGAATTCAAACACCCACGAATGGCGGCTTATGTGCTGGGGCCTGAACGGGGCAATCTCTCGGATGCTATGGTCGCGCGTTGTGATCACATTGTGAAGATCCCGACCAAGTTCTGCATTAATGTGAGCCTTGCGGGCGCACTGGTTATGTATGACCGCATTCGCAGCATGGGCGCCTGGCGAGATCGACCGGTCATGCCCGGTGGTCCGCCCGGTTGATGTTTCGATGGGCCGACTTTTGGAATAATATAACATAACCTTCATATCGACATTTGAGCATGCAGGCGGCAAAATGCTGACCTGTAGATTCGAATGGAATTTGAACGTGCGCGCAAACCTGGCAATGGACGCAAATCGAAGTGCCTCTCACGAGCCGCTCCCGATCGAACATATCAGAACTTTGGACGGGTTGGACCGACTGCGCGATCCGTCTCTAGATGCACTCGTCTGGCACCGCCAAATCCCAGAGAGTTTGACGGAGTGGATTGAAGGGATTGCCGCGCAGCGGCTGCCCGAAGGGCGTTATCGCTTGAGCCCTGGTCATGTCGAGACATGCGTGCGCGATGCATTCATGGCTCGCGGGATAGGCACTTGCCCATCCCTGCAATGGCTTTGTGCTGATCTGCAAGGCCTGGCCTTTCGCATCGCTGACTTGCTTGCGACACCCACCCTGCGACTGCGGCTGGAGCCTGTTTCCAATGATGCCTGCTCGAAATTCCATATCGACAAAGTGGTGGCGCGTTTGATTTGTACGTACCGAGGACCTGGGACGGAAGTTTGCGTCGATCCCCATGCGCCGGAAACGATTGAACCGGTCGAAACGGGCATGCCCGTCATATTGAAGGGACGGTTGTGGGATCAGACGGAACCCTTGACGCTGAAACACCGTTCACCGCCGATCTCAGGATCTGGAATAACCCGGTGGATGGTGGTGATTGAAGGCGCTGCCGTCGATGATGGACTATTCCAGTATGATGAGCCTTACCCGCGGCAAGTTTAGTTTAATCGGTTTGCTTTATGTGGCTTGAGTCGAAGTCCGCGAGGATCGCGCCCATGAGATTGGTCTATGCAAGTTTGGTTTTGCTTGTCGTGTGTGCTTGCGGTGCGCCTAAGGCGGCGGAGCGTGACGCATCGCAGGTCCCGCAGATCCCCGCAAACGCCGTGGCTGTCGATGTCGATCGCATGACTCAGGCGGAGCGCGCGGCCGCGCAGATCGATGCGCAGTCTTCAACGGACACGCAAAAAAAGCCCGTCTACTGGGGTGTGAAAGAAGGCGAGCCTCTGACCATTATGTGGGAAGACCTGATGCCAGAGGGCAGCGAGGAAGACCTCATGCGCGAGTATGAGCAGTTCTACGCGATGCTCGAGAAACGCTATGCCGCGAACACCACCACGCTCGCGGATGCTGCAGACCCTTATGCAAAGATCGAGGAAGGCTCAGACCTCGACTTCATGCCACAATTGGGAACATTCGATACGGTTACCGAACTCGATGGCGAAGAGGTCCGTATTCCCGGCTATGTCGTGCCGCTTGATTTTGAAACCCGCCAGCGCCACCGAGAATTTCTGTTCGTGCCTTATATGGGCGCGTGTATCCACACGCCGCCACCGCCGCCCAATCAGATCATCTTTATCCGCGCCGATCCAGCAGTCCGCATCGACGATATCTGGGTGCCTTATTGGCTTGAAGGCACACTCAATACGGAAAAGACAGAGAATAATTTGGGTGATACAGCGTATTCTATGAGTATGAGTTTGATGGAACCATACCCCGCGCCTTGAGGGTGGTCCGTGCCGCAGCATGGGTCGATGACCATAGAATTGTGCCCGCCGAAACTTCCGCACTCATGCGCAATCTAGACCTCGTCCATCCATCTGCCTAACACTGCAGGGGTGATGGAGCGATTTCTTTGAGACTTTCCTGGTTGCCAAATGCGTTGACGCTCGCGCGTTGCGGTCTGGCTTTTGTGGTCGCGGGCCTGACTTTAGAGGCGCCGGACACATCCTTTCTTCCTTTAGTCGCATTCGTCGCCGTTGCCCTTACTGATTTTCTCGACGGTTGGGCTGCGCGGTGGTTGAAGGCGGTGAGTGAGTTAGGGGCTTTTCTCGATCCTATCGCAGATAAGCTCCTGGTCGGATTGAGTCTCTTGGCCTTGTCGTTCTTACAGCACTGGGCGATCCTGATTCTGGTTCCAACCGTGATCATTATCTTGCGGGACCTTATCGCTACAGGACTGCGATTGATTCCTTCTGTAGAAATGCCAGTTTCCAAAATCGCAAAGTGGAAAACCGCGATTGAAATGATCGGCATTGGTGCCCTCCTCGCGGCGCCGGCGTTTGCGTCAACGCAAATCTGGAATGCCGGCCTCGTGCTGATCTGGCTCGCCGCTTTGCTGTCCGTCTACACGTTGGGATTATATCTCGGCGCGCTTATCGCGGAAACAAAACGACCGCATCAATAAGATGCGGCCGTCTCGTTCCGGTCCGGTGCAGCGCCCAATCTGCAGACGCGCATCCGGTTACTGCTACACGTGCTAGGAAGGGGAACCCGGCACGCCTTCGCTTATGGCATCTAGGCTTTAATACCCCTTTAAGCTTCGCGTCTAAGTTTTATGCGCCCGCCTAAATTGTGCCCTGGTCTCGTCCGCAATCACGCCGATATTTCAGCTTCTAAAGACGCGTATGAGACGTCTTTGGCAAAAATTTGGATTGCTTATTCTACTCGCTGGCGCGCTCGCCTTCATGGCGCTTCCGGCGGTTCTGGCCATGACAAGCGGTTGATCACCAATGGTCAGATGGCTGCGCGTCTCCGAATTGCTCTTTCAGACGTCGCTTGGTCGCCGGAGTTGCATCCGCGGGGGGATTCAGCGGGTCACACCAAATGGTTTCAGAGATTTCTCTCGCGTCCGGTTGGCCGGCTTGTTTCCACGCCCCAGCATCCAGCCGAAAAAGAACGACGTGATCGTTCCGCATGATGTTGTGGTTGCTATAGATCCCGATCTGAACCGGTGCGCCGGTCACATGGATGCCCGCTTCCTCATGTAATTCTTTGCAAATGGTCTGTCGGACCGTGTCGCCGCTTTCGACCCCGCCGCCTGGCAGATACAGGCCTTTCGTATAGGTGTGCCGGACCAAAAGGATTTGACCATCTGAATTCTCAACGATAGCGCGCGCCCCGAGGGTCATCGGACGGGATAGGCGGAACCAAAGTCTGAACAGGTGGGTGCGAAGGTCAGTCACGTTACGTCATTCTTTTATCTGGGAATCAGGGCTCGCCAAATCAGCCAAGACAGTCTAACAGGTCGCAAGTTTATAAAGGGCTGTCATCATGATCCATGCATCTGTCTGGGCTATCCTTGCAACCGTAGCGGTTTTTGCAATTCTCAATCTGATCGACTTCCGTCGCCTCGACTAAACGAGCGACTGCCTGGTTATCGCGCCGCGCTTGCTTGACACGCGGCTGCGTTTTATTTGGCTCTGTCCATATTTCTTTTTTGGAGGACTGAGTGGCCAATCGCGTTTCTGAAGGTCCAAAACGTGCCCTCGTGACCGGGGCGGGCGCCCGGCTGGGCAAAGCTATGGCCGAAGCGTTGGGCGCCGATGGGTGGTCGGTCGCCGTGCATTATCGCGGATCCAAAACGGGCGCAGAAGCGACGGCAGAGACCATTCGCGCGTCCGGCGGCGTCGCCGAATTGGTTCAAGCCGATCTCTCGGATGAAGAACAAACCGCCACATTGGAGCGCGCCGCACATGAAGCGCTGGGCGGACCTCTGACCTTGCTGGTCAATTCGGCGTCGACCTTCGAAGATGATACCGCTATCGAGCATTCGCGTAAGAACTGGGACTTCCATATGGGTCCAAATTTGCGCGCACCGGTATTGCTGGCGCAGCATTTCGCGCGCGCTCTACCCCAAGACGAAGCGGGCTTGATCGTTAACATGATCGATATGCGCGTTTTGAAACTGAACCCGCTCTTCTTCACATATACTCTGTCGAAGTCTGCGCTCTGGACAGCGACCCGCACGCTCGCGCAATCTTTGGCGCCGAACATTCGCGTCAATGGCATTGGGCCTGGTCCAACGCTGGAGAATGTTCATCAAAAACCGGGCGAGTTCGCAGCTGAAGCGCAGGCGACACTGACTCAACAAGGATCCAATCCCGATGAAATCGTAAAAACGCTGCGATATCTCATCGAGGCGGACAGCCTTACTGGCCAGCTGATCGCGAGTGATGGAGGACAGCACCTGATGTGGCAAACGCCGGATGTGATGCTCTGATCGATGGATTTCGCCTCTGATACGACAGCCCCAGCGCACCCAAACGTCATTGACGCGCTTGCCGAGGTGAATTCTGGAAGCGCTGGCAGCTATGGCGCTGATGAAGTCACCGCGCGCTTGCGGATGCGACTGGCCGAGACGTTCGAAACCAGTGATTTCGAATTTTGGATCTGTGCGAGCGGGACGGCCTCGAATGCGCTGGCGCTTTCGGTTATGTGTTCTTCGATCGGTGCAATCGCCTGTCATGCCGAAGCGCATATTGAACGGGACGAACGCGGGGCGCCGGAATTCTTCACGGGTGGCGCAAAGTTGCGACTGCTCCCTGGTTTTGGCGCGCAGATTGAGGATGCGGCGCTGCGCCAAGCTTTGGCGACAAATGATCCAAGTTTTGTTCACGAAACGCCTCTCGAGACTCTGTCACTAACCAATCTGACGGAATGTGGAACGGCTTATTCGGTCGATCAGGTCCAGCATTATACAGCGCTTGCAAAGTCCGCCGGATTGAATGTTCATCTCGATGGCGCGCGATTGGCCAATGCGCTTGTCTCTCAGGGATGCTCGCCGGCGGATATGACCTGGCGGGCAGGCGTTGATGTGCTGACACTCGGGTTGACCAAGACGGGCGCGATTGGCTGTGAGATTATCATCCTGTTTGGTGAGATGCGCGGGCAGTTTGAGGCGCTCAAGGCGCGGGCGAAACGTTCCGGGCATATGCCGCCCAAGATGCGCTTTTTGGCGGCGCAGGGCGAGGCGATGCTGAAGGATGGGCTCTGGCTGGATCTCGCGCAGACCGCCAACCAGAACGCGAGGTCTCTGGCCGACATGCTGTGCGCGAAACCAGGCGTCACCCTGGCTTATCCAACAGACGGCAATGAGGTCTTTGCCG
>JBCBBY010000022.1:0-45992 GCA_038531195.1 Pseudomonadota bacterium
GGCACAGGTTCGGTAAAAGGCGGGCGCGGTGTTAGACTCGCATTGTAAGTTGGCTCAAAATAGCCCGTGAAGCGCGTGTCTCCAGACTCTGAAACAATCTCGACCGGCACAAATAAGGCTTGCAAAACCGCGCGTGCGCTTTGAGGGTCGCCGATAACATCAAGCGCTGCACAAGCAGGAATCCAATCATCAATTGCGCCCGCCCATGGTGCTCGTCGGGACAAATAGGCATTGGCATCTCGTGTCTCAAAGACGTCGCAACTACGTTTCAAAGCCGCAAGCCCCGGGCCAAGATCAGCGCTTTGCCAATTAGGTAGCGTATCGAATCCGACAGGTTTTGGCGTTAATGTCCATGCACTTGGATCAATCTCGACGCGCGGAGTCGGGATCACGCTTGGTTGCGCTGGCGGATCTCGCCGGGACGTTTCGCATCCTGAAAGCACGAGCAAAGCCGCGGCAAGAAGACCAATGATTCGCATGATGCGAGTCTAGGACTGATTAGCGATTCGTCTCAAGTTACCTTTGCGCCAACAGCGGCAGATTTAGTCAGCCGTATCAACGTCATCCAAGATCCAGTTGGGATCGGATGAGCCGGTCTGGCGCATAAAGGTCCAAAGCTCTGCCGCTTTGGTTGTGGTTTCACCATCGCCAAGCTCAGACTCATACAAGACGGTGACACGCGCCACACCATCATCCGCTAAGGAAGCGTCCGTGATTTCTGTTTTCCGAATGCGCAGCAATTGCATCCCTTCAGCGCCTGTGGTTTCGCGCTCAGAGATAGCAGCGTCCCACGCCTCGTAAACGTCCGTATCTAGGAGGGGTTTCAACGCATCTCTGTCGCCGCGGCCGAATGCGCCTACGATCATCTCGTACGCCGCGCGTGCACCTTGCATAAAGGCTCGCGGTTCGAAGCTTTGGTCCACGTCATAAATGGCTTCCATTCCGGCAGCAGCTGGCCCGGTAAAAGTTGGACGCAGCTGGACAACATCACCGCCAGCGGGCGCGGATGCGGTCGGCGTGGGTGTGGGCGCAGGGTTCGGCATGCGCGACCGACCCTCGGGAGGGCCTTCATCTTGGCCAAGCGTGACGAACAAACGCCATCCCACAAAAAGGGCAATTCCGGCCAGGACAATAAATTCGATCATCGAAGAGGACATGGGGCTTCTTTTATCAGTCTATCTGCTTCACATATAGGGGCTTTCACAGAAGTGCCACCCACCGTTGCGCCAGTTTGTGGCACATGTTACGCGCCAGTAATATTTAGCCTTAGAGTGAACCCTATGACCGATACTCCAGATATGGCGTCACAGCCGCAAGACAATGCTCAACAACAAGGCCCCGCTATTCGCGTATTGAGCCAATATATCAAAGACCTTTCTTTTGAAAATCCAGGCGCCACGGTTCAGGATCAACCAAACATTGAACTCGGTATCGATGTCGGAGCGACACCAAAGCCGGAAAGCGAAGGAGTTTTCGAGGTTACGTTAAAACTAAAAGCGCGCGCCGGAACCCAAAACACCGCTTTGTTCTTGATCGAAATGGACTATTCAGGGCTGTTCCAATTGCAAGGCTTCTCGCAAGCTGACATGGAGCCCATCCTTTTAATCGAATGCCCAAGAATATTGTTCCCGTTTGCGCGCCGCATCATCGCCGATATTTCGGCGGAAGGCGGATTTCCGCCGCTACGCATTGATCCGGTCGATTTTGGCGCGCTCTATAACACACAGAAGCAACGCGCTGCTGCGGCTACCGCTCAATCAGCTCCGGCAGCCCCGCCGACCGAGCCTCAAGCGTAACGCTTCCAAATCGCGTCTTCACCGAGCGTTTCGACAAAAGCATCGTGATTGTCACGTTCTTCGGCAGAACCCGAGAACGTACGCTTCGCGGGACGCTGTCCGGCCGGAAGCCGCGCGCTTTCGATGCTGGCGGTCTTGCCTCCAAAATCGAAGCTATGCGCCCGGCCGCCAAGAAGCTCGAGGTAAACCTCAGCCAAAAGTTGGCTGTCCAAAAGCGCGCCGTGATACGTCCGAGCTTCGGCATTCACATCAAATCGTTTGCATAAAGCGTCCAGACTGGCTGGAGCTCCGGGAAACTTCTTGCGCGCGATCATCACCGTGTCGACCCAACGATCTTCAGGGATAATTTCCTTACCGCAGCGTTGAAGCTCCATATTCAGGAAGCCGCGGTCAAATTTTGCATTATGCGCGACCAGGGTGGAATCCCCGACAAATTCAAGAAACGCATCGACAATAGACGGATCCTCAAACGGCGGCTTGTCGACCAAATCTGCATCGGTGATTCCCGTAATGCGAACCGTTGCTTCAGACACGGCGCGACCCGGATTGATATAGGTCTGAAACGTATTTCCGGTCGCGACATGATTGATGAGCTCTACCGCACCAAGTTCGATGATACGGTCATCTTTATCCCATTCCAGTCCCGTGGTTTCCGTATCAAATGCGATTTCCCTGACCAGTTCCGTCATGTTCCTACGCCTGTTTCCATACCGTCTAACAAATCGATAATGGCTTGGACGTGTGCGCGCGTGAAGTCAAAACCAAAAGCTGTGCTGATCACAAAATCCGCGCGAGCGCGCTTATCGGCGTCTGCCATTTGTTTGGCCCGAATGTTTTCAAACTCGTCTTCGGACATCTCGCCGCGCGATAGGACACGTGCTTTTTGCATGTCCGCAGGTGCAGTCACCACGGCAACCAGGTCACAGCGGGCGTCGCCTCCTGTTTCAAATAGCAGAGGAATGTCCAGGACCGCAAAACTCTTTTTGCTCTCAAGCGCTTGCTGGCGAAAGTTCAACTGGCTTTGGCCAACAAGTGGGTGCACAATGGACTCCAGATCTTTCATCGCGTCCAGATCATCGACCACTTTGGCACGCAATGCTGCCCGGTCGACCCCACCATCTTTGAGGATCTCCCCAAATCTTTCGGACAAAGGTCCGACAGCAGCGCCGCCCGATGCATAAAGCGCGTGTACAGCTGCATCGGCATCATAAACCGGAAAACCAAAATCGGCGAACATCTTTGCCGTGGTTGATTTCCCCATCCCTATAGATCCGGTCAAACCAAGTATCTTCATAAGATCGCCTTCAGAGCATTTTTGCACCGCCTGAGGGCGGCGTCATGATCAGGTTTTTCACCAAACCAAATCTCAAAACTATACGCTGCCTGCGCTACGAGCATCCCCAAGCCGTCTTTGGTCCGCCACCCATTCTCGCCTGCATGAGCGAGTTGAGGCGCCGAAACTTTACCATATGAGATGTCGAAGAATAACCGATTATCCCCTTCGGGCAGCTGTATGACTTTCCCATCATAACCGATACTTGTCGTATTCACGACGATAGAGGCATGCGCTATATATTCAGTGTACTGATCTATAGATCCGTGTACAGTGCGTTGTTCCCCTAGCGATAGTGCGAGTTCTTCCGCCTTAGCCACCGTTCGGTTCAAAATCGTCACCCGGCATCCTGCTTCGACCAAGGCAAGCACGACGGCACGGGCCGACCCGCCAGCACCGAGAACAACAACATGATCCGTATCCGGATTCACGTCACCCAAGGCTAATAAAAATCCAGGGGCATCTGTATTATCGGCGCGCCAAGTGCGATTTCCTAGATATGTGAGCGTATTGGCGGCACCAATTTTTGAAGCAACGTCACTGACTTCGGACGCTGCCTTCAGCGCTGTGTGTTTGTGAGGAAGCGTGACGTTTATGCCCATGACATCACGGCGCGCCAGCGTTTCTAGGGCCTCGTCAAATGTACCATCCGGGACATGCATCGCTTCATAAGCAGCGTCAAACCCCATATCGCGCAACCACCCATTATGGATCAACGGAGACATGGAGTGCGAGATCGGATCACCGATGACTCCGAGCAATTTGGTCATTGCTCGAGCACGCCCCGGACACGCAAATAGTCGAGAAGCGGCAATAGCGGCAGGCCTAGGATGGAAAAATAGTCGCCTTCGATTTTCGAGAAGATTTGTGCGCCCATACCTTCAAGTTGATATGCTCCAACGGTGGTCAGAAGCGGCGGCCCGCACGACTTAATATAGGATTTAATGAACACATCACTCAGTGTACGGACAGTGAGTTTAGGACGCTCTAAATGCCGCCATACGGGAACGCCATTTTCAGCAATAACGATTGCCGTTTCCAATGTGTGCGTTTTCCCGGAGAGCTTCTTTAGATGTTTTTCAGCGCCTTCGAGATTGATCGGTTTGTCGAATGCCTCCCCATCAAGGTTGAGCATCTGGTCACCGCCGATAATCAGACCCTCAACTTGACTGGAGACTTTAACAGCTTTCATTTCAGCAAGCTGCATTGCCTGGTTAGTCACGCTTAATCCATCCGCGCGCATACCAGTTTTGGCAGATTCTTCATCAACGTTTGGTTTGATCGATTGTGCCTGTACCCCAGCGCCAGCCAAAAGTGATCGGCGGCTCGCGCTGCCAGATGCCAGAACAATATTAGCCATCAGATGAAGCCCCGCCGTTCATTGAGTTTGTTCAAAATCGCCGCAGCAGTTTCTTCGACGCTGCGACGGGACACATCTATCACTGGCCATTTATTGCGTTGGAACAATCGGCTTGCTTCGGTGACTTCGGCGCGGACAGCCTCTTCGTTCACATAGTCGGTTTTCGAATTCTCATTCAATGAAACCAAACGCTGGCTACGGATTTGTAGCAATCGTTCCACCCCAATCTTTAAGCCAACCACCATAGGGTGTTTTAGCTCTTCGACGAGTTTCGGAAGAGGAATGCCCGGAACCAACGGAATGTTCCCCGCTTTCACACCCCGGTTCGCCAGATAAACGCAGGTCGGTGTTTTCGAAGTCCGACTAACACCAAGCAAGACCACATCCGCATCAACCAGTCCGGAAACATTCTGGCCATCGTCATGATTCAATGCAAAGTCGATCGCAGAGATCCGCTTGAAATATTCTTCATTGAGCGCGTGCTGGCTGGCAATCTTTTCGCTCGCCGGAATCCCCAAGTGTCGAGAGAGCATATGGATCGACGGATCAAGAACAGGCAGCGTTTGAATGCCGCGTTGCCGGCAAAATTGTTCAAGCTTGCGGCGTAGATTGTCATCAGAAATTGTATACCAAACGACGCCCGGCGCTGCTTCAATCTCGGCCATAACACGATCAAGCTGGCGTTCGGACCGGACCAAATAATAATTGTGCTCCAGCGGAATCGTGCGATCGAATTGGGCAGCCGCAGCCCGCATGACAGCGTTCAACGTCTCACCGGTCGAGTCCGACACCAAGTGCACATTAAAATAGATCGCGAGCCGCATGATTATCCTGAATCGTTTCTCGTTTTCTCTGCAGTAGGGAAAAGAATTCGACAAGCCCTGTGGATGTATTGTGGATTTGTCAGAAACTCGCCGAATCTGACTCTGAATCGCACAAATGCACGAATCTGACTCCCGCAGTTTTTACTCTGTTCCAAACATCCAGCCGGACCCGAAGTTAACAGTTTATTTACCACTGAATCAGAATGTTAACGAATAGTAAAACAGCGAATAAGCCTGGGGAGAAGCTGTGGATACAGGCGGGACAAATGCACTCAGCCCATGTTTTCCACGAGACTCCCATCTTAATAATGATAAGCGAGTTGCGATTGTTTTTTGGGGTGTAGGTTTTTATGGCTGATCATTCGTCTTCTCGTTTTCTTAAAGTCGTGTCTGGAACTCCGACCTCACCTGTTCCCATCTGGATGATGCGACAAGCTGGAAGACATTTGCCAGAATATCTCGAACTGCGTGCACGCGCCAAGGACTTTTTAGACTTTTGCTATTCGCCATCAATGGCGGCAGAGGCAACGCTCCAACCGATCAGGCGATACGATATGGATGCGGCTATTCTGTTCGCTGATATTCTTTTGATCCTCGATGCCATCGGATTGGATGTTCGTTTCGAAAAGGGCGTTGGACCCATTGTAGAAACTGTAAGTACTGAATCAGACCTACGCCGGACAGAGATTGAGACTGCGGTTCAAAGACTTTCGCCAGTTTATGAGACCGTCGATCGCGTCCGATCTGGTCTTAGAGATGATAAAGCTTTGATCGGGTTTTGCGGCGCGCCTTGGACAGTCGCACTTTATGCCATCGAAGGACGCGGTGGGACGGATAAGAGTACCGCGCGAGGTTGGGCATATTCGCAACCAGCTTTATTGAAAAAACTCTTGGATTTATTGATCGAAGCTTCGGCGCAATATCTTGCAGAACAAGTAAAAGCTGGCGCCAACGCGCTCATGATATTTGAGTCCTGGGCGGAAGGTTTGCCATCGGATTTGTTTCAGACACTGGTGATTGAACCGAATGCGGCCTTAATCAATCGGCTCCGAGCGCTTGGCGTAAATGTTCCCATACTCGGTTTCCCGAGAGGGGCAGGAACGATGCTTGAAGCCTATGTTCAACAGGTCGATGTCAATGGAGTTGGCTTGGATACGGCAATTGATCCAACCCATGTGATCAAAACCGTACCGAAAAATATTGCGGTTCAAGGGCACCTTGATCCTTTGCTTCTCATTGCTGGCGGGTCAGCAATGGACGCGCGTGTGAAAGAATTACTCGCTGCGTACCGCGATCGTCCTCATGTGTTTAATCTTGGTCATGGTGTCCGTCCGGAGACGCCGATTAAACATGTCGAGCGCGTTGTCGAACTCGTGCGTGAAGGGATTTAGCCTGTGTCCGTCTATCTATGGATCAAAGCTGTTCACATCATCTTCGTGATCGCGTTGATCGCCGGTCTCGTGATTTATCCGCGCTATAAACTTCATCAATTGAAAGCCGCGCCCGGTGAGCCATTGTTCGAGACGATGCGCGAAGCGTCCGATCGCTTGCGCAGGATCATCATGAATCCTGCCCTCATTTTGGTTTGGATCCTTGGATTGGCGATGCTCTATCTAAATCCGACTTTGCTGAGCCAAGGATGGATGCACGTAAAGTTAGTGCTCGTTTTAGTCCTGAGCGGACTGCATGGATACTTCATCTCGATGGGTAAAAAGATCGATCGAAACGAGGTGAACCTAAACTCCAAAACACTGAAGATGCTCAACGAGGTGCCGTTTGTGATTATGATTGGGGTTGTGATTTTAGCCGTGATTAAGCCGTTCTAGCCCTTGGCAGCTCAGCCCCTTGACCAAAGGGCACGCTTTGCGCATATGAGCGTTAACGCCGTCCGGCGCGCGGGCAATTTTGCCCCTTTATTTCCCCAGACTGAAATTTGGATACCGGCACATTATGCCTGACACGACAGCTGACATTGATCTTCCATCACAAGTGTATTTGCGCGAGCTGAAAGCAAAGTCACCAACGGATTTGTTGGCCTATGCCGAAATGCTTGAGGTCGAAAACGCATCATCCTTGCGGACACAGGATATGCTATTTGCGATTCTCAAAGAGCTGGCGGAACAAGAAGTCGAGATTATTGGTCGTGGTGTGGTCGAAGTCCTCCAAGATGGTTTCGGATTCCTGCGGTCACCAGAATCGAATTACCTGGCCGGACCAGACGATATTTATGTCAGCCCAAAAGTTCTTAAGAAGGCGGGGCTTAAAACAGGCGACACTGTCGAAGGGCCAATCGCTGAGCCGGGCGAAAATGAGCGTTATTTTGCGCTGACCGACGTAAGTTCGATCAATTTCGAAGACCCAGAAAAAGCGCGTCAGAAGGTTCACTTTGATAATCTGACACCGCTTTATCCGGAAGAACGGCTTCTCATGGAAGGCAATGATCCGACCAAGAAAGATCGTTCCGGCCGGGTCATCGATATTGTTTCGCCGATTGGTAAGGGTCAGCGCGCTTTGATCGTGGCACCGCCGCGCACAGGTAAAACGGTGCTTTTGCAAAATATCGCGGCATCGATCGAAGAGAACCACCCAGAATGCTATCTGCTCGTTCTTCTCATCGACGAACGCCCAGAAGAAGTCACCGACATGAAGCGTTCGGTGAAAGGTGAGGTTATCTCATCAACCTTTGATGAGCCGGCGTCGCGCCACGTGGCAGTTGCGGAGATGGTGATCGAAAAGGCGAAACGCTTGGTCGAGCATGGACGTGATGTCGTTATCTTGCTCGACTCGATTACGCGTCTCGGTCGCGCATACAACACGACCGTCCCGAGCTCAGGGAAAGTTTTGACCGGCGGTGTGGACGCTAATGCGTTGCAACGTCCTAAGCGCTTCTTCGGTGCGGCACGGAACGTCGAAGGCGGCGGCTCTTTGACCATTGTCGCCACAGCATTGATCGATACCGGCTCTCGAATGGACGAAGTGATCTTTGAAGAGTTCAAAGGGACAGGTAACTCCGAAATCGTTCTTGATCGTAAGGTTGCAGACAAGCGCACCTTCCCCGCTATTGACATCATGAAGTCGGGCACGCGGAAAGAAGAACTCATCACGGACAAGGTACAGCTTCAGAAAATCTACGTCCTGCGCCGAATTCTCAATCCAATGGGTACGTCGGACGCGATCGATTTCTTGCTGGATAAACTCAAGCAAACGAAGAACAATGCTGAATTCTTCGAGGCCATGAAGAACTAAAGATGACCCTTCGCCGGGACACAATTTGTGCTCTGGCAAGTGGTGCGCCTCCGGCGGCCATTGCAGTCCTGAGAGTTTCCGGTCCTGGTGTATCTGAGATTATACGATCACGGCTGTCGATCTCACCATTGAAGCCCCGAAATGCGACTCTCGTCGATTTATCGAGCGCGAATGGAAGCCTTATTGATACGGGTTTGGCGACTTATATGCCCGGACCCGCAAGTTATACCGGCGAAGATACTTTGGAGATCTCCCTGCATGGCGGACGGATAATCACCGAGCTCGCCCTTGAAGCGCTTATGTCGGCAGGGGCTCGTTTGGCGGAGCCAGGCGAGTTTACCCGCCGTGCTTTTGAAGCCGGGAAACTCGACCTTACGCGCGCGGAAGCTGTCGCTGATCTGATAGATGCCGAAAGCGAAGCGCAATTGGGGCAAGCGCTGCAACAAATGGATGGCGCGCTAGACCGGCTATATAGCGGTTGGCGTGCCGAACTCACCACGTGCCTTGCCCTTTTGGAAGCCAGTATCGATTTTCCTGATGAAGATGATGCCCCGGATCGCGTAGAGGCACCGGTCCGTAAAATACTGAATCGTCTTCAGGCCGATTTATCGCACGCCTTAAAAGAGGGGAATATCACCGAGCGAATCCGAGATGGGTTCAGAATCGCAATTCTGGGCAAGCCAAATGCGGGAAAATCTACGCTTTTAAATAGACTGGCGAAGCGAGAGGCCGCGATTGTCACGGACGTACCTGGTACGACGCGTGACATTGTCGAAGTCAGACTGACGATGGGCGGGTATTTGGTTTGGTTAGCAGATACCGCGGGCTTGCGCGAAACAAAGGATATTGTTGAAGCCGAGGGGGTTCGCCGAGCCAAGCACGCCGCCGCCGAATCCGACCTTCGGATTTGGTTGTATGACGGGCGGGAGCCGTTTGAGTCTGACGGCGTTAGACCAGGTGATCTAGTGGTCGCAAACAAGTCCGACTTGGGTTCAGACGAGAATGTTTCACGTGAAACACTGAAGATCGCAGCCAAGTCAGGCGACGGTGTTGCGGCTTTGGAGTCTGAGATTATTGGACGCCTTTCAGGGATGACCCAAAATCTCGGTGCGCCGATGATCACCCGGGCCCGCCATCGTCAGGGCATCGAATCTGCGTTGACACACTTGGAAACCGCTCTTGATCATCTCAGCGGAGGTGTCGGCGCGGAATTCGTTTCCGAAGATGTTCGCCGCGCCTCTCATGAGCTTGGGGCGCTGACAGGCCATATTGATCCCGAGCATGTTCTTGGCGCTGTCTTTTCTTCATTTTGCATCGGCAAATAGTCTGTTTCTCGGGGCTTGAGTATTATATGACGCCTTCGAGAAGAGGCTTCTAGTTTATGAGCGAAGATACGGAATTCGAGGTTATTGTTGTGGGAGGCGGGCACGCTGGGTGCGAAGCCGCCGCGGCGTCGGCACGAACCGGTGCGCGCACGGCTCTAATTACGCATAAGATCGAAACCATTGGTGAGATGTCTTGCAATCCTGCGATCGGTGGGCTGGGAAAAGGACATCTCGTTCGAGAGATAGACGCATTGGATGGCCTAATGGCGCGGATTGCGGATCAATCGGGCATCCAATTTCGCATGCTCAACCGCTCAAAAGGGCCTGCGGTTTGGGGACCTCGCGCGCAGATCGATCGCAAACTTTATCGCGAGGCGATGCAAACCGAGATCTTGTCTTACGAAAACCTGACGGTCATCGCGGATGGCGTCGAAGACGTTTTGACAGATCATGATGGGGTATGCGGTGTTTTGGGAGAATCCGGAACCAAATACCCGGCGAGCGCCGTCGTCATCACAACGGGCACGTTTCTCAAAGGGATCATCCATCGCGGCGCCGAACGAATACCGGCTGGGCGCGTCGGGGAGAAACCGGCCATTGGATTGGCGGATCGGTTATATGGTCTAGGCCTGCCAATCGGTCGACTAAAGACTGGAACGCCTGCGCGTTTGAATGGGAACACGATCGATTGGGATCGACTGGAGACTCAACCGGCCGATGACGTTCCGATCCCATTTTCGTACCTGACGGACGAGATCACGGTGCCTCAGATTAGTTGTGGCATCACGTACACGAATGCCGAGACGCACGAGATAATTGCCGAAAATATCAATCAGTCCGCCGTTTATTCCGGGGCCATCGCGGGACGCGGACCGAGATATTGTCCATCAATCGAGGACAAAATCCATCGCTTTGCAGATAAGACGCGCCACCAAATCTTCCTAGAACCCGAAGGTTTGGATGATGCTACGGTCTATCCAAATGGGATATCGACCTCTCTTCCCAGAGATGTTCAAGACACCTTCGTTCGCAAAATTGAGGGCTTGGAGGCGGTCGAGATTCTGGAGCACGGATATGCGATCGAATATGACTATGTCGATCCGCGCGCTTTGAATGTGGGTCTACAGGTCAAAGCAATGCCTGGTCTTTTTTTGGCCGGCCAAATTAACGGCACCACCGGGTATGAAGAAGCTGGCGCCCAAGGCTTGGTCGCCGGATTAAATGCCGCGCGACGCGTTCGAGGCGAGTCTCATGCGACCTTTGATCGGGCAGAAGCTTATATCGGAGTGCTTATTGATGACCTGATCACGCGTGGCGTCACCGAACCCTATCGCATGTTTACATCTCGCGCTGAGTACCGCTTGTCTTTGAGATCCGATAATGCCGACCAGAGACTGACCGAACGAGGTATCGAATTAGGGCTGGTCGGTCCGAAGCGCGCAAATGTGTTTCACGTGAAACAATCGGCTTTGGATAGTGGCCGCGATTTGATGCAAAATCTAACCATGACGCCAAATGAAGCGCAGAAGTTTGGATGGAAGGTCAATCAAGATGGGCAGCGTCGAACCGCATGGGATTACTTGGCTTATCCCAATATCGGTATGACCGAGATTGAAGCGGCGTTTTCTGACGTACACGGGCTCGACCCAAAGACAAAAGCCCAACTTGAGATCGAGGCCATGTACGCGGGATACATCGAGCGCCAAAAAGATGATGTTGCGGCATTGCGGCGAGAAGAGGCTTTGGTGTTGCCAGCTGACTTGGACTATGGCCGCGTTGGCGGACTGACAAATGAAGTTCGAGCGAAGCTCGAGCAAATACGTCCGTCGACATTAGGGCAGGCGGGTCGGATTGAAGGTATGACCCCAGGCGCACTGACGGCTTTACTGGCATTCGTTCGAAGGCGACCCGATCGGAAGCGCACCAATGCCTGATCGTGATGGGTTTGGCCCGGATGACCTGGAAAATGTTTCACGTGAAACACGCGAGCGGCTAGAATTAATAGTTGCAGAGCTCGACGCATGGCGAGCGAAAATCAACTTGATTGGACCCTCAGAGTTCGACCAGGTATGGCGGCGACATGTTTGGGATTCTTGGCAGCTGTTCGACCATATTCCAATGGAAGGAAGAACGGTCGATTTAGGGTCTGGGTCTGGATTTCCCGCTTTGGTCTTGGCGGCGGGATTCGCGTCTGACGCGGCGTCCATGACGATGATTGAAAGCGTTGGAAAGAAGTGTGCCTTCTTGCGGTCGGCGGTGCAGGCGGCGGATTTGCAGGCGACCGTTATCCAAATGCGTGTTGAGTCCGTTAACCCTGATCAAGCCCATTGCGTCACGGCCCGCGCTTTTGCGCCGCTGCCCAAACTTTTGGATTATGCAGCCCCTTGGCTAGAAAATGGCGCCTATGGGGTTTTCCCGAAGGGACGACGCTGGCAAGAGGAATTGACGTCCGCTCAGGAATCTTGGAGTTTCGCCTATGAAGCGATTCCCTCGAAAACTGGGGATGGGGCTATTTTGAAGATTTCGGAGGTTTCACGTGTCGAATCCTAACACGCGCATTCTAGCGATCGCCAATCAAAAAGGCGGCGTTGGCAAGACCACCACCTCGATCAATTTGGGGACGGCACTGGCGGCGGTCGGCCGCAAGGTCTTGATCATTGATTTCGATGCTCAAGGAAACGCGTCGACCGGTCTTGGTATTACCCGTCCAGAGCGTCAGCTGACCACGTATGACGTGGTCGTACATAATGAATTCCTGGGCGATGCCGTCCTCAGCACCTTAGTGCCGCGTCTGGATATTGTACCTGGCGATGAAAACCTCGCAGGTGTTGAGACAGAGTTGTCGAGCGACCCGCACCGCTCCTATCGCTTGCGTAACGCGCTTCGAAATTACGTCGAGCAAGCCGTACATCGGAATCTACCTGAATACGATTACATCCTGATCGACTGTCCCCCTTCGCTTTCATCACTCACGATCAATGCGATGACAGCCTCCGATTCCTTGCTTGTGCCATTGCAATGCGAATTCCTGGCGCTTGAAGGATTAAGCCAACTTCTGAAAACGGTAGAGCTCGTCCGATCAGGGTTGAACCCGGATCTTGATATCCAAGGCGTTGTTTTGACCATGTATGATCGCCGCAATAATCTCTCCGACCAAGTTGCCGATGAAGTTCGTTCTGTCCTTGGCGCGAAAGTCTACAATACGGTCATTCCGCGAAACGTGCGCCTTTCCGAAGCGCCGAGTTTCGGTAAGCCCGCCTTGCTCTATGATTATCGCTGCCCAGGGAGTGAAGCATACATTCGCCTCGCCTCCGAAATGCTGCAACGCGAGCGGGCCCTGCGAGGATAGACATGCCACCAGATCCATCTCGGGGAAAACAGAACCGGCTCGGCAAAGGACTGTCTGCGCTGATCGGCGAAGTGGAAGGTGTCGGCTTGGCTGCACCAGCAGAACCAAATACGACGCCCGCCCCAGACGCATCAGTCTCGGAATTCAACATTTCCGACATACGGCCGAACCCGGCGCAACCTCGCCGGACGTTTTCGGAAACTGAGTTGGAAGAGCTCGCCGCTTCGATCGCACAGCGCGGTGTGCTCCAACCTATTCTTTTGCGTCCGGATCCGGATGCGCCGAACCAATATCAGATTGTTGCGGGTGAACGCCGGTGGCGCGCGGCGCAACGCGCCGGGCTCTCCACCATTCCGGCCGTGGTTCGAGACATGGATGAGTTGCAGCTTCTCGAAGTTGGGATCATCGAGAATGTTCAACGCGAAGATCTCAACCCTATCGAGGAAGCTGAAGCTTATGGCGCGCTGATCAAGCGATTTGGGCGAACGCAAGAAAACCTGGCGGATAGTGTGGGCAAGTCTCGCGCCCATATTGCGAACACACTTCGCCTCCTGAACCTTGGTGAAAGTTCGCGTGAGCATTTGCGGCAAGGACGCATTTCGGCTGGTCACGCACGCGCCGCGCTCGGCGCGCCAGACCCAGACCCCGTCGTAGATATGGCAGTCGCCAAAAGCATGTCCGTCCGAGACGTCGAAGCCTTGGTTAAACGATTGAAGGATGGCGGGACGCTCGACGCCGTGGCCAAAAAGGTCAACCAAGCTGATAAAGATGTCGACACCGAGGCCTTGGAAGCGGACCTCGCGCGTGTCCTCGGATTGAAAGTGGATATCCGCCAAGGGCTCAAAGGCGGTGAGTTGAGAATCAAATATGGCGATTTGGAACAGCTTGATGAGTTGTGCCGCCGGCTTACCGCTAAGCGCGCTTAGTTCTCGGAAAAATTTCAAGAATCTACCGCTTGATGGTCGCGGTTGATTGCCTTGTTCTTACCTCGCGGCAAACTGATACCTCTTTTCTCACATGTTCCTTTGACCGCTGGGAGAGAAGTGAATGGCCGATACGAGCTTCCCATCCATGGGTCGTTTAGAGCGACCCACTTTGAGTTATCGAGCGCCAACGCATGAAGGCTATTTGGAGCGCAGTGCTCCCGTCTTACCGGCGGATGACCTTGATTTGGCAAGCATCGATCTCGCTGACGTCGAAATTTGGCGACAGAATAAAATGTGGGATCGGTTCGAGCGTTTGCGCAAAGAAGACCCGGTTCATTTTACGCCAGATAGCTTCTTCGGTCCGTATTGGTCGATCACAAAGTATGAAGATGTGCTCGCCGTGGATACCGATCACAAGCGGTTTTCATCTGATGCCGAGCATGGTGGAATTACACTCTCTAATATGACCGGCAATCTCATCGGGCGTAGCTTCATCAGTTCAGATGAGCCTTATCATTCCGCGCAGCGAAAAGTGGCGCAACCCGCGGTCGCGCCGACAGCGCTACGAGACTATGAACCGCTCATCCGAAGCAGAACACAAGCTTTGCTTGATCGACTTCCCGTCAATGAACCATTTGATTGGGTCCATAATGTCTCGATCGAGCTGACCGCGATGATGCTCGCAACCTTGTTCAACTATCCGCAAGAACAGCGCCGTGAGCTGACGCGCTGGTCTGACGTCACGACTAATCCGACGGATCCAGACATTTGTCCGGGAGGAATGGAACAATGGCGGCAAGAATTAACCGCATGCGGACAAGTTTTTTGGCAAATCTATAGCGATCGGAAAAATGCTGACCCCGGTGGCGACTTGATGAGCATGTTAGCCCATGGCGAAGCCACGAAGGACCTTGGACCGATTGACCTGTTGGGGACCGTTTTACTTCTGATTATTGGTGGAAATGACACCACGCGAAACTCTATGACAGGTGGCGTCTATGCGCTGAATAAGTTTCCAGACCAGTATGCCAAGCTCAAAGCGGATCCGTCACTTATCCCAAACATGGTTTCGGAAATGATCAGGTGGCAGACTCCCTTGGCGTATATGCGGCGCACCGCTCTGGAGGATGTTGAGCTGCGTGGAAAGATCATTCGCAAGGGCGACAAGGTGGCCATGTGGTACCTCTCGGCCAATCGCGATGAAGAGTTTTGGCATGAAGACCCCAACCGTCTGATGATTGATCGTAAGCAAGCGCGTAATCACATGTCCTTTGGCTTTGGCGTTCATCGCTGTGTGGGAAATCGGCTGGCTGAATTGCAGTTGAGAATTCTTTGGGAAGAAATCTTACAACGCTTTGAGCATATCGAAGTGCTGGATGAGCCAAGCCGTGTTTCGAGTGCGTTTGTGAAAGGCTATTCTTGGCTGCCAGTGATCTGCCATCCAAAATAAGTGAATGCATACGCCATTCGTGCGGAGAGAGGTTCTTATGAGTTACGATGTCGGCGCCGGCGATTTAGTTCTTTGTGTGGATGCTTCTCCCAATCATGTCACGGGGCAGCCTGTTCCTTTGGTGCAGGGCGAGACCTATCGCGTTTGGGGGGTGATGGAATTTATGTGTCCGTGTGGACGGTCCGATGCGCTGATCGATGTTGGCGTTGGCTTCGCCTGGTGCCAGACTCGGTTCAGACTTTTGCCCAAGCCACGCGCAGAAGCTAAGAAGAAAACCGTTTCGGCTCCGAAACAAGTGGAAACAGTTTGATTGAGGCCCGGAGCGGAGCACTTAAGTTTAATTCAGCTGTTCAAGCCGTGTGCGCCGTGATTGAAAAAATTGGCGGTCCTCGGTCAAATGGAATACGAGCCAGTATTGAGAGCGTTCAAAGGAGAAGCGAATGCAAACTAGAAATGTAGGTCCATTTTCGATCAATCCTGTCGGCTTGGGCTGCATGAATATGATGCACGCATATAACGAACCAATCTCTGAAGCAGCGTCAGACGCGTTGTTGAACCGGGCCTTAGACCTGGGCTATAATTTTTTCGATACGGCGACAATTTACGGCTTGGGCGAAAGCGAACGCCGGATCGGAAAATTTCTAAAACAGCGCCGCGATGAGTTCATCTTGGCGAGCAAATGTGTGCTCGGCTTTGAAGATGGAAAGCGCACTTTGGACGCGCGCCCAGACTCTATAAAACGAGCATGCGAAGCGAGCCTCAAACGGCTGCAAACAGATGTGATCGACCTGTACTATATGCACCGACCAGATCCGAACGTCCCACTTGAAGACTCTGTCGGTGCGTTGGCGGACTTAGTTGCCGAGGGCAAGATCAAGACAATTGGATTGTCTGAAATGTCCGCAGATATGTTGAAGGCAGCTGCCATCGTGCATCCAATTGCGGCGATGCAATCTGAATATTCTTTGATCGTCCGCAACCCGGAGATTGCCGTCATCGACGCATGTAAAGAAACCGGGACGACGCTCGTATCTTTCTCTCCGGTTGGTCGGGGCATGTTCGCGCATACACCGCTCGACCCAACGAAATATTGGGAAGGCGATATGCGCCGAGGATTTTTCCCGCGTCTGGCCGAACCTCATTTTTCGAAGAACCAAGAGCTTTTGCCGCGTGCATATGAAATTGCTGAAACGGCTGGGTGCACCTTGCCGCAATTGGCGATTGCTTGGGTCTTGGCCAAAGGGCGCGAAGTGGTGGCGATTCCCGGCACCAAAGATATCACTCATCTCGAGGAAAATATCGGTGCCATGAAAGTCGAGCTTAGTACCGAAGCGATTGCCGAACTTGATGCGCACTTCCGACCGGAGTCCATTTCCGGGCCACGGTACAATGAACGCGGGCAAGCATCGGTGACGACTGAGCGATATTCATTCGAGCTCGAATACGAATAGAGTTTGGTTCCGGACATGCGTCGTGATGCCCGTCCGTATTGGATGTATCGCCTGAGTCTTATCTTGGACCGCTACTTCGCGGCTTGGCAGGTCGTGCCTTATATGGATGCGTTGGGCGAGGAATGGCGGATGGCGAAGCCGCGATTCATCCATCTGTTCGGTGCTGGCATTCAGGCTGGCGCAAGCTTTCATGTGATTGCTGCACGAGATGCACATGTTCGGCTGACTTGCTGGGCACCGCCCGGGGGTCATGCAGAGCTAACATTTGGCGATGCGTGTTTGGTCACGCCGGGATGCAGATTTATGTCTGGCGAACGGATAATAATTGGTTCGGGCTGCATGTTTGGCCATGGCGCGACGGTCACCGATTGTGACTGGCATGGTGTCTATGATCGAACCGACGTGCATGGCCAAACCAGACCAGTGACGCTCGGAGACAATGTTTGGCTTGGCGATGGCGCGTTTGTTGGCAAAGGCGTGACCATCGGTGATAACGCGATCATCGGCGCGCGCGCTGTGGTGACATCAGACATACCGGCCAATACCATCGCGGTTGGGAATCCAGCAAAAGTTGTACGCACATTTGATCCGGCAGACATCATCCGCAATCGCATCGATATGTTCGCAGATGCGCCTGGCGTCCATCGCTTCTTTGACGATGCTTATCGCGAGGAGCTTAGAGGCAACTCTCTTTTCGGGTGGCTACGTGTTAAGATTGCACCGAACCGTTCAGATTAATTCTCACAGAATGCTGGTATTCGCGTGATTTTCTAGTCGCAAGTTGGTTTGAGCGCTTGCCTTATTGTGGCTATAAGATGCTAGGGAAAGCGAGAGGTAGCCTGAAATGAAAATCGTTAAATATGGCGTGATGGCGCTCTTCGCTTTGGTCTTATTGGGCGTCGGCGCGTTTGCATTTTTGGGAATGCAGTCGCGAGGCGGTGAAGCCCTTGGTTTGGTGGATGGTCGTTTGGCCGACTGCCCCTCTTCCCCAAACTGTGTGTCGAGCGAGTCAGGAACGGCAGAAGAAAAGATCGTCGATCCTCTGCCTTTAGACGCTTGGTCGACGCTTCCCCAAATTATCGTTGAGATGGGCGGCGAGCTGACCGTGCAAAACGCAACCTATATCGCGGCGGAGTTTACCTCGAGCACGTTTGGCTTCGTCGATGATTTGGAGTTTCGGTTGACGGAGTCGAACGTGCATGTGCGCTCGGCATCACGTGTTGGCCATTCTGATGCCGGTGTGAATGCGGATCGGGTTTCAGTACTTCGCGCTAAGACTGCAAACTAAAACGTATCGCTCTCGGTCAGTGATAAGAGTTGGAGCGGGTACACGGAATCGAACCGAGCTACACAGCTTGGAAGGCTGGTGCATTACCACTATGCTATACCCGCTCAGGGTTACGGTGTCATAGCACGGATTGTGTAAGTGGTGGAGGGGACTGGATTCGAACCAGTGTACGCAAAGCGGGCAGATTTACAGTCTGCTGGATTTAACCACTCTCCCACCCCTCCGGGGCAACTTACACAACGCCATTTGACGCCGTCGGTTCCGACCGTCATTAGGGGTTTTTACACCTCCGCCTTTCAACCGGAAACGGCCTTATAATGAGCAAGCCTCGACCGCGCAACCGTCCTAATTCACACAAGCGCAAATCTTCCGCGCGGCCCCGTGGTTCCGGTGAGAATTGGCTCTGGGGTGGGCATGCTGTTCGCGCTGTGTTGGACAACCCAAGCCGTAAAATCAGGAGGCTGATCGGCACCCGAAATGCGCTTGATCGATTGGGGAAAGTCCATGTCCAGGCTGAGATCGCCCAGCCCGCAGATATTGACGCTTTGCTCCCGCGCGATGCCGTCCATCAGGGCATAGCCGTTCTTGCTGACCCGCTCTCTCCTTGCGTGATTGAAGATCTCATCCAGACTGATGCAGCCCGCATTGGGGTGTTGGATCAGATTAGCGATCCGCACAATCTGGGAGCAATTTTCCGGTCAGCGGCCGCATTCGGCTTTACTGGCCTCGTGCTCCAAACCCGCAATGCGCCGGAGATAACGGGAGTCGCGGCGAAAGCAGCGGTCGGTGCGATTGAAACCGTGCGCGAATGTCGTGTTGTGAATATCGCGCGAGCTTTGGACACGCTCAATGAGGCCGGCTACCACACGATTGGTCTTGCGGGTGAAGGGCGGGCTACGATCGATCAAGCGGTGTCCGGCGCGACGAAACTTGCGGTTGTTTTGGGAGCTGAGGGACCGGGGTTACGACCTGGCGTGGCGAAAGCTTGCGCTGAATTGGCCCGCATTCCGATTGCCTCCCAGATGGAGAGTCTCAACGTATCGAATGCCGCAGCGATTGCTTTTTATGAGGCCACCCGCAGCGATTAGTCCGATCGTCGCGCGATCGCCTCGGCCAACATAGGTCCCAGATTGGGGCCTTCTAATGGATATAGATATGGCTCAATCAATTCGAGTTCCATCAAAAGCAGGCGATCATCATCTCCCCGCAGCATATCTACGCGCGCATATAAGGGCGTTTCCTCTAGGATCTGAAGAACTGCCGCGGCCTCTGACAGATCAGACTCGCTCGGAATAATCGCTGTTTCGCGTCCTCCATAGGTCGATTGGATACGATAGTCGCCGGTTTGCGCAGTCTTCAATAATGCATGGCAAAATTGGCCATCGATGAAGATGAAACTGTATTCGCCCTCTGTCTGAATGCGCGAGAGGAATGGTTGCACCATCATAGGGTGCGGCATGTCTGGCATTGCATCGGTGGGCGACAATCGGAACTGGCCGTCCGCGCCGGCGCCGACTTGACGTTTGAATACCAAATCATCGCTCTGCAACGCTTCAAATGTTTTGGAAAACGTAGGTTTGTCGACCTGGTCAATCCAAAGCGTTGGGATCAACCGTGCGCCGCTTTTCTCGAGTTCACGCAAATAGCCTTTGTGGCTGTTCCAAGTGACCAGATCTGCCGAGTTGAATAGGCGCGTTTCCGCTTCGATCTGGCGCAGCGTTGCGATGAAATGTTCATGATGATCCCAATAGTCCCATGCCGTCCCGATGATGGCTGCACCATAGTCCGACCAATTTTGATTCTGATCTGCCCAATCAACATCTATGACCTTCATCCCGCGCTCCGCGAAGGGCGCACGCAAAGCATCCATCATCCGGTCATGTTCGAATGCATCGGAACGGCGGAGTGGTGAACCGGGCAGCGTCACTTGCGATGAGAGATAGGCAATCTTTGTCATAACAGCGCCTTAGCTGGGCTGTCTGGTTGCGTCTAGTGAGCGGTTCTGGCACAGCGTGCTGCAGCGAGAATTAAGGGCTGTAGACCATGTCAGAATTGCAATTCGATGTCGTCGGAATGGGCAACGCAATTGTGGATGTCATTTCGACACAAGATGATGCGTTTCTAGAAAAGTGGGGCATCAATAAGGATGCGATGAACCTCATCGAAGAAGATCGTGCGGATCTTTTGACTGAAGCGTCGGTCAATGCACTCGAAACGTCTGGCGGTTCTGGCGCGAATACGATTGCTGGGATTGCGAGCTTAGGCGGCAAGGCAGCCTATATCGGCAAGGTCGCGGATGATCGGCTTGGCGAAGTGTTTAAGGCGGATATGATTTCGGTCGGCGTGCCGTTTCCGACAGCGCCTTTGTTCGATGGGCCAGCGACAGCGCGGTCAATCATTTTTGTGACCCCTGATGGCAAGCGCAGCATGAACACGTTCTTAGGTGCCTCGGTCGAATTCTCACCAGAAGACGTCGACCGCGCGACAGTGGAAGCGGGGGGCATTCTTTATCTTGAAGGCTACCTCTTTGACAAAGAAGCCGCGAAAGCGGCTTTCGTTCATGCGTCCGAAATTGCCCATGCGGCTGGACGAAAGGTGTCGCTCACATTGTCCGACAGTTTCTGTGTCGATCGGCACCGCGATAGCTTCCGCCAACTCATTCGAACACAAGTCGATATTCTCTTCGCCAATGAAGAAGAGCTTTTGAGCCTGTATGAAACGCGAGACTTCGATGCTGCTTTAGAGCAGTTGCGGACTGAGACAGGCGTCGCCGCGATCACGCGCGGTGAGAAAGGCTCAGTCGTTATTGGAGACGGAGAGCCGATCTTAGTGCCTGCTGAACCCGTTTCGCGAGTCGTTGATACAACTGGCGCAGGCGATCAATATGCCGCGGGCTTCTTGTTCGGATTTGCGCGCGGTCTTCCGCTCTCGACGTGCGCTCATCTTGGGCACATAGCGGCGGCGGAAGTGATTTCACATTATGGCCCCCGTCCAGAAGTATCGCTTGCGGACTTAGCGGCGAAAGCCGGTATTTCAGCTTAAGCCTTCAAAGCTTCCTCGGCATAGTCGAGGCGGTCATGGCCGAAAAACATCTCATCGCCGACAAAGAATGTTGGCGCCCCAAATGCACCTCGCTCGACCGCCTCTTCGGTGTTCGCGCGAAGCATTGCCTTGGTCTCGGGATCGGCTCCCAATGCCCATAGGCGATCTGCATCGAAGCCCTCGGACCCAAACGCCTTTTTGAATTGTGCTTCATCCCCGGTATCGATTCCGCCTTCGGGTAATCCCCACACATATTTAAATCCTGCATCGACGAGCTTTTTTTGTTGATCAGGATCGTCGGCCAATCGCAGCGTCGCGCCTGTTAAGATACGCGTATTCATGAGCGGAAAATGCGCGTTGGAATAGATTTTTATGCCATGTCGTTTGCAGCACCGGGCCATATCCGCCGCCATATATTTGCCTTTGGCGGCGACCATTCCTGGCGGTTGATTGCCTGTGGCTTTCATGACTCCGCCTAGAAACATGGGTCTAATTCTAAGCTCAGCACCGGTGCGCTCGGCCACGCCAGGGGCAACCGCCCATCCCAGGAATGAAGTTGGGCTCATATAGTCAAAAAAGAATTCCAGTGTTTTGGCCATCGGGCCCTCCCGCGCGTTTCGCCCAAAAATTGGGGTTTTATAAGTTCTTATTTGGAACTTAAAGCAAATCAGGTTAGGCTGACAAGTATGAAGTGGACTGATTTAGACGAAAACTGGTGTCCCGTCGCGCGTACCCTGTCTTTGGTGGGCGATCGATGGACGCTGTTAATCCTACGTGATTGCTTTTTGGGCTCATCACGGTTTGATCAATTTGTGGCGAATACAGGGGCTACACGCCACCTGATTTCTGATCGGCTAAAGCGCTTGGTCGAGGCGGGTATACTCGAGAAGCAAGCGTATTCTGAGCGACCAAAGCGATATGAGTATGTGCTCACGGAGAAGGGGCGGGAATTTTCGCCAGCGCTGATGGCGTTTCGTGATTGGGGCAAGAAGCACCTTCCTGTCCGCCGCACGAGTAAAGCTTAGTCGGAATCCGGATCTAAATCGCGCGCAACCTCTGCGCGACGGAACACGGCATTCATTTCATGGGCTTCGTCGTAAGATAGGTCCGCGATAAAGTGTAATTGCGGCGTAAACTTCAATTCAATCTCGCGTCCCAATCGTCCACGTAAAAACCCAGATGCACGGTCCAGAGCGGAAGCGATCTCTTCCATCTCTTTTGCCCCGGATTTACCGAGCGCGGAGCAAAAGATATGCGCATGTCGCAAATCAGGTGACGTTCGGACTTCACCGATCGTTATTGCGACGCCTTGCAATACCGGATCACGGAACTCTTCCCGGGCCAGCACGCCAACCAATGCATGGCGAATCAGCTCGCCAGCGCGCAATTGTCGTTGCGATGGCGCGTGCGCTGCGTGCATAGATTTTTTTCGACGGGTCATACTCCCCTTTTGCACTGACCGAGGCGTCGCATAAAGATCTCGCACGCAGTTTTTTCACCGAACCAATCATGCGGCAGCATGAGGGGTTCAGCCCCGTCGAAGCGAACCAGCGTGTAACTGCGCGTGCTTTTGATCTCGTGGATTGCGTCCCAGTCAATGTGGGTCGTAACCAATCCGCGGCGAATGACGATGTGCTGATCTGTCAATTCGACTTCGGTGACTTGATCCATTTCACCGGCACGTCCGTGCTGATGCCGATAGGCCCAACGCATAAAAATCAGATACCAAGCGATCCCGGTGAAAGCTGCACAAAGAGTCGACAGCATGGTTGTCCAGTAGGGCGAGAACTCGATCGACTTTAGCGCTGCACCGGTTAACAGCGCCATGCCGGCACCGATCACCGGCGCTGTCACGCCGGCATAGTATAATGTGGTTGGGCCAACGGTACCGCCACGAATAGCGTTCGTTAGACGCTTCGCGTCGCGTTTTTTAAGTGCCCCAGAGATGACCATTGTCGATTGCATCGCGAATTGTCTTTGACACAAAGAGTTTTGAATTTCGGAAACCCAATTGATAAAAATGAAAAGACCGCGCATTTCGGCGCGGTCTTTGATCAGGTTCTGCGTCGAGACTAATCGAGCGAGCGCGCAATCATCTCAATCTCGAAACACTCGATCCGGTCGCCTTCACGTATGTCTTCATATTTCTCGAAGGCCATGCCGCATTCCATGCCATTAGTGACTTCCGGCACCTCATCTTTGAAGCGCTTCAACGTCTTGAGCATGCCTTCGTGGATAACGACGTCATCGCGGAGCAAGCGCACCCCACAACCGCGTTTCACGACGCCTTCGGTCACCTTACAGCCCGCAACTTTACCAACTTTGGTGATGTTGAAGACCTCTAGGATATCAGCGTAACCAATAAAGGTTTCTTTCTTCTCTGGTTCAAGCATGCCCGAGAGGGATGCTTTCACGTCGTCAATCAACTCGTAGATGATCGAATAGTAGCGGATTTCCACGCCTTCTTTTTCGGCGAGATCGCGTGCTTGTTTGTTAGCGCGAACATTAAATGCGAAAACTGGAGCACCCGATGATTGGGCGAGCAGAATGTCGCTTTCAGAGATACCGCCCGCAGCGCCATAAACGACGTTCGCGCGAACTTCTTCGGTCGAGAGTTTCTCTAGCGATTGTGTAATGGCTTCGACCGAACCTTGCACGTCGCCTTTCAAGACGATTGGCAAATCTTTGGTATCGGCGGAACCATCTTTGAGGCTCGTCATGAATTGCTCGAGCGAGGCGCGCTGTGTTGCCACGCCTTGCTTCTGCCGTTTCATGCGCTGGCGATACTCTGTAATTTCTCGCGCCCGCGCTTCGCTGTCGACAACGTTGAAGGCGTCGCCAGGTTCCGGTGTTCCATCCAGGCCCAGAATTTCAGCAGGTATGGATGGTCCGGCCTCTTTCATTTGTTGACCGCGTTCGTTGACCAAGGCGCGAACCTTACCCCATTGGGCGCCCGCCACGACAATATCGCCGCGCTTCAAAGTACCGCGTTTGACAAGAACCGTTGCAACAGGGCCGCGTCCTTTATCAAGTTGGGACTCTACAACAATGCCGTCAGCAACCCGTTTTGGATTGGCTTTGAGTTCGAGCAATTCAGCTTGCAGCGTGATTGCTTCAGTCAACTCGTCGAGGCCTTTCTTCTTCAAGGCAGACACTTCGATCGACTGAACTTCGCCGCCCATCGCTTCAACCTGGATGTCGTGCTGGAGCAGGTCGGTTAGGACGCGGTTTGGATCTGCGTCTTGCAAGTCAACTTTGTTGACCGCGACAATGATCGGCACTTCAGCGGCTTTCGCATGGCTGATCGCTTCAATGGTCTGCGGCATGACAGAGTCATTGGCAGCGACAACGAGGATCACAATATCTGTCACATTGGCGCCGCGCGCTCGCATAGCGGAGAACGCCGCGTGACCGGGAGTGTCGAGGAAGCTGATCTTGTCACCAGACTTCAATTGAACCTGATAAGCCCCGATATGCTGGGTAATCCCGCCAGCTTCTCCGGAAACAACATCCGTTGACCGCAAAGCATCGAGCAGTGATGTTTTACCATGGTCAACGTGACCCATAATGGTGACGATTGGTGCGCGACCTTCGAGGTCTTTTTCATCATCTTTTTCACCGTCGAGGCCAATTTCAACATCGGCTTCAGAGACACGTTTCACTGTGTGACCAAACTCTTCGGCGATCAGTTCGGCGGTGTCAGCATCGATGATATCATTGGAGCGCAACATTTCGCCTTGCTGCATCATGAATTTCACGACGTCGCCGACACGCTCTTTCATACGGCCTGCAAGATCTTGCAGCGTGATGGTTTCTGGCAATGTGACTTCGACCGAAGCTTTTTCTGTCTGCTCGCCGCCCATGCGGCGTTCGCGCTCGCGCTCTCGGGCGCGTTTAACAGATGCCAATGAACGTTGGCGATCGCCATCGTCTCCGAGCGCGGATGCAATGGTTAGTTTACCTCGGCGTCGTTTTGAATCGTTGCCGCGTCCACCGCGTCCACCACCTTGGTCACGACGGTCGCGATCATCCCGATCATTGCGTCCGCCTTTGCGTCGCCCGCCGCCAGAACTCGCCGCGGCTTCCAAATCCGCTTGGTTCGGCTGAGGGCCACGGCCTTGTGATTTGCCACCGCGATCGCTGCGACCTGCTTTGCTTGTTTCCGTAGATTTTTTCTTTGCTTCGGCTTCCGCCTTCTTGCGCTCTGCCTCTTCCGCTTTACGGCGCGCTTCAGCTTCTTCGCGTTCTTTTTCTTTTTGCTTCTTCGCGGCCTGTTGCTCTTCTAGAGCTTTGGTGCGCGCTTGTTGCTTTTCTTGCTCTGCCTTGCGGGACTCTTCAGCTTTCTTGCGCTGGAGCAAAACTTTCTGGCGCTGTACGAGCTCTTCAACCGTAATTCCAAGCTTAGCCGCCGCGGCTTCCAATTTCGATGGCTGCTTGCCACCGCCCGCGGGTGCCTTTTTACCCGCCGCCTTGCCAGCAGCGCTTGGTTTGGTCTGCGCTCCGATTGTGCGTTTTTTCTTGGTTTGAACAACGACTTGCTTGGATCGGCCATGGCTGAACGTCTGCTTAACCGTGCCAGAGCCCGTGCCCCGCGGTGCAGAGAGCGGCTTACGCCCCGTTGTCTTCCCTTTATCTTTCGTGTCGCTCATGCGTACCCTGGTATCTAACCTTTCCTTCGAAGCGCGTGCCAAACGCCCCTATTCTCACAAATCTTCATGCCCGCCGGAGAACCAGCCTGTTTCGGGCGCATCTCTGAATCCGGTCAGTCGCCGATAGGCCACTGCAAACGCATCCGAGAGGGAACCTTGCTCAAGCAGCGCATGTATCACATGCTCCCGCCCAAAGGCCATGCCCAATTCAGCGGACGACAAGGCGCCCGCGACGTTGACGTCTTCATATATTGCCTTGGCGAGAAAATGAACCTTGTTACGGCCATCTTCTGCACCATCGCTCGCTTCAATCAGCCAACCCGGCTCTTGCCTGCGAATATACGCGCGAACTTGGTCGAAGCCAAGTATTGCCACACCGCTCTTCTTGGCCATTCCGAGAAGACCGTTGCAACGTTGCACCAATTGCCGCTCGATTTCTTCGAGCATTCCATCCATAGGCGCGCTTTTCGCTTTAAACGCCCGTGAAAACACGTCTTGCTGTAGGGCCTCGCCGATAGCGCTTCTATCGGCCGTGACCCATGCGCCGCGGCCTGGGAGTTTTCCAAATCCGTCCGGAACGACAATTCCGTCTGGACCGCGGACAAAGCGAATGAGCGCGTCGGGCGCCAAGCGCTCGCGCGTCACCGCACACTGACGAACTTTGCCGTCGGCGCGCTTGCCCGTATGCGCCCCTAGGCGCTGGTCCGGCTCATTCAGACTTTGCGGCTTCATCGCCGCCCTCCATGAGAAGGTCTTCGTCGAGATCAAGACCTTCCAATTCGGCCAGGATGTCTTCATCGCTGACATCAATGGTTTCTTCGATTGCAGCTTCGCTGTCGTCAGATTTGCCAAGCTCACCCAAGGCTAGCAACGCGCGCTCTTCTTCGGTCAGCTCGACCTCTTCCTCGCCAGCGGCTTCTGCAGCCATATCGGCTTCGAGTTGTTCTAGCGCCTCTGGCTCAATCCAGCCAGCAATGACGCGGGCCTTCATAATGAAGAGCTGAGCATCATCTTTGCGCATCTCGCCTTTTTTGAGGATGCCTTCCTGCCAGACGGGCTTGCCTTCTTTATTGTTCTCGCGCCAACCGGTGAGATCATCTGGCACCAGGCCAGCAACATCTTCCACAGACTTCACTTCGTTTTCACCAAGCTTAACGGCGAAACCTGGTGACATGCCGTCGAGTTCCATGACGGCCTCTTCAACACCGAGTTCGATCCGTTTGGCATCTTGTTCGGCGGCGAGCTTCTCGAGATACTCACGCGCGCGCTCCTGGATTTCTTCGGCCACGTCTTCATCGAAGCCTTCGATCTGCATGAAGTCTTCTGCGGCAATATAGGCAATTTCTTCGACGGATTCGAACCCTTCTGAGGCAAGCAGTTGCGCCAGGGTCTCATCGGCATCAAGCGCCTGCATGAACAGTTCAGTCCGACGCTGGAAGTCAATCTGGTAACGTTCAGAGTCGTCGCTCTCAGTGACCAGGTCGATTTGCCATCCTGTCAGTTGCGAGGCCAAGCGAACGTTCTGACCCCGGCGACCAATCGCCAGTGGGAATTGTTCGTCTGCGACGACGACTTCCACGCGCTGCTCTTCCTCGTCGAGCACCACTTTAGAGACTTCTGCCGGCTGCAGCGCGTTTACGATGAAGGTTGCATCATCATAATTCCAAGGAATGATGTCGATCTTCTCGCCGGACAATTCACCAACCACCGCTTGCACGCGCGCCCCGCGCATACCGACGCAAGCGCCGACTGGATCGATCGAGCTATCGTTTGAAATGACGCCAATCTTAGCACGCGATCCTGGATCCCGGGCGCAAGACCGGATTTCGATGACGCCTTCATAGACTTCCGGCACTTCAGCTGCGAACAGCTTGACCATAAAGTCAGGGTGCGCACGCGACAGGAAGATTTGCGGCCCTTTCACTTCGCGGCTCACCTTATAGAGATATGCGCGAACGCGGTCGTTCGGCTGGAAGTTTTCGCGCGGGATGCCGTCATTCCGTCGGATAATACCTTCGGCGCGGCCCAGATCGACAATCACATGCCCGTACTCAACCCGCTTCACAATGCCGTTGATGACTTCGCCTTCGCGGTCTTTGTATTCGTCGAATTGGCGCTGGCGCTCAGCATCGCGCACTTTCTGCATGATCACTTGCTTCGCCGTCTGCGCCGCGACGCGGCCAAAATCAAATGGCGGAAGCTCTTCTTTGATTTCGTCGCCAAGCTCTAAGGCAGCGTCGATTTTCTTAGCGTCTTTAAGTGTAATCTGCTGCGCTGGATCTTCGATCTCCTCGTCCGCAACAACGGTTTGGATACGCCACAGGCTTTGCTCGCCCGTTTCGTGATCGATCACGGCGCGAATATCATGCTCTTGGCCGTAGCGAGACTTTGCGGCTTTTTCGATCGCCTCTTGCATCGCTTCAATAACGATGGAGCGATCAATCGCTTTCTCCTCAGCCACCGCCTTCGCGATTTGCATGATCTCAAGTCTGTTTGCGGAAACGCCAACTGTGCTCATGGCTTTAAACTCCACTCTCTTCGCTATCTTCTAATGTCTCTGTCTCAGCGTCTTCGGTCTCGAATCCCTCGAACGCCTCATCACCGGGTTGCGGCGGCAGACTGCCATCTGTGGTCGCCGCATCAATTAACTCATCGGTCAGAATGAGGCTCGCTTTGCTCATCTCATGGACCTTCGCGACCAGTTCGCTCTCATCATCGAGAAGGATGGCCACACCATTCTCGTCTTCACGCTGTATTATGCCTTGAAAGCGACGTCGTCCGTCCAGCGGCATCGTCAATTCCAGCTTTGCCAAGTGGCCGACCCAGCGCCCAAAATCCCCGATCCGGGTCAGCGGGCGGTCTATACCCGGTGTCGACACTTCTAAACGATAGGCTTCACTTATCGGATCTTCGGCTTCTAGAATGGGCGACAGATTCCGTGAGAATGTCGCGCAATCTTCAACATCCGTCGGCGCGCCGCCAGCCTTTTCAATCATAATCTGAAGCAAAGGGCGCTTGCCGCCCATGATCCGCACGCGCACAACTTCGAGACCCAGCTCACTCGCAAGCGGGCCGGCCATCTCCAAAATTCGGTCTTCTTGTGGGCTGATCGTAATCAACGGGGCGGACTTTCAGACAAATAAAAGCGGCGGCCCCGTTCCCGGAACCGCCGCCGATATGTTTCGACTTACCGTTTAAATAGGCGCAATCGCCGAAATTGTCTAGAGCAGTTTCAGATCAACCGCAGACGTCTTGCCCCGACGTTCATCGTGATAGAGCTCGTATTCGATCGGCTGATCGTCTGCTAGCCCTTGCAGGCCAGAGCGCTCAACCGCTGAAATGTGAACAAACACATCTTTTCCACCTTCATCAGGGACGATAAATCCGAACCCTTTGGTGGCGTTAAACCATTTTACTTTTCCGGTAGCCATCCGAGGCCTCTTTCCGTTGATCCGCGCCTAAGCTGCACCATGCAGCCGGTCGCGAGGTCGATTACGGGATGGTAGGGACGTTCATTATCCGCCGGTCTGGCGGGGGTCTTCTCAATTCAGACCGGCCGTATTCGATGGGGCGACCAGCTCACATTACAATTCCCCGGTCAAGCGAAACATTTGCTACTCAAGGGTAAAAATGAAAGGTATCACAATATTTGTGCGATCCACTCGACAAGTGACCCCGACATCTTTGCGTTTTTTGGCGCGATATCGCCACTTCGAGACGGTGCGCAAGAGGGATTCATCAAATTCATCGCTCGGGATTGAAGCGAGAACCTTCGGGTTTAGCACTTTGCCTCCAGTATCGAAGTCCATTCCCATGATCACCGCACCGACCATACCTTTTCTCATTGACCGAGCTGGATACCTGAGCTGAGGAGACTGGACCACACGTCCGTCACAAAAAGGGAGTGCACTTTCTGCTTCAGATGCCTTCGCCGCGGCATTCAGGGTTTCGGTATCGACTTTGTAATTTGCGAGAACCGCGTTTATTTCGTCCTCACTTGGATGGTCCTTTTTGGCCGTTTCAAAATAAGCATCCATTGCCATGGTCCAGGCCGTCGCTTTCCAATAAATATTGATCGCCCATACGGGGCGGTCATCAAAGCCTGGCTCGCGGAAGCGACCCGTGAACCCCTCGACATGTGCCATCTCGAGCATAGCAGAGGCGTCTTCTTCACTATTGAATAATGAAATGGCTCCAACGAATTTGGCTTCAATATATTGTTGAGGCAAAAACTCTGCGACGGGCGCGAGATGGGCCGTAGCGGCGACCGCAGACTCTCTCATCTTCTCGTAGTCTCCGCTCGCAACATCATTGGACATCACAATCAGATGTGCGTTGACTGTCTCAACAGTGGCATCGTCTTGGTAGTTAGACAGCGCGCGCAAAAGCGCCGTTCGTCGCGTTTCGGTTTGTGACTCATCGTAGGCAGTCTGGGCTGCAACGATTTCTGAGATATCGAGCTCTTGAGCATGTCCCAAGTTGCCGAGACACACTGCGATGCACGCTGAAAAAAAACCTCGCATACGCATCTCCTTTTTCGAAGTGATTGTTGTGCACAGATTCAAGATCGTCAATCAGTGTCAATTTCGGCAAATGAAATCGTAATAAACAGGCTCGATATCGCCTAGTCTTTTTGTTTGATAGCGCGTTTGAATGTGATCCGCAGGCGCTACCCTCCAATCGTCGACTGACTCGGCGGTCCACTCAAACGATCCGTGCGCCAAGAAGCGAGTCAAAGCTTCATCCGCATAGGATCGGACATCAGTTGCGAACCGGACTCGGCCGCCGGGTTTTACCGCGCGCGCCAGGGAGTCCAGGAATGGTGATTGGATCAAGCGGCGCTTTTGGTGCCGCGTTTTGGGCCAAGGGTCGGGGAACAAGATGAACGCGCGATCGATGCTGCTTGGTCGCAATGAAGTTACCAGATCTCGCCCATCCTGTGGCCAAAGTCGAATATTTGTCAGCGCATCATCCTCGATCTGTCCGAGTAATTTGGCGACACCCTCGGAAAAAACCTCGCTAGCGAGAAATCCGACTTTGGGCGTGCGCCGGGCCTGACCGCTCACATGCTCTCCGCCGCCAAAACCGATTTCGAGCCAAATGTCTTCAGCCTGATCAAACATGGTATGCGGGTCTAAGCTTCCTGCTGGAGCTTCAGGAATGCGAAGCTGGGGTAAAGAATTTTCAATCAAACTCTGCTGTCTAGAGGACAGTTTGCGGCCATTTCGGCCGCCAAAGGTGCGCAGTGTCCTCTTCCGTATTTCCGTCACAGCCCGTGTCCAGTTCTATTGATTCCGAACGGGGCATAGCCGCTTACGATATCAGTTGGAAAGTCTGGGCGCTGTGGTTTGCCGTCTTCGCGGTCTTTAGCGCTGTGTTTCCGCGCGATGCCGGGTTTGATGTCGCCCACTATCACATTCATAATGGGTGGTCTGCGGTTGAGGGACGACTTCCGCGCGATATGGCGCCGGCCGATCTGCATAGCTTTCTGAATCCGCTGCACAATGCCTTGATGTGGAGGTTAATCGACGCCCTGCCGGGGCCGGTCTCGATGTTCTTAATTAGCCCGATCCAGGCGGCGCTATTGCCCGTCACGTATGCGCTTGGCGTGCGTCTGTCTGAGCGTTTGGATATACGCCCCAGCCGCCCCGCCCTATTAATGGCGGCCTTGGTCGGGTTCCTCGCTTTGCCTAATCAGTTGATGTTCTCGACACTTGGGAACGATCATTGGGGGGCGTTGGCGTTTCTGGTCGCTTTGGCACTTTTGCTTCCTCGGGACGGCAAAGAGGTGAGCGTGATCAGTCTCGCAGTCGGCAGTTTGCTGCTGGCTTTATCGGCAGGCATGAAGCTCACCAATATCATTTACATCATTGGCTATGCAGCCGCTGTTTTGTGTCTCGCGCCGTCTTGGCGGACGCGTTTGCATTGGGCTGGAGTTTGCGCAGCGATTGGCGCGGTCGGTCTTATGCTGACGGGTGGTGCCTGGGCGTGGCAGATGTGGAGCACTTTTGGGAATCCGATATTCCCGAATTTGGGCGGCATGTTTCCAAATGCGTCATTTGCACCAGACGAACCGTTCCGAGATGAACGATTTTTACCAGCAGGCTTATTGGACCTGTTCATTCGGCCTTTTGCGTTCGCAGTGAATGGGTCGCTTATCTATGAGTTTGAGTCTGCGGATCCGAGATTCTTGGCCTTATACTTGGTGATCTTGGGCGGGCTCGGTTACAGCGTCATGTATCGACTTCGCGAGAAAACGTGGCCGCTCCATGCAAAGCTTGTGATAAGCTTGAGTGTGGGTGTGCTTGCCATTTTTCTGGTGTGGAGCTCTGTCTTCTCAATCATTCGGTACGCCCTTGCACTCTGGGTCATCGCCCCAACTGTTCTGGTCGTTTGGTCGTGTTGGATGATGCCCGAGCGCGCGCGATTGCCCCGATTCCAGCTAATCCTGATTGTCATTTGTGTTGCCCTTTTCGCGACAACCGGCCCGTCACATGTACGCCGTGTCGCATGGTCGTCTTGGGCAGAACCATATGTGTGGGTGGAACGACCTGAAAGCGTCGACCTATCCGGAAGTGTCGTCATTTTTGCTACCCAATTTCCGACGGCGTTCTTGGCGCCGGCCTTTGAGGATGCCGCTTGGTTGACCCACGCAGATTCCCCGCCTTGGAGCAAACCCGCTTTGGCCAACTACCGCCCCATGGTTCGGGAAAAGCTCCGCGCCAGCAACGCGCCTGTATACGTCGCCATGTTTTGGGGGCAGGGGTCGGATGGAACAGACCTGCAGAGATTAGCAGCTGAATTCGACATGCGCGCTGACATTGCGCAGTGTCGCAGACTGACCACGTCATTCGATATCAATACGACAGATGACGATATGTATTGGGTACTCTGCCCTGTGCAGTGAAGGATGCTGCCTAGATAGCAAAAGCCACGCCTTTAAAAAATTGACTCAGACCGATCCGAAATGACTTGCGGTCAGGCGCAGACAGGTACACAACCCGCGCCTCGGCTTATTGTGAGGAGCTGCTTGTGAGCGAGCAGGACACATCTATGGCAGGTGACGCGCCAGCGCAGCTGCTGCCTATGCCGCGTTGGGAATTGGTCATCATTGTCGCCAGTTTGATGTCGCTCAACGCGCTCGCAATTGATATCATGCTGCCAGCGCTCAGCAGTATTTCAGAGCATTATTCTCTCTCGCGCGACAATGATCAGCAATTGGTGATCTTTGCCTACATTGCCGGTTTCGGCGCGCCGCAATTGGTGTTTGGACCGATTTCGGATCGCTACGGACGCAAGGGATTGCTGCGCATCTGCCTCATCGCATATGCGATTGCAGGGATAGGGTGCATCCTGACCACGTCTTTCATGACCTTGCTTCTCATGCGGTTTGTCCAGGGCGTGTTCGCAAGTGGTATTCGTGTTATTGCCGTCTCGGTCGTGAGAGATCTCCTCGCCGGTCGGGCGATGGCAAGCATCATGTCCTTGGTGATGACGGTTTTTATGGTGGTGCCGATTTTAGCCCCAACGATCGGTGCCGGCGTTTTACTCGTAGCGCCGTGGCAATGGACGTTTGCGCTTCTTAGCATCGCGGCCATGTTGATGCTGCTTTGGATCCAAATCCGGCTGCCCGAAACGCTGCCAGCCGACCAACGCCAACCTTTAAGCCCAAAACAGACTGGAAGGGCCTATTGGCAGGTTCTCAGAACTCGGATCACGTTCGGCTATATGTGTGCGAGCGGGGTCATCTTTGGCGCCCTATTCTCGTTTATTGCCGCGTCGGAGCAGATATTTACAGATGTGTTCGGTAAGCATGAGACGTTTGCGCTGTGGTTCGCGGGGATCGCGGCCGCGCTTGCCGTGTCGAATTTCTTGAATTCACGGATCGTCGAGAGATTTGGTATGCGCCGGATCAGTCATTCCGTGTTGATCATGTTCATTCTATTGGCTGCGATCAATGTCGTCACTTTATACACAGTCGGAGAAAAGCTCTGGTTGTTCTACCCGCTCTTTTGCTTGACATTCGGGTGTTTCGGGATGCTCGGCGCCAACTTCACGGCGCTTGCGATGGAGCCGCAAGGCAAAATTGCAGGGACGGCGAGCGCCGCATACGGCTTTGCGTCGACGACGGTTTCAAGCTTTATCGGCTACCTCGTCGCGAGCCAATTTAACGGTACGATCGCGCCATTCATGACGGGGTTCATCATCCTTGGCGTTTCGTCGCTCACAATCATTCTGATCACTGAGCGCGGCCGACTCTTTCAAACGCGATAGCCCCTCTTGCGCTTCCGCTGCGGCATCGACGGTAAGTCGGGGCAATAACGAGAGGAACACAGGACATGGCGCTCAAAACCCGCATCACGGAAATGCTCGAAATCGAGAAACCGATCATCCAGGCCGCTATGGGTTGGATCGCGCGGTCGCAACTGTCTTCTGCGTTCTCGAACGCGGGGGGTATGGGGATTATTGAAACGAGTTCCGGCGAGCTCGACGCGGTGCGTGAAGAGATCCTCAAGATGCGAGACCTCACCGATAAGCCGTTCGGTGTGAACGTGGCGCAAGCTTTCGTGCGCGATCCCGACATCGTCCAATTTGTCATCGACCAAGGTATCAAGTTTGTGACGACGTCGGCTGGAAACCCAAAGAAATACACGAGCCAGCTCAAAGAAGCAGGGCTAACTGTTTTCCACGTTGTGCCGAGTCTCAAGGCCGCTCTAGGCGCGATTGACGCTGGTGTGGACGGATTAATCGTTGAGGGCGGCGAAGGTGGCGGGTTTAAAAACCCCAAAGATGTGGCATCGATGGTCTTGATCCCGCAAGTCTGTGAGGCGGTTGATGTGCCAGTCGTCGCGGCGGGCGGCATTATGGATGGGGGCAGCATGGCGGCTGCCTTTTCATTGGGCGCTGAGGGTGTGCTGATGGGAACACGCATCTTGTCGAGTGCGGAGAGTCCGGTTCACGACAATTGGAAGCAAGCGATTGTGGATGCAGATGCGACCGATACGGTTTTCCTCAATCGTGATGGGCCGGGCCCAGCTTTGCGCGCTCTGCGAACTGAGCGCACGACGCGGATTGAGAAAGACGGGGTCGACAATATTTTCGGCGAGTTTGCTGGCACTCAGCAAGTCTATTTTGGCGGAGACCTTGAGGCGGGCATCGCACTTACGGGGCAAGTGGCTGGACGGATTAAGGGCGTTCGTCCTGTCGCTGATGTCTTGAATGAAACCATGGAACAGTTCCACGCCACCATAGCGAGATTAAACTCTCTACAAGTGTGACCCGTCTGCCCTAGGCGGGTCATCCAAAAAGTGATTAAACACCGAAAAGTTTGACCTAAAGGTGTCTAAATGACTGCAAAATCTTACCTCTATGGCGGTGTCGCGGCGCTATCTTTGATCCTAGCGGGATGTGGCGTCGTGCGCGCGCCGGGCGGCGAATCTGGAACAGCGACGGACAGCGCTTCAGCCGAGCAAGTGGATGTCGCAACCTCCGCGGAGACTGTTTCAAACCCGATTTTGGAAGCTTGGGACACGCCCTATGGTGTGCCGCCATTCGCGCAGATCAAAGCGGAACACTTCTTGCCGGCAACCGAGGCTGCGATTGCGACTGAGGCGGCCGCGATCGAGGCCATCGTCAACAATCCGGACGCACCGAACTTTGAAAACACGATTGAAGCGCTCGATCGTGCGAGAAGCGCGCGGAGTGGAACAACCTTGGTCTTCTCAAACTTGATCTCAACGGAATCCACCCCAGAGCTTCGTGAACTGCAATCTGTCATCTCTCCCATGCTGACCGCCGCGAATGACGCGCGGAATTTTAACGATGCGCTGTTTGACCGCGTGAAAGCGGTGAAAGACGCCGCTCCGACGATGGCGCTAAACGAGCAGCAATTGCGCCTGATTGAACTGACCTATCGCAATTTCGAACGTGCTGGAGCGACGCAAAGCCCGGAAGTGAAAGCGCAAGTGGCAGAGATCAATGAAGAGATTTCGGCGCTAACCACGCAGTTTGCACAGAATCTTTTGGCGTCGACCAAAGCGTTTAAACTGGACATCACCGATGAGACTGAGCTCGCCGGATTATCAGACTCTTTCAAGGCGGCACTGCAAGATGGCGATAAGTGGGTGCTCACGGTCGACCGTTCTGTCTATGAGACCTTTATGGCGCAGTCCGAGAACCGCGACCTTCGCGAACAAATGTTCAATGGCTATCGTCTGCGCGCGACTGACGGCGACACAGATAATGGCCCATTGGCGATCAAGATCGCGCAGCTGCGGGCTGAGAAAGCGGAACTGCTCGGATACGCGAACCATGCCGAGTTTATCCTTGAGTATAACATGGCGCGCACACCGCAGACTGTCGAAGACTTCCTCGTCCGCGTCTGGGAACCGGGACTCGCACAAGCCAAAGCCGAGCGCGAAGAAATGCAGGCTCTGATTGGCGATGAATTCACCTTCGCCGGTCATGACTGGTGGCACTACAGCGAAAAAGTTCGCCAGGAAAAATACGCCTTCGACGGCAATGTGTTGAAGCCATATTTTGAATTGAGCGTAGTCCGCGCGGGCGCTTGGAGCATGGCCGAGCGCTTGTTCAACATCACGCTTGAAGATGTCGATGTCGACGGATGGAATCCGGTGGTCACGGCCTACGATGTGAAAGACAAGGAAACTGGTGAGCATCTCGGCCTGTTCATGATGGACATGTACGCGCGCGACTCCAAACGCGGCGGTGCCTGGATGAGCACCATCCGGCCAACCACGCATTACTTAGGCAGTGACGAAGTTCGCCCGATCATCACCAATAATCTCAACCTGATCACGCCTGCTGGCGATGACCCGACCTTGATGAATTTTAGCGAGGTTGAGACTTTCTTCCATGAGTTTGGGCATGGTTTGCACGGCCTCTTGACCCAAATGGATTACCAAGAATTTTCGGGCGTCGACGGTCCGCGTGACTATACCGAATTCCCAGCGCAAATCCTTGAGCACTGGGCGGGTGAGCCTGAAATGCTAGCCGAATACGCACTGCATTATGAGACCGGTGAGCCGATCCCAGTCGAGCTTATCGAAAAGATGCGCGAAGCCTCAAACCATAATCAAGGCTTCCGGACGACCGAGTTCATTGCGGCTTCTCTGCTTGATCTCGCTTGGCATCGGTTGAGCCATGAAGAGGCGCTGGCCATTACCGACGCGCGGGCGTTTGAGAAAGAGGTGCTCGAAGGGTACGGCCTGATCGAAGAGATCGAGCCACGCTATCGCACCCAATACTTCGCCCATATCTTCTCAAGCCCGGTCGGCTATAGCTCAGGCTATTATGCTTATCTTTGGTCGGAAATTCTCGATGCTGACGGCTTCACCGCGTTTAAAGAAGCTGGTGACATCTGGGATCCCGAATTGGCGGCGCGATTGAAGCAATGGGTCTATGAAGCGGGTGGACTTCGCCCGGCTGACGAACTCTATCGTCTGTTCCGCGGGTCGGATCCAACGATCGAACCGCTCCTTCGCATTCGCGGTTTTGCGACAGATGAAGGTGGTGAAGGGTAGGAATCACCTACCAGGACAATATTTAAAATGCCGTCGGCGTCTGCTTTTGCAGGCCTCGATGGCGTTATAAGTTTAAGCCAAGGCCAATCGATAATTCCGCCGTGTTAGTCGCGGATCAATCCGCAGTGACTTAAAGCTCTCAGCGCCAACCGCATTCAGCATTGAATCGGTTCGGCGCCGATCCGACGGCATCATCATTTGATAAACGTCCAATGCATCCTGTAGACGCAGCAGCGAGAATGATCGCGCGGCCATCATGCCAGCATGGCCGCCGGTTGCGAACGGAACCATGCCAAACCCACGTGGCAGGTCGGACCTTGGTTCGGCCGTCGCGGCCCAGTCTTCATATTTCTCGATCGTCGCAGCCAAGACTGGAAGGTGCTCGTTCAGCGCCACTTTCAAAATTGGCAGTAGGGTTTTTGGAATGTCGTCATTGGGTAAAAGCTCACCGGTTTTGCCCTCGCCAGCGATTACCCGCTCTACATATTCAGCAACGCGAGGCGCGGTCCGCCTCATGTGCTCACCGCTGAACTTATCGCGATACTGATGAGCGTAAAGCGGGCCAATCATGGCAAAGTCGGCATAGCTTGCGCGCGTCCCGAGCAAATAAGGCAGTTTCTCAAAATGCGCTGAGAAATCGGCTAAAAACTGCTCGTAAGCTTTTTCAACACCCGGCGCGGTTTCGGGTGTGACGCCAAGCATTGGAACGAAGCTGCGAAACCGCTGCCCGACTTTCTTTCCAGCTTCATATTGCTCTTCCGGCGTGCCATCGGGCGCTGCGTTCTTGCCGAACTCGCCATAGATCCACTCTTCGTTATGGTTCCAACGATAGTGCATGGCTGGCAAGGTAAGCCATTCGTCGGCAAACAGCTGCATTAGGAATGTGACGAAGAGTTGTAGCGGCAATTTTGGCAGGGCAGGGCTCTGCGGGTTCTGGCGCTCAAAATGGGCGATGATATCGGACGTGTCCTGAACATATTCGCCTTCGGGTGTCTTGAGGACGGGAATAACCGGCCAGCCAATATTCGCGATGATCTCTGATTTCATCACCTCAGGCGTTGGCGCGATCTCGGTAAAGTCGATGCCTTTCCAGCGCAGATAGGCGCGCGCCTTTCCGGTGAAATAGCTCATTTCGCTGCCATAGAGCGTGTAGCCTGTCATATTCGTCTCCTCGCCGCTCAAATCGGTCGCCGGAAATCGCCGAAAAGGCAAGCCCGGGCGCCGATAAGTTTATCAGAATCGAGGATTCATTAACCCAATCGCGGCATTCCTATGAACATTGCAGATAACAAAGGCGAAACGTCACGTTTCCGCCCGATTCTCCGCAGATAGAAACACGAGTTTGTACAATCGGCTGCGGCCGGAAATCAGAAAGATTGGGATACGCTTATGCAATCACAAGCGCTGGCGGAGGTTCATTCTCCTGGAGCCTTTTCAATGTTGGATCTGCTTCTGGCAGCCGATCCCGTTGTAAAAGCTGTTTTGATCGCATTGGTTATTGCCAGTATTTGGTCCTGGGCGGTCGTCGCTGAAAAGTTCTTTGCGATCGGTGGTGCACGCAAAAAAGCCAAATCGTTTGAAGAGGCGTTCTGGAACGGTCGGGCCGATGATTATGAAGTGAGCCCCGGGCAGAATTCAAACAATGCCGGGGCGAAACTATTTGCCTCCATCTCCCGCGAGTGGCGGGACGCGAAGTCTGTATCGCCCAGCGAACATGGCGCATTGGTAGCCCGGGCAGAGCGCTCTTTGCGAGCCACCGTAGACCGCGAAGTTGGCCGCGTTTCCAACGGCATCGGCGCGCTTGCGACGATCGGATCTTCTTCTGTTTATATCGGTCTGTTTGGCACCGTCTGGGGCATCATGAACGCGTTTCTCAACATCAGCGCGCAAGAAGATACCAGTCTGGCCGTTGTCGGCGGCCCAATCGCCGAAGCGCTGTTCGCGACCGGATTGGGGTTGATCGCCGCTATCCCGGCCGTGATTTTTTACAATAAGTTCTCGGGCGATTTGAACCGCTATGCGGATACGCTCGACGCGTTCAGTCAGGATCTATTGGTGCGGCTATCCCGCCGCGCGAGCGACGGACCGATCTAATGGCCGCACTTGGATCTTCTGGGAGCCGCCGCGGTCGTCGCACGTTCAACGCGGAAATCAACGTGACGCCTATGGTCGACGTCATGCTGGTTTTGCTGATCATTTTCATGATCACCGCGACGGCTTTGCAACGCGGTGTGGAAGTGAATTTGCCCAAAGCCGCGACGAGCAATCTCACGGTACCTAAGACGACGCCGCTGCTGGTTACGGTTACGCAGGATGCCAAAGTCTACATTTCCGAAACCGAGATTGAGCTGGAAGAGTTGACCTCGAAACTTTTGGCCATCGCGGGCGAAGGTTATGAAGAGCGCATTTTCCTGCAAGGCGACACCAATGCCGCTTATGGCGAAGTGCTTGCTGTGATGACGCAGATGAAGAATGCGGGCTTCACCAATATCGCATTGGTCACCGATCCGAAAGCGCGTGTGGAGAGGACTCAATAGGCGATGATCCGCGGTCTCCCTGCCTCCATCTTAATCCATGGTGCCATCTTCGGCGCGTCTTATATGACGTTTCCGTATTGGAGCAGCAATGCGAGGGTCTTGGCGACGGATCGGGAATTTGTCGAGGTTGATTTCGCTGAGATTGGTGAGATCGTGAACATCGCGCCTCTGGTCGAAACGGAGCCAGAAGACATAGAAGAAGTGGCCCCAGAAGAACCCGAAGAGGTCGTACCCGAAGACCCGGTTGACGAGGAACTGCCCGAGGCTGAACAGGATGTCGCTCAAGAAGAAGCGGCGCCCCCTGAGGAAAATCCAGAAGACTTGCTTCCAGACTTCAAACAAGAAGAACCAGAACAAGAGCCGGAACCTAAAGAGCCAGAGCCAGAGCCGGATCCAGCGCCGCGCCGTCCCAATGACGACTTGATGGATTTCTTGAACCAAAGTGAATCGACGTTTCAGAGTGAACGCGCCACGCAGCGCAAACGGCCCGAACCGAAACCTCAAGTTCCAGAACCGCAGACCGCATTGGAAAACGCACCCAAACCCGCCGCGGACCGAGATCAAGCCGGCGCTGGCGAGCGCAATGCCAACATTATTCGACTGGAAAACTTGATGTACAGTCGCGTCAAAGAATGCTGGCAAGGCGTCGATGATCTACCATTCCCAGAGCGCCTTAACGTGAAGATGAATGTCGAACTCAGCCAAGCCGGCGCGGTGCAGGATTTAAAACTAGTCAGCCCGGCGCGACGACCGCTCGGCAACTCTCCCATGGGAACAGCTGTCGACCGTGCATTGCGCGCGGTGGAAAAATGCGCCCCTTACCGTTTGCCAAAAGATGAGTATGAGGATTGGCGCGATATAAATATCAATCTGGGCCTGGCGTTTGAGCCAGACAGTTAATAGCGAACAAGGACCCTGCCATGTTAAAAAGACTTCTTGCAGCATTTATGTTGGCTGCGTCGATTCTGACGCCCGTCGCTGTTGCCCAGCTAGAGGTCAATATTGGCCGGGGTACGTTTAAGCCAACGCCTGTCGCAATCCCTGATTTCGAAGCGATCGGCGTCGATCCGGAGGTCGCGCAAACGATCAGTGAAGTCATTCGCTCAGATCTTGAAAGCACTGGGCTTTTCGTGATCACACCGGAAGAGGCCTTCATCCAGCAAGACCTCAATATCGAAGTGGCGCCCCGCTTTGCCGACTGGAAAATCATCCAGACTGACGCGCTCGTTGTTGGAACCGTCGAGCAGATCGAACGGGATGGCAATCAACTCATCCGCGGTTCAGTGCGGATGTGGGATGTCTATGGCGAAGAGTTGATGCGGTTCGAAGACTCCAGCGGTCGCCAAGTCTCGGGTCGCCGTTTTACCACCACGCCGGAAGACATTCGCCGAATTGCTCATAAAATCGCCGACGCGATTTATAGCCGGTTGACCGGCGAAGATGGATATTTCGATACGCGCATCGTTTATATTGCGGAGACCGGCGCGAAGAATGCGCGTGTAAAACGGCTCGCGATTATGGATGCCGACGGCGCAAATGTGAAATATCTAACATCGGGCGCCTTCACCGTTCTGACACCGCGCTTCTCGCCGACGGCTCAGCAGATCACCTATATGTCTTATGAAGGCGGCATTCCGCGCGTCTATCTTTACGACCTGCGCCGCGCGCGTCAGGAAGTGCTTGGCAATTTCCGCAATATGACCTTCGCGCCGCGCTTTTCGCGCGATGGTAATTCGGTACTTCTGACACAGGCCACAAATGGCAATTCCGACATTTACTTGATGGATTTGCAGACCCGTCAAACCCGTCGCCTGACCGACCATCCGGCTATCGATACATCGCCGTCTATGTCGCCGGACGGGCGTCAGATTGTGTTCAATTCAGACCGTGGCGGTAGCCCGCAGCTCTACATAATGAACACCAATGGTACGCCGCGGACGTGTCCGTCGGGTGGCCGTGACATTGCTTGCCGGATTACATTCGGAACGGGCCGCTATTCCACTCCGGTTTGGAGCCCGCGCGGCGATCTCATTGCATTTACCAAGCAGAGCCGAGGCCGTTTTCATATTGGTGTGATCGGCATTGATGGTCGCGGAGAGCGTTTATTAACAGAAGCTTACCTCGATGAAGGACCAGATTGGTCGCCAAATGGCCGCGTCATCACATTCTTCCGTGAGCCATCACCTGGCGCCTCCCCGACGCTGTGGTCAGTCGACTTGACGGGTCGAAACTTACGTCCATTGGTGACCCCAACGGATGCTTCGGATCCCGCTTGGTCGCCTTTGCTCGACTAATCCACCTGTTTTTAAAGCTAAAATCACGGTAATCTTCACGAATCACGGAAAAAATGGGTATACGCTGACACGAAAGTGACATTTAATCCCCGTAAGCGTCTATCGGATGCGAAAGCAAGGAGAGAAGTAATGCGAAAGCTTATGATGACATCTGCGACGATCGCCGTTTGTTTCGGTATCGCTGCATGTGCCTCACAACCAGAGCCAGAGCCTGTCGTCGTGGCAGATCCGGAGCCGGAAGTAGTCATGCCAGATCCAGAACCTGAAGTGGTTGTGGTTGAAGAAGTGGCCGACCCAATTCCAACGGGTCCTGCAGAAGGATCTCTAGAAGATTTCCAAGTCAACGTTGGCGATCGCGTCTATTTTGATCTTGATGAGTACCGCCTAAGCGGTGACGCTCAAGGCATTCTGAGCCGCCAAGCCGCGTGGCTCAGCTCTTATCCAAACGTCAACATTCTCGTCGCGGGCAATTGCGATGAGCGTGGCACACGGGAATACAACCTGGCGCTCGGTGAGCGTCGCGCATCGGTTGTGAAGAACTATCTCGTTGACCTCGGCGTTGATCCCGCTCGCATCCAAACCGTCTCTTACGGCAAAGAGCGTCCGCTGGCACTTGGCTCTAACGAAGAGTCTTGGGCGCAGAACCGAAATGGCTTCACACAGCTGATTTCAGGTGTTGTTGGCTAAACGTTAACTGCAATTACTGCAGTAGATTAGGCCGGGCGCCATATTTTGGCCCCGGCCTTTTCATATCTGATGCACAATCCAATTCCTGACAGCGGGGTCGATTTGATATGCAGCGTTCCAGTTTGCTCTTTGCGATTGCCTTAGGCATGTGTGCTTTGACGGTTCCTGCCGAGGCGCAACGCCAGGCGGAAATCGTCCAAGGCGTGACGAGCGGGGAACTGGCGGCCACGGTAAACGAGTTACGAGCCAGCAATGCCGAGATGCGCGCACGAATGACCGGAATCGAGTCGGACAAAGCCCGTCTAAACGGCAAGCTAGAAACGCTTGAATTCCTGCTCTCTGAGAGCCGCGACGAGATCAACCGAATGCAGAATGATGACGCAGAACTCGAACGTCTGATCACGCGTCTCGAAGCGCGAATTTCCGAGCAAGAAAAAACCATCACCGACCTCAATCAGCGCCTAGAATCGTTGCAGCCAGAACCGGCATTCCTTGCAGCTCCGAGCGAAGACACGATGTCACTCAACCCTGATGTCATGGCGGAAACGAGCGACGCTGAAGTTGCCGAAGCGTTGGACGCTGTTGGGAGTACGTCGAGTGGCCCCACCCGCATTGTGCGACGAACTGAGACGACGGCGATTGAAACGGCGGAGGCGGCTGTGACGCAAATGGGTCCAAACGGCGAACCTTTGCCGCAAGGCTCGCTTGGCACTCTGCCGGCGAGCGCGCTTCCGGGCGATGCCGGCCCCTTGTTTGCCGAAGCGAAATCGCGGCTCCTTCAGTTCGATTATCCTGGCGCCGAAATGGCGTTCCGGTCATTCTTGACTCAGTTTAGCGATGATCCACAAGCTGGTGAGGCGCAGTACTGGTTGGCAGAAGTCCTGTATCAACAGGAAGCTTATCCCGAATCCGGCGCGGCCTATACAGATATGATCCGCTCATATCCAGATGACCCTCGCGCGCCTGAGGCCCTGGCAAAACTTGCGCGATCTATGCGATTGGTCGGCGATACCGAGCAAGCGTGCAATGCTTTGAACTTACTACCTCAGCGCTATCCGAATGCGTCTGGCGTGACCAAAAACTTGGCGGCCGGTGAACGCGTGCGCTCAGGTTGCGACAGCGACAGCTAAATCAGGTGCGGTTTGGGCGGGGCTTAACTGCGCTCATCGATCGCTTTCAATCCGATCCAAACAGCCCGATTGCGATCGCGGTATCCGGCGGCAGTGACTCGCTTGCGCTTTTGCATGCAGCTAAAGCTTGGGCAGACGACACGGATCGCCGCATTATTGCGTTTACCGTCGATCATCGGCTTCGCCCTGAGGCGGCGCTGGAAGCCCAGTTTGTGGCTGAAGTCTGTCAATCACTTGGTGTCGAGCATCAAACGCTCGCTTGGATTAACCCCCGCGCGACACAAAACGCTGCACGACGGGCCCGGTATCGTTTGATCGGCGTCGCCATGCGGGCAGTTGGGGCGCGGTGTTTGCTCACCGGACACACCCAAGACGATGTGGTGGAGACGATGATGATCCGCCGCCGCCATGGCGTTCGCGACGCAATGGCCATCGGTCCTGCTGTGGCGGCCCCACTGCCTGTCTGGCCCGAAGGGTATGGGATCACGGTGCTGAGACCGCTGCTGGAAAGCCGCCGATCGAGTTTGCAAACCTACCTTAACGACCTCGGGTCTACCTGGGTTGAGGACCCATCGAATGCGGACGCCAAATTTGAGCGAGTCCGCGTGCGCCAGTTTTTTGCGCGCCATCCAAGGCTCGCCGAAATCGCGCGGCAAACATCGCGGAGTCTTCGGATAGAGCGGCAACGCATGGATAGCGATTTTGCTTCGCAGTTGGGGAGAGTCAGGGTGTCTGCAGAGGGCCTTATCGACACGGATACTGCCGATGTTTCAATCCGTTTGATGACCCTTTTGACACGCGTTGCTAGCGGTAGTGACCGGGACCCCCGCGCTGGCGCCGTGGCAGATGTTCTCGACAAAGTTCAAGACCCAGGCCAACGCCAAACAATTGGTGGCGCCTGGCTGCAGCGCGCGCGCTCTGGTATTTTAATCGGATTCGATCCTGCGGCCGCTGCGGACACCCTTGAACCAGATATTTTTGACGGCCGATATGTCAAAGATGATACGGCGCGTCTGCCGTCTGCGGACGATATGTCGTTTCTGGTGAGGCATGCCCGTCCGAGCGGCGATGCCTGGCGGTCGATCATACCGGACCGGATCTCACACATCCAAAAGTGTCTGCAAACATCTGTGTCATAAATTAAGCGTCTCGGACTTGCTTTTTCGGCCGTGTTAGAAGCTATGTGCCACCACAAATGGGAGCGCGACGAGAATGACTGGACCCGGCTTGGTTTATCTGGATGGGGCGTATTTGCCGGCGAGCGATGCCAAAATATCCCCGTTTGACCGGGGCTTTTTGTTTGCCCAGGCGGCGTATGAAGTGACCGCTGTTTTCAACGGAAAGCTCATTGACTTTGAGCAGCATGTGACACGATTGGCTCGGACGCTGGCGGGGCTTGAGATCGAGCCGCTTTCCGCAGACATTCGCGATATCCATGAGCAGCTGATCGCGCGAAACGACCTTATAGAAGGTCTCATCTATCTCAATGTCAGCGCCGGTGAGCATGGTCCTCGCGATTTTTACGGGCCAGAGACTTTAACGCCCTCCGTATTCGCTTTCGCCACGCATAAGACGTTGATCGGAGATATCGCGCGAGACGGAATTGCCACCATCGCGGTCGAAGACACACGCTGGAAGCGACGCGACTTGAAGACCACTCAATTGCTTAGCCAGTCACTGGCTTATCGCGCAGCGCGCCGGGCTGGCGCGCATACAGCGATTATGCATGAGGATGGCGTCGTTACAGAGGCAGCATCCGCCA
>JBCBBY010000023.1:0-45701 GCA_038531195.1 Pseudomonadota bacterium
AGGCGCTCCAATTCGGAGAGCGTCATTCGCACAAGGAGCTGTCTGCGGTCCAATTCAATCTCAACATAGTTCGCGGCAGATTTGGCGACACGGACCTCATCGGCGGTCACAACATAGATGCGACCGCCGGAGGTTAGCGTCATACGACCGCTTTCTTGCGCTTCTTCACGGCGCCCCTCTTTTTCCAATCGCTGCCGCGCCGCATAGCGGCCAACCCAGAAGATCGAGGTAAGCAACAAGAAGGTGTAAGCGTCTTTTTGCAGCTCGTAGAACCAGATCAGTGGTTGATCTAACCCGAAAACATAAGGTCCTTCGAAAAAGAGCGGCCATCCGAGCTTTCGTAACGCCACCATGGCCAGCACATGCACCAAACCGAAGACAATGAACCCAACTCCAAATCCGGCGAGTGAGCGGCGCCAAGAGTCCGCCGTGGGCGGGAACCGCGTCAATAAAAATGGAACTATCAACGCTAACACCGCGACCACCACGTGACTGGTGAACTGAGTGAACCAGAATATCATAGCGGGCTCACCCGTCCCGGCGCGAACCGCATCGATTTGTGACGAAATGGACAGGGTCAACCAAGACAGAAACGTAAACACCAATACCAAACAGTAGCTGGCGCGATCTGCTCGTTTTTCCGCGGCGATATCATTGGAAATGGCACCCATGCTTCGCCTATGCCGCGTGTTGAACACCATACGCAAGGGTGTGGGCGACGGAATTCGTCCCATCCGGCTGCATTCCATCCCAGGTGGCACCGATCGGTCCCGGGCAACTGTCATCGGACCCATTGAAGATGACCCTAAAAACGCGCCCGTAGATACTTTTCTCATCGAAAAGGAGCCTCTTCATCATGTCATCACAACAACGCCGGTATGATCTCGATTGGTTGCGCATCATCGCGTTCGGACTTTTGATCTTCTATCACATTGGCATGTTCTACGTGAGCTGGGGGTTCCACGTTAAAAGCGTCCATGCGGGCCCCGAGATTGAGCCCCTTATGAAACTGATCAATCCGTGGCGGATGACCGTTCTGTTCCTGATTTCCGGCGTCGCTTTGCGACACGCAATGGACAAAGCACCGCTTGGAAATTTTGCTTGGGCGAGGTTTTGGAGACTGTTCTTACCCCTCGTGTTTGGAATGCTGGTCGTCGTGGCCCCGCAATCCTGGCTGGAATTGTTGGAGAAGGGCGAAACGACGGCGAGCTTTGGTGGATTTTATCCGGAGTATTTGTCTGCAAGCACTGATTATTCCATCATTCTCCCGACCTGGAATCACCTTTGGTACGTCGCGTACTTGATCGTCTACACATTTATCCTGATCGGACTTTATCCGCTGGTCACACGCGTGTCGCGACACCTCTCGCCGCTCAAGGGCAAAACGCCCGTGCTCTTCGCGGTGGTCGCGATCGCGCCGGTGGGCATCTTCGCATTAAACGACATTTGGTTAGAGGATATGTATCCCTCGACACATGCCCTGGTCGATGATTGGGGCAATCACGCGCTTTACTTCCCGTTCTTGCTGACGGCTTTTTTAATCGCAAAATCGGTTCGGGTTTGGCAGATTGTAGATCGGCTATTTGTTCCTGCCGTGGTGATCGCGACGACTTTGGCGATGTGGCAACTTTTCGTCTGGTCGCTCAACGATGCCGATCTTCGAGACGTCGCTTTTATCGAAGTGATTGCAATTGCCCATATGATGGTCGTGCCGATTTACGCTTGGGCCTGCATCCTTGTGGCGCTTGGTCTTGTTCGCCGCTTCGCGAATGCCCCGAGCCGGGCGCTCAACTACATGACGGAAGCGATTTTCCCCTGGTACATTTTGCACCAGACCTTCATCGTCATTTTTGGGTTCTGGTTGACCCGGCAAGGCTTAACGCCGTTCATTGAGTTTTCCCTGCTTACAGGGCTCACTTTCGCAGCCTGTTTCATAGCGCACGAATATGTCATCCGTAGATCGAATATCCTGAGGCCGTTCTTCGGACTGAAGCAGAAACGCGCAAAAAGTGGAAAAACAGCGACAAGATCGCCCGCTCAAACTGGGTCCGCCACAATCACATAATCAGCGCCGTGGCCAGACTGCCTTCAGAGGCAATGATCTCTGAAGATTCCTGGCGCAACGATTCGCCCCACTTTGCTAGAGCTTGAGCCGACTCTCGGTCCTTCACCCGCTTCAACGCCTCTATGCTCAGATCGATCTGCGTTTGGACAAATCGCTTTTTGTAAGTCGTCGCAAAGCGTTTCACCGCGCGTGGCTTGAACCCCGAGCGAGACAATTGATCGACCACCCAAGCCGACGGATATTCGCGGTAAGGGAGCTCCCCCGAGAGGAGCAGGCAAGCATCGCGAAAGCGTCCGATTTGCCAAACAATCTTCCCAGCCCGTGTCGATGGCTCATTTTCGGGGACATAGGGCTCGGCGCCCGTGATGTATAAGACTTTGCCCGTTAACGGACGCAGCCGCGCGAATAAATAAGGCTGAAAATATGGCGCAAATCCCTCAACCGCGCCGAGGAGGTAATCTGCCAGGACGGTGTCGTAGACCTCGCCTTTTAATAAGTCGGCTTTGGCCCAATTTCCCAAGAGGATCTGATCCTGGGGCCGGCGAATGTGGTTGGTCGCTTGGCGCATTTGGTCCGCATCTCGCGGCGCGCCCGTCACCGCTGTCCAGCGATCCGTCTCCAGCCGCGAGACCCAGCCGAGCGAGTGCAAGCCGGAACCGGCGTCTAAGAATGATCCCCATGGACGCTGCGCCTGCTCTTGCTCGATATAGGCAAAGAATTTCGATTTGATCGGCGGTTTCAAGGGCCTCCCCTGTTTAAGAGAATATGTGACCATTGCGGTGAAACCGCTCATGGCGCAACGGTCTTGTTGACGCTCTGGCTGTGTCCCCGACCGGCGCGCACACGCTCACACATTCGTGATCGCAGCGGATAGATATGATTCACCTTTGCGTACGACACTGGCACCCTAGTCCGCGCGCGGGGATTTATGTGATGACGCCCATTGATGAGGTCGGCCGAAACGGCTGGGAGGCCGTCGCGCCGCTTATTCAGGCCAAGCAAGATCATATGGCTGAGATTCGGCGGATCGCGGAATCTAAAGCGGCGAGCATCGTGGATAGAGACCAAGACGATGGATCTGCCCCGTCGGCCCAAGACACCATTGAAGCGGCGCGCGCCGAAACCCAGTCTGGCGACGACACGGCCCCAGGAGAGCTGAGCGAGGCCGAGCAGGCTCAAGTCGAAAAGCTGAAAGCACGCGACCGCGAAGTCCGGGCCCATGAGCAAGCGCATGCCGCGGTCGGCGGACAATATGCCGGCGCGCCGAGCTATACGTATCAGACGGGGCCAGACAATCAGCGCTATGCTGTCGGCGGCGAGGTTTCTATCGACACAGCGCCGGTCCACGGTGACGCTGAAGCGACCGTTGAGAAAATGGACGTTGTCATCGCCGCAGCGCTGGCGCCGGCCGAGCCGTCCCCGCAAGATCGCAAGGTCGCGGCATTGGCGCAGAGCCAACGCGCGCAAGCCATGGCGGAATTGCTGAGTGAACGCGCCGAAGCGCGGCGCGAAGGCCATTATGATAAGACACTTTAGTCGGTTTGGGCCTTAGTCCGGATCGACGACGACCAAATCGTCTGTCTCCTTCACGGTTTCCATGACCGGAAAGGTTGAAGTTTGCGCAATCCCCGGCAGCTCCGACACCACATCGCCCAGCAATTCGCGATAGGTTCGCATATTGCGCGTGCGGATCTTTAACAGGAAATCATAGCCGCCCGACATCATATGGCAGGACTGGATCTCTGGGATAGATTGGACGGCTTTACTAAAGGCATCGAGATGACGGCGGGTGGTCGCCACCAGTTTGACTTGAACGAAGGTGACATAGTTCTGACGCACCTTGCTGGCATCGAGCACCCCTTTATAGCGCCGAATATAGCCCTTCTCTTCGAGGCGGCGCAGACGTGTCAGGCACGGCGTTTTGCTGAGCCCAACTTGATCCGACAGGTCACTGACAGAGAGGCGGCCATTGCTTTGCACCGCCCGCAGAATTCGACGGTCGTGGAGGTCTAAATCTTCGATCATGCAAGAAACGTAGTCCAAACATCATAAGAAATCATCAAAAATAAGTCCATTTGGATCGCAAAATGCCAAATCTAAGACCAAAACCCTCTCCACGAAGTGATATTGTCGCTTCATCGCCTGGAGATGCACAATGCCGTTTGGTCAGCCCCCTTCCCCAATCAAGTTTGAGTCGTTAAGTGCCGCATACTTGCAGGATGAGGCCTCGCTCACGCAAAGCCTTGCGCGCGACACGCGATTAGACGCAGCGGCGCGCGCCAGGATCCAAGAAATAGCGGCGGAACTGACCACGGGTTTGCTCGCCGACGCGGCCAAGCCCAGCGTCGTGGATGCGTTTTTGGCCGAGTTCACGCTCGGGTCCGAGGAAGGCATCCTCTTGATGCGTCTGGCCGAGTCGCTGATCCGAACCCCGGATGCCGCGACCGCCCGTCTTCTCCTGCGAGATAAGCTCTTAGCCGGGAATTGGGGGACGCACCTCTCAACCAAGTCCACTTTGGTGAAGCTCGGCACGCTCGGCCTGCTTAGCGCTAAGACTTGGGCGCGGATAAGCGGCGGCGCGCACGCGCAGAACCTGTTCGCGAAAATCGGTGATCGCATCGTGTTGCCCGCGGTCCGCCGCGCGATTTCGGTCCTCGGGCGTCATTATGTGCTCGGCACAAGCATATCGCGGGCGACGCAGCGTGCGCGTGCGATGGCGGAGCGCGGCGCGACATACTCATATGATATGCTCGGCGAAGCGGCTCTGACCGAGACCGATGCGCAGCGCTATTTCAATGCCTATAAGCGCGCTCTCACGCATCTCGCACAGAACCGGGATCCGGACGCAAGCTTGCATGCGGCGCCGGCTTTGTCGGTGAAACTCTCTGCGCTTCATCCGAGATACGAATATGCGCAGCGCGATCGCTGCGTGCCTGTTCTGGCTGAGCGTGTCTTAGAGCTGTGCAGATTAGCGAAGGCCGCGAATATTGGCCTGACCATCGATGCCGAAGAAGCCGAACGGTTGGAAGTGTCGCTGCTGGTCGTCGAAGGCATTCTGTCGACGGGTGAACTGTCTGGATGGGAGGGGTTTGGGCTCGCCCTTCAAGCGTATCAACGCCGCGCTACCAATGTCGTCGATTGGGTCATCGCGGCGGCGCAACGCCACGATCAGAAATTCACGGTCCGCCTGGTCAAAGGCGCCTATTGGGATAGCGAAATCAAACGCGCACAGACGCTCGGCTTGAGCGACTATCCCGTGTTCACCCGCAAAGAACATACGGACATTTCTTACCTCGCTTGCGCGCGCAAACTGCTCGATGCAAAGGCTTGGATCTATCCGCAATTTGCAACGCATAATGCGCATACCGCCGCCGCGATTCTGAAAATGGCGGGCGACCGGAGAGAGTTCGAGTTTCAACGCTTGCATGGCATGAGCGATGGCTTGCATCGCCGCCTGTCGACACAGCATGGTGTAGCGACCCGAACCTATGCGCCAGTTGGGCGTCATCATGAATTGCTTCCCTATCTGGTTCGGCGTTTGCTCGAGAACGGCGCAAATGCCTCCTTTGTAAATCAGCTGCAGAGCGAGACAGCCTCCGTTGCGGATCTTATCCGCGATCCCATAGAGCAAGCGACAAAGCAGCTTTTTGCTGCACACCCAAAACTCGGTCGCCCCGTCCAGCGCACGGGCGACACGCGTATGGTGGCAGAGGGTGAGGACCTTACGCAATCAACGATGGTTCAAACGCTCGAACACATCCCGGCACCCGCAAGGCTTGAGTCCACTCAATCGGCGGGAACCGTCGCAGGCGCCATGACTGCGAGCGCCAAGAGTTCTTGGCCGGAACGCTCCGCGGAGATGAGAGCAAAAACGCTCAGAAACGCCGCTGATTTGCTCGAGCGCGATCGCCAAGCGCTGATGGCGCTTTGTGTGCACGAAGCCAAAAAGACTTGGCCAGACGCGGAGGCAGAGCTGCGCGAGGCCGTCGATTTTTTACGCTACTACGCGGATGAAAGCGTGCATCCTTCTATGGTCGGCCGACCGCCGCTCGGCCCCGTGGCCTGCATCAGTCCATGGAATTTTCCACTCGCGATATTCTTAGGCCAAGTCAGCGCCGCGCTTAGCATGGGCAATACCGTGATTGCCAAACCGGCCGAGCAGACACCGCACATCGCGATCGCGGCGGTCGAGCGATTACACTCGGCAGGCATTCCGAAAGACGCGCTTCAATTGGTGATCGGTGACGGGCGGGTTGGCGCCGAGCTTGTTCGCCATCCCGATATCCAGGGCGTCTGTTTCACCGGATCGACGCAAACCGCGAAACGGATTGCGCAAACACTCGCAGAGACCGGGCGCGGCGACATCCCGCTGATTGCCGAAACCGGCGGGATCAATGCGATGATCATAGATAGCACGGCTTTGCTGGAACAAGCCGTGCAGGATGTCGTTGACTCGGCGTTTCAAAGCGCGGGGCAAAGGTGTTCGGCCTGCCGCCTGGTCTGCGTGCAAGACGACATTGCGGACGCATTTATCGACATGCTCAACGGCGCCATATCGACCTTGCGTGTGGCCGACCCCGCCTACCTTTCTACTGATCTAGGACCGCTGATTGATGAAGCGGCACACGATCGAGTGGCGAAGCATATCGCTGACTTCAAACAGCGCTTCGACGTGCTTGGCGAAGCGCCCTCGACAGAAGAGGCTTCGGGGACTTTTGTGACGCCAATTGCATTTGGGTTGAACGATGTCTCAGACCTAACCGAGGAAGTGTTCGGCCCAGTGCTGCACGTGGTCCGTTTCAAAGCCGGCGCGTTTGAGCCGCTGATAGAAAAGATCAACAAGCTTGGCTTCGGACTGACCATGGGGCTGCACTCACGCATTGATGCGCGTGTCGCGCTGACGCAACAGCTTGCGAAAGTCGGCAATCTTTACATCAATCGAAATCAAATCGGCGCCGTGGTGGGAGAGCAACCCTTTGGCGGCGAAGGCCTGTCTGGCACAGGCCCCAAAGCTGGCGGGCCGAACTACCTTAAACGTCTCTCGCACCGGTCACCATCCAAGACCGACGCGTGTGATCTGCATGAGGTTGAGCTCCCAGCCCCCACGGGCGAGCGCAATACGCTGCGCCATGTTCCGCGCGGGCGCTTATTGTGCCTGGGCGGCGATGCACCGGAAGACCTCCCGCAACAAATCGCGCGTGTGCGCGCGACCGGGAACGACCCGGTCGTTCTGAACAGCAAATCTGTCTACGCAGCCCTCGAAGACCCGCAGCTGAAGGGGGTGGTGATTGAAGGCCGCCGCCGAGCCGACATCGCGCGGCGTCTTGCCCATCGAGACGGCGCTTTGCTGCCGCTCCTCTCCCGGCATGACGAAGACTATCGCTATGCTTTAGAGCGCGTGATCACGATCGATACCACGGCAGCGGGCGGAAATGCTCGGCTGCTGGCAGAGATTTAGTGTGACAGCGTGCGCTTGAGCGCATCCCGCCAGCCTGCGAGCAAAGCTTGGCGCTGATCCTCTGGCATTGATGGCTCAAACCGGCGGCCGGGCGAGGTTCGCGCGCCCCACTCTGCTTCGCTGATCCAGCCAAGCTGCATGCCGGTCAATGCTGCCGCCCCGAGCGCGGTCATTTCCATAAAGTCCGGGCGCTCCACCGGGCGAGCGCAAATATCAGCAACGAATTGCAGGAGCCAGTCATTCGCAGCCATACCGCCATCGACGCGTAAGACACCCACGTCAGCGCCATCAGCCGCAAAGGCCTCTAGCAAGTCATGCGTTTGATAAGCGGCGGCCTCTAATCCAGCGCGGACGATATGGTCAGCGCCAGCTGCGCGGGTGAGACCCGAAATCGTTCCGCGTGCATTGGCATCCCAATGCGGCGCCCCTAATCCCGTAAATGCCGGGACGAGATAAACGCCGCCATTATCCTCGAGCGCCGCCGCTTTCGCTTCGCTGGCCGCCGCGTCGGTGATCAGCCCCAGATCGTCGCGCAGCCATTGGATCACTGTCCCCGCATTGAAGATCGCGCCCTCCAACGCGAATGCCGATTGCCCGCCTTGGTTTCCATAGCCCAGAGTTCCGAGCAGGCGATTGGTCGATCGCGGCACAGTCTGCCCCGTATTGGCGACGAGAAAGGCGCCCGTGCCGTACGTGATCTTGGCCGTCCCTGGCGCCAAGCAGCTTTGCCCGACCAGCGCGGCTTGTTGGTCGCCAATCGCCGCAAGGATCGGAATCGCGCGACCGAAGAGCGATGGATCCGTCATGCCGAATGATGCGCCGCTCGGGAGGACCTCTGGCATCAATTGCGATGGAACGCCGAGCAAGTCTAACATCTCGGTCGACCAGGCCCGCGTCTCGTCGAGGCTGAGCGGATATAAAAGAGTCCGAGATGCATTGGTCAGGTCCGTGGCATGCACCGCGCCGCCTGTAAGCTTCCAGATCAAGAACGAATCGACGGTCCCAAAAGCGAGCGCCCCCGCTTCGGCTTTGTCCCGCGCGCCCTCGATGTGATCGAGCATCCAAGCGATCTTGGTTCCCGAGAAATATGGATCGAGCAATAAGCCGGTTGCAGATTGTACCTTGGGCTCGTGCCCCGCCGCGACCATCGCTTCGCAACGAGCGGCCGTTCGCCGGTCTTGCCAGACGATGGCCGGCGCAATTGGTTCGCTCGTTTGGCGGTCCCAGATGAGGGTGGTCTCGCGTTGATTTGTGATCCCGATGCCTGCAATGCGATCGGCGCCGCCAACCTCCGCGATGGCCGCCTGGCAAACGTTTAAAGTCTCTTGCCAAATCGCGTTACCATCTTGCTCCACCCATCCATCATTTGGGTAGGTCAACCCGACTTCGGCCTGGGCCTGCGCCAGCGGATTGAACGCCTGGTCAAAAACAATCGCCCGCGTTGATGATGTTCCCTCATCAATCACCAGAATGAGATCTGCGTCAGACATGGTTTCCTCCCTCCAGACACGATCGTTCAACATAAAACGAAGCGCGCATCAGTTTCAAATGTTCGTTTTCGAACAGGTTTGAATTTTGGTAGCGCGAAAATACGGTGCACGAAAGCCACAAATCCCGTTGTTTTCGATTACGCGCTATTTTTTTTCATTTACGAACATATAAAAATCGCGTAGGACCGAAATCAGAGGAAGCAAGGACAGGTTAGTTGTACGACATCCTGGTCATCGGAGGCGGCATCAACGGCGCCGGCATCGCACGCGACGCGGCGGGCCGCGGCCTGAAGGTTCTTTTGTGTGAAAAAGACGACCTCGCCGCACACACCTCATCGGCCAGCACGAAACTGATTCATGGCGGTTTGCGCTATTTGGAGCATTATGATTTCGCCCTCGTGCGCAAGGCGCTCATCGAACGCGAAGTGTTGTTGCGCGCGGCCCCACATATTATCTGGCCGCTGCGCTTTGTCTTGCCGCATCATAAAGAGTTGCGCCCGAGTTGGCTGATTCGGCTTGGACTGTTTCTGTACGACAATCTTGGTGGCCGAAAAGTCTTACCGGCTACGAAAACGCTGAACCGCAAAAACAGCGATGTCTTCGAGCCGCTTCATGCACACTTTCAAAAAGGGTTTGAATATTCAGACTGCTGGGTCGAGGACGCTCGGCTGGTGGTCCTCAATGCGATGGACGCGGCAGAGCGCGGCGCGACCATCATGACGCAAACCGAATGCGTTAAACTCGAACCGAATGGCGATGGCTGGAAAGCCGTTCTAAACGACAATCTCGGCACGGAAATGACGGTGAATGCGAAAGTCGTCATCAATGCCGCTGGCCCTTGGGTCGATCATGTTGCCGGCCAGGCGGGCAGCCAACGCAATGCACCGCAAGTCCGCTTAGTCAAAGGCAGCCATATCATTGTGCCGAAACTGTTCGACGATGAGCGCTGCTTCATATTTCAGGCCGCGGATGGCCGCGTGATCTTCGCCATTCCTTATGAGGATGGTCGTTTCACGCTGATCGGCACAACCGACCTGCCCTACGAAGATGATTTGAATGCCGTCGCCGCTTCAGCGGATGAAATCAAATACCTTTGCGACGTATCGAACGAATATTTCGAAGAACAAATTACTCCAGACGATGTGGTCTCCACCTATTCTGGCGTGCGCCCCTTGTTTGACGATCAAGCAGAAGATGCCTCTTCGGTCACGCGGGATTATGTCCTCAAGCGTCAAGAGCACAAAGGCGCCGTGATGCTGTCTGTGATCGGCGGTAAAATCACGACTTATCGTAAGCTCGCGGAAGATGCGTTGAAATCCCTCAAGGATGCGTTCCCGGACGCACAAACGCTGTGGACGGAAAACGCTCCGCTGCCCGGCGGCGATATCGAAAATGCTGATTACAGTGCGTTCAGCGCCCGCTGCGCGATTGACTATCCGTGGCTCGAAACAGCCACGCGCGATCGTCTCACCCGGACCTATGGGACGCGCATTCATACCATTTTGGGGGCGGCAAAAGACCCATCAGATCTCGGCCAACACATTGGCGGGGGACTCTATAAGAAGGAGGTAGACTATTTGATCGAGCGCGAATTCGCGCGTTCGCCGGAGGACATTTTGAAGCGCCGAACCAAGCTCGGCCTACATCTTAGCCCCGCCGAGCAAACCATTTTGCACGAGCAATTTCAAAACCGGCTCGTTGCTTAGCCCCCATCCTTCCAAGATGTTTGGGTGGTGCGTTTGGTAGGTGACTCCGCACTGTCACACCAACTACCAAGATAGAAAAATAAATCTTCGAGGAAACGCAGGTTATGAACACGCTCCAGGTCGGAATCTTCTTTTTTATCACAGCGGTAATTGGATTTCTGACTTATCTTAGCTGCCGCAATGCCCCGTCGGGTGACCGCGGTTCAGATCATGACTACTTTCTCGCAAATGGTGGCTTGAGTTGGTACTTTGTGGCTGGCTCGATCACACTGACTAATCTTTCAACAGATCAACTGGTCGGCATGAACGGCAATCAAATGCTGCTACTCGCCTGGTGGGAACTCGCCGCCGTGGTGGGCCTTTTCATCTTAGCCTATGTGTTCATCCCGATTTACTATCGCAATAAATGTACGACCACGACGGAACTGCTCCAGCGCAAATATAACAACAAGCATATTCGCGCGGTGATCTCGGTACTGTTTCTGCTCGGTAATCTCTTCATCTTCCTGCCAGCCATTTTATATGGTGGGTCGCTCTTCCTAAAGTCGACCACAGGCGCTGACTTCTCAAGCATCCTCGGTGAGCGCCTGTTTGCCGGCACCCCCGTCGAAGTCGACTCCACTATTTTCGTGATGGCGGTCACATTTGCGATCGTTGGCGCACTATACGCCATTCTTGGTGGACTGCGCGCCGTCGCCGTCTCAGACACCTATAGCGGTGTCCTTATCCTTTCACTTGCCGTGCTGGTGGTGATCCTAGCTCTGAATGCGATCAATTGGGACTTCTCCGGCGTCCCTGCTGAGCGCATGAATATGTTCCTTGGCTCAACCCTTGAGGATGGCAGCGAGACTCCGATTCCTTGGCACACCTTGCTCACCGGCATGATCTTCATCCAGATCTTCTATTGGAGTACCAACCAAACCATTACGCAACGCGCAATGGCCTCACCGACCGTGGAAGAGGCTCGCAAGGGCATTCTCGCCGCGGCCGGTATCCGTCTCCTCATTGTTCCGATCATCGCGGTTCTTCCTGGCGTTGTCGCGTATAAGCTATATGGCGATGTCGGCGACGCGGCCTACGGGATGATTGTTGGCGATATCATGCCGCCACTTTTGTCCGGCGCTTTTGCAGCTGCAATTGCTGCGGCCGTATTGACGACATTTAACTCCATCCTCAACGCCTCGGCCGCGCTATATGTGTGCGACTTCCACGAATCCTATGTCGACGAAGCCCGAGATGTGCCGAAGCTTAGCATGTATGTATCGGTCGCCATGACCGTGCTCGCGATCGCTCTGGTACCGATCTTTGCGTCGCAGGAAAGCATCATCAATACAGTGCAGCAGCTTTATGGTCTGCTCTCCATGCCGATCCTCTCTGCCTTTATTGTGGGTCTGGCGTTTCGAAATGTCAGCGCTTGGGCCGCAATCATCGGAGTCGTAACAGGCGTGGCGGTCTACGCTGTCTTCAGCTTCAAACTCTATAGCTATGTCGGTATCTCGCCGAGCGAGGGTTTAGGCGCAGCGCTCGCAAGCGTGCACTATATCCACTACATGTTTGTGACCTTGGTCGTCAGCATCGGCACCGCGCTTTTATCCAACTTGATCGTCTTTGGACGCAAAGCGGAATTCACAATTGGACGAGACGCCCCAGCGCCAGCTTAGCTGGCGATGGTTAATCGTCGCCCGCGACGTGAAGTTCCATTTCAGACTCGCGGATCGCGTCCATAAATTCTTCTGGCGGCGCCTGGTCAGTAAACACGTGATCGATATCGCTATACTGCCCCAGGCGGATCATCGCGCGGCGACCAAATTTTGAATGGTCGGCCACCAGAAAGACCTTGCGTGAGTTTTGGATGATCGCCTGGGCAGAGCGGATCTCCTGATAATCGAAATCGAGTAGTGAGCCGTCTTCGTCGATTCCACTGATCCCAATCACGCCAATATCAAGCCGGAACTGTTTGAGAAATTCCGTTGTCGCTTCACCGACAATCCCGCCATCTGACTGACGCACAAATCCGCCGGCAATCATCACGTCTGAACCATCCGTCTCACGCATCATGTTCGCGATGTTGATATTATTGGTGACGATCCGCAGGTCGGTCCGTCCAACCAGTTCAGCAGCGAGCGCCTCCGTCGTGGTTCCGATGTTCAAAAACAATGAGGCACCATTTGGGATACGATTGGCGACCATGCGCGCAATCTTACGCTTACCATCCATGCCTTCTTGCAAGCGATCTTGGTAAGGCTGGTTGTAAGCATTGCCGATCCGACCTGCGCCACCGTGAAAGCGTTCAATCAATTCGAGCTCGCAGAGCGTGTTGATATCCCGGCGAATGGTTTGCGGTGTCACGCCGAACTGGCGCACCAATTGATCGGTCGCAACATAACCTTGCGATCGGATGAGTTCCAAAATTTGCTTCTGCCTCAGGGGCAGATTTGTGACGTCCGCATCGCTCATATCAGCCTATTTCCTTTGCGCCCTGCCATCGTTTTTGTCCCATGCAAGAGGCATGTCAAACGCATGGCTGCCGATCAGACTTCCTGAAAGTGGAAAATCAAGCAGGTCTCTGGATGCAAAAGCGGGATCTGCAAGCCCACATAAGCGAGCGCCTCGCCGGGCAAAGAAGCGCCCACGCCTCCAAGCGATAGAGCCTCCAGCACGGACGGCTTGGAGACCGAGCGGATCGGAGACGGCCAAACAATTTTCGTCTCATAGGTCTTTGTTTTGTCGAGACTTGGTACATAGATCCGGCCTGGGACGGTTTGGCGATGACCGCTCATATTGCACCAAGAAAACAAAGCCTCGGACTGATCTTTTGAGACAACCCCAATCGCGTTGACATGATCTGGTGTATCCAGGCGATGGAAGTCCCCCGAATGGATCAGGTCGCGGTGCCGCTTGTGCAAGGCCAACCCAGCTTTCAACACATCGAGGTTTTCTGCTGGCTCTTCGAGTAGGTTAAGCTCCATACCCATATGGCCGAACAAAGCGGTCGCGACGCGCAGCTCCATGCTGAGACGCCGCCCGGTAATATGACATGTTTCAGGACCGACATGCGCGCCCATGATCTCTAGCGGAAAGAAGTGCGAAGCACCGCGCTGAATTTTTTGGCGGTCAAGCGCGTCATTGCTGTCAGATGTCCAAATCCGATCGGTGCGACGCAGGACGCCATAATCGGCCCGAGCGCCGCCTGAAGAGCAACTCTCAATTTCGAGGTCTGGATGCGCGTCGCGCAGTCTCTCGATCAAGGCGTACAAAGCGCGCGTTTGCTGATGGATTGCTGGGCGCCCGCGACTGCCCGGGTGATGGACGTCACGGTTCATGTCCCATTTGATGTAGCTGATCTCATGTTCGCTCAGCAATTTGTGCATATGATCGTAGAGATAGTCGCTCACTTCCGGACGTGTCAGGTCCAGGACAAATTGGCTCCGGAACGGGACCTGCTCGACGCCTTCGGCATGCAGGATCCAATCGGGATGGTCGCGGTAGAGCTCACTGTCTGGATTGACCATTTCTGGCTCAAACCAAAGGCCAAACTCCATGCCGAGATCGGTCACGTGTTTGATCAATGGGCCTAAGCCGTCCGGATAAACATCCTCTGACGGCCACCAATCGCCCAAACCCGCTTTGTCATTCCGGCGCGAACCGAACCAGCCATCGTCTAAGATAAACCGTTCGGCGCCGACTTCAGCGGCTCTCTTGGCGAGCGTGAACAACGTCTCATGGTCATGATCGAAATAGACCGCTTCCCAGGTATTGTAATGAATCGGGCGCTTCTTCCGATCGATGCGGCCGTCCATGACCGTGTGCTTCAAGTGATGGTGAAACTTGCGCGACAAGGCGCTGAAACCCCGGCTGGTAAATCCAGCATAGAGGCGCGGCGTGCGATAGACCTCGCCTGGCGCCAATGACATTTCGCCTGGGAAGAAATACTCGCCCATTTGCACAAAGGCGCGGCCATCACTGAGGCGGTCCACACGCACGCGATTATTGCCGCTCCAACCAAGGTGAAAAGCGAAGCAGGGCCCGGCCTGTTCATGCGTTTCATCGGTGCCAACCAGGAGCCCTGGAAAATTATCATGGCTGGTACGGCCATTCTTATTCTCGCGAACATAGCTTCCGAGAAAGGGCGCCACTTCCTCGAGATGGAACTCGCCAGACCAACGACCTGTGAACCCGAACAGCCGCGTGGCACGCGGGTCGAGTGGCAAGCTCGCAGACGCGCACCAATCGATCGCCAGCGGCGTATCGCCCAGGTTTTCAATCTGCGTCTGGCAGGTCATCAAATTGCTGTCAGGATTGAATCCAATGAAATGCGTGGCACGGACCTTCGTCGTTTCGTCCTCGCATATGACTTCAACTCGGTGCGGCTTGGGGCGACGCACCTCTGTGACACGAAACAAGCTCGCCCAAGCCGTGCCATTTCGGTGGGCGGAGAACCCTGACAAGCCCGCAATTCCAGATCCAGTCTCATTCAAGAGCGAACTGCCAACTTCGGCATCTGCGCCACCCGGCGCGTGCTGGCGTGTCGTCATCAGACGAAGCAGCTCAGGATCTGATTTGTTGAGGCGCGATCCCCAATATAGAATACTGGGGCGAGCGCCAATCGCACAGTCTAAAACCAAGCTGGTATTGCCAGCGGTCAGCGTCACATAGCGGGCATGGTCAGTCATAAGGCTACTTCTTCTAGCGGACGACGGAATGTCTCTGTCCATTTTGCAGAAAACGCAAATGTTGGAAATAGACTATTTTTTTGTCGAAATCGAATATTTTCACCTAGGACACAATCAAAAATGCGGACTGCTGACCCACAATTTGTCCATACCAACGTTTGCAACATTCACGTCAGATGCTCTGATTTTATTGTATATACGATGGTTTCTGCTAGCTTTTTATGCGATAAGGCGCGTTCGAGCATGGATATTTCTGTTATGATCGAATACGAACGTATTTGGGCAACCTCATCCGAGAATCGCCGAACTGAGTGACGAGCCGCACATGATCAAAGATCCAGTCTCCGCGCTAAATCGCAACATAGACGGACGCGAAATCTATAGGCGTCACCACCGCAAAACGGATGGCCGAGATCTCTTTTTATACGGCTATGAGTCGCACACTCTGCCGCGGATCGAGGGCGAAGACCTACAAACCACAGCGGGATCGGAATTGCGCTGGCACCCCTTGCGCGGCGAGTGGGCCATCTATGCTGCAGGGCGACAAAATCGCACCTATAAGCCAAGCGCCGCCGCCAACCCGCTCGCGCCAAGTAAACCAGGCGCCCCGCTGACGGAAATCCCCTTCTCTGATTTTGAACTGGCAGTGTTCAGCAATCGCTTCCCAAGCCTGTATCCAGATGCGCCAGACCCAAGCACCGAAAATCTGCAGACCCACACTGCCAAAGGGGCCTGCGAAGTTATTGTTTACTCGCCCGATGCAAACGGCTCCCTGGCAACGCTCTCACAAGACCGGCGAAGACTTTTGGTCGAAGCTTGGATTGACCGATACCAAGCCATGTTCGCCGCCGGCAGCGCGTTTGTCCTACCGTTCGAGAATCGCGGCGATGAAGTCGGCGTCACGCTGCATCACCCGCATGGGCAAATCTATAGTTTCCCGATTGTGCCCGCACCGCAGCAACAAGCCGCAAAGGCGTTTGAAGACGGTTATGATTTGGCCGCGGACGTGAAGTCCTGGGGCGAGACCTATTGGATCAATCAAGCTGGCGGTCTTGTCAGCTATGCGCCGCGGTTTGGACGCTTTCCGTATGAAGTCTGGATTTCATCGCTTGAGCCCGTCTCCGGTCCATGGGCCTTCAATCAAGAACAAGCGGACGGATTTGCGCACCTGCTCGGAGATACCGTCCGGCGATATGATGCCTTCTTCGGACGTGAAACGCCTTGCATGCTGAGCCTGCATGCGGCCCCTTATGGCCGCGATGGCGCATTCCAATTTACGGCGCAATATTACCCGCTGCTGCGCGCACCAGATCGCGTCAAATATCTCGCCTCGGTCGAACAAGCGACCGGCGTGTTCACGGTCGATATCATGCCCCGCGATGCCGCCGATAAACTGCGAGGCGCGCTGTGAGCATCGCGGACATTTTCCAAAACGTATTTAATACGCCAGCCGCTGCGACAGCGTCAGTGCCTGGCCGGGTCAATTTGATTGGCGAGCACACCGACTATAATGGCGGGGCCGTGTTACCGGCGGGCCTTCAATGTCGCATTCAAGTTGCGCTGGCCCCGTCTGCCGAGTCGATCATACAAATCCACTCCACCCGCTTCGACGGCACAATTGCCCGACCGGTGGGCGACGCGAAACGTGACGATTGGACCGACTATGCAATGGGCGCGCTCGCAAAAGCCAGCGAGCTCGGCTGGCTCACCGGCGGCGCCCATATCGCGATCGACAGCGATGTCCCGGATGGCGCAGGTGTCTCCTCATCTGCCGCGCTGATCACAGCGATCTTACGCGCCGCCAATCCAGGCGCACGGTCAGAACAAATGGCCGTCGAGATCGCGAAACACGCCCGTGCGGTCGAGAATGATTATATCGGCATGCCCTGCGGGATTATGGATCAGATGGCTGTTGGTCTTGCAGACCATGACAAAGCACTGGCGCTGAATACCAGCAGCCTCAAATATGAGGTCGTGGACATTCCGGACAATTGGACGTTCGCGGTGATCCATTCAGGCGTCCGGCGCGAACTTGCAGACGGTCGCTACAAAGCGCGATTTGAAGAATGCCAACAGGCGGCTGACGCCTTGCAAACGAACGAGCTTTGCCTCCTCGACGCGGCGCAAATGAGCAAGGTCTCACAATTGCCAGACAATCTGCGCAAACGCACGCAACACGTCACCTCAGAACACCAACGAACCCTGGAGGCGACGGCCGCCATGAAAGCGCAAGATTTGCCGACATTTGCGCGCCTCATGATTGAAAGCCACCGCTCTTACGCGCAAGACTTTGAAGCCTCGACGCCGGTCATCGACGCTCTCGTCGAAGACGCGGTAGCGCAGGGGGCAAAGGGCGCTCGGCTGACCGGAGGCGGGTTTGGCGGCTGCATCGTCGCGCTCTATGACGCTGCCGACGCTGATAAGAAGATTCAGGCTCTGCTCGACCGTCACCCGAACGCTTGGCGCGTTTAAGCCGCAGCCGCATCAATGACTTCGAACTGCGCGGTGCGGCGGCCATTCCATTCATTGTCTTTTAAGCGGCCAGCCAGATGCACTTTGCCACGCTGCAATAAGGCGTCGCCGAGCGGCGTGCCCATGCAACGCCAGACCAGCGCATCGATGCGCGCGCCCTGGTCTTCGATGGTAAGCTTAAGGTGGTTCTCGCCGATTGGCCTTGTGTGAGTGATCTCAACATTATGGATCGCAAAGACGGGCTCCGGCGCGCCCTGCCCGAATGGACCTATGGTTTGGATCAGATCGTACGTCTCTGTCGTAACCTGAGCCGGCGCCAGCATCGCATCGATGGCAAGCTCTTTGGCGGCCGCGCGTTCTTCTTTGAACTCCGCCATATGGTCTTGCATCCATGTTTTCAGACCCGGCAATTGCTCTGGTTCTAAACTCAGACCACCCGCCATGGCGTGGCCTCCGCCGGACAGAACGATGCCCGCTTTCGCCGCCGCGGCAATGGCGTCGCCAATGTTCACACCGCGCACCGATCTTGCTGAACCTTTCGCGACCGGGCCCAAGCCTTGCCCCCACCCGATGACGATGGCCGGCAGATGAAAGCGGTCTTTCAGACGGCCAGCCACGATACCGATAACGCCCGGATGCCATCCCTCGCCACCGGCGATCAACACACCGGTATCCGGGTTCTGATCAAGCTGTTTCTGCGCTTCGACAGAGGCCTGCTCCAGGATCGCGCTTTCGACAGCTTTGCGCTCGTCATTATGGGCATGGAGGCGTTCCGCGAGCGCGATGGCTTCAGAACGGTCATCCGTCGCCAGGAGCTTGGCCGCGAGCCAAGGATCACCCACGCGCCCGCCCGCATTAAGGCGCGGTCCTAACACGAAGGTGGCGTGATAAACGCTTTCGATTTTTCCGACCCCAGCAATGTCCGCCAAGGCGCGCAGACCTGGGTTCTGGCCGCGCTGTAAGATCTTCAAGCCTTGTTTAACGAAGGCCCGATTGGCCCCGCGCAGCGGCGACATATCGCAAAGTGTCCCAAGCGCGCAGAGGTCAAGCCAATGCAAAATATCCGGCAATCCAGCGGGCGGTGCAACGCCGCGATCGCGTGCGCATTTGTTTAGCGCGGCCGCAAACACGTAGACCACACCCGCCGCCGCAAGATGACCTTGCCCGCTGGTATCATCCGCCCGATTGGGATTCACCAAGGCCGCGCAAGCGGGCGGTGTTTTGCCCATCAGGTGGTGGTCGATGACGATGACCGGCAAATCGATCGCTTCCGCCTCTGCGAGTGCAGCCGTAGCTGCCGCGCCGCAATCCACCGTGATGACCAGATCTGACCCCGTCGCCTTCAAGTGCCGAAACGCTTCTGGGCTTGGGCCATAGCCTTCGGTCAAACGATCGGGGACGTAGAGACCGATCTCCCGTCCCCAGGCGCGGAAATATCGCGCCAGGATCGCGGAGCTGGTGCCGCCATCGACATCATAATCTGCGAACACGGTGACGGTTTTGCCGTCAATGATCGCATCAAGGGTCAGTTCCGCGGCCTTCATCATGTCTTGAAAACTCGATGGATCGGGGAATAGCGCTTTGAGCGTCGGATTGAGGTAAGTTTCGATGTCCTCCGGCGCGACATCTCGCGTTGCGAGCAGGCGGGCGAGCAAATCGTCGCCGCCGAGACCCGGCGTGAGCGCGCGCACAATGGCCTCATGGGGCTGTCCGAGCGTCCAATACCGCTCGCCGTACGAATTCGAAACCGAGAAGCTTGTGGCTGTCATACTGACCATCTTGACGGGAGTCGCCGTTCGGAAAAGCCACAAAGGACATCCAAACGAGACGTGAGAATTCACCCATAAGGCGAAATCTGAGACGCCAGGTCAAAGACGGCCTTGCTTGTCATGACGTATCAAAACTCTAGAGAACATATATTTCTACATGCATAAGTTGCTCACTGTGAGAGGCGGACATGACACGTTGGAATTTAGCTGCGAAACGCCCGGTAAAAGCCTTACACTTCACGTCTGGCGCTGACGCCTATCGCGAAGGAAGTGCGACAATGCTTGAGTGCACGCCTTTGGCCACAGCCAAGAACCGCGGCGCGTTTGAGGTGAACACTTGGTACGGCGATCAATGCATCTTCATAGAAAATCACACAGATGCTTTTGCGATGTCGCACGGCAAACAGCATATCGGCGATACGTCCCATTTCTTAATTCTTCGGCGAATGGTGTCCGGCAATGTATGGGGACGCACCGGAGATGACATCATCACCTATACCCCCGGACCGATTTATCTCCAGGATCAAGAGCTCGCCTATGAAGGCATCCAAGAACCAGCGGTCTTTCAGAATGCCATCATCGTTAAATCCGCGATCGGGTTCGATCCATCTATTCATATCCGGTCAGGCCAAATCAACGCCACGTCCGTCGCAGGACGGTGTTTGACCGCAGCTTGGGAGCGGGTTTTTGCCGATCTTTGGGCAAAAGACACGCATATTGACGCTGACCTGTACGATCAGTTTCTAGCCTGCATAAAGGTTGCTTTAGGCGCCCCGCCCGAGCGTGAGGATGTGCGGATGCATGCGCGCAATGCGCTCTTCGACATAATCTGTCGATTTATCGAGAACAATCTCGGCGACTTCGAACTCTCGGTCGCACATATATTGCGTGAATTCGGTGTTTCACGCGCCACCCTTTTCAGGATGTTCGAGCAGCAAGGTGGCGTGCGACACTATATTCGTCAACGACGCGCCACGCGAGCTTTGCTCGACGTGGCTCAACAGCCCTATCACCGCGGAGCCATTCGCTCCGCGGCCGAGCACTGGGGCTTTTCAAGCGCCCCAAATTTCAATCGTATCATCCGCGAATTATACGGAAACAGCCCCCGCGCCATGTTCGAAAAACCGACATGTCAGATTCCTAGGCCGGTCCCAACAAACTTCGCCGCCTTTATTCAAGGCTCATGCCCTATGCGCGGTGCCAGCTTTTGATCTTGCGTACCATGCCATCAGCGCTGCTCATGACCAGGGTGTCGGTTTCGATATGGCCATTATTGCGCACAACGCCGTCAACCAGACCGCCTTTGGTGACGCCAGTGGCGCAGAAGACAGTTTCGCCTGAAGCGAGTTCGTGCAGCGTGTATTTCTTATCATAATCGGTGATGCCAGTGCGATCCGCGCGGCGGCGCTCGTCATCATTGCGGAAGACCAAGCGGCCTTGCATTTGGCCACCCACGCATTTCAGAGCCGCGGCCGCGAGAACGCCTTCAGGTGCGCCGCCTGATCCAACATACAGATCAATGCCCGTGCTCGGATTGGTCGTATTGATGACGCCAGCAACATCGCCGTCTGAAATCAGATGAACGCGTGCGCCAACGCCGCGAAGATCTTCAATAATCTCCGCGTGACGTGGGCGATCCAGCACACATGCGGTCATAGCGCTGACCTCAACACCTTTGGCGCGCGCCATCGCGGCGATGTTTTCGGAGGGAGACTTATCGAGATCGATAATGCCTTCTTCATAGCCAGGGCCGATCGCAATTTTGTCCATATACGTATCGGGTGCGAACAGAAGTCCACCGCGCGGCGCGATCGCCAAGACAGCGAGCGCATTGGCCATGGCTTTGGCCGTCAGCGTCGTGCCCTCAAGCGGGTCGAGCGCGATATCGATCTCTGGGCCTGTCCCCGTGCCCACTTCTTCACCAATGTAAAGCATTGGTGCTTCGTCGCGTTCGCCTTCACCGATGACAACGCGGCCCTGAAAGTCGACCGCATTGAACGCGGTGCGCATGGCATCGACCGCCGCGGCATCCGCCGCCTTTTCATCGCCGCGTCCAGCCAAGGCTTCTGCAGCAATCGCAGCCTTTTCGGTCACGCGCACCATAGCATCCGCCAGGTGTGGAATTAGAACACTATCACTCATCATATACTCCCCCAGGCCACTCCTGACCCAGCTAGTTTAGAATTTTACCGCATCGATCGGTATGACCTGTGGAGCCCCCACGCTTGCCTCCAATGCGGAAACGCGCGTGCTCGCGGCCTCTATGTCACCGCGAGAACACACATGTGTGACAATGGCAACAGGAGAGACATCGCTGTCATCAGCCGACTCCTGTAACAGCTTATCCACAGACACATCATGTGCGGCCAATGCCTCGGTTAGGCTCGCGAGAGCGCCGGGACGGTCGGCCAGTTTTACACGCAAAAAGAATGCCGAACGCTCCGCGGGTTCGGCGGCGACGAAGCTGCGCGCATTGTGATGCGGCGCGCGCCCGAATGGACTTCGCGCGGTAGGCGTAAACAGCTTTGAGATATCGCCCATAACGGCACTCGCGGTTGGTCCAGGCCCGGCACCCGGCCCTGTCAGCGTTACTGCGCCAAGCGGATCGCCTTCAACGCGCACCGTGTTCAGCGCTCCGTCAACACGCGCGAGCGGGTGATCATGCGGCAATGCCATTGGCGCGACGCGGCAGACAACGCCATCGCTCGTCAGAATACCTTCGGTGATCAATTTGATACGCAAGCCGAGACGGTCCGCGAGGGTCAGATCGATCAGCTCGACCGTGTCGACGCCTTTAACGTCGACCTTGCTGAAATCCAGATCAGCCGTGAAGGCGATCGATGCAAGAATGGCGGCTTTGTGCGCGGCGTCCATACCCGACACATCGAGCGTCGGATCCGCTTCCGCGTAGCCCAGACGCTGCGCTTCTTCGAGCACCTCGTCGTAAGAGCGCCCGGTTTCGAGCATCTGCGTGGTCAAATAATTACAGGTGCCATTTAGAATGCCAGAGACCCGCTGGATCGCGACTCCGGTCAGTGAGTCCCGCAAAACGCGCACGATAGGAACACCGCCCGCAACGGCGGCCTCAAACATGAGGTCGACATCATTGCTCTGTGCCAGTGTTTCAAGGGCTTGGCCGTGCATCGCGATCAGGGCTTTATTGGCCGTGACAACGTGTTTTCCGGCTTTGATGGCTTCCTCAACAGCGAACTTAGCTGGCCCATCTGAGCCGCCCATGAGTTCGACGAAGACATCGACTTCAGGATCTTCGGCCAATGTCGCAGCATCGTCGAACCAACGATAGCCCGAAATATCGACAGGTCGGTTCCGGTTACGTGTGCGGGCGGAAACGCCGACAATCTCGACTCTCCCCGGCAGGCGTAAGTCTGCCTGGCGTTCGACCAATGAGACCAAACCGCAGCCCACATGGCCCAGTCCGGCGATACCTAGTTTAACTGTCTTCAAGATCCCGTCCTTTGCAGGGGCGTCGTTTGCCCGCCTGCTTCGGTTTTGGCAAGGAACCGCTTGATGTTTCGCGCAGCTTGTCGGATGCGCTGCTCGTTTTCTACCAAGGCGATGCGCACATGTCGGTCACCGTGCTCGCCGAAACCGGCGCCCGGCGCGACGGCAACTTCGGCCTCGTTCATCAATTTCAGAGCAAATTCCAAGCTGCGCATGTCGCCGCATTGCGGCGGTATCTTCGCCCAAGCGAACATCGAGGCGGCGGGGCTTGGGATCTCCCAACCGGCGCGTCCAAAACTCTCGATCAGGACATCTCGGCGCGATTTATACGTGGCGCGAAACTCATCGACGCAGTCTTGAGGGCCGTCCAGCGCGGCACATGCGGCGACCTGGATCGGGGTGAAGGCCCCATAATCGAGATAGGACTTAACGCGTGCGAGCGCGCCGATCAGGCGCTCATTGCCAGCCGCAAAGCCAATCCGCCAACCCGCCATAGAGTAGGTTTTCGACATGGTCGTGGTTTCGACCGCGATATCCCGGGCGCCGTCGACTTGCAGGATCGACGGGGTCGGTTCCTCAAAATAGATCTCATTGTAAGCGAGATCTGAGAGAATATAGAGATCGTGCTTTTTCGCCAGCGCAACCGCGTCCTTGTAGAATTCGAGATCACACACATCAGCGGTCGGATTTGACGGATAACACAGCACCATCGCGGTCGGTGGCGGAACAGAGTAGCGTATCGCCTTGCTAATTCCGGAAAGATAGGCCTCCGGAGTCGGCGCAGGAATGGCCCGGATTGACGCCCCGGCCATGATGAACCCGAAATGATGCAAGGGATATGAGGGATCAGGCGCCAGAATAACATCGCCCGGCGCAGTGATCGCTTGGGCCAGGTTGGCGAACCCTTCTTTCGAGCCGAGGGTCACAACGACTTCGCGGTTGCGATCAAGTTTGACGTCGAACCGGCGCTGATAATAGTCGACCAATGCCCGGCGCAGACCGGGGATACCCCGAGAGGCGGAATAGCCATGCACGTTGGGCTTCGCGGCGGTTTCTGCCAGCTTCGCAATCACATGCGGCGGGGCCGGCATATCGGGATTGCCCATGCCAAGATCAATGATATCGGCGCCATTGGCGCGCAGCTCAGCTTTGCGTCGATTGACTTGCTCGAAAACGTAAGGCGGCAAGCGCCGGATTTTGTGAAATTCTCCGCTCATGTGCGGATCTCCATTTAGAAACAGGGGGCCAGAATTTAGAGACGCGCGCGCGCAACATTGAATCGCGCTTTGATAGCTTCGATCTCTTCGTCAGTCAGAAAATTGGGGGCGGGTAAGCGCCCCTCGACCGCTCGTCTTACATCATCGGCCCACGCCTGAATCTCCTCGGGAGTTTCAGCTGGGAGCTCAGAGCGCGGATCGTCTTGAAACAAAGCCAGAGCCGCGCGCGTTTCGGCTTCGGACAATTCAAGCTTCTGCACCGGATTGTCACCCCGCGGTTCGGGGATCGACGCGAGGTCTGGATAACCCTCTCCACGGAACTCTACTTTTCGCGCTTCGTACCAGTCCGGGGCGTCGGCGCGCATCGCTTGCAGCTTCTCAACCGAGCCTGCGCAGCCCGCCAAAAGTACAAACGTTACGAAAACACCAGTTCGCATAAATAATTTCCCTAGCTGGACTCATAATTCCCAAAGCTGTTTAGTCTTATATAGGTTCGCATAGAATTGCGAGAGTCGGTCTGATGACCAAAAGTAGAAACTTTGATAATTTTGGGGCAAGTACGCTGCCTAATGCCTTTGCCGAGGCAAATTCTGAGTCTTTGCAAGAAATGGCGACCAATTTGATGCAGGCGGTGCAAGAAGCACAAAGCCTGCTTGTCGAGTCGCTAAATGGCGCCCCTACAATGCCCACGGCACCAGGCGATGCGGACCCATTTGGCGGCATCGAAGCGCAAATGAAACTTGGCGCTGCCTTGGCGCGCAATCCTGAAAAATCCGGCCATGCGATGATGACCCTGTTTCAAGGTTGGATGAATCTTTTTCAATCTATGGCGACTGGGACGCCGTTGCCAAAAGATCGACGCTTTGCCGATCCCGAGTGGGAGGCCAACCCGGCCTTCAATTTCATGCGCCGCGCGTGGATGCTGAATGCAGAATGGTTGCAAGGCCTGGTTGAGACCGTTGCCGACGATCTCGATGAAGAGTCAAAACTGAAAGCGCGCTTCTATCTCAGCCAATTTGTCGATGCGATGTCACCGACCAATATGATGGCGACCAACCCTGCGGCGATCCGGGCGATGATCGAAAGCAATGGTGAGAGTGTTTTGGCGGGACTTCGCAATGCGCGCGAAGACGTGCAGCGCGGTGATGGCCGCTTAGCGATTTCGCAAACCGACGAAGACGCATTTGAAATCGGCCAAAACGTGGCGACCGCCAAAGGCAAAGTGATCTATCGCAACAAGCTGATCGAGATCATTCATTACAATCCAAGCCGCAAGAAGATGCGCGAACGCCCGCTTCTAATCTTCCCGCCTTGGATCAATAAATTCTATATTCTCGATTTGCAGCCGGAAAACTCGATGATCCGCTGGCTCCTCTCGAAACGCGTGAACACATTTGTGGTGTCTTGGCGCTCGGCCGACAATGAGACCAAAGACTTCACTTGGGACGACTATATCGAGCAAGGCATCTTGGCGGCGGTTGAGGCTGTCACCAAGGAGACCAAAGCGAAATCGGTCAATACGATCGGGTATTGTATTGGTGGAACACTTCTCAGCACGGCGCTCGCACATATGGGCAAGGTCGGCGACAAACGCATTCACTCCGCAACCTATTTCGCCTCGCAATCTGATTTCGAACTCGCGGGTGAGCTGAAAATTTTCACCGACGAAGACAGCCTTCAGCAGGTCGAAAAAGTCATCGATGAGCATAATGGCATTATGCCTGGCGAATTAATGGGCGAGACGTTTAATTGGTTGCGCCCCGCCGACTTGGTCTGGCGCTATGTCGTCGACAATTACATGATGGGCAAACAACCCCGGCCGTTTGACCTGCTCTACTGGAATGCCGACCAGACCAATATTCCTGGGCCGACCCATCGCACGTATCTCACCGAATTTTATAACAAAAATGCGTTGAGCGGAAACCGCTTCAAGGTTTTCGGCGAACCGGTCTCGATGAGCGACATCAAGATCCCGGTCTTTATCCAAGCCAGCCGGTCGGATCACATTTGTCCTTGGCATTCGATCTATAAAGGTGCGCAGAATTTTGGCGGGCCTGTTCAGTTTACGCTGGCGGGCTCTGGGCACATTGCCGGTGTGATCAACCATCCAGACGCGCAAAAATACCAGCATTGGTACAATGAAGACCTGCCGGCTAATCCAGGGCGCTGGCTCTCGAGCGCGGAGGAATTGCCAGGCTCATGGTGGCCAAGTTGGTGGGAGTGGCTGCGCCCTCTGTCCGGCGAAAAAGTCGACGCGGTTCGCCCGAAGGATCGCAAGCTCGGCGATGCGCCGGGGCAGTATGCGGCGTTAAAATTGAAAGACATCGCAGCGGGCGCGAAACCCGCAGGACCTTATTCAGATGGCAGTCTGCCGACACCAGGCGTTCCGATGGCGAAAAAGAAGAAACCAAGTTTCAGAATGCCCGCAGGTTGGCGTCCGCGGGATTGAACGCCGCGCAAAAAAATGGGAGCTCCGCCACGCGCAGCTCCCATTCTCTGTTCAGAGGCTCCATTTACCCAGCTGAGTAAGGCAGAGACGAGTGGTGAAGATTGATCTTCAAGTCGCCTGCATCATCGAGCACGTAACCAAATGTGTACTCAACTTTGGTTTCGCTGCCGTCTGGACCGGTAAAGAAATAGTTGCCCATTGCGGTGGCTGAGTCGCCATCGGTATAGATTCCATTGCTTTCCCAGCGAACATTGGTCCAGCCTTTGATGGCAAAGCCTGAATCTTCAGTGCCTTCGGTACCGATGAAGTAAGACAGAGCTTCGTCAAAGGTTTCGCGGAACTGATCTTCCGCCGCCAAGGTTGGCTTAAACATCACTGCGGTTTCACCATAAGCATAAAGCGTATCGATATGCTCTTTAGCGCGCGCTTCGAAATCGCCTTCAGCCGTATGAACAGCCGCGATCGCAACAATCCCGTTGCCCCATTCTGTTTGAGCCGCGACGACGTCCGCCTCTGTAATACCAGCCGCAGCGGCGTCAGAATTATCAGCAACAGCGGTCGATGCACAGGCCGCAATCGCGACCGCTGCAACGCCACCCAATGCGGCTTTCATGCTATTGTTCATCGTAAAATTTCCTTTTGAGAGTTGGGTGGCGAGGGTCCGAAGACCCTCGCCCTGGAAGTGACATTCACGACTGCTTGGGAACAGGCGTTATGTCTTGGCGGCTCTAACTTGGGAGACGAGCCGACCAATTCTGGGAGATTAGCGTTCGAGCGAAACGCGCGCCCAACGCGACGTGACCTCGCCATCGCAAAAGCGTTGGCGCCGACGTCGAGATAAGTTCAGCCAGTATTCAGTGACCAATACACCGTTCATGACTCGCCCTTAAGGTGACTGTATAACATATCAAATAGAGCACACGCTCAGGGGGACAAGGGCTAGTAAGTCAAAAAGTTGCGCACGCCGGTGCGTCCGCAACCTCAGTCGCGTTTTTGCGCTATATTTTCTAAGATACTTACGCCCAAACGGGTGACTAGTTCACCAAACCCATTTCATGGCGATACCGCCTGCGCAGAAGATCAATCGGCGCAAGCTCGCCGCTTTTGGCTTCTTCATAGTGCCAATAGGTCCAGCCATTACAGGCGGGCGCCTGCTGAACGAAGGCGCCCATGCGGTGGATCGATCCCGTAGCCTCGCCCGTCGTCAAACTGCCATCGACGCGAATGCGGGCATTGAACCGTTTTTTCGGTGACCAAAGACGATCACCAGGTTTGAGCCAACCATTTTCGATGAGCGCGCCGAACGGTACGCGCGGCAGCGATTTCTTGCCCTTCTCGATTTCGAGCATATCGCCTTCGATCGGTGTGATGGCTTTTAGTCTTGCGCGAGAGAGACGCACATAAGCTGGGTCTTGCTCGATCCCGACATAAGCGCGGCCGAGTTTCTTGGCGACGGCCGCTGTCGTACCTGTGCCAGAGAATGGGTCCAGGACCACATCCCCTTGTTTCGATGTAGCGAGCAAAATGCGCTGCAGCAGCGCTTCCGGCTTTTGCGTCGGATGTGCTTTCTTGCCGTCATCGCCCTTCAAGCGTTCTCCGCCAGCGCAGATCGGAATGAGCCAATCTGAACGCATCTGCTTGTCTTCATTGAAGGTCTTAAGCGCGTCGTAATTGAACGTGACTTTCGACTGATCAGACTTGCCCGCCCAAATCATCGTTTCGTGGGCATTTTGGAACCGCGTGCCTTTAAAGTTCGGCATCGGATTGGACTTGCGCCAGATGACATCATTCTGGATCCAGAACCCGGCATCCTGCAGCACCGTGCCGACACGGAAAATATTGTGATAAGATCCGATCACCCAAATGGCGCCATGGTCTTTCAAAATTCGGCGACACTCGGCAAGCCATTGATGCGTGAATAGGTCATAGGCGTCAAAACTATCAAACTGGTCCCACGCGTCGGTCACCCCGTCGACAACCGACTGATCTGGGCGGGTTAGGCCGCCGCCAAGTTGCAAATTATAAGGTGGGTCCGCGAAAATTAAATCGACCGATTGGTCCGGCAAGCGCGACAGCACGTCGACGCATTCCCCTTCGATAATCGTGTTTTTATTGAGCTCCATGCCCTTAGCTTCCCATCGTCGAATCAGTTGCGAATCAGAAGCACCCCAAATGAGTCTGTTCGGGTTGATGATTCGTTACCGCGCGAAAATCTGATTCGCCCCAAATGTTTCGAAATCGAAACTGCCTGAGTCGCAGCCTGTGGACAAGTCTGTGGATTTCATGGACGCGACGGCAATGCTTGCTTTTGGTGACACAGGCGTCATCGTCTTTGCATGAGCGCTTCACATAATCGATTGCCGCTACCGCGCGTTTTGGCGTTTGCTAGCGTCGGCATGCCGCTGGCGGCGGTCGGCCTGCCAATGGCGGTCTTTGTTGCCCCCATGTATGCGGAGCAACTGGGGCTCGGCACAACCATGGTCGGGCTGATTTTCATGATCTTACGATTTTGGGACCTTGGCAGCGACCCGGTTATGGGATGGCTGGTCGACTCGCGCCCCACCAAATATGGCCGGATCAAACACTGGCTGATCGGCAGCGTCCCCATCCTGATGCTCGGTGCTTTCTTCATGTTCATGCCGATGGGGGAGACGGTCTCACCAACCTATTTGGTGATTTGGTTGGCCGTGCTGTGGCTCGGCTTCACAATGTTGCAAACGCCGCATCAGTCCTGGGTACCGATGATCACCACGCAATATGATGAGCGATCGCGGCTGTTTATGTGGCGCGAAATCGTCAACACGATCACCCTGCTCACATTGCTCATCGTTCCGACATTGCTCGCGATCAATTACGGTATTGAACGGCGCGGCCAGGTCCAGGTCATGGGCATCATCCTCTTGATCGTTCTCCCGCTGACGGTATTGCTCGCTGTATTGTTCGTGCCCGACCCGGCGCCGAAACCTGATCAAAAGCCGATGCGGTTCAGTTGGACCGCCATTCAGTCAGCCTTCCAAAATCCAAATATGGCGCGGATCATTCTGGTCGAGATTCTGGTCGGAATAGCGATTGCCGGCACGGGCGGCACATTCCTGTTTGCGGCGCAATGGGGGTTTGGCGTGACGGGGCTCGCGCCGGTCATTCTCATGGTCTTTTTCATTGCTGGCTTCGCCGCCATGCCGCTTTGGGTGCGCCTGTCTGAGCGGACTGAGAAACACACCGTCTTTATCATCACGTGCGTTTGGTCGATCGCCACATATTTGGTTTATTTACCCCTGAGCGCCATGGGGGGCGGGCCGGTCTATCTATTGATCGCGGCCATCGTTTCCGGTCTTGGCTATGGCACACCTTTTATCCTCGCACGCTCGATGGTGGCCGATGTGATCGAAGCCGATGAGGCGAAAACCGGCGAGAACCGGTCCGGCATGTATTATTCCCTGATGTCGGGCGCGTATAAAACCGGGGCCAGCTTTGCGATCGGTATCCCTTATATTCTGCTTGGCGCTTGGGTCGGGTTCGACCCGTCCGGCGAGAATAGCCCTGAAGTGGTCCAAGGTTTGATGTTCGTCTTTGTAGGCGTGCCGGTGGTGTCGTACGCCCTCGCTGCGTTTATTTTGCGCAATTATCGCCTCACCCGCGCAGAGCAAAAAGCCAATGCAGAGCGACTTGCCGGGCAGATTGCGGAATAGACCTAAAGGTCCATTCGATATTGCCCCCCTTTTAAGACTGGCGGCTGAAACAAGTCTGTCCGCAAAGGCGTGCGTTGCGGCTGCAATCCGAGGCGGCGGACGGTTCGCGCGAAGCGTTGCCCGATGAGTTTCGCCTGGACGCCTTGCCCTGCCCCGCGTTTAAACCAATCAGCATCATAGTCCTTCCCGCCACGCATCTCCCGCAACAAATTGATCACGCGCGCCGCCCGGTCAGGATAATGCTCCGCCAGCCATTCATGGAAAATGTCTTTAAGCTCGTGCGGCAATCGCAAAAGCACATAGCCGGCGCCGATCGCCCCGTTTTGCTTCGCCGTTTCGATCAGTGTCTCAAGCTCTGGTTCATTCAAAGCCGGGATGATGGGCGCGGCCATCACCGTGACGGGAACGCCTGCATCGCTAAGCGCTTTCACCGTCTGATAGCGTTTGTGCGGCGCCGCGGCGCGTGGCTCCATGGCGCGCGCGAGTTTGGGATCGAGCGTGGTGATTGAGACACCCACGCGGCAAAGTCGCTTCGCGGCCATTGGCGCAATCAGATCTATATCGCGTTGGATCAGGGCTGACTTTGTCAGCAAGGAGACCGGGTGATTGTGATCGCTCAATATTTTTAGGAACCGGCGGGTCAGCTCTTGTTCGCGCTCAACCGGTTGATAGGCGTCTGTATTGACGCCCAGCGCGATCGGGCGCGGGACATAGCCAGGACGCGAAAGTTCTTTCAGCAGAAGGTCTGGCCCATCCGGTTTATAGAACAGCTTGCTCTCGAAATCCAAACCCGCCGAAAGCCCATGATAGGCATGCGTCGGCCGGGCGAAACAATAGACGCAGCCATGCTCACAGCCGCGATACGGGTTGATCGAGCGGTCGAAGTGTATGTCGGGTGACTTATTGAACGTGATGATCGTCCGCGGCGTTTCTCTGGTTAGTGTGGTCGCCAGCCGCGGCGCCGCTTCTTCAATCGTGTCCCAACCATCATCCAGGGCTTCGCGCGTCTCGCGTTCAAACCGTCCCGTTTGATTAGAGATTGCGCCGCGGCCGCGATGGTGGAGGCGTTCTTGCACCTCCACCACCGCGTCCCGACCCACCCGGCCGTTTTTCTTGAGCTTTTGTCCCGTTCGCATGGGAAAGTATGCAGCACGAATATGAGAACAAAACAAGAACTATCTTTTTGTTTTCCACAGTGTTTTCGATCATTCGGCAACGTCCAACTGCGCGTTCTTGCGGCGCTTTTTGTCGGTGCGTCTCAAACCTGTACGACCGGAAAAATTCGAGCCTGGCGCTTAAGGTCTGCTCAAACAAGCGCTGTCTATTGCCGAGTCTTCAGCCCCTCAATCGCCTCGCTTGTCGCCCCGAACTTGCGCCCGGGATTGCGATTTAAAAGGCCAGTCAAATCGGAGCATCGTGGTGTTTCAAAAAAGTCATCTCTTAGCTTTGATAGTTGTTTTGAGCGCGTGCTCTGGCGGCGAAGGTGGCGATGCGACGGGGCTCCCGCCAAGCATGCCGGTCAACATGGTACCGATTGTCTCCACAACCACCATTAGCGCCTTTGTCGACGCCGCCATTTCAACCAGCATTGCCGTCTCTGACCCCGATGGTGACAAGGTAACCATCTCTATGCGTTCCGGACCGACTTGGTTGAGCGTTGCTGCAAATGGTCAACTCTCCGGAACACCGCGTTTATCAGACAGAGGAACGGATACGCTCGTCATTGAGGCCAGCGATGGCAACACGTCCGTTGAGGCCGAAATCACCATTGAGGTCACGTTCGATGCCGTTGAGCAAGCCTTGGCTACCGGCGACTTTACGCTCATCACAGAACATAGCGATGAAGACCTTGAGTCGGTTTTGCTCGGCATCGAGGAGCCCGCCTTGGTGCAACACCGCGAAGATGTCGAAGCGCTCTATCAATTAGGACCCGGCGGGACATTCGAAGAGACGTCACTTGCCCCAACATGGTCACCGCCAAGCCTACGCCGCGTGCCTGACAGCTATCAGCAAGCGGTCGCATTGGTGCCATCACCGGGCGAGAACTCCCCCGCAATGATTCTGCAAGATGGCCGCGCATTTGCGGTAATGGGGCGCGATGAGTCGGGTGCCCGCTATCTCGTGCTTGGTGGAAACCCGATGCTTAACCCGTCGTCCCTCAGAGACTTTTCCAGCGACAGCGATATGGATTTGTTTCTGCGCAATGCTTTGCGCTGGCTGGCCAATGATGACGATGATGCGACCTTGGATATCGCGATCACACCGGCTCCCTTACCCAATCCAAACGCCGTAAATGCGGAGCGCGGTATTCGTCGGTGGTTGGCCAGCGCCTTTGGTGATGCGGTGTCGTTCAATGATGAAGAGATCTGCCGAACGGACGTCGCCGATTGCCTCACCGATGAGACGGACGTGATCATCGTGTTTCGGCATTCCTATAGCAGGCAAACCCAGTTGAACGGCAGAAACGAGTCCTATAACGCGATTACGGATGCGCATAAGAGTGGGGTCGGTCAGCTCTATATTTATAATGATGTCGCCCCGACCGTATTCGATGATCCGATGTTGAAACGGCTAAAGGTCACAGCTGGCGAGCGGCTTGATCGCGCGCTTGGCGATCGGGTCAATGGGCAAGAGTCCACCTTGGCGACATATCAGTATGCGCAAACAGGTATTCCGATCATAAAATCCATGGTGTCGCGCATCGTAGACGATGAGTTTGATATGGATTTTAGCGCGTGCGCCGGTCCATTGGCGTGCGAAGAAGATCCTGAAATTGCCGCCGAAATCGCGGCCCTGGATGGCGCCATCGACACTGTTTTGGAATCCGTTGTCGCGCGTCAGTCTGACCCTTTCGCAACCGAAGAAACCAGCCGCTTCCAAAGGGCGCTTTTGCTTTTGGGGGATTATTATCGTGCCCAGACAAGCTATCCGATGCCACAGGATTCAAGCCCGGCGTCGCAAATTTTCGCAGCGCTTTTGGGTGAATTTGCGAGCGTTTGGCAACGCGAAAGCACGCCGCCCCAACCCGACCTTGGGACGTATTCGGGGTCCAATTTTCCGAATAGTCTATTGAGCGATCAGACCCTCACATTGACCAGCAAAACACCCTTCACTGCCGCAGGGCTCTACGCCGTTCCGGGTGTGCCGTTGACGATCACCCGAACCGATGATGGCGATGCCAGAACTTGGGTGCAAATTCAATCGCTTGATCCGGAACATTATGAACCGTTTCAGGATAATTTTACGCGTCCTATCTTTGTCACATCAGACCGCATCGAACTGATCAAAGGTCAATCTGTGACGCTAACATCTCCATATGGCGGTCCGCTTCAAATCCACGCCAATCAACACGATCAGGAATTGACCTTTACGGTCACAACTGTCGGACAACACCCGGTTTGGAGCGATGTAGGAGATAGCGCGACTTTTTTAATAGACCTCGCATCCGACAGCTACACTTGGGCAGAAATCGTCACACCGAACTACGTTGTGCACGCGACGTCGGAAGCCATGCGCGAGGTGCTCGACACCGTACCGTATCAGAACGACCCGGCGCGATTGGCGAAAGACTATGAACTCTATCTCGGCGACTGGCCGCTTTGGTTCGAAGGGTATCAAGGTAAGTTCATCACTGATAATCCGGGCCTCAAAGCTCACCAGATCGCCAACCAGTATCTGCCTGAAATCAATATTGTGAGACACCTCAATGCGGATGGTTCGAGCTGTGTCGAAGGCTGTGCGGGAAACATCCAACAGGTCGAGCGGAGCATCGCGCCGCTCACCGCGCAAAACCAATATCTTGTTGCTGAAGAGATGCATGCGAAACTCGACGGACCGGTCGGGCTGAGAGACGTGACGCCGCCGCGCAGTTTCGGTCCCCAGCAAGCGATTACTGAGCTCAGCTTCGTTCACTCAAACTATCGGCGATATGCTGAAGCGGGTGCTCTGGCGACGAGTTGCCCAGCGCTGCCTTACGAAGAGATATTCGCCTTCATCCAAGCGGCCCAGAGCTCTGATGATCCTGCCAAAGCGATCCGAGAGCAAACTCGGTTTGACGAGGCCAATTTTAATCTCGCGCGCTACGTTCAAGTCACAGCGGCGCTGCAAGCCCAAGGCGCTTTCACGGATGGCTGGGAATTATGGCCACGAGTGAATTTGTACGAACGCCGATATGCGCGCGGCAAGGGTTTAGTGTGGGGGACCTCGATCATAAACGCGCGCATTTTTTCGGACGGGCCGAAACTTGGCTATCGCGGTACCTCTGCCCTGGTCGCGCTCGAGAATACCAATTTCGATGATTGGATGCTGATCGCCCTCTCTTGGTCAGCTGAGCGTGATCTGACCGAATATTTGACCAAGCTATGGGGTCTTGAAACGACTGAGTTTGGTCGCGCCATTGTCGCTGGCTATGGTTTTGCCCCAGTTTCTCCATTTTATTATGCGCTCTCACCGACGGCTCATTGCACTGATCTGAGCGCTGACGCCTTGCCCATCGATGGCACAACCGGTTGGCCATAATATCGCAACCCCGGATTGAAGCATGCCGCTTTTCTCGCTCCCCAACCGACCGCTCGGCCGACAATAAAGGCCCGCGAAACGCGCAAACCGCAATTAGAAATAGTCCAGATATCTCGATTCAACGGGGTGGCGAAAATTCGCTACTCGCCCTTAAGCTCTGAGCAATCGCTCGCTCGATAATCCGATCTCCATAAACCGCGAAACCGTGCGCGCCACATCCGTGTGGTGCTTTCGGTCGCGACATATTATGGAGATGGCGGGTGTTCAGAAACGCAGGATTAGCTTCGATTGCGGTCTTATTGGCGGCCTGTTCTGGCGGCGGCAGCGGGTCCATGGATGATGGTAACGCCTCTATTCCCGGCACGCCGCCCCCAAGCACCGAAAATTCAGCCCCCACCGTGACAACCACGCAGATCCGCGTTCAGGTTGAGGGTGATGTGTCTGGATCCATCGCTGCGACGGATGCAGATGGGGATGCTTTGACATATGCCCTGGTCGACGGTCCGGATTGGATTTCGATCAGTTCAGATGGCGTGCTTTCGGGGACGCCTGAGGCGGATGATCTGGGCCGGTTTGAGTTGGTGATCGATGTCAGTGATGGCGAAGACACCACCCGCGCAATGATCGAGGTCACGCTGTTCATGGACCCGATTGAGCAGGCGCTCATGACGGGTGATTTCACCTATATTTCAGAGCATAGCGACACCGATTTTGAAACCATCATCCTAGACGAAATCGCGGCGGTTCGGGCGCGCAATCGGCAGGCCATTATCGACATTTATGAGCTCAATGCGGATGGCACGGAAAACGCCAATAGCGTGACCGGACTCGACTGGGCGCCAAGCGCAGCATCAGCGCATTTCGGCGTGCGGTTTCCCTACAGTTTTCCGCTCATCATCAGCAATCAAAGGGAATTAGGCGTCGGAAGAAACATGGCCATTATCGGCGGAACGGGACCCGCGCGATATGCGCTTTTTGCCAATAGTCCGGCTTCCATGGGGCAGTATGACGCCGAACAGCCCAATAGCCGACTGTTCAAGAATACGATTGACTGGATCGTGCAAACGGACACGTCTGAGACTTTCGAAGTCGTTTTGGCTCAAATGCCTGGAACGTTCGAACACGATCGCACAGTCGCCCTGCTGGAAGCGGCCTTTCCGGGCAAAGTTTCAGCTAATGATTATGCCGCCTGCGATTCGACCCGATTTGCAGACTGTATGACGGATGAGCTCGACCTCATTGTCGTCTACCAACGCATCGGGTCGACGGCTCACCAAGAGGCCGTGATTGAGCAAATGCGTCTGGCGATGGATCGCGGCGTGGCGGTCCTGTTTGTCCGTCGCTATAATAATGATGATAACGATGCCTTTGCCGGTCGGGTTCAAGCGCTCTTACAGAGCGGAGGCGCACGCATTTTCTATCCGTATTTTACCGGCATTCAGGGCGGCGGCGGTTTAAACGTGCTCGGCGAAGGGGAGCCGGGTTACATAGCGACCTTGGAAACCCTGCTCATCGGGCTGCGTGACGAAACACTGGACTATGATTTGACGGTCTGTGTCGATGACGCTGAATGCCCGCAAAACAATTCATACAAAGAAGAGGTTTATTCATCGCTCACCGCGGTTCGGAACGCGCTTGGCACGCTCACAAACAATGTAGGAGATCCGTTCGAGCATTTCGATCAAAATCGGTTTGCCGCCGCACTGGCTCTGGCTGGCGACTATTATCGCAGCCTAACGCGCTTTCCGATGCCAAAGTCGACCACACCAAGCCAAGAGATCATCCGCGCCTTGTTCGGCGAATATGCAAACGCCAAAGATCGCAACGGATTTCCTGCCTTGCCTGACATGGGCACTTATTCGCGCACGAATTTCGAGAACGCCGCGTTGAACGAAGTGACTGTGACCCTCGCCCCGACCTCAACATTTCGTTCGACGGGATTGTATGCGCTTCCAGGCCAAACCATCACCGTGACGCGGACCGATACCGGAAATCGATCTGCGCTCATCCAAATACATTCACTACACGAGGATCTCGGCGACCCATTTCATACGTTTGACGGCACTGAATTTTCCCGCCCGACCAGCATCTCTCACCATACATACGAAATTGAACGAGCGCTCGTCGTATCGGGCAACGGGGTCTCTGCTGAGCTCGCAGAGACGATTGAGTTCACCCCGCTTTATGGCGGACCCATTCACGTCTATCCAGGCGACGCGGCAGATGAAATTACGCTGACATTTAGCAATGTCGCTCAGGCCCCGGTTTGGCACGGACCAGAAGACAACGAAGCCTTTGCGATCGATTTGGCTGCCGACCAATTTGACTGGGCGGAAATTCTCACGCCGTCCTTCGAAGTCCATACGACCATCGCAAAGCTGAATGCCTCACTCGATTCAGGCCGCTATTCGTCGGCAGCCGACCTCGCGCAGGCGACCTTCGACTATTTGAATGACTGGCCGCGCTGGCTGGATGGGCAATCCGGAGACGGTGTTCGCAGCAATGACGATCTACAAGATTTTCTCGATGCTCATGACTTACATCTGCCGGCCACGTCGGTCGCGGTGCGCCACTTCATCGCCGATCGCGCGCGCTGTGAGCCGACGTGTTTTGGCAACCCAATCACTTCTTCAGAAGCGTTTCGTCCAATGGATTATGAGGTTCAGACGGCCGTTGCGACACCCTTGGTAAACGCGCTCAGTGGTTTTTCGGGGCCGCACGTCGGCGCCGCGACTGACCTTCATACCATCCATTCCTACTTCCGGTGGTTCCAGGACACCGATGTCGCCCTCGCTGCGTGCCCTCAATTGCCTCATCAAGCGGCATATGAACGCTTGCAGGCCGGATATACTGGCAGCGACGGCGCCGCCAATATCGCGAGCGAAGATGTGTCCGGGCAGGCCGAACAAAGCGTATTCTACATCCAGCTATTGGCAGCCTTACAAGCGCAAAACGCTTTCGACGATGGCTGGGCATTCTGGCCGCGTTTCAGTGTCGTGATGCGGGCGCTGAGATATGCCGACGCGCGCGCGATATGGCCAGACTGGTCAAGCAGCCTTGGCTTTGCCGATCTGGATTATGAGACGCTCAAAGCCTGGCAGAATGATGATCGACGCATGGTCCTCCTGTCATGGGCCGCGCAGCGCGACCTGACCGCCTATTTCGAGATGTGGGGCTACGAGATCACGGACATTGCAGATGCTCATATGAGCACGCTCAATCTGCCACCGCTCGAGCCTGCTTTCTACGCGATCCCTGAGACCGGACATTGCGCGAGCCTCACGCATGCCGAGCTGCCGATTGATGGCGTCAGCACTTGGCCGCAATAGCCCGGTGCCTCGAACCCATGGAGTAGCATGATGCTGAGACATACAGGTTGGCTTTTATTTGCATTGGTCTTGACCGCTTGCACCGCTGGCGAAGACGGTGAGATGGACGCGGACATGACGCCGCCCAGCGTGACAGATCCAACGCCGCCCAGCACGCCGCCAGAAACCCCGCCGTCATCGGGAAACAATGCCGCGCCGGTCATCACGACCGAGTCGATTTCCGGCCAAGAGGGCGTGGCGCTCGAAACCACGTTGCGCGCCACCGATGACGATGGCGACGCCATTACATTCGCTTTGGTCGAAGGGCCGGAATGGTTGCAAGTCAGCGCCTCCGGTGCGGTCACCGGCACGTCGGGTGGATCCGATATTGGCGTTGGGTCGATCACCGTCGCAGCATCGGACGGTGAAGCGACGACCGAGGCCGACGTGGATCTCGAAATCGCCTATGACCCGATCGAACAAGCGCTTCGCACGGGCGACTATACAATCATTACCAATGAGACGGAGCTGACGCCGCCTGAAGCCATGCTGGCGGACTTCGAACAGACGCGCGAGCAGAATAATGCTGATATTGCTGAGATGTTTGAGCTTGACAGCAATGGGCAAGCGCTGAGTGGCAGCCATACCAATCTGACCTGGCAGTACGGCAATCGGGCAAGATTTTACACGCCCTCTTTCGGCGGCAGTGCGCCGCTCATCCTCTCGACACATAACTCGAATGGCAATGCCCTCAACGCGTCCCGCGCGATCGCGCTTTTCGGTCGTCACGAGAACGGACGATTTGCCATGCTGGGCGAAAATCCATTTCGGCTCGCCGCTCTGGATGAGACATCCATGAATGAGGACATGCAAAGCATATTGGAAAACTTGACCCAATGGCTTCTCGATGCGGATCCTGAAGATGGGTTCGGCGTCGTGCTCGCGCATCTCGCGGAAGCCAATTCGTTTCCGGATGAAAGCGCAACGCGGGATTGGCTAACCGCAACCTTTGGTGATGCGGTTTCCTACAATTCCGCCGGGTCTTGCGATGGCACAAATCTCGACTCCTGCCTTTCAGATGAAACCGCTTTGATCATCCTGTCACAGGAAGTGAGCTCGATGGATGATGCGGATGAGATTACCGATCGGGTTGAGCAAGCGTTGCGCGAAGGGATCCCCGTCCTTTATCTGCACTCGCGGACCAATATTAATCAGATCGCGTCCAATCTCCTCGACATGTTCGGCGTCGAAGATGCGGGTCGGAACACGGCCAATCAGACCACATCGGAATTCTCACCCATCGATACGCTGGAGGACTGGCAGCCTGCCCAAATCGCTGCTGTGGAAACTTTAGTCGATCGCATCGAAACCAATGACCTGGAATATGATCTATCGGCATGCCGACAGTATTGGCGGTGTCCGGAAAATGAGACATTTGCCACTGAAGTCACCGGACATTTGAGCGAGTTGCGCAATCAGCTCACGCCGTTGAACAATCAACCCGGCGGCGCATTTCCAACGGCTAAGGGTTTTCGCTGGAAAGGCTTCTCTGTGCTCACTGGCGACTTCTATCGCAGTCAAACCGTCTACCCCATGTCGAATACAAATACGCCCAGCCGCGACATCGTACGGGCATTTTTCGGCGACCTTACGGCGCTCATCGCCCGCGACATCAATCCCGCGGCAAACCTAGGAACATTTGGACGGTCCGAATTCCCAGACTATTTGCGCACGGACAAAACCGTAGAGCTGACGACGCAAAGGCCGTTTCGAACGACCGGCGTCTATGCCTTTCCCGGCGAAACGGTCACCGTCACCCGCACGGATGAGAGCGATGTGACCGTCAATTTGAAAATCCACTCGATCCGCGAGAATGCCAGCGCACCGTTTCGAGACGATTATGACCGTCCGCTCATCCTCACGTCGCGGACCATGACGATTGCGCCTGAAGAGACGCTATCTCTGACCTCAGCCTTCGGCGGCCCGATACACGCCTTCTTCAATGCCGACGGCGAAGAGATCTCCCTCGATTTCGAGAATGTCGGCGAACATCCGGTCTGGCGCAGCGCAGAGGACACGAGTGCGTTTCTGAACGGGCTCGATGCGGACGAGTATGATTGGGCCGAGTTCGTCACCCCCCATTTTGAAATTCATTCAACGCGCTCAAAAATATTAGAAACGCTGGACCTTGTTCACACTCAAACGCCCAGCGACTTGTTGGAGATGACCGATATTTACATGCGGGATTGGCCCCATTGGTTGGCCGGTTTCGAGGGGCCCGGGATTTCCGAGAATCAGGATTTGAGAGCCTTTGCTAATGCTAACGGCCTGACGATTTCGACGGCCAGCAATGTGAAACATATGAATGCTGATCGACCCGCCTGTATTGCAAGCGCGCCAAGATGCGCAGGCACTTCAGGCAACCCGTATGATGCGCTTTGGTTTTTCGATCCGATTAGGCTTGGAGATTTGCATGAATTAGGACACGGGCTTGAGTTTCGTACCCGGCATCACTTTGAAGGCGGCAACACGGTCCATTCCACGACCAATCTCTACTCCTACCATACCAGTTACCGATATTATAAAGCCACAGGGGGGTCGAACTTCGTCTGCACGACACTGCCCTATGAGGCGCTCTATACAGCCATCCAGAACAGCCAGTTGAGCGCAGATCCCGGGCAGTACATGCGGGATGAAAACCCTTCAACCCCGACAGAACAAAACGCGATATTCCTGCAGCTCTTCACGGCCTTAGAATCCCAAGGCGTATTCGATGATGGATGGCTGATGATGCCGCGGATGAACCTCGTGACGCGGGAGTTTCTACGTTCAAACAATGATGCCGCTTGGGCGGAAAAAGCTGCTGGGCTCGGTTTCGCTGGCATGGACCGGGCGACAGCGTTTTCGCTCTCGCAAAACGATTGGCTTTTAATCACGCTATCCTGGGCGTCGCAGCGCGATTTACGCGCGTATCTCGACATGTGGGGCTATATCTATAGCGACGAAACACTCGACCATGTCGCAAGCCTTGGCCTGCCACAGCTCCGCCCCGCTTATTATGGCATAGACAGCCGGGGGCATTGCTTTGGCCTGACTCATAATGAGCTCCCGATCGATGGGCGCACGAATTTCTCCACCAGTTCCGCCTCCGCGAAAGTCGCAGCCTTTACGCCCGACTATCTCACCTTCGCTGCGCATGAGCACACCGAGATGTGTGCCCTCGGCGACGAGATTGGGGAGCTGAACTAGAAATTCACGCGGTTCGAAACGGTGCCATCAACGATCAGATTGGATCCGGTCGTATAAGACGAACGCGGGCTCGCCAGGAACACGGCGGCATCGGCAATCTCTTGCGGCGTCGCGCAGCGTCCAGTTGGGTTGCGCGACACGGCCTGTTTGAAAAAGTCCGGCATATTCTGCTCAACCTGATGCCAGATTCCGCCTTCAAAATAGACCATGCCCGGCGAGACGACATTGGTTCGAATACCGCGCTTGGCATGCTGGCGCGCCAGCCCCTTTGCCATATGAATCAGCGTCGCTTTGATCGGCCCATAAGAGCCTGCATTGTCGGCGACCGCGGCAGAAATAGAGGCGATGATGATGAACGCCGCATCGCCCGCCTCATCCGCGGCTTTGCCGAGAAATGGCTCCGCTGCCTCAAACGCGTTGACCGCCCCCAAGACGTCGAGATTGAAGTTCTGTTTCCAAGACGCTTCGTCATTGCCTTGCGCCATCGCCCCGGCATTCGAGACGAGGATATCGATCCCGCCGAGCGTCTCGCCCGCTTGCTTGATCCAGGCTTGCAACTGCTCGCCATTCATCACGTCCACCGAACCGCCTGTGGCTTTCACGCCTTTCGCCTCCAGCTCTGAGACGGCTTTTGCGATCTGATCTGCGTTGCGCGCGCAGATGGCGACATTCGCGCCTTCATCGGCGAGCGTGTCGGCAATGGCCCGGCCAATGCCTCTTGTGCCGCCAAGGATGACGCAATTTTTGCCTTTGAGTTTGAGGTCCATTTGCCACGCTCCATTTGTTTCCTTGGTCTGAACCGTAGGACCTGATCACCCGCGCGGTAAGACCTCACGTCGGAGCAGGGCTAGAGCGCGAGTTTCAGCGCCTTTGCGAATACGCTCGGCAAGTGATCCGCCGCGGTTTTGATCGGCGTATCTGCGAAAGCCCCATCGCCATCCGCCTGCCAGACGGTGAGGGTTAGCGAGAAATGCGTGAACACGTGTCGAACTTCGCCGACATCTTGCCAATTCGCCTGATAGGGGAATTTTGGATCCGTTAGCGCATCCGACCAATCCGATGTGGGCAAACCCATCATCCCCCCCAACAAACCACGCTCCGGCCGCGTCTCCGTCAAAACGGTTCGGTCGGGACCGCGCAAGACGTAGACATGTCCGACGCGATGTGGCTTCGGGGTTTTCTTGGGTTTGATTGGATAGCGCTCTGGCGCCCACTCCGCTTGCGCTTTGCAGAAGCTGCGGACCGGGCAGATCAAACAATTTGGTGATTTTGGCGTGCAGATCGTTGCGCCAAGATCCATCAAGCCCTCAGCGAACTCCGCTGGGCGGTCTTCTGGAACGAGACCTTCAACGACAGATTTCAGACGGACCTTTTCCGTTTTCCAGTCGCCTTTAAGGGCCATGAGCCGCGCGAAGACCCGGTCGACATTGCCGTCAACAGCCGCCGCCCGCCGTCCGAATGCCAAGGCCCCAATCGCGCCCGCAGTGTAAGGACCAATCCCCGGCAGCGCCCGCAAGCCCTCGACCGTATCAGGCCAAGCGCCCATGCTGGCCACTTCGCGCGCGCATTTCAGAAGATTGCGGGCCCGCGCGTAATAGCCGAGCCCAGCCCAGGCTCCCATCACATCGGCATCGTCCGCCGCAGCCAAATCTTCGACCGTTGGCCAGCGCTCGGTGAAAGCCAGAAAGTAGCGGGTGGCATGCGGCACCGTCGTTTGTTGCAGCATAATCTCTGCCATCCACACGCGGTAAGGGTCTGGCATCACCCCTTGTGCACGGTCAAATGGCCCAATACGCCACGGCAGATCTCGGGCGGACGCAGCGTACCAATCCAACAATTGATCGGAAAAACCTGCAAAGTGTAACTTTTCATCCATGGGCATGACGGGCAAACTGCGTTGAATGGTGAAACGATCAAGCCTCGATCCTTTGGAAGAAGCCCGCGCGCGCGTCAAACTGCGCTATGCGAAAGCTAAGCCTGTGCATCCTGGCCCAGGCACGATCGGCAAAGCCGCGATGCGCCTCACGCGCAAAAAACTGCCGAACAAAGCGCCGACGCTCAGCCGGTTAAAACTTCAATGGGAAGACATTGTCGGAGCGCAGTTGGCCCGCTTGTGTCGTCCCGAAAAACTAACCCCTGCAAAAGGCGGACGACGGCTCACTCTGACCGTCATTCCCGCCGCCGCCGGGCTCGTTCAACACCAAAGCGAGATTATTCGCCAACGGGTCTCAGTCGCCGCTGGCGGCGACATCACCGCCATTAAAATTCTACAAGGCAATTTCGGCACGACCGCTAAGCCGGGCAAGGCGCTGAGTGTGCCGCTGACCGCGGCGCAACGCGATGCTCTTTTGGCAAGCGCACAAAACATTGATGATGAAAAGTTGCGCGCAGCGATTGTTGCTCTCGGGGAAGCCGTGCTAACGGCTGAACCTATAGAAGATACTCAAGATCCGCCCCACGCTCTTCCATTTTGAACTCTAAAGGACCGCTCATGTTCCGATTCTCCCGTCGCGCCTCTCTCGTTGCTTTGTCAGCAATGGTTCTCACAGCCTGCGGCGCGGCGGATTCAAGCGATGCGCAAACAGCTTCGGCAAATTCAGGCGATACCGCTTTGACGGACATCACATTGGGCGCCGACGATGCACCACTGACCATTGTCGAATATGCCAGCTGGACCTGCCCCGCGTGTTTGCAGTTCCACACAGACGTCATCCCGATGCTGAAGGCGGACTATGTCGATGCTGGCCATGTAAAATTCATCTTTAGAGAATTCCCAACGCCGCCCGCGAACATTTCCGTGGCCGGATTCGCGCTCGCGCGATGTGCCGGCGAAGAGCAGTATTATAATGTTATTGACGATCTGTTTGCGGCCCAAACCAATATCCTCAACCTGGCGCGTTCCGGCGGCGATATTGAAGGGGCGCTCCGGACGCTTGCGTCGAGCTATGGAATTGAAGGTGATGACTTCGGCGAATGCTTGAGCAATCAAGATGTGACGTATGCGATTGGTGAATCTGTGATGAAAGGCGACAGCCAGGGGGTGAACTCGACCCCGACCGTTTTCATCAATGGCGAGAAGCTTCAAGGCTATGACTGGCGCACCGCTGACGGCATGAAAGCGCTGCTGAATAAGAAACTAGATTTGCCAGAGCCGGCTGAAACACCAGCCGAATAGCGGTCGTTTCGACCCCGCAACGGCGTTAACCGCTTGGCAACTAATCCGACTCAGACTGTTAAGGAAAGGTTATGAGAATGCTTCGATTCACCCGTCGTGGCGCCCTGGGCGCCCTTGCTGCACTGGCGATTACAGCCTGTGGCGCGAGCCCTGATGGCGACGCCGCTTCGAGCGATTCTGGATCCACAAACTCTGATAATGTGGTTCTTCAGGACATTATTTTTGGCGATCCTGATGCGCCGGTGACCTTAATCGAGTATGCCAGTTGGACCTGCCCAGCATGCCTCGATTTCCACTCGCGTATCATGCCGACGGTAAAAACGGATTATATCGACACGGGTAAAGTTCGCCTCGTTTTCCGTGAGTTCCCGACACCCCCAAATAATATCGCGGTCGCTGGCTTTACGCTCGCCCGCTGCGTCGAGGGTGAAACTTACTATGATTTGCTGGATGAGCTTTTCATGCGTCAGGACGCAATCCTGACCTTGGCACGTCAAGGCGGTCCTGTGGTCGAGGCTTTGAAGCAAGTCGGCGTCAATCATGGAATTGAAACCGACGAAGCGTTTCAAGCTTGTTTGGATAGTCAAAGCGGGCGTGATGCCATTCGGGCATCGATTGCCGCAGCGCGCGATAAAGGCGTCAACGCAACACCGACCTTCTTTTTGGACGGCGAAGTGATGGACAATAATGTCCGCGTCTCGGTCGAAACCTTCACCGCTGCGCTCGACGCAGCGCTTGGTGAAACGGCGGACGAGTAAGGATTTATGGGGACTGCATGCAGTTAACAGAATTACGCATTGCCGGCTTCAAATCCTTCGTGGACCCCGAATCTGTGCCTATTCGCCCAGGTCTGACCGGCATTGTCGGACCGAACGGGTGCGGAAAATCGAACCTGCTCGAAGCGATGCGTTGGGCGATGGGCGCGAATTCCGCCAAGGCGATGCGCGGCGGTGAGATGGATGACCTCATCTTCTCTGGTGCCGCGGGCCGTCCGGCCCGTG
>JBCBBY010000024.1:0-42893 GCA_038531195.1 Pseudomonadota bacterium
AGATCACGACCATCGTTAGCGCTGCTCAGTTCAACGGTGTCAACCTGGTTCAAGGTACAGACGACTCAACCTTCCTGGCGTCTCTTGACCGTCAGTCTGACGGTACGGTCAGCACCTCGAACATCACGGTTGGTCGTCAGGACTTATCTACTGACGCCGGTGTCTTTGGTACCGCGCTTGGGGCAACACCTTCAGCTGCTTTTGCTGACGTAGACGCAACGGGTACGAACGCCTCTACGACTGATGCCGCTACTGGTAAGGTTCTTCAGTTCGATATTGTCGCAGCGAACAGCGAAACTTACTCGCTGACGGTTAACGGTACGGTTCTGTCCTACACAACCGCTGCTTCTGGTGACACGGCCGATACGATCCGTGACGCTCTCGCTGCTCAAGTCAACGCATTGGGTATCGATGGCCTCACCGTCGATTCAAGCACCACTGCAGAACTATCTCTGGCGAACACCAATTCGTTCACTGATATCACCGCTCTGGCAACTGCTGACACGATCACCAACTTTGAAGCTGCAGACAATGATGGCACGACGCCTGCTGATGGTAATGCTGAGCAAACGCTTGCACAGCGCGCCACCGTCATCGAATTGTCTGCCACGGCGTCTTTCGCTGAAGGCCAAGGCCTCCGCGTAACGCTTGGTGGTGACAGCTTCACTTATGTTGCCGGCAAAGACGAAACGGCTGAAGACGTGGCTCGCGGTTTGGCGACAGCGATTGCTTCGGCATCTGTCGACGGTGTGACGGCTGAAGTTCAGTATGACTCAACCAATGATGTTTGGAACCTTGCGGTCGATGACGCAACCGGCGCTCAAGCGCTGTCTGTCGTCGCGAATGACGGAGCCGGTACTGCTTCTGGTGGTCTATTCGGTCTTGATCAAATCGACGTCAGCACGGCTGAAGATGCTTCGGCAGCACTCGGAAGCATCGAAACGCTGCTTGGTAACTCTATCTCTGCGGCCGCTGCTTTCGGTTCTGACCAGAACCGCATCGAATCGCAGTCTGAGTTCATCACCACTCTGTCTGACTCACTGAAGTCTGGCATCGGTACTTTGGTCGACGCCGACCTGGAAGCCGCTTCTGCCCGCCTGCAGGCCCTGCAGGTTCAGCAGCAGCTGGGTACTCAGGCGCTGTCTATCGCCAACCAGGGATCGCAGTCACTGCTGTCACTGTTCAGATAATAACCATCGCCCGGAGCGTCCTTGGACGCTCCGGGTCCTTTTAACTCCTGAGGAGGATTGATTGCAGGCTCTAGCTCACAAAGCGTACGGTGAAGTTCGCAACCGAACCGCGGACCCCCGATCCATCGAACGTGCCCTGTTTCGGCAAGTCACGGATGCCATGATCGAAGCGCAAGACTTAAAGCAGAGCGACCCCGAAAAGTGGGCCAATGCGATCAACCGGAACCTCGACTTGTGGACCGTCCTGGCCACAGACCTGATGCACCCAGAAAACCAATTGAATGAAGGCTTGCGCAAATCGTTGCTGGAATTGTCCATCTTCGTGCGCCGTACAAGCACTCAGATTCTTAGTGGTGGCGAGGGACTCGCCGATCTTATCGATATCAATGAGTCGATCACGAAAGGGCTCGAAAACTCAGGATAGCGAGAACGTAAATCAGGAGGGACTAGGAATGTCCGGATTAATGTTGAAGCTGGCGCCCGGTGAGCGCTTTTTTATCAACGGCACACTTTTGGAAAATGGCGATAAGCCGGGACGCATTCGCGTGCCCGGCCCTGATGTTATGGTGCTGCGCTGCCGTGACGCCCTAAAGCCAAGCGAGGTGAATACGCCGGTGAAGCAGGTCTATTATGCGATCCAATTGCTGATCACGCGTGATCTCGAGGAAGCTGACACGCTGCCTGCAGTCCATCGCGCTTGCGAGGATCTCAAAAACGCTTTCGAGCCAGCCAATCCAGAGCTAATTCCGCTCCTCCAAGAAATGATTCGACGCGGCAATTACTATTCCGCGCTTTGCTACATGAAGCAGATTATCGAGCTCGAAGCGCAACTGCTCGGACAAGAGTCTTCAGGAGCATTGGCGGCGTAGATGGTCTTTCAACCAGTCATACCATTGTCAGGGCTTGCGGGCTGGAACTTCCTGCAAGAGACATATGACACGCAATTGGACACTTACTCCAAGTCGCCCTCAATTGAGCGCGATATTGAGTATTTTAAAGAGAAATTTGCGCAGCCGCTCGCGGTCGAAGACTTTCTCAGTGACCCGAGATTGCGGCGCGTGACGCTCACAGCGTTTGGCCTGAATGGCGAAGAATGGAAGACTGGATATATCCGAAACATCTTGGAGGAAGTGCAAGATCCTGAGAGCACATTCCTTCAGCGTCTGAACAACACGCAATACACCAATTTTGCTGAGGCCCTGGAGCCTGCTAATGGTCAGATTAATCTGATCACATCGGAGATCGACACGATCGCTGCGCGCTACGCCGCTGAGTCGTTTGAACTCGCCGTCGGTCAGCAGAATGACAGTATGCGCTTGGCCCTAAACTATCGCGACGGCGTCAGCGAAATTGTTACGGAAGACTCATCAGACGAAGCGGTCCTGTTCAAGCTTTTGGGCAGCGAACCGATCCGAGCCGTGCTCGATACGGCGCTTGGGATTCCGGCCGATTTGGCGCAATTGGATATCGACCGTCAGGCGGAATATCTCGACGACCGTCTCAAAAGCCAATTTGGGATCAACTCTGTGCAGGATCTGAAAGATCCTGAAGTCGTGGATCAAGTGTTGAAGCGGTTTCAGATCTTGGCGGGTATCAACCAAAATTTTGCTTCCACAAGTTCAGCGTCTACAGCGCTCGTACTGCTTGGAAATGCCGCCGCTGGATTTGGCGCTGTCGCCAGTCAGAATTTGTTCCTAAGCGGCTTTTAATGGCGACCCATCTGGCGCAGTTTCATTGCGCGCGGGCTGAAGCAATCCATCCAAATAATTGAATGCGGTATCGATGCCGTCGCTATTTTCGGTCAGATAGCGGTCCAGCTCTGGGAAGAGCGTGTATGCAATGTCCGACTTTGGGTCCTTGCCGAATTCGTACAATCCAGCGCGCACCATTGGCGCGATCTCGTCATAGGTCGTCATCAAAGCACGATAGAGTTGCAAGCTCTGGTTCTGCGCATCTGTAGCGGCTTTCGGCAAGCTGCGAGACACGCTCTTCAGCACATCAATCGCGGGGTAACGTCCGCGCTCGGCAATCTTCCGCGATAGCACGATGTGCCCGTCCAAAATTCCTCGCACCATGTCAGCAACCGGCTCTTCAAAGTCTGAGCCGGCGACCAGAACCGAAAAGATGGCAGTAATGTCGCCGCTGACTTTGCTACCAGGTCCTGTGCGCTCTGCGAGTTCCGAGACCACACGAACAGTCGACGGCGGGAAAGCATTGAGGGCAGGGGTTTCGCCCGCCATTAAAGCGGTCTCTCTGTGCGCTTCTGCAAACCGCGTGAGTGAGTCGAACAGGAAGAGCACGGAGTGGCCCTGATTACGGTAATACTCGGCGGCCGCGATCGCGCAGAACGCCGCCCGCTTCTTCGCGCCCGGTGGCTCGCTCGCGGTGGCGGCGACGATCGTAGTCTTGGGCAGTACATCCGCAGGCAGAACATCGTCGATGAATTCCTGCACCTCGCGGCTGCGCTCACCAATCAAAGCAATAACAATGCGGTCAGCACTCATGCGCCCTGCGAGTTGGCCGAGAAGCGTAGATTTACCGACGCCCGATCCGGCGAACAATCCGATGCGTTGGCCCCGGCAGATGGGTAACAGCGTGTCTGTTACATTGAGCCCGGTGGGTAATCGCGCGCCGAGCGGCTTACGTTCAGCAGGTGAGGGCGGTGGACACTGTAGCGGGACGTTTACCGCGGATACGTGCGTATCGCGCTGGGTGCGCCGCATTTGAACTTCGCCGCGATAATTCACCAGCGCACCGAGCCAATGCTCACCAATCTCAACTTGGTCTTGTTGTGAGATGAAAGCGCGATCGCCAATCCGCGCGGCTTCCGTTGAGCTGAACATCAACACCTTCACACGCGCGTCGTTGACCGACATGACTTCGCCAATCAGGGATTGGCCGGGCTTTTCAATAGTGACGCTGTCGCCAATGCCGACGGCATGACCGACGCCTGACAGCTCGATCATACCTGGCAAAATCTCGGTCACAGCGCCCCAAAGGCGAAACGGGGAAGTTAGTTGGAGGCTCATCGGCAGAAACTTAATAAACCCTGGGTAAGCATTAATTCTTTATTCAACTTATGGTCGCAATTTTTGCAGAATCGTTAACCTTAGGGGATTTTTAGATGCGTTTGAGGCGGTCTCTATATCAACAGAATGGTGTGCAATCACCAGTGTTGACGGGGCGTTCAGCGATTGAGGCGGATGCGAAAACCCGTCTAATTCGGTATTGGTCGAGAAGGTCTAAATCCGAATCAATTGCTAATTCTGACGGTTTTGAGCCGAGTGATTCGGTCAAACGCACGCGTCGATCGCTCAGCGTGGTCAAAAATCTCAATAAGCAAAATTCAGATCAGAAAAGGCGTGGGTCAAACATCGCAGCGGAGGTCCGAGGACGGGCTCGTCAGGTATAGGATATACAGCAATGAATAATACACTTCTCACAAACAATAGTGCGATGGTTGCGCTGGAAACCTTGCGCACCATCAACAAAGACCTCGCCATGGTGCAGGCCGAAATTTCAACCGGTAAGTCCGTTGCTAATGCTCGTGACAACGCTGCGATCTGGGCGATCTCCACTGTGATGTCGACCGATGTTGATAGCTTCAAGCAAATCAGTGACTCGTTGAACAAAGGGTCTGCGACGGTAGGTGTCGCACGAAACGCTGCCGAATCTGCTACGTCGCTGATCCAAGAGATGAAAGAGCTGATCGTCTCGGCGCAAGATGACCTGAACGCGGATGACCGAGCTCGGATCCAAGCGGATATCGCGGCGAAGCGAGACCAGATTGCGACCACGGTGAGCGCCGCCCAGTTTAACGGTGTGAACTTGGTGCAAGGCACCGAAGACGTAACCTTCCTGGCCTCGCTAGACCGACAAGCGGACGGCACGATTTCAACATCGAACATCACAGTCAGCCGTCAGGACCTGACCACGTCAGCCGGTGTGTTCGGGACCGCGATCAGCGCGGGTCTTTCAGCTGGCTTTGCGGATGTTGATGGGACCGGCACCAACACGACGACCATGGATGCTGCCACTGGTAAGGCGCTGCAATTCAATATTACCGCAGCCAATAGTGCTTCTTACTCGCTTACTGTGAATGGGACGCAGCTGACTTACACGACGGCGGCTTCTGGTGACACTGCAGATACCATTCGTGATGCGTTGGCCGCGCAAGTTAATGCTTTGGGCATTGATGGATTGACGGTTGATACGACGACATCCGGTGAACTGACCTTATTGAACACCGGGCCATTCACAGACATCACCGCTCTGTCGACAGCGGATACGCCTGGGAACTTCGTCGCTGCTGACAATGATGGAGCGACGCCTGCAGACGGCAACGCCCTGCAAACGCTAGAGCAGCGCGCCACGAGCATCGACTTCTCTACGACAGCTGCGTTCAGCGAGGGCCAAGGCTTCCGCGTTACGCTGGGTAGCGACAGTTTTGAGTATGTCGCTGGTAAGGGCGAAACCGCTCAAGACGTTGCACGCGGTCTAGCGACGGCAATTGGCTCTGCTTCAATTGATGGGGTTACCGCGCAGGTTCAGTTTGATGACGCAACCGGAGCTTGGAGCCTGGCGCTTGATGATGCCGCGGGTGCTCAGACGTTGACCATTGTTGCAAATGACGGGAACGGCACTGCTTCGGGCGGCCTGTTCGGTTTGGACCAGATTGATGTCGGTACGGCGGAAGATGCGATCGCCGCCCTCGGCAACATTGAGACGCTGCTCAACAACTCAATTTCTGCCGCTGCCGCGTTTGGTTCCGACCAAAACCGGATTGAATCGCAATCAGAGTTTGTGACTCAGCTGTCTGACTCGCTGCGCTCGGGTATCGGGACTTTGGTCGACGCCGACTTGGAAGCTGCTTCGGCCCGCTTGCAGGCGCTGCAGGTTCAGCAGCAGCTCGGCACGCAGGCGCTCTCAATCGCCAACCAGTCGCCGCAGTCTCTGCTGGCACTGTTCCAATAAGCTAATCGTTCGGAGCGTCCGATCGGACGCTCCGGACCTCTTTGATGATTGATCTTGAGTAGGAATGAGGAGGGACTAGGAATGTCCGGATTGATGCTCAAACTGGCGCCTGAAGAGCGCTTCTACGTAAACGGCACCGTGTTCGAAAACGGTGAGGCGGCGGGCGGGTTCCGTGTCTCTGGCCCAGATGTTCGCGTGTTGCGTCATCGCGATGCGCTGCAGCGGAACGAAGTGCGCACGCCAGTGACCCAGGTCTATTACACTATTCAACTTTTGATCACGGGCGACCTCGAAGAAGAAGAGATTTTGCCCGCGCTTGAAGACGCTTGCGCTGACTTGAATAATGCTTTCGCACCTGCCGACCCGGATTTGATCCCTGTGCTGCAGGAAATGATCCGTCGTCGGAGCTACTTCTCTGCGCTGTGCTACCTCAAGCCGATCATAAAGCTGGAAAGCCAGTTGATTGGGACAGAAACACCGACATCATTGGCGGCGTAAAAACCGGCCGCTGAGCGGTCTTTAAAAAAATCCTCATCGGATGAACCGGGTCTTTTTGATCGCCCCCTCGTACTTGATGCGAGCGCGATCCGAGGGCCCGGTTAATCTTTTTAAGGCGCTTGCTCCACACTCAGCTGCAAAATCAACCTGAGCGTCAATAAAGTTAATTAAACCCAGGGTAACTATTAATCCTTTCTTCAACTTATAGTCGCAAATTTCAAAGTCATTAACCTTAGGGGATTTGCGCATGTTGAACGACATGTCTCTGTTTCAAATTTACGGGGCGATGGCGCGGCACGCGGCAGAGACCCAGAGAGTCAGCGCTGAGAATCTCTCGCGGGCAAATGAGCCTGGCTACAAGGCGAAGCAGGTCGAGTCCTTTGCGGATTTTGTAAAGCGCAATGGACCGGCACTGGATCAAGTCGATTTCAACCAACCCTTTGAGCACTCGCTGCGCCAGACCGAAGCGTCGCCCAATGGCAATTCGGTGAGCATCGAACAAGAAGTGTTCCAATCCGCTGAAGCGGTCGGCAAGCATCAGATGGCGATGACGGTCTACACCAAGACGCTCGACATGATGAAGCTCGCCCTCGGGCATCGGAATTAGGGAGTAGAATATGAATCCATTTGACTTCTCGATGATGCAGGCGGTGTCCGGCATGCGCACCAATTCGCAGCGCATCACGGTGACAGCCGAGAATGTGTCGAATGCCGACACGCCGGGCTATCAACGCAAAATTATGCTGACAGATCCACGCACTACGTCCGAAGTGTCGTTCGGTGCATTGCGGACCACGCTCGATCAAACCCCAGGCGAGCAAGAGTTCAATCCTTCGCACCCTATGGCGGATGCCGAAGGATATATCACGCTCTCCAATGTCTCATTGGTGACCGAAATGGCTGACCTGCGCGAAGCCAATCGCTCCTATGAGGCCAATCTCAACTCATTCCAACAAGCCCGGAGTATGTACACTTCGCTGCTTGACGTGCTGCGTCGTTAAGGAGGCTTCTAGTGACCAATTTCGGGTTTGGGGCGTATAACTCGATCAATCCTGCCAAGATCACGACCCCGGCAGCTACACCTGCCAAGCCAGCTGAAGATGATAACCCGGTCGCAAAAGGCGTCTCGGAGTTTAAGCAGGCCGTTCAGCAAGCTGAACAGGCGGCCATCGATACCGCTGTGAGCGGCGCTGATCCGCACGCCATGGTCGAAGCTTTGGCGAACGCTGAGATGGTGCTCGATACGGCTGTGACCATTCGAGACAAGGTCGTTGAGGCCTATCAGGAACTCTTGCGGATGCCAGTCTAGAACGGAGTTCGGGGACGATGGGCGAATCTGAAATCTTTGAGGTCTTACGGGCCGCGCTGTGGGCTGGCGTGCTGATGGGCTTGCCGATCCTTGGCGTGTCGCTCGTGCTCGGTTTTGTCATTGGCCTCGTGCAAGCGCTGACCTCTGTGCAGGAGATGACGCTGACCTTTGTGCCCAAGATCGTCGCGGTGGTTGGCGTGTTTTTTCTGACCATCGGCTACATGACGCGCGTCGCGCTCGATCTTTTTAACAACTTTATTCTTCCGATGATTTCCGGATGAGGCGTGCATGACTGAGAGCAAATTTCTTGATTTGTCCAAGCCCACCGCGCTCCTCGCGATTGGGCTTATGCTGGTTATTCTGGTCATGGTTTTGCCTGTGCCGGCATGGGTGCTGGACCTCGGCCTAACGGCGTCTTTTGCATTCGCGATTTTGATTTTTACGACCTCGATCTTCATCGAGAAACCACTCGACTTTTCATCATTTCCCAGCGTGCTTTTGGCGTCTCTGATTTTGCGCCTGGCGCTCAATGTCTCGTCGACCAAGCTCATCATCTCTGAAGGCCATACCGGCACCAGCGCGGCGGGGGGCGTGATTGAGGGCTTCGCCATGTTCATCATGGGCGGCAATCTCTTTGTCGGCCTGGTCGTGTTTGGTGTGCTGATCATTGTGAACTTCATGGTCATCACCAAAGGCGCGGGCAGAATGGCGGAGGTTGGCGCGCGCTTCGCTTTGGATGCGATGCCAGGCAAGCAGCTTGCGATCGACTCAGACCTTGCCGTCGGCGCCATCAGCCATGAAGAGGCGAAAGCCCGCCGGGCCAAAGAACAGGAAGAGGCGGCCTTCCTCGGCTCCTTGGATGGTGCGTCTAAGTTTGTGAAAGGCGATGCAATTGCGGGTCTGTTGATTACCGCGCTCAACCTTATTGCGGGCATTGGCTTTGGCTTGGCCGCGCATGGGCTTACCTTGAATGAGGCGCTCGCCAACTACTCTATCCTAACGGTTGGAGATGGGCTTGTATCGCAAATCCCAGCGGTGATTGTGTCGGTCTCGGCGGCCCTCCTTTTGTCAAAAGGCAAAGATGATGGCGCGATTGATGAAGCGCTCGGCAAGCAGCTTGGTGGCAACGCGACCTCTCTGATGATCGTGGCCGGTTTGCTCGCCGTATTCGCGCTTTTCCCAGGCCTTCCTTTCCTCCCCTTCATGATGGCCTCGATCGGGTTTGGCGTAACGGCTTACTTCTTGCGCAAACAGCAGCAAGCGCTTGAAGCAGAGCCTGAAACGCCAGAGGAAACACCTGAAACGCAAACCAATCAAATTGGCGATTCAATCCACTCCGACGAGATCCATCTCGAAGTGGCGCCGGATCTCGTTGCGACTGTTCTGCAGGGCGAGACGGGTATCGAATCCCGCATCGATAAGATCCGGAGGTATATTGCTGAAGAGTATGGCTTCGTCTTGCCATCCATCAGGATGACCGACAATCCGACGCTAGCAATAAATACCTACCAGCTAAAAATTCAGGGCGTGCCGGTCGATAGTGGTTTGCTGCGACCAGGGTCTCTGCTCGCCCTCATCGAAGAAGATCAGTTGCCACACCTTTCGGGCGAACGCGTCCAAGAGCCGGTCTACAAAGCCGCCGCGCGTTGGCTTCCGACCACCAAGAAGCAAGAACTGGTCGCATCTGGTGTGCCGGTGATTGAGCCGATTGAAGTGCTGGCCACGCATATGCTTGAGCTGATCCAAGCGAACTTCTCTTTGATCTTTACACGCATGGTGATGATCCAAACCTTAGATGCGCTGACAAGCGTCTCTGATACAGAACGCGGCGCGGACAATAAACGCCTCCTCGACGAGTACATCCCAACCAAAGTGCCGCCGGAAACACTCTTGGCGGTGTTGCGCGCATTGCTCGAGGAGCGGGTATCGATCCGCAACATCTTCCTCATTCTGGAAACCGTCGGCGAAGCGAAGTCGCAGGGCGCCAATCAAACGCAAATGATTGAGCTGGTGCGTCAGCGTCTGTCCTTCCAAATCCTCAATAAGCTGCAGGATGGCGATGGCCGTTTACCGCTGGTGCAATTGTCCACGGGTTGGGAACAAAAGTTCGCCGAGCACGAAATCAAATCTGACGGTGGCGCGACCGACATTGCCTTGCCACCTGAGCTGTTCAGCGAATTGCTGAATGGCATACAAGAGAAGCTCAACGAGACGGCGCAAAAAGGCGTCGTCGCTTCGGTTGCAACCTCATCAAAACGCCGCCGTTTCTTACAGACCGTTTTGGCGAGCAAAGGCATCCGCAACGCCGTACTCGCCTATGAAGAAATCCGCTCCAGCAGTAAGCCGCAAATTGTAGGCATCGTATGATCCCGTTCATCGATCTGCTAGGCCCAGATTTGTCATACTGGGTGGCGCAGTTCGTTTTGACTCTGGCGCGCCTTTCCTTTGTGATCGCGCTATTGCCGGGCATCGGCGAGCAAATGATTCCGATTCAGATCCGAGTGTTTCTCATGCTCGGTCTATCGGCTGCGATCTCAGGGCTGGGAATTACAAACTACGTTTTGCCGGAAACCCTGACTGATCTCGGCATTGTGCTAATCACTGAACTATTGCTCAGCCTCTTCCTCGGGATTGGTTTGCGGGTCGTGATTTGGACGCTGAACATCGCGGGCAGCGTCATTGCGGCCGGCATCGGATTAGCGCAGCCGCTCGGTGTGGCCTTGGAAAACGAATCCCAAACCGCAACGGCGAACCTCTTATCCATGGCGGGGGCGGCGTTGCTCTTCTCGATGAATTTTCATGTCGAAGTGATCTCCAGCTGGATTGGCCTTTACGACTCCATTCCTGTCGGCGCGAATTCCTGGGTGGCGCAGGCCTTTTTGTTCGACAGTATTTACGCCGCGTTCGCGTTCGCCGTTCTGCTGGCGTGGCCGTTCGTGGCGATGAACCTGTTATACAATGTCTGTTTGGGCTTCATCAACAAAGCCATGCCGCAAATGATGGTCGCGTTTGTCGGGGCCCCATTTCTTGTCGGCGCCGGGATGTTCCTGCTTGCTGTTTCCATCGGTGCGATGCTGATGGTTTGGCAGGACCAGATCATGCGTTTGATTGTGTGGTTATAAGGCATGGCTGAAGAACAAGACCAGTCCGGCGAAAAGGAATTTGAAGCCACCGATGAGCGCCTGCGACAGGCGCGAGAAGATGGCGACGTTCCGATATCCAAAGAGGCCAATGCGGCTGGCCTGATTATTGGCATTGGCTTGGCCGTCATGGTGTTTCTGATGATCAGTTCGCGCGCCATGAGCGATGGCTTCACCAGCATGTTCTATCACGCTGATCGCTACGCGGCGGATATTTTTGAGGATCAAGGATCGCAGACCCGCAAAGTCTTGTCAGAGCTGATGTTGTCACTCGCGCCCATGTTTGCGGTCTTAGCGGCCTCGGTGATTTTAGTTTTGATCCTTCAGCAAGCGATCGCCTTTTCGACCAAGAAGATTCAGCCGGATATGAAAAAGATCAATCCGATTGAGAACATCAAAAACAAATATGGCGCCAAGGGGCTTTTGGATTTCCTCAAGGACGCGGCCAAGATGATCTTTGCCGGATTGATCGCCGCCTATTTCATGATCTTTTTCGCGTCGGAATACTATGCCGGGAGCGCGATGGGGCGTGGCCAGCTGCTCGATTTTACGCTGTCTCAAATTCTCAAACTGATCCTCTATTTCGCTGCGTTCCAAATCGCGCTCGCCCTCCTGGATGTGCCTTTGCAGCGCTATCTACACGCGAACCGCCTCAAAATGACGCGCGAAGACATCAAGAAAGAAATGAAGCAGAGTGAGGGTGACCCGCATCTCAAGCAACAACGCCGCGAACGCGGGACTCAAATCACGCGCGGCGATATGCTCAAAAATGTCGAGTCTGCGACAGTCATAATGGTCAACCCGGAACACTATGCGGTCGCGCTCAAATGGGATCCGGACGGCGATAAAGCGCCGATCTGTGTCGCGAAGGGGGTTGATCACCTCGCCGCCAAGATCCGCGAAGTGGCGCAGGCGCATCATGTGCCCATTTACCGTGATCCACCAACGGCGCGGTCGCTCTATCGTCTGGTCGAGATCGACGAAGAGATTAAACAAGAGCATTTCGCGGCGGTGGCGGCGGCCATCCAATATGTCGACCGCGTTCGCCAACACTTAAGGCCAGGCAATGACACAAATTGATCCGAACATCCCGAGGCTCGTGGATCTGAAACGAAAAGCGCAGGAACGGCGCTTGCTCGAAATCACCAATGAGATGCGCGATTTAGAGCAAAAACTCAGTGAAGTGACGCTGGAAACGCAAAAAATTGATTCGCGACAGGACGAGTTTGGACGATTGAGCGTCGAAAATGGTTATCTGAACTATGTGAATCACCGGCGTGCGGCCCTGATTCGGCAGATAAAAGTGCTGAAGGAGCAGGCAAAAGAGGCGCAAGAGCAGCTGAAAAAGTCCGTATATTCCCAATCAATGCTGCAAAATTAGGCGGCTGCGTAAACCAGTTTACGTTCTCTTCATATTGTTCAACATACTATTCCAACGCGAAGAGTGGTAGATTCAATTATAACGAGCCACCGGAATGCATGGAGATACAAATGAGCGCCAAGACACCGTCCCACGTGGACCATCAAGTCGGTCGTCGCATTCGGCAAGCCCGCCGCGACGCGAAACTCACACAAGGTCAATTGGGCGACCTGATCGGGCTGACCTTTCAGCAGGTTCAGAAGTACGAAAAGGGCGTGAACCGGGTTTCAGCAGGAACTCTGTATGAGATTTCAAAAGTCCTTGGCTTGCACATTAGCTGGTTCTTTGACGAAGAAGTTGTCGATAAGATCGGCGACGATAAGAGCAAAGAAGCCAACGAGTTTAGTGATTGCATGAATTTGCTGCTGGATCTGCGTCAGAGCCAAAATTTGGGGCCTGTTCGCGAAGTCCTTCGATTGGCTGGCAACCGATAGACTCTTAAGTCTTACGTGTTTTTGGCTGGGCCGAGGTCAGTGCGTTTAGCTGACTTTGGCCCATTTGGTCTCACCATAAGAGGCCATTGAGGCGCCAGCCGTATCAACAAAGGCTTCCAGGTCGCCGATCACGGAACGGATGAGTTCAGCTTCCGGTGGCAAGTTCTCGAGATCACCATCTGGTGCCACATAAGATTCCCAGAGCTTGAGCTTGAGCAACATGTCCAATGGGCTATTGGCAGGCTTTTGGCTGAGGGCGTCGATGATGTTCAACTGAACATCTAGTTCGGCATCGGCCATTTCTTCGGTTTCAATAGATTGCGCAAAGTAGGCGTGGCGCCGGACTGACTTTGTCCATTGCGGCAATTCTTGATCGATTAATTTATCGGTCCCCATGTGCTTTCCCTTCACATTTCATCGCAGTTCCCAACGAGCGGAGCTTGCTCGTCACAGATAAAATGCGCGATCACGGAAAATTGTTCCCGTAGAAGTGGATTTTTTTTATTTTTCTCGGCGCACTTGCCTTTTGGACGCAAATAAGAAGCGTCTTTTCAGTCTTTTTGACCGTCTCGCTCTTTCTTTTCTTTTTCTCTGAGCTCTTCGATGAGCTTTTTCAGCCGTTCTGGGACCGGCTCGTTGAGTACTTGCTTATATTGCTCACGTAACGCTTCGCCCAACGGCTTTGCGAACCGCCATTGGTCTGGCCGTCTACGTGAGTCCTTGTCCCCGGGCATTCTGCGAGCTCTGGTTGATTTTTCCCTTTATCCCGCTTGGACCCGAAGTTGATATGTTATAGCAACCACGCCAGTACCATAATTTCTGCAATACTGATCTCCAAAAATCGTATTCCTGGTATTTTCTAGCCAGCAGAGGGCGGTGTGAGCTCGGTAGATGCCGGTAAGATCGGTGCTGTATTTGTTTCAATGGTCCGTGGGTGCACAAAGTTTGGCTTGAACCATGGGGTCATGCGCGGGTTAAAAAGGCCACGCAGCCAGTCGATCACGATTTGAGCACGGGCCAAGCGTCTGACGCGTTCTGGATATGTGAGCCAGAATCGAATCGGAGCGACTTCCGGCAAGCTCAATGGCACGAGGTTCTTTTTCAAATCCCACACATATGTCGGCATGAGCGCGATCCCACCGCCATTGGCGCAGACTTCCAGCATGACCGAACCGGAATTGGTCACCAGTGCAAAATCGATCAGATCTTTAAAGTGCTGGGCTTTCGGCGCCCATTGCTCGACTTGATTGACATAGCCAGAGTGGATGATGCAGCGATGCTCGTGCGCATCGAATATGCTGGTTGGGTTCCCAAATGTGCGCAGGTATTCTGGCGACGCCCAGAAAATATAGTGAAGAATCCCCAAGCGCTTTGAGACAATGTCCTGGCGTCCCCCGGGTTCCTGAAATTGAATCGCGATGTCAGCTTTGTCTTCGAGCATGTCCGTGTCCGGACGATCGGTTGTGACCAAACGAAGCTCGATCTTAGGATTTTGCAGATGAAAGTCCGGCAGATGTGGGGCGATCCAATGCGCGGCAAGGCCGTCGCCCGCGCAAAGCGTGACGGGTCCTTCTGCGGGAAGATCATGATCCAAGACATCGCTGCGCAATCCGTCCGCCGCATCGGACATGATCTCTGCATAGCGCAGGGCTTTCCGCCCGGCATCCGTCAAACTAACCCCTCGCGGTGAGCGATAGAGTAGCCGTGCATTCAGCGTGCGTTCTAGTTCGTCTATCTTGCGAGAAACCGTCGGAGCGGTTTCTTTCAAGCGCGTCGCGGCCGCATTCATGCTGCCCAGCTCAGCAACCACGATAAAGACTTTAAGTTTGTCCCAGTCTAAATTTTCAAACATCCATCGCCTCTTATACGATTTCTGTACTACCCCAATTCGATTCTGTCTGCATCGGACCGAGATCTTTTGTGCGAGCGTTTCTCTTGAAAAGGAGATTTAGATGTCTGCACACCAAATAACACTCGAGACGTATCCATTTGTCGTAGATCGACCAAAAATGACCGAACAAATGACATCTATGGGCTGGCGCAGTGCGGCATCGGCGGAAATACCCGAATTGGTTGCATTGGGTGAGCATTTAATCAACGACCGCTTGGCAAGCGTTGAGGTCGTTGACCGCGTCCACAAAGCCACCGGCATTACCGCATGGGCTTTCGGCAGCGACCCGATGGAAGGCATGGTCTTGTCGGTGCCCTTATCACCGGACGGTCTGGCGGCGCTTGAGTCCAACGGGTTTTCGCCGGCAGATCCAGATCCATCCCATGTAGCAGCTGACGGTGAGCTATGCGCCGCGTGTTACATTGGCATCTATGCCGGCGCGACGCATGAAGCGCGCAAAGCCGTTATGACAGGCGCAGGTCTCATCCGGATGGTTTTCTTCAGCCAAGTTCCTTGTTTTGCCCGCGCGGCGACAGATGATGGGGCACGCTCGATGGAAAGTTTAGGCTGGGCACCGGCTGGGTTCGGCCCCGAAAAGCTTTGGATGCAAGGCATGCTGGCTGCGCCCGAGCGGAAAGTCGCTTAGATGTTGACGATCAGCGAAATCGGACAATCTGGGTTATCGCGTCCCCTCGCGCGAAAGGCCATCGATCAGTTTCAAATTGAAATGGTGCGTACGCTTGATGGCTACCAGAAAATGGTCGCGTTGCGCGCCATGACTTTCATGAGTGAGCAAAATTGTCCGTTTGATGAAGAGTATGACGGGAATGATCTGTGTGCGTCGCATCTCTTGGCTTATGCCGACGGGCAAGCGATTGCGACGTTGCGCCTGCGTTGGTTTGCAGGGTTCGGAAAAGTAGAGCGGGTTTGCGTTTTGCCCGCCTATCGCGGCAGTACGGTTGTGAAAGTTATGCTGGCCGCGGCGTTCGAGCTTGGGGCGCGAAAGGGCTATCGTCGGATGACGGCGCAAATCCAAGCACGGCTTTGGCCGCTTTGGTCGCGTACTCTGAATTGCCGATTGCTAGAAGATCGTCCCAATCTCTTTTTCTCAGATTATGAATATTATGAAATTGAGATACCGCTCATGGCGCATCCTGAAGCTATTCGCTATAATTCCGATGCTTATCAAATGATCCGTCCTGAGGGGGCCTGGGATGATCCGGGCGTGTTAGACGCCTCAAGTGAACGGGGTGGAGATATTCGAACCGTGGCGGCGTGAATGTGCGTTTTGATCATTAGTAATTTCCTGCGTGCTCTCGATCATGCGCGATTCGTCGAAGTCTCGAAGAGTGTCCAAGCGCGCATCGATGAGGCGCGCCTTCAACAGCGCGCCGTCGCGTTCGTGCAAAATCATCAGTCTGCCGGATTTGATGAAATGGGTGTACGGATTGGTCGTTATGATCCCATCTTCAGAATGCAGGCGTGTGAAGACACGCTTCCAACGGGGCTTACAGACTTTATTGTGCGGCACTCCCCTATGCGTGTTTCCGTACTCGGAATGACGACGCGCCAGCAATTCTTGCGAATTACCCAAACACTGGGTCAGGCAGGTATTTCCGCTGGTGGTGAAGCGAACGCTATTCTGCTGTCTGCTGGGGCGCCGGCACCGGCAAAGCAACAAGATCAGTTCAATGAGTATGATGCGTTGGCGTGGAGGCGATGGGACGGATCTGCGTCCAAGAAGAACCAATCGACACGCTGGCCTAGGGCTTGAGCGATCGCGAAAAGCGTGCCTGCTGAAACGCGATTGCTACCATGTTCATATTTGTGAATTTGTTGACTCGAGCAACCTAATGCTTGGCCAAGATCCGATTGTGTCATGGCGGCTTCAATCCGAGCTGACCGGATGCGCTGCCCGATTTTGTAGTCGACGTCTGGATCTGGTTTTGTGCTCATGAAATCGTCCCTCTCGTGAGCATAATCTGAAGATTGTAAATTCAATCTTAAATTGAAAACTGTGCCACCCGCACGCGCTAGAATTCTACGGTTTGCAAGAATAGAAGCACTGCGGGCATCATCACAAAGATGACCGCGACGAAGAGCCATAACGGGAATTTTCTGGTCGGCGATGGTTCCGTCTCGCTGGTCGACTCGTCGACATTGTCAGGGTTTGGTGAACGAGGGATCATGCCACTTTTGTAAGCGTAAACCAGAGCAAAAGCCGCGGAAAGTCCGGCGCTTGCTAGAATTAGAAATGTATTTGATTGCATGATCCCAACCATCAAATTGGAAATGGCGAGCGCAGTAACAGCAAGCAAAGTATAGGGGCTCAACGGCACGCCTGAGATGGAGGGTTGAGGCTTTGACATATTCGATACCTATCCGTTCACAACCGATAATTCTGTAGGCTCTTCATCGTCCAAATCGGTCGCCGTTTTGGGTGCGTGCAGTGAGATGCGGTTCCAGGCGTCCAAGGCTGCGATTTTGTAGGCTTCGGCCAAGGTCGGATAATTGAAAACATTGTCGATGAAGTACGACAATGTCCCGTCTAGAACGAGCGCAGCCTGGCCGATATGGATCAATTCCGTGGCGCCCTCACCGACAATATGGACGCCCAGAATTTTTTGTGTTTCGAGGTGGAAGAGCATTTTCAGCATGCCGCGCTGTAGACCCATAATGTGACCGCGAGAGGTTTCCCGGAACCGAGCGATACCCGATTCATAAGGGATCCGCTTTTCTCTTAGCTCGCGTTCCGAAAAGCCAATCGTCGAGATTTCAGGCACGGCATAGATGCCATATGGGAAATGCTCAGGTTTTGGGGGGTCATTAAGGTCAAAAGCATGACAAACGGCAATGCGGCCTTGTTCCATTGATGTTGAAGCAAGGCTCGGAAACCCGATAATATCACCCGCAGCATAAACGCCAGAAACCTCTGTCTCATATGTGGTGGGATCGACTTTTAAGCGGCCGCGTGAGTCTGCGCTGAGCCCAATTGCGTCCAAGCCTAAGTCGTCTGAAGCTCCAACGCGTCCGGCGGCATAAAGCACCATTTCGGATTTTACCCGGCGGCCATCGCTTAAATCGACAAAACAGTGATTGCCCTGGCGCGAAACAGTTTCTGCGCGGCACCCCAATCGCATTTTGACGCCGCGATCGCGCAGTTCGTGGGTAAACTCTGCGATCAGCTCATCATCGATAAAGCTCAATATGTGTGCGCGCGGTTCAATGACCGTCACTGAGATATCGAGTGCACTGAAAATCGTAGCGTATTCCATACCAATCACGCCGGCGCCAATCACGGTCAGTGATCGTGGCAGGCGTTCGATGTTCAGGATCTCATCACTATCAAGAATGAGGTCGCCGTCGAATGGGATATTGTCTGGGCGATAGGGCTTAGTGCCGACGCTGATCAGGACGTTCTCGAAGCCAATTTTGACCGCTGAACCATCGGGCTTAGAGATCTCGATCTGTTTCTCGCCAGCAAATCGGGCATGGCCCTTTACCAAAGTCACGTTGTTGCGACTGAATTGATGTTCGAGCACATCGACTTCATGATTGAGCGTTTGAGATAAACGGTGTTTGAGGTCATCGACTGTTATATCGGTTTTGACCTTATAGGTCCGCCCATAAAACCCCCGCTCGCGCCAACCGGATAAGTTAAGCACTGTTTCACGCAATGTTTTGCTGGGAATCGTGCCGGAGTGAACGGAGACTCCACCGACACGTGGAAACTTCTCGATGACGAGGACGCGTTTGTCCAGTTTTGCCGCTTGGATGGCCGCGCGCCGCCCGGCTGGACCGGATCCAATGACGACTAAATCGTAAGTGTTTTGCATCTCACCATCCGCACAATTTCGAATCAGATGGTTTCATGTATTCAACATAAGGTTGAAAAATCCCTACCGTTTATTAACCCTGGGGCGAGAATTCACGCAGATTGAGCCCGTAAAACTATCAGTGGTAGTATTTTGTTAATGGGATGAGTGGATCAAGAACAGGCGCGTTCCAGCGAGACATCTGGGTTTCCCCACACGCCTTGATGTCGCTGACCAGGAGCTCCCGCACTCACTTTGCAAATTCGGCGCGGCAGGCGGGCGACCGCTCGCTGCGCCGACGGCAAACGGGGTCATAAGACCGGATCGGTCTGTGGAATGAAGGGGCGGTCTTTGCAAATCAAGCTGTCGACAATCACGAGCCTGGCCTTGCTGACGCTGACTGCATCGTGCGCAGGGGCAGCGCAATTTGGCGACGACGCAATCCGAAAAACCAGTTTTGGTCGTATCCAGGCAACACCTTTCATGGATTTTGTGAACACCGAAACGTGTCGCGACTCGCTGACTCAGGCGATTGGCTTTACCCACCAGACACAGACTGTGACGAATGGTGTACAGGTCGTACAGTCATTTGAATGCCGATCTGAAGAGATTGTCGCTCGCGTTACGCTGAAAAACCTAAACGCTTTTTCAATGCAATGTGTCACGCGAACGGAAGATGGCGAGCATGCTTCGGTTGTTGAGCCCTTTGGCTTTGCGCGTTTAGAGTATGCGTTCCATCATTCTTCTAGTCACGCGTGTGCATCGATTGGCTGAAATTTAGCCCGCGTAACAGTTTGATGGCACAGCTGTTAACCATTCATTGACCTTCTATGTAAATTAGTTTGCATTCATCTCGCAAAATGAGTGTGAATTCAAATGACTGGCAGATCCAAAACCGTTGATGAACAAATTGGTGAGCGCGTGTTCAAGGCGCGGCAAGCGGCCGGCCTAACGATTGAAGCGTTGGCTATGCAAGTGAGACTGCCGGTGCGCCAAATGATCAGTCTTGAACTTGGCGAGTCGCGCGCGGACGCAAAAACAATATCGAACCTCGCCGGTCTCTTGGGTATTGAAATACGAGAACTTTTCGCCCAATGTTGCAACATGCAATATTATGATGCTGATCAGCTCATCTCGTCCGCTAAGCGCAAACCAAAATTCGTCGCGCTGATGCGCGCGGCGAAGGCGGAAAATTTCGAACGCCGTGCGGCCTAAAAGATGAGGCAGATTTAATGCGTTCAGTTTCTCCCGTCGCCGATGACCAAATAGACGGTATTTCGGATGAGAGCTGGGCATTGATCCAAGAGCATGGCGAGTTTTACGAAGCGCGCGCCGGTGACATTTTGCTTGAGCGTGAAAAAACGGATGAACACTTACTGATTATTGTGGCGGGGCAGGCGACGCTCGTCTATTTTCAAGATGACGAACCACAACCGACAGCGATCTTTCGTACAAAAGGTCAAGTGCTGCATCATGCAGGCATGCATCTGAAAATAGTCAATCCGTTCCGAATTGATGCGGCTGAAGATAATACGCGAGTTGTCATGATCCAACGTGATCGCGTTTACCAGATCATGTCGCAGGATATACAATTCGCTGAGTATCTCTTCAAAGATCTCTCCGAACGCTTCATGGTTGCGCTTTATTATTTGCGCGAGCAACGACAAGAACCTCTGATCACTCGACTGGCCAAGCGAATCTTATCGATCACCCGGCACCGCCCGTCCGTGGAGTTTACCCAGGCTGAACTTGCGGAAATCCTAGCGGTGACCCGTATTAGCATTTCAAAGGCGATCAAAACCCTCGAAGATCAAGGGCTCATCCAGCGGGCTGAGCGCTCGTTGATCTTAGTCAATCGTGACAAGCTTCAAGCCTGGCTCGACCAACAATTGAAGACGGATTAAGGCGCGGCTACGTTGAAAGGCTTAGTGCGCGAAAATTGAATATTTCAATTTAAGCGAGAATTAAGTGCGATTTGCTATGGCTAAGCGTAATGTCGTCAGTTCGTGCGCAGTCCGCGCAATTTGAAACGCCTTATTAACCAAGCTTAGTAAATCGCTACGGCAATTTGGAAATCCAATAACTCATATTATCATCAATTGAAACAATAACTTGTACCTTCTTTCCATGATAGGAAAGGTGGGACGAAATGAACTTCCAGAATAAAAAACCATTAACCGTTGGCTTCCTCGACAGCGTTAATATGATGTATGACCGTGCGGTCGACCTGTTGGAACTGCCCGAAGACGTCGCTCAGACCATTCGAAATTGTAACTCAACATATGAAGTGCAATTCTCTGTGCGTCTACGCGGTCAGTTGCACAGTTTTAAAGGCTATCGCTCTGTGCATTCAGAGCATATGGAGCCAGCCAAAGGCGGCATTCGTTATTCGATTGAGGTCAACAAGGACGAAGTCGAAGCTTTAGCCGCCTTGATGACGTATAAGTGCGCCCTGGTTGAAGCTCCATTTGGTGGCTCTAAAGGTGGCTTAATCGTCGACCCAAGCGACTGGGAACCGCACGAACTTGAAAAGATTACGCGACGGTTCGCGTATGAATTGATCAAGCGCGACTTGATCAATCCATCGCAAAACGTGCCGGCCCCCGATATGGGCACGAGCGCGCGAGAGATGGCATGGATGGCGGACGAATACCGCCGTATGAATCCGACCGACATCAATGCGCGGGCATGTGTGACTGGTAAGCCCCTGAATGCGGGTGGTATTGCTGGTCGCACGGAAGCAACCGGTCGCGGCGTTCAGTACGCGCTGCAGGAGTTCTTCCGCCACGCTGATGACGTCGCTGCGGCCGGCCTTTCCGGCAGCCTGGATGGCAAGCGCATTGTTGTGCAAGGGCTTGGCAATGTTGGTTATCATGCTGCCAAATTCCTGAGCGAAGAAGATGGTACTAAAATTGTCGGCATTATTGAGCGCGACGGTGCCGTCTTCAACGATGATGGGATCAATGTGGAAGATCTGAAATCGCATCTTCTCGCGCGTCTCCCCTTGGATACGTATCCAAATGCGCAGTTCACCGCGAACGGTCATCAGGGACTCGAATATGATTGTGATATTCTCATCCCCGCGGCTTGTGAGAGTGTGATCACACATGCCAATGCCGAACGTATCCAAGCGCGCCTAATCATCGAAGCCGCCAACGGCCCAGTTACGGCTGAAGCCAATGACATATTGCTCGATCGTGGTCGCACAATCATTCCTGACCTCTATGCCAATGCGGGCGGTGTGACCGTCTCCTACTTCGAATGGGCGAAAAACTTGTCGCACATCCGGTTCGGCCGCATGCAACGTCGCCAGGAAGAAGCCCGCAGCCTCGCATTGCTGCAGCAAATCGAGACTTTGCTACCAAATGGCGTCGACGCCGCAACGCGCGCGAAACTGGAAAGCGGCGCTGGCGAGATCGACCTTGTTCGCTCTGGTTTGGATGACACCATGCGTGCCGCATACGTGGCGATGCGAGAGGTGCGTGAAGCGCACCCAAATTGCCCAGACCTTCGAACCGCGGCCTACATGGTGGCCGTACGTCGGATCGTATCGGTTATGAATTTGTTTGAGCTTTAAAGCTCGAAGCCTCTGCTTTAGAGCTAAGATCGCTCCAAAGTAAACCGCCATCCAAACGAGATTGGATGGCGGTTTTTGCTATTGCGTTGGAAATTTCCTGAGATCCGTGCGCGCCCCCAAGGCGGTTTGCGTTTTTAGCTTGGCAGCGGATAGGGGTTGGCGTTCGCCGCGACACTGTCTGGGATGCTGAGATTTTCGGTCGCCACGAGGACTTGGTCTCGGCCGGCTCGCTTTGCGCGATATAGCGCAGCATCAGCTCGCTCAAGTGCGTCATTGATACTAGGTTCATTATAGAATGGTTCTGAGACACCAATACTCACCGACACGTTAAACGGACCGGCTTCGCTCGGGAATTTGATCTGTTTGATGGCCAAGCGAATTCGATCGGCGACGCGCGCAGCAGCCGCTGCATCCGCATCTACCAAGACGATTGCGAATTCTTCGCCGCCCAAGCGACCAATCAGGTCCTCCTGGCGTAACACGCTGGAAGAGACCGAAACCAGCTTCGCAAGCACTTTGTCGCCCATTGCATGCCCGTGGACGTCATTGACTTGTTTAAAGTGATCGATGTCCAACATCAGTGTCGCCAGCTGACCGTTATCGCGTTTGAAGCGCGCCAATTCCCGTTCGGAGAAGCGCATGAATGCCCGCCGGTTGAGCGCTTTGGTCAATGGATCGATGGTCGCTAGTTCGAACAGATCGCATTTTTCATTTTCTAACTCGATCAAGTCGCCCACCGCGTATCGCGCAGCACTTCGAACACAAATATCGTTGCTGACAACGCGGCCAAAGCTTGAAAGTAAATTCAGCTCAATTTCCGAGAATTGACGCGCTTCCGGGTCGGCAACGCACAATGTGCCGAAACGTTTGCCATTTGGATCCGTGAGCGGAACACCAGCAACAGCTTTGAACTTCGGTATGCGTAGGCCTTGTGTGTTGCTGGAGAAAAATTCTTCGCGTGTGATGTCTTCAACGTCAAAACGCGTTTGGGCGAGGTGCATACGGGCGAAATAGGTTTGTAAATCTGCGTCCACATAGCCTTCGACGCCATGCTCGCACAAATACCAGCGCCGATAGCGACGGTTGAGGGCCGCAATCACAAATGGGGTTCGCAGTGCAAGCGCGATTGAATCGGCCAAGCATTGCGGACCGGTTGATAGATCTTCACTCAAAATCTGGTAGCGTTGAAGAATCTCTGATTTTTGTTCTTCGAACTTTGGCGGTGGATACGAAATCATCCCCATAATCTCCGTTATATTTTTCACCCTCTGAGGGAAATTACGTATACGCCAGTATAAGTTGTAAATTAGTTTACACACCGCCCCAATCGTGATTTTTGTCACGCATTTTAGTGACAATTCGGTTTCAAAAAGAGACCCGCGCCGAAGCGCGGGTCAGTCATAATGGAGATTTGGAAACGGGCGTTTCCATATTCTCTACGTCTCAAGCCGCGAAAGCGTTCCATTTTTTTGCAATTTGTGGGGGTGCAGGCCGAATTAGGCGGCAGACTGCACCAATTGTGAGGCATATCCGTAAAGATCGCCGATCGTCTGAGGCGCTGATGCGACCATTGCTGATGCCGCTAAGACTTCCGCAGGGTCGTCTCTCAGCAATTGGAGTTTCGCGCGGGCGCGGTTGATCCGGCTTTTGATGGTGCCGATGGAGCATGCACATATTCTGGCGGCTTCCTCGTAAGAGTACCCCATTGCAATGACCAAAATGAACACATCGCGTTGATCTGGCGGCAAAAGAAACACGTGCCTGATCGCGTCGGAGCATTCAGCATGGTGGTCAAGATAACAGTCCTCGGCCAGCCAATCTTCAAGATCACTCGGGGCGTAACAGTCGACACGTTTGTGCTTCCGGATCTCTTGAAGAAACTCGTTGCGCGCAATCGTCATCATCCAGGCTTTGAACGATCCTTTGTCTGGGCAAAAAGAGTCACGCGCGTCCCAGGCTTTGAGACAAGCGTTCTGTACGATGTCATCTGCGCGCGCGGCATCGCCACACAACATGCGGGCGAATCCGCGCAAGTCTGGAAGTATCTTTTCGAGTGCATCTGCAAACATGGATCAGCCCTTTCCCGTTATCCAGGTGTCTGCAGCGTTGGTTAATTAATGGTAAATAGTGTTAATAACTTGGAAAGATCGGCTGGCGACCAGAGTTCGCAAATCAAAGTTTTTATTGTGAAAGTTTTGTTTCACATCATTCTCAGTATCCGCTTTTTGGCAATGAGAGTCAAAAAAGAGCTATATATAACAGAACATTACGGGAAGTTTAGTCGCGTCTGAGGACCTATGTCTGGCGTCATTTCGGCAAATCGCGTCCTGACCGATCGCCCGTTCGCAAAAATTTTTAGAAAGAAAGTATTAGGTAACCAAATCTATCCTTAGTTGAATTATTGAGAATTCGCTATGTTTTCAGATCGCTTAGAAGACCTGCTGCCCGATCTTCGTGCCTATGCGCGGATCCTGAGTGGAGATCCCACTCGGGCTGATGACATTGTGCAGAACGCTTGCCTCAAGGCGTGGCAAGCACGCGAGACGTTCAATCCCGATAAAGGCCCCTTGCGTGGATGGTTGTTCCGAATTGTTCGCAATGAGTTTTACCAATTGGCGCGACATGATCAGGTGCGGCATTCGGAGGGGTCACAAATGTTCGCAGATGAGTTGATTGCCGAATGCGCGTTTGAACCGCGGTCTGATCTGTCGCGTATGTTGCAAGCCATCCAGTCTCTTAAGAACACGCAACGCGATGCGTTCCTACTGGTTGTCGCTGCTGGGTTCACATATGAAGAAGCAGCTGAGGTCCTGGGAACGACAACTGGCACGGTGAAGAGCCGCGTGAGCCGGGCGCGAGATGTTGCGTTGGGTCGGTTTCATTCCGAACAATGGTCACATCCATCGGACGATTCCAGCGTCTCGCCGATCAATCAGCTGCACGAAGCTTTAAACCGCATTCAAGCTATTCCACCGGCGGCTTGATCATCGGGGCTGGCTCATAAGAGCCGCGACTCCTCTAGAATATCCGGCAAGTCATTTTCATACAGAACAACATCGTCTGGCGAAGATATGTCGCCGACTAAGCGTCTGGCCTCGGCAAAGGATGCGCGTACATGGAAATCCACTTTGTCTTGATCGATGGCGTCGATAAATGTGCTGATCCGATCTGGATTTATGGCGATGATGGTGTCGCAATGATCTGAAGCCCAGGTGCCGAGGCGCCCATGAACGCGGTCATGCTCAAGTCCTAATTCGGCGACTCCTGGCGTAACCAAAATGGCTCGGCCTTTGCGGTGCTGAGCGAGGTCGCGCAGGACTTTGACAGCGTTTTTAAAGCCTATCTCATTGGAGTTGTAAGCATCATCCAAGATGAGTGGCTGCCCCGGGTGCTCCACCTTTTGAAGGCGGTGCTGGACCTGTTCAACATCCTTAGAGAACGCCGCGATGCGTGTCGCTGCGGAGGGCTGCACGATGTAAGTCATCACGACAGCCAGCGCTGAATTTAGAATATTATGGTCACCAAGGAGCGGCAGCGTGTAGGTCAGCGGCGGCGCATTCGGGATCGTTAGGTCTTGAACTTGGATGGCCCAATTGCTGTCTTCCAACTCGGCGCGGGTGATCATGAAGTCAGCTGCGTCAGTGGTGCCCACGGTGCGAACCAAATTCGGGTAAATCGTTTTCAGTCGAGAGAAGGGCTCGTGGTCAAGGATTTCATGTGGAATGACGGCAATCCCGCCTTTTCCGCAGACATGCTCAACCAATTCCGATTTCGCCTCGGCGATCGTTGCGATATCGCCAAAACGCTCGGTGTGGGCATTTCCGATGGCGGTGACGATGCCATAATCAGGATCGGAGAACTCGCACAGGCGTTTGATTGATCCAATGCCATAGGCGCCCATTTCTGCGATGAAGAATTTGTGTCCACGCTGCAGTTTCTCTCGAATGTTTCGCGTCAGGCCGAGCACAGTATTGATGCTGCCAGGGCTATAAAAGACCGGGCCGGCCGCTTCTAAGACGTCTGCGAGAATGTGCTTGGTCGTGGTCTTTCCGAATGAACCCGTAATCCCGATTGTCGCGGGTTCAAACGCATTGAGCTTGGCGACGGCTTCATCGATGAAACCTTGATTGATCTTGTCCTGAAAAGGTCGCAGCAACCCATTGGCCAACATGATCAGCAAGGGTGTCAGTTGGAGAATGATAAGGACGGCCAAAGGGTGCACAAATAGCAACCCCAATGAGAGCGCGAAAAAGCCTCGCGCCAGCCAACGAATTCGCTTTAGCCGCTGCGTTGTGACGAGTTTCTTCTTATAGGCGTACCCGCGTTCGCGCAGAGCAAGGGCGGTCAACAGTCCCGCAGCGATGAGCCACGCATATGGTCCGAGCGCAATTTGCGTATTGACGAGAAACAGAACGATCAGGCCGAGCGAGGCCAGCACATCATAGAGACGCACCCGCAACACCGCCCCGAGAAAGCGTGAACTGTCATACTCTTCCTGTTGGAAATAGGTCAGGATCGTGTTGATCCGCACATAGCCAAATCCGAGTAGGGCGAGTACGAAGAGCGCGTGCGGAAGGTGAGTCAAGAGCGTCATGACGCACCCAATTGTTCTTTGATGCAGAGCGCAATCTGGTGTCGTCCGCGATCAAGGATCGAGATGTGATCATAGTGCGGGCAGACGATCAGCTGTGCATTGGGAATGCCCGCCGCGAGCTTCTCGCCAACCTCGACGGGCGTATCATGATCTTTGCCGCCATAGATGATCGTGGTGGGGCTGGTAATGCTCGGCAAGGTGTCGGTTTGGTCTTCATTTACGGTTTTGACGAAAATATCGCGAAGGCCAAGTTCACGGCTCTGGATATAGTCGGCGCTACCATATTGCTGTTCCAGCGCTTGCAGAGCGGCATCGTCTTTCGCTTGCGCCTTGCGGAGTTTGAACTCGAGCCCGCGCCGACGGCCTTTTAGTTTTTGCAAGGTTGACCGCGATCGTGGCACACCCGCTGAGGCGACGAGCACCAAGTGATTGACCGCGTTTGGGTGCGCTGCCGCTATGCGCATGCCGACGCGGCCGCCAAAGGAGTGTCCGACCCAAATAAAGCTCGAAAGATCGTGCGCGTCCTTCAAGTAAGCCAATATGTGCTCGCAATATTCGGTGGTGCCCCAGGTCTCATCGGGCCGCGGCGAATCTCCAAAGCCCGGAAAATCGACAAGATATGAGCTCGCGACAGGCGCAAGCGCCTCGGCGACTGGGATAAAATCACGATACGTCCGACCCCAGCCATGACCAAACACCACAGCGGGTTTCGAACTGTCCCCAATTTGAACCAAATTCGGCTTCAATGCTGTGCTCATAGACTGGCTTGATCCCGCTCGACGATTCGCTCTCTATACTCTAGGCGGACCTTAGACTTAAGACTGGTGAAAAATTGGCAAAATCGCTCAATACTGTGATTATTTTTGGCGGCGCAAGCTCTGAGCACGATGTCAGTGTGGTCAGCGCGCACCAATTGATGGACGCGGCGGACGTCCGAAGTGTCGATATTCTGCCAGTCTATACCGACTTTGCGAACCGGTTCTGGATCGGCGCGAACCTGCGCGATATCTCGAAATACAAACCGCGCCCGCCACTCGGCCAGCAAGTGACGTTCCGCTGGGGCGATAATGGCCCGGTGGTCTGCGCCATGGATGGCACCGTGATTCAGCCGGTTGATTGCGTGCTACCCGTCTTCCACGGCACGTTCGGCGAAGATGGGCGAATTCAGGCCTATTTCGAATTGCTCGGCATTCCGGTCACAGGTCTCTCGGCGTCCAGCACATCGATTGCGATGCGCAAGGATGTGACCAAAGCTCTGGTGAAGGCGGCGGGGGTGAATGTCCTCCCGCATGTCACCGTCAGCCGTGCGCAGATCGAAGACGCAGACATGATCCTGCCGGACGTTCAGGCAGCGCTCGGCTATCCCGTGATCGTCAAGCCCGCCAATCTCGGTTCCAGTGTTGGTGTCGGCCTCGCCAAATCCGCCGACGAGGTCTGGCCCCTAGTCGAATATGTTCTGAAGAAAGACACGCTCGCTTTGATCGAGCCGCAAGTGCAGAATCTGGTCGAGTACAATATCGCCATGATCGCCAAAGGCGAGGCGATCAAGCTCTCCGCCATTGAACGCCCAAAATCGGGCGCTGAATTGCTCGATTTCCGGGAGAAATACCTCTCCGATAGCGGCGGCACCAAAGGCACGTTCAAACCCTCAGAGGGCATGTTGTCTTTGACCCGCGATATCAATCCAGACTTGCCAAAAGAGCTGCAAGACAAGATTCACGACTATGCCCGCCGGACCTTCTCCGCGCTCGGCAAACGCGGCGCGCCGCGGATTGACTTCATGTCGAACAAGGAGACGGGCGAGCTTTGGTTTAACGAGATCAATGCGATCCCCGGCTCTTACGGGTTCTTCTTATGGGAAGCCGCGGCGGAACCAATGCTGTTCCCGGAATTGATCCAGCATCTGATCGATGAAGCGACCGGCGACACGATTAAAGGGTTTGAGGACCCGGTGCCGCAGGATGCGAGACTGCTGCCGAGGCGTCAAAAGTAATTTCGCGTAATCACAAACGGTCTTCTTCTAATCAAAGCAGGCACTTGCAATCCGCCGCTAGTCAGTCGTTGGCTCTAGATAATGATCATATAGCAAGCCTCGGATCCTGGAGACTTCATCCACCCCATTTGTGGCGGGCGAATGAACTTGCGACATGATCAGCCCGACATAACCGGCGTCTAAGTCGATCCAGAACGCAGTTCCTTCATATCCTCCGCCGACAAGCAGTCCTGGCTTCTGATCTGGTAACCCGTCAAACGTGCCACTTGTCACCCATATATTGAAACCGTTTTTCCCATATGGACTGTCGAGCTGCGTCTTGGGCGCATACCAATCTCGAACGGTCGCCTCGTTGAGAATCCGGACGCCATCCAGTTCACCCATGCTGCCCATCATGCGCAAGAACTTGGCGAAAGCTATGGTCGTACCCACCATGCCTTCGCCGCCCAAAAAGATGTTGGTGTCGGGGCCATATTCCGGGACAGGACCGCCAAATATATCCAATTCTCCCGGCATTGCGAGGCGCAGTTCGCCATCGGCTCCAGAAACACGGGGGTAGGTGCGAACGTCCTCGGGGAGCGTGTATTTTAGCGTATCGGAGATGCCGAGCGGTGCCGTTAGACGGGTTTCGACGATCTGGTCAAAGCTCTGGCCTGTCGCCCTTTCAGCCACCAAACCGAGGACGGTCGTGCCGATGCCATAGACATGCTCGCCAACCCCGTCTGGGTGTAGGGAAAATTTTGCGATTCGGTTGATGAGGTCTTGCGAGGAGGTGGCCTGCGGGAGCCGAGCCGCTTTCATTGCATCATCGAGACAGGCATATCCCGTGAACGGGTAATAAAAGCCATCATTATGGTTGAGCAGGTCTTCAATGGTGATGCCTCGCTTAGGGGCCGCTAGCTCGCTGTCGCACGACGTGGCGTCCGCATCTGTATCGAGCACCATTAAACCTTCAAATTCCGGAATGTAATCTGTCACGAGATCGGTGCGGTTCAGTATTCCATCTTCCTCAAGATCCAGAATAACGGCGATCGTGACGCTTTTGCTCATCGACCACAATCGCATCCAGCTCTCGCCAGTCGGCGCCGATGGGGCAAATTCGTGATTAATGGCATTGTGTTCGTAAACCAGGTTGCCGGCGAGATCTTCGACGCGAACATACAAAAACGGAAAGCCGCCCTGTCGCACCGTTTCGTCGATGGCGGCGTCTGCTGGCTTGCGATCGAGAATATGATCTGTTTCAGGCGCCACGGAGGCGCACCCGCCGATGCTAAGTCCCAAAAAGCTGATTGCGGTTAGCACATGTTTCATGAGGTTCTTCCTCTTCTCGTTTTATTCATCCCGCAAGGGTCGATTTGCGCGTTCTATGAACGACGTGCGTCGATCGTTTCTATCTCTATAGCACCGAAGATAATTCATAAGTCGGTTGTCTTCACTCGCCAGACTGTCCGTTCTCAGGCCGCCATTATATAATAGATCTCTTCCGAGAACCGAGCGATGTCGCCAGCAAAGTCATGCCCGTCTGGCAATCGGTCAGCAAGCACGATGAGATAATAAGCCGCCTCCGGGCTATCCACGATCGCAATGTCGTGCATCAGTCCATTTAGCGTCCCGGTCTTGTGCGCGATCACAGCGCTGTCGGGGAGACGTTTCGGGATCCGCTCATTGCGCAAATTGTTGCGCAGCATGTGCCGGACGAAACCGTAATGGGGCACCTTCTCGACGAGCTGCAGCAGCCTCAGGCAATCTTCAGCCGTAGTCAGATTAGCCCGCAACGGCGCGCCGAGGGAGGCATCGTCAAAACTCACAGACAGGGTCGTATCGCGCAGTCCATTCTCCGCGAGCCAAGCATTGACCTTGTCCATGCCGACTGCGTCCAAAACGGCGCTGGTCGCGGGATTGTCGCTGACGATCAGCATCATCCCGATTAAAGTCTTAAGAGAGACCTGATCACCCGGCTCAAACGCTTGTAGGATAGAGCAGTAAAAGGTCTCATCGAGGTCACCGATCGTGCGCGGCGTCGAGAGGTCCAGGTCCGGATCTGCCGCTGCGGCGCAGGCAATCGCGACCTTGATCAGACTGGCGGAGGGCATCGCTCGGCTCGCATTGACGACAACTCGATCCGACGGATCTGTCTTTGACTCTACAATCACAGCGATCTCGCCGGGCTGATCGGCAAAGGCGCGGCATGCGCGTTCGAGGGCAGAGATGGCTCTGTCAGACATCCTGCATGTCTGGCCTGTGTCGGGCAAAAAGGCGAGTCTCAAGCAATTAGTTGTATATGCAACTATTATGCGGTATAGAGGCTGAAAGCGCGCGAGGAGGTGGCATCATGGCCGATTTATTTGAGAACCCAGCCGGACTGGACGGCTTTGAATTCATTGAGTTTTCAGCCCCCGAAAAGGGCGTGCTTGAGCCTGTTTTCGAATCCATGGGCTTTTCAAAAGTCGCGCGTCACCGTTCCAAAGACGTGGAATTGTGGCGCCAGGGCGGGATCAATTTCATCACCAATTACGAACCTCGCTCCGCCGCCTGGTATTTCTCACGCGAGCACGGCCCAAGCGCCTGTGGCATGGGCTTCCGGGTCCGCAATGCCAGCAAGGCCTATCAGCATTTGCTGGACCAGGGCGCCGAGCCGGTCTCAGTGGAAACCGGTCCGATGGAGCTTCACATTCCTGGTATTCGCGGCATTGGCAGTTCGATCATCTATCTCATCGATCGCTATGATGATGGCGAAGGCAGCCACACGATTTACGACATTGATTTCGAATATCTGCCAGGCGTTGATCGTGAGCCCGTCGGTTGTGGCTTCCAGCTGGTCGATCACCTAACCCACAATGTCTATGGTGGCCGGATGAAATATTGGGCCGACTTTTACGAGACGCTCTTCAACTTCCAAGAGATCCGCTATTTCGACATTAAAGGCGAATATACCGGCCTCACCTCAAAAGCGCTGACCGCGCCGGACGGTAAGATCCGCATTCCGCTCAACGAAGAAGGCGAAGGCGGCAAAGGCCAGATCGAGGAATTCTTGCGCGAGTTTAATGGCGAAGGCATTCAGCATATTGCCTTGATTTGCGATGATCTGGTCGCGTGTTGGGACAAGCTGCAAAAACTCGGCGTGCCCTTTATGACGGCGCCGCCAGAGACCTATTACAAAATGCTGTCCGAACGCCTGCCGGGCCATGGCCAGCCGGAAGACGAGTTGAAGTCTCGCGGCATTCTGCTCGACGGCACAACTGAGGGCGGCGAGCCGCGTTTGCTGTTGCAGATCTTCGCGCAGCCGCAACTCGGCCCGGTTTTCTTTGAGTTCATTCAGCGTGTCGGCGATTACAAAGACGGCTTTGGCGAAGGCAATTTCAAAGCCTTGTTCGAAAGCATTGAACGTGATCAGGTTGAGCGCGGCGTTCTGGCCGTAGAGGAACCTGCCTGATGAGCAAACTGTCGTTGCCGGCCATTGTCATCTTTCTACTTGGTGTGTTCGGCGCGATATTTCTCAAAGACCAGTTTTTGAATTTCGAGGGCCCGCTTGAATATGGCGCCAGTGCAGGCGCCGGGGCCATAGGTGGCCTCGTCGGCGCGATCATTGGCATGAGCCTGTTCCCAAAGAAGGGAGACAAGAATGACTGAAACCCCAAACCTGCAAGGCGTCCATCACGTCGCCTATCGCTGCAAGGATGCCAAACAGACCGTGGAATTTTATCGCGACGTGCTCGGCATGGATTTCCAGCTGGCGATTGCTGAAGACCATGTGCCGTCGACCGGCGCCTATGATCCTTACATGCACATCTTCCTCGATGCCGGAAATGGCAATGTGCTCGCCTTCTTCGAACTGCCCGAACAGCCGGACATGGGCCGTGATGAGAACACCCCGCAATGGGTGCAGCATATCGCCTTCAAGATCGGTTCGATGGAAGAGTTGGAAGCCGCCAAGGCCCGCGCAGAGGCGCATGGCCTGGACGTGCTCGGCCCGACGCATCATGGCATATTCAAATCGATCTATTTCTTCGACCCAAACGGGCACCGGCTGGAGCTTGCCTGCGATATCGGTACGCCGGATCAGTATGCGGAATTGAAACGCGTTGCGCCGGATATGCTGGAAGAATGGAGTCAGACGAAGAAAGCCCCGCGCCATGCGGCCTGGCTGCATGAGAAGATTGCGGAAGAGAGTTGATTGGAAACTGTATCGATCTGCTTTTCGGTTCCAGATTACATGAGCGCTGAAACGGCGGCTCACCAGCTTGGCAATATTGCAGATGGTATCTGGCCTGAAATGATTTTGGTCGACCGATCAGAACCTTCAGACCGCGGTTATCGCTTGATTATGAAGGTGATGCGGGAAAGACCGATGCGAAAGAAAGAGAGGGATGAGCTGAAACATAGAGTCAGATCCCTCGCCAAATCAAACCCAATGCTGGAACCCACAATTCAATACGCGAGCTAGGACTAATTATGAAACTTGCCACCTTGAAAAACGGCTCCCGTGACGGGCGCCTCGTCGTTGTCTCGAAAGACCTGACCCGTTGCACCGATGCCGCTCGCATTGCGCCAACCTTGCAAGCCGCGCTCGATGATTGGGAGACCGCCGCGCCGCGTCTCGCACGTATGGCCGAAGGGGTTGAGCTCGGCTCCGTTCCGACCTTCCGGTTCCATGAGCATGATTGCGAAAGCCCGCTGCCGCGAGCGTTCCAGTGGGCGGATGGGTCGGCCTATATCAATCATGTCGAACTGGTCCGCAAAGCCCGTGGCGCGGAAGTGCCGGAGAGCTTTTACGATGACCCTCTCATGTACCAAGGCGGTTCAGACGCGTTCCTCGGGCCGCGCGATGATATCCCGCTCGGCGACGTGGCCTGGGGCTGTGACATGGAAGGCGAGATCGCGGTCATTACCGATGACGTTCCAATGGGGGTGAGCGAGGCGGACGCTGCCGATCACATCAAGCTGATCATGCTGTGCAATGATGTCTCCTTGCGCGGACTGATCCCGCCAGAGCTGGCCAAAGGATTTGGCTTCTTTCAGTCCAAGCCGCCAAGTGCCTTTTCGCCGGTCGCAGTGACACCAGACGAGTTGGGCGCAGCTTGGAAAGACAGTCTTGTCCATCTGCCATTGCGGGTGGATTACAACGGAGCCGCCTTCGGCCGCGCAGAAGCCGCGGTGGACGCGACATTTTCATTGGCGCGGCTGGTCAGTCATGCCGCCAAGACGCGGCCGTTGACCGCCGGCACCGTGATAGGATCGGGCACGGTGTCAAACAAAGGCGCCGATGGTGGACCGGGTAAGCCTGTCAGCGAAGGCGGGCTCGGCTATTCCTGCATCGCCGAAATCCGCATGATCGAGAAAATTGCCAGCGGCGCGTTCAAAACGCCGTTTATGAAGCCGGAAGACACGGTCCGGATTGAAATGATGGACACGGCAGGCAAGTCGATTTTCGGCGCGATCGAACAGAAAGTGGTTGCGGTTTAACCCGCCCGATGGATCAGATTATTTTAGCGGCCTGACATAGTAAGTGACGGCCTTCTCTCCCGGTACAAAGACTTGCGTGCCGGCGTCATCGAAACCAAGACGTTGGTGAAACCGATGAGACCCGGGATTGGGGGGCAGCGTATTCACTTCGCAGCCAATCTCATCAAGGTTGGCGAAATGTGCGAAGGCCGCTTGGTAGAGCTTCTCGCCGAGGCGCTGTCCGCGCGCCTCGGGCAAGAGCGCGATACGGTCTACATAGATAACGGCCTTGCCCGTGCGATCGCTATACTGTTCGAACCAACGGAGATTGGCGCTTTCATACGCGTGGACGCCCGTCGGGATCAATGTGATGAAGCCCAGCGGCTCATCCGTCTCCGTTGTCGCAACGAAACAGGTGGATAAGTCGATCCAGGTTTGCAGCTCATCACGGGTCGCAGCCCCAACGCCAGGAACTGAAGCGACATTGGCAGCGTGGAGGAGGTCTAGGTCGGTCTCGCGATAAGGTCTGATGGGCATGTTAGTCTTTGTGTTTGTCTGCGATCCAGCCCTTAGGGGCGAGATGTGATTCTGCAAAGGCGAGCGGGCTGTCTTCGAGTGTGGTGGCGAGCGTGTCGTTCCAACGGTTGAGAAACCCAAACAGGGAGATGACCGCGACGATCTCGACAATTTCATCCTCGCTGAAATGCGGGCGCAGGGCATCGAAGTGCGCGTCGGTCGCTTGGTTGGGGACCGCGCCAGCCGCGAGTGCCAAATCGAGCGCGGCTTTCTCAGCCGCACTGAACAAATCGCTCGTTTCGTATTCCCACAGCATGGCGAGCTTTTCCGCGTTGCCGCCGCGATGTTCTGCGCCATGGGCTGTATGCGCTTGGCAGTATGCGCAACCAGCTGCGGCACTTGTAATGTGCGCGATCATCTGGCGGAGCACCGGATCTAAGCTGGCGCCGGGACCGAGTATGGCGGCGGACAGGCCCATAAAGCCTTGGAGGATGGCGGGTTGGCGCGCCATGACTTTAAGCGAGTTCGCTTCAAACCCCATTGCTGCGGTCGCTAATGCGAGTAGGTCTTTGCTCGATTCCAATTGTTCTGCGGATGCGGTTGAAATACGCGTCATAGTGGTGCCTCCCTGGTGTTTCGGGAAGCCAAGCGTGGATGCATCGCCTGGGCAAGCCTAAAAGCTGGTTTTTATTCTAAATTCTGGCTTGCATCCTGGCAGATCTATCGGCATCGTGCGGCCAAATCTTTGCTACGGGGAGACCATTAGAGATGGACGTGCAATCTGCTGAAACCCTTCGGATCAATTTCGAACTCGGTCCCAAGGATATCGAGTATTTCCGCAACCGGCTGTCTAAGGCCCGTAAGAACCGGGCGTTGAAGGATGATGATCGGGTCATTCTCGCTGCTGAAGCGCTGGCGGTAAAGGCGTTAGAGAGCGACCCGCCGACCTTCGTCGTGTCGCGCATGCTGACCCTCCAGAACATGGTCGACATGCTGAAAGACCGAGATTGGAACCTTGAGAATGACGATCGCGACCGGGTCTTGGAAGTCCTCGCTTACTTCGCCGATCCGAATGATATCATTCCAGATGACCTGCCTGGGATTGGCTTCCTTGATGATACGATCATGGTCGACCTGGCAGCGATGGATCTTGCTCCAGAGCTCGAAGCCTACGCCGAGTTCTGCGACAATCGCGAAGAACTGGCGCGGCAAGAAGCGGATGCGCAGCCGCTGAAAGTGGCGCGTGATGAGCTGCAGTCGCGGATGCGTCGCCGTCGTCGTCGTCGGTCGGGCGGGGCCGCTGGGACGGATATCATCACCTCGCTATTCCACGCCGGTTAGCCGGCGTTCGCAGCGCGGATAGGCGCATCAGTTTTCATTGAACGCAAATTCCGCCATGATGGGGTCACTCATCTGGAGGGAGGAAGAGTTAATGAAAAAAATAATCGCAGAAGCGGTCGGTACATTCACATTGGTCCTGTTCGGGTGCGGCGCTGCCGTTCTGGCTGGGGCTGGCACTGTCGGTGTCGAGGCCGTCGGGCAGCTCGGAATTGCGTTTGCGTTCGGGCTTGCAATCGTCGCCATGGCCTATGGGATCGGGCCGATCTCAGGTTGCCACGTCAATCCAGCGGTCTCGTTCGGAGCCTTCGTGGCTGGTCGAATGAGTGCGGGCGAGATGATCCAATATTGGATCGCGCAATTCATTGGCGCCACCATTGGCGCAGGTGTTTTGCTGCTCATCGCTTCCGGCAAAGCCGACTATTCACTGGCGGAAGGCGGCCTTGGCGCGAATGGTTGGGGGCCAGGCTATCTCGGGGAGTATACGCTCCTTGCTGCCTTCGTATTCGAAGTGGTGGCGACTTTTATCTTCTTGGTCGTCATTCTCGGCGCGACCCAATCGGGCGCACCGGCTCAGTTCGCAGGACTCGCGATTGGTCTGACGCTGGTGCTGATCCACATTGTCGGCATTCAAGTGACCGGCGTTTCGGTCAATCCAGCCCGCAGCTTTGGACCCGCCGTGATCGTTGGCGGAGTGGCGATCAGTCAGCTCTGGTTGTTCATCATCGCGCCTCTGATTGGCGCTGCCCTTGCGGGCGTGTTGTTCAAGCAGAAATTGCTCGAAGCCGCCGCGGACTAGATCATTGTGGCCGTGCCTGAGCGCTGCAGACTAAGCCTCAAACTTGGCGAAGGTCTCGGCCATCAGGCGCGGCCGTTCTTCATGCGTGACTGGGTCCCATTCGCGTTTGGGCGTGGTTAGAAAATCGCCTTCGTAGATGTGGATGGCGCCGGTTAGGCTTTGGCTTGGATTGTAGGCGGTGTGAATGTCATCCTTGGACATCAGGTGTGTGTCGCCTTGCGCCAAGGTGAGCGCGCCGATCGGCTTGATCCCATCGCCGTCGCGCGCCCAGAGCAAATTATCCTCGCGGCCCTGATAGATGCCGATCACCGCCCAGCTATTATGATTGTGCGGCTCGGTGATGATACCTTTCGGCCAGATAATGTTCATAATGGTCAGGACATCATCGCGGTAAATCACTGAAAACTCACCGCCTTTGAGCGAGCCGATCCAATCTGGCGGCCCGCCCCAGGTGTCGAGAAAGGTTCCCAGCGCGGCCCGCACGCCGTCGGGGCCACCTTCAGCGTGCGCGCGCTTAATCGCTTCGATGAATCCTTCGCGATCGCTCATCGCTAGCCCATACTCATGTCCATGGCACCGAGATATTCGCGCTTGCCAATCGGCACGCCTTTCTGGCGCAGCAAATTGTAAGCGGTGGTCATGTGGAAGAAGAAGTTTGGCATCATGAAAGAGGTCAGGAAGCCGAGGCCTTTGAATGGCAATTTAAAATCGCCCAGAGCAAAAATCAGGTCATTGTCGAGCAAGCTATCGATCTCAGACGCTTCAATCGATTTCAATTCCGTGATCGTATCCGCAAGCAGCGTCTCAAGCTGCGCATAAGAGCTCACGTCCATCTCTGGTGGTGGGCCGGCCTGACCGGAGCGCATAGAGTGGATGCCGCCAATAGACTGGTGTGCAACCGCCCGGATCTGGAAAGAGAAGGGCAACATGTCGTCGACCAGCTTTTCATTGATGAACGCATCGGCGCCGTCGACCAGATGTTCGCGGCCTGCGGCCATGATGCCGACCAAAGCTTCAGCCTGGCGGATCATCACGCCAATCGTCGATTTATAGATGGGAGTGGTCATGTAGGGGCTCCTCCAGCCGTGTTGTTTTGACTTGGTTGATTTGGGATGCGCAGCGCGTAAGAGCAAGGGGCGATTACGCGCCGGCAAGCGCTAGTCCGCTGACGATCAGCAAAAAATATCCGCCAAAGTGCTTGGCCCGAGTGCTCCACATGTTTCCGAGCGCGCCAGTCATCAGCATTGCGGCGATGACATAGACGACCCATTGGCGAGTCTCGCCTTCGAAAAGAAACGGCGCAGCGACCAGGACCACGCCGCCCACAAACCAATAGACGGCCGAAAGAAACATGATCGCATGCAGGATACGTTTGACCGCTTGTGTCGGCGCCGTGCTCGGCCCGACCACTTGCGTGGCGCCGATATAGCCATGCACAATGGCGATTCCGATGGTGAGCCCTCCGGCAATGTAGAGTAAGATATTGGCCATGGTGTCCCTCCTATGGCCGAGATAAGCTAGCCATCCGCGCTGAGGAAAGCCGCCGGATCGCCGCGCGGCGGATTGTCAGGGCGTTGGCTTTATTCGCAGCCCGTTCGAACCGGTCGCTTCGGATCCGCGAGAAGGTCGGCCAATACCTCTGTCCAAATCGCATAGCCGTCCAAGTTCATGTGCAGCTGATCAGAGATGAAAATCGGCTTTAGCGTCTCGCCGTCTATCATCGGTGTCGCGATGTCGACATAGATGAGATCGCTGCGCGCATCGGCCACAGCTTCGACGATTGTGTTGGTTTCGGTTTGCGCCGCCAAGTCCGCGGTGCGCGCGAAGGAGGGCTTAATGGCGAGGAAATAGACGGGCGCGTCGCCGAGCCGATCGGTCTTAAGATCCATGAAGGCCTCGAGGCGCCGCGCGGTTTCGGCGGGACTGACGCCGAAATTGAGATCATTTTCACCGGCATAGAAGACGATTTCTTTCGGTTGATGCCGGGTCAGGAGAATGTCGAAATAGCCGATCACGTCTTTGATTTCCGATCCACCAAAACCGCGATTGAGCGGCTTAAGATCTGGGAAATCGTCCTGCAGGGTCAGCCAGAACCGGATGCTCGAGCTGCCCGTGAAAACGGTGCGACAAGCCGTCGGCGGGAACAATTCGTCTTGGACGAAGAAATTGTAGATCTCCGATGCGAAAGGGGCCTCGGGGGAGAATGCGTATGGCTCGGTGGAGATCTCGGGCGCGGCGTCCGGCGCAGATTGGGCGTGCGCCGCGCCTGCGAATAGGGCAGCGAGCGCGAGCGGTTTGATCGGGTTGAGCATGGGCTTGTCTCCACGGGTAGCGCTTAGATGTGCGGGAGATTTTACGGAAGGGCAATGGGGGGCGAAAATGTGGGTGCGCGGGCGTCTCCTCGACGGCGGGGTGGAGGAGCATGATGGAAGGCAACAACAAAGATCGCTAAATCAGCTCACCCGACAAATCCGACCAGACCCGGTTCTTGGCTTCGATCAAGTTGATCTTCCATTGCCTGGGCCAGCGTTTAATTTGCTTCTCGCGCTTCACGGCAAAGGGCATTTCGTCAAAGCGCTGATACCAAACCAAGTGCGTGCAGGCATATGTTTTCGTAAACTCGCGCCAATGCCGTCTTTGTGTTGGCCGACCCGCGCCGGAAGGTCTGACGAACACCCGGTATAGATCGCACCATTCTTGCGATTGGCCATGATGTAGGTGGCGACAAAGTCAAACCGGGTCATGAGCAGAGTTCAAGCCGGCAATGCTCGTCGCTCAACCTCTCAGTGTCTCATTGTTTCGCTTCGAGCCCGCGCTCCGTTCAACGCTTTGCCCAGCTCGTCTGGGCAATCCATCACGAAAACTTGCGGATTGGATCGGGAGAGATAAGTCCGCTCCCGATTATGCGGTGAGATCGCGTGCTGGACCCCACAGACATGCTGTGGGGAGCGCTTGGAGGGGACTGTGTCCGTAAGGCCAAGTGCAGTTGGAAGGGACTAGAGCGCTTATTCGCGCGGCGACACAGAATTTGAATGGGGCTTAGCAGCAAAAATAGAAGCGCGTGTTCTCTAAAAAGTTGGAGGGCATATAGAGGACCTGACGACGAACGGAATTTTTTTTCAAACTCCCGATAGCAAATCAACCGACTAGAAATAGCTGCTTAGCAATATAAACTACGTTCGCTTGATTTGTGGCCAAATACTTAGTGTATCATGGTCTTCAAAGGTTTTGGTTCCGCGATCTTAGGGAGTATGTTGTGGAGGAAATGGCTTACGAGAGGGAATACGTAGAAAATTTCCTTTGAGCGCCAGTCGGTCTCAATCTTAATGAAAGAGAGTATTTTCTCTTGCTTTGAGTTTATCCAGCGTTTGTTTCCCATCCAATCAGACAATCCTATGGAAATTGATCGGCAATGCATGATGTAGTTCAAAATTTCTTCGTACTTATAGCTCGAAGCATCTTCTACGCCATGGTGATTAAATACGTTCTCTTTGTCGATTTCGTCCTTACTTCCAATGTCGGTGAGTTCCGTTATTCGACGTGCGTGAAATGCAAAATTGAACAAATCATCGAAAAATGGCTCAATCGCATCGCCCATCAATTCGACTGGACGAATTGTCATGCAATCAGCAAGCAATCTATGAGCTAACCGTCGAGCCTCATTGACGTGGAGATGTAGCATTCGTCCATGATTTAATCCGACGACGCTAGGTGATTTTTCGTCAACCATTCTTCCCAAACTTCCGATCCCGTCCCGCCAGGATCCGTAGCCGCAGCGCGTTGAGCTTGATAAAGCCTTCCGCATCCTTCTGATCATACGCCCCGTGATCATCCTCAAACGTCACAATATCTTCGCGATAAAGCGAGTATGGACTGTCGCGGCCGACCAAATGCACGCCGCCTTTATACAGTTTCACTTTCACCTCGCCGGTGACGTAACGCTGCGAATGGTCAATCGCCGCCTGTAGCATTTCGCGCTCCGGGCTCCACCAGAAGCCATTATAGATGAGCTCCGCATATTTCGGCATCAGCTCGTCTTTGAGATGGCCGGCGCCGCGGTCAATCGTGATCGATTCCATACCGCGATGCGCGGTGAGGAGGATAGTGCCGCCTGGCGTCTCATAGATGCCGCGCGACTTCATACCGACAAAGCGGTTTTCGAGCAGGTCCAAGCGGCCAATGCCATGCTTGCGGCCATAGTCGTTTAGCTTGGTCAGGATCGTCGCCGGGCTCATCGCTTCGCCATTAATGGCGCAGGCATCGCCTTTTTCGAAACCGATTGTGATCACTTCCGGCTCATCCGGGGCGTCTTCCGGCGCGACCGTACGCAAGTGGACGAATTCAGGGGCGGCCTCAGCTGGGTTTTCCAGGACTTTGCCTTCGGACGAGGAGTGGAGCAGGTTGGCATCCACCGAAAAGGGCGCTTCGCCGCGTTTGTCTTTGGCGATCTCAATGCCCTGGCTTTCGGCAAAAGCGAGCAAGTCGGTGCGCGATTTGAACTCCCAGTCGCGCCAGGGGGCGATGACTTTGATGTCGGGGTTGAGGCCATAATAGCCGAGCTCGAAGCGGACCTGGTCATTGCCTTTGCCCGTGGCGCCGTGACAGACGGCATCAGCGCCCATCATGTCGGCAATCTCAATCTGGCGCTTGGCGATGAGTGGGCGGGCAATCGAGGTGCCGAGCAGGTAGACGCCTTCATAGACCGCATTGGCGCGGAACATTGGGAAGACAAAGTCGCGGACAAATTCTTCGCGGACATCTTCGATGAAAACATTCTCAGGTTTGACGCCAGCGGCGATGGCTTTGGCGCGGGCCGGTTCGATCTCTTCGCCTTGGCCGAGATCGGCGGTGAAGGTGATGACCTCGGCGCCAAACTCGGTTTGCAACCATTTCAGGATGATCGAAGTGTCGAGCCCTCCGGAATAAGCCAGAACAACTTTTTTGGGCGCAGAGGACATGGTCGACTCCATCGAGGATTTTTTTGATTCAGGCGCGTATGGCGCGGGTTGCCCGGCAGTGCAAGGGGCTTCAGCGTTTAGCTGGCATCTGCTTTTTGATAGACGCGGACATAGTCGACTTCCATCCGAGCCGGGAAGACGGTGTCGTCTATCCCTTGCTGACCGCCCCAGCCGCCAATGGCGACGTTGAGCAACAGGAAATGCGCGCGGTCAAACGGCCACTCGCCAAAGCCCCTATCGCCTTTCGGGTAACGAAAATAGGGCGTGCCATCGACGGCGATCAGGATGTCATCCTCGGTCCAGAGCAAACTATGGGTGTGGAACTCGCCGCAGGCGGTGTCAGTGGTATAGGTGGCGCTATATTCGTTGTCGCGCGTGTGGTTGTTGTCTCTGGTGTGGACGGTGGCGTGGAACTGGTTCGCGTCCCAGCCGACATATTCCATAATGTCGATCTCGCCATCATCCGGCCAGGTGAAGGCGCCATTTGGCAGTGTCCAAATGGCCGGCCATAGGCCGCGGCCGCACGGCAGTTTTGCGCGAATTTCGAAATAGCCATACTTCCAGGCGACGATGTTTTCTGTGAAAAGGCGGGCAGAGGTGTAGCTTTGCCCGCCCGTATCTGGGAATTGGTCAGCTGGGAGCAGCTCTTTTCGCGCCTCAATGATCAATCGGCCATTCTCGACGCGGGCATTCTCGGATCGGGCGGCGCTGTAATATTGCAGCTCTTCATTATACCAGCCTTCAGCGTTGCGTTCCGTGTCATAGCCCCATTTGGTCGGATCGGGCAGACCGTCCGTCTCAAATTCATCGGCCCAGACGAGACTATAGTTGTCCGGCAGGCTTAGAGTTTGGGGCAAGGGCTCCGGTGTGTCTGCGCAAGATGTCATCGCCGTTGCCAACCCACTAAAAACAATAGAAATACGCGTCATGCGCTAAGCATAGCTCAGTCCGAGTCGGGCGCAACTGGGTAATCTGAACAGACGATGACTGAATTCAGATTTTCTG
>JBCBBY010000025.1:0-42355 GCA_038531195.1 Pseudomonadota bacterium
TATTGGCGCGGGTGCCGGACACAGAGCTGATCGTGATAATCGCTCCCTTGGTTTGCGCTAAATGCGGACGAAACTTCTCGCAGCAATGGATGAGGCTGTCCAAGTTGACCGCCATGACGCGATCCCAGCCTTCGCGTTCAAATTCAGCGCGCTGATAGGCCACGATGCCTTGCGACAAGACCAAAACGTCGAGCGTCTCGAATGATAATGAAGCCCCAGCAATCGCATTGGGATCGCCAACATCAACTTGCTGGTAGACGAGGCCGGAGAGGTCAGAGCCGTCTGCAGCGCTATAGTCGATTGCGCTTGCGCGCGTGCCCCAGACTTCTACGTCAGCTCCGCGAACACGAAATGCTTGAGCAATGCCATTGCCAATGCCGCTTGTGCCGCCGACCACGAGAACGCGCTGTCCAGTGAAATCTGTATCTGTCATCTCATCGTCTCCAAGCGTGTGTTTAGATTGATCTCTGCAAAGGCGACGCTCGGTCAATCAAATCACGGACATGAAGAAACGACATGAACTCTACCTTCCGGCGATTTTCTCCTGTCATTGCGCGGGCATTTGCGTAAGACTGCTGTCATGGGAAGGCTAATTGCGATTTCGAACCGGACCGCGGCAGATCCGGGCGCGCGGGCAGGGGGACTGGCAGTTGCGGTCTGGGAGTCCTTGAAATCTACCGGTGGGGTCTGGTTCGGCTGGTCGGGCGATCTTGTCGATCAACCAACGAAAAGTCTGCGGACCCTCAAAGATGATGGCGTCGAGTTTGTCCTGACTGACCTGTCGCACGAAGAGCATGAGCTCTATTACCTGCATTATGCCAATTCGGTGCTTTGGCCGGTTTTCCATTACCGGGTGGATCTTGCCTCCTTCGATAGCGAAGCCTTTCAATCCTATGTGTCCGTCAATCAGAGGATTGCCAGCCTCGTCGCAGATCGCTTACGCGAAGGCGACTCCGTTTGGGTGCATGACTACCATTTCCTGTTAATGGGCGACTCCTTGCGCCGGGCAGGGTGGGATGGGCCGATTGGTTTTTTCCTCCACATTCCATTCCCAGCGCCGGAAGTTTTCCGCGCGCTGCCAGAGCATTTGTGGATCGCGCGCGCGATGTGCAATTTCTCGGTGATCGGGTTCCAGTCGCAGCAAGACCGCTCCAATTTTGCGCGCTATCTGATTGAGGATTGTAAAGCCAAACAGCTCGATGATGGCCGTCTGGAAGTGTTCAATAAGATCGTGAAAATCGAAGCCTATCCGATCGGAATTGATGCGGAAGGCTTTGAAAAGGCTGCAAAAACCGAAGCGGCGCAAGCGGCTGCGGACCGTATCGGACGTTTTCTTGGTGGGCGCTCTCTGGTGGTCGGTGTCGACCGCATGGACTATTCTAAAGGCCTGCCGGAACGGTTTGAAGCGGTGGGGCGTCTGTTCGATGATTATCCCGAAACCATCGGCAATGTCTCCGTGACGCAAATTGCGCCGCCGTCGCGCAGCAAAGTCGAAGAATATAAAGAGCTTCGCAAATCGCTCGACCGTTTATCCGGTAGGATCAATGGAGATCACGGCGATTTGGACTGGTTGCCCCTTCGCTATCTCGCGCGCTCTTATAAGCGCGAGGAGTTGGCGGGTTTGTTTCGCATGGCGCGCGTTGGCTTGGTGACGCCGCTTCGAGACGGGATGAATTTGGTCTGCAAAGAATACGTGATGGCGCAAGATCCAAGCGACCCCGGGGTTCTGATTCTCTCGGAATTTGCCGGCGCTGCGGAACAGTTGAAGTCCGCTTTGTTGGTCAATCCACACGATACCGGAAAGCTCGCTGAAGTGATCCATCATGCCCTTACAATGCCGCTCGAAGAGCGCATTGATCGCTGGCAAGAATTGCGCAGAATTGTCACCGAACAAGACATTGCATGGTGGCGGCAAAATTTCCTGAAAGATCTAGATGCACTGCAGGGCGGATCGGCGTAAACGCGCTTTATGGAACCTGATTCAAACGCTCCGAAACTGACACTCGACACGCATGCCTTGTTTCTAGACTTCGATGGGACGCTCGCGCCGCTGCAAGACGACCCGGATACGGTTGATTTGCCGGAGTTTGGCGCTGAGACGCTGTTTCGGCTTCAAGCTAAACTGGCCGGCGCGATCGTGCTGATCAGCGGAAGAGACATCCGCGATCTATCCTCACGGACGCCGATCGAACTTATGAGGGCTGGCGGGCACGGATTAGAGATCTGCGCGCCTGGCGAAGCCCCACCGTCTTTTCCTGACCCAATCTCACCAGATATCCTCGCTCAAGTGGCGGCCATCACCGATCTGTTCGAGGGCGTTAGGATTGAAGAAAAAGGCCCGGTCTTGGCCATACATTTTCGCCAAAATCCGGAAGCCGAAACACAGCTCGTGACCAAGCTCATGGCGCTGGCCGAGACGATTGATGGTTATAAGGCGCAGCATGGCAAAATGGTGATCGAGCTGAAGCCCTTGCGCGCCAATAAAGGGACTGCGTTGCGGTCCATCATGAATACCGAAACCTTCGCCGATCGCATTCCGGTAATGGTCGGAGACGACGTAACCGATGAAGACGCCATGCGGACTGCAATTGAACTCGGCGGATATGGCATCAAGGTTGGACCTGGCACGACACTCGCAGAGTATCGATTTGATGACCCAAAAGGGGTTTGGGCATGGCTACGGAGCATCATAGATGAGCACACTTGAGCTTGGCATCATTGGCAATGGCACAGTTGCGGCTTTGGTCGATCCGTCTGCTTCGATCCAGTGGTTGTGTCTGCCACGTCTTGATGGGGAGCCGGTTTTCAACGAACTACTCGGCGGCGGCGGGCGCTTTGCCGTGGCGCTTGCTGACCAAGTGAGTGCAGAGCAGACCTATATTCGCAACACCGCCGTTCTTGAAACAGTGCTCACAGCCGCGGATGGCTCAGCCATAAAAATCACTGATTTCGCACCGCGTTTCGTTGACCGTGGGCGCGTGTTCCGACCGACCTCTGTCGTTCGACGGATCACACCGCTTAAGGGTATGCCGCGGCTCACAGTCTATTTGCGCGCCGAAACCGGGCACGGCGAACGCGCGGTGATCCGCCGCCGCGGCGTCTCACATATTCGCTTTCCGAATGAGGAGTTCGACTTCCGCGTAACGACAGACGCGCCTGTCTCCTACATCATGGACGAGCGCGAGTTTGTGTTGGATCGGGAGATCAATTTCATTCTCGGGCCTGATGAACCTCTTTCAGACAGCGCCGACGCGATTGCAACGGATTGGCTTCAACGCACGCTTCACAATTGGCAACAATGGTCACGCCGTTTGGCCACCCCGCCGGAATGGCAAGACGCGGTCATTCGCGCCGCGATTACGCTCAAGCTTTGCGTTTATGAAGAAACGGGCGGCATCGTTGCGGCGCTAACGACCTCTATTCCCGAGCATGAGGGATCTGAACGCAACTGGGATTATCGTTATTGCTGGCTCCGTGATGCCTATTTCACAGTAACCGCGCTCAACCGTTTGTCGGCGGTCGGCACGCTGGAACGCTATCTCGGTTATTTGCGCAACACGGTCGCGCTGACCAAAGGCGGACATATCCAGCCCGTATATGGTGTTGCGCTTGAAGACGACCTCACCGAAGAAATTGCGGACCGCTTGCCAGGCTATCGAGGGATGGGGCCGGTTCGGATCGGCAACCAAGCGGCAGAGCATATTCAACACGATGTGTATGGGCATGTGGTGCTCGGCGCGGCGCAGGCTTTCTTTGATGATCGTCTCCTAACGAAAGCCGGCGAGCTCGAGTTTGAGCACTTCGAACAAGTCGGCGAGCGCGCTTATCAAGTCTACAACACACCGGATGCCGGCATCTGGGAGTTCCGCGGGATTGCCCATGTGCACACCTCGTCGGCCATTATGTGCTGGGCCGCGTGCGACCGCTTAGCAAAGATTGCCGAGACGCTTGGGCGCGGCGACCGCGCCACCCATTGGCACGCTCGCGCGAATGAAATCCGAAGCACAATTCTGGAGCTCGCTTGGAATGAAGAGCGCCAAGCCTTCACGGGCGCATTCGGACGCGAAGACCTCGACGCGTCGGTGCTGTTAATGGCAGAGATTGGCTTCATTGACCCAATGGATCCCCGCTACATCGCCACCGTGGACCGGGTCGATGAGGAGTTACGCGTCGGCGATCACGTCTACCGCTATCGGATCGAGGATGATTTCGGCAAACCGAAAACGGCGTTCACGGCGTGTACGTTCTGGCATATTGATGCGCTCGCACGCGTGGGTCGGATCGACGAGGCGCGTTCAATGTTTGAAGCTGTTCTGAAAACGCGGACGAAACTCGGCCTTCTCTCCGAAGATGTTGAGACCGAAACCAGCCAGCTATGGGGTAATTTCCCACAGACCTATTCGATGGTCGGGATTATCAATGCCGCCAACCGCCTAAGCAAAGATTGGGATCAGCTGGTCTAACCCGCGAGCCCTAACAGCGCATCCACATCAAGCGCGGCTTCGACCTCATCTGCGAGTTGATCGAGCGCGGTCTCAACGGAAGCCTCATAGGCGAGTTCCGATTGGTGGGTCGCACCCAGCGATGCGAGCCAAGCGCGGCGGAATGGATCGGACGCGAACGCGCCGTGTAAATATGTCCCTTGGATGCGATTATTGGCGGAGCGCGCGCCGTCTGTTCCTTGTGCCAAGTGCGCGAAAGGCCGGTTGGAGTCCGGCCCTGCGGTTTGACCGGTATGTATCTCATATCCTCGAATTGGCGTATTCGAGTTCGCGTCAGTCCCTCGAGCCTCGACGATCGTTTTCGTTGACGTCATCTCAGTTTCGACATCGAGCAGGCCCAGTCCCGCGACCTCTCCGGGCGCGCCATCATAGCCATGCGGGTCGCGAATCTTTCGTCCGAGCATTTGATAGCCGCCGCAAATGCCGAGCACATGACCGCCGGCGCGGGCGTGTGCCAATAAGTCATGATCCCATCCTTGCGCACGGAGGAATGCGAGATCGCCTAGAGTTGATTTCGTGCCGAAGAGGATAATCAAATCGGCATCCCGTGGCAGCGTTTGTCCTGGCGGCACCCATTCGAACGCAACGCCCGGCTCAAGTCTCAATGGATCCGCATCATCAAAGTTGGCGATGCGAGACAGCATAGGCGCCGCAATTTTAATGACGCCGTCTGCGTCGCGGGCCGGGTCTTGAAGTGTCACCGCGTCTTCAGCGGGCAGTCTGGCCGTTGCCGAAACCCAGGGCACGACGCCGAAGCAGCGCCAGTCTGTGCGCTGTTCAATGAAATCCACGCCATCTTCGAAGAGGCTCGGATCACCTCTGAACTTATTGACGATAAAGCCCCTTATCATCGCGGCATCATCCGTCGAAATCACCGTCTGAGTGCCAACGAGCGCAGCGATCACGCCGCCTTTATCGATGTCGCCAATCAAGCAGACCGGCACATCGGCGCGCCGGGCAAACCCCATATTGGCGATGTCGCGGTCACGGAGATTGACCTCGGCGGGGCTGCCTGCGCCTTCGACCAATACGAGGTCATAGTCATGCTTGAGTCGTTCGAAGCTCGCCATCACCGCGCCCATCAGCTTATCGCGATTGGCCATATAATCGTCGGCCTGCATCGTGGTGAGCGCTTTGCCATGCACCACGACCTGCGCTGCGCGATCGGTTTCTGGTTTCAAGAGGACCGGGTTCATGTCGGTATGCGGCACCAAGCCAGCCGCGCGCGCTTGAAGCGCCTGCGCCCGGCCAATCTCACCGCCATCTGGACAGGCCGCGGCATTGTTCGACATGTTTTGCGGCTTGAACGGCGCGACGCGGATTCCGCGCCGCTTAGCGATCCGACACAAAGCGGCGGTGAGCACAGATTTTCCGACATCCGAGCCAGTGCCTTGAAGCATCAGTGCTTTGCCCACGACCCTGCGACGCTCCTGCTTTTAAACCGGCGATCGGAGTGTTTTAACGGATTAGTCGAGGATTGCGACCGTTGTCTCAGATTGGAAGCCGTTAAAGTCGGTCGCCATGGCTTGTCCATACGCGCCAAGATGACAGACTTCGATCCAGTCGCCCTCACGCGTATCGGCTGGAAGGACAAAAGGGCCCGCCATAGCGTCGAGACTATCGCAGGTTGGGCCAAAGAAGCGGAACGGCGCCATCTCACTTTGCACGTCCGCGTCGCGATGAAGTTTTACAGGATACTTCCAAGCACACTGGGCCGCATCAAACAGAGATCCGTACGAGCCTTCGTTCAGATACAAGTCTTGCCCTTTGCGAAGTTCAACGCGGGTCAAAGTTGATCCGCCTTCACCACACAGCGCGCGGCCTGGCTCGCCAATAATTTCAAGATCACGGAACCCAAAAATATCCAAGCCTTTTGCGATCCGATCGAAATAGGCTTGCATGGGCGGCGGTGTTAGGCCGGGATACGCAACCGGAAAGCCGCCTCCGCAATCGAGGCTGTCGATAACCACGTCTGCCGCTTCCAGCAATCCATGAACATATGACAGCGCCGCGATATAATCGGCCGGGTCCATGCATTGACTGCCAACATGGAAACAAACGCCAAGCTTCGCAGCGACCGGTCTCGCCGCGCGCAAAAGTTCAACCGCGTCATGATAGGTCGCACCATATTTCCCATCGAGCGGCATGCTCGCTGAGCCGCCCTTTGGGAGCGCTAAACGCAAATGGAGGTGCAGATCCTGCGCGTCATTCGTCTCAACCAAGATTTTGCCAAGCTCCGCGGCGCAATCGAATGCGAAGTGGCGAATACCCGCCGCATAAGCATGCCGAATGGTGCGCCGCGACTTCACGGGGTGCATCAAATATTGCTCAGCATCTGGGCAGGCATCCGCGACAAGATCGATCTCGCGGATGGAGGCAACGTCGAAAGCGCGCACACCGCTCGCCCAGAGCGTTTTCAGTACGGCCGGATGAGGGTTTGCTTTGACGGCGTACAGCGTCTTGCCCGGGAAGGCGTCGATAAACTGCCCAGCGGCGGCCGCGATGCGCTGCGGGTACAGCACATAAATCGCGTCGTCGCCGTCATAGGCCTCAATCGCGTCGGCGATGGAGCGAAACACGGGCAGACCGAATGGGCGGTCAAAGTCTGGGAGCAGGGCAGGTTGCGCGAGGCGCGAAGATTGAGCGTTAAACATGGGCTGGATCAATTCCGAAAAAACGACATGAAGACATCGAGATGAGGCAGGGTCAGACGCACGTGGATTGAGGCGCGTCCGGCTCAGTCGGAAAGGGCGGGCGACAGACCCGCTCCAGGATTACAAAGGTTCAGCCACCGCCGCCATATAGTCGGCATCCTTTGCGAAAGGGCGATGCACAGTCGTCGTGTCAAACGCAACATCGATGCGCTTAATCAAAGGGACCGGAATCGGGGGGCAAACGCCCTTCAGGGGATGAGTCATCCAAGTATCCTCGCAAAGCAAGATCGGGTCGAAACCGACATTGAAAGAGAAGACAGTTGGGCTCCCCCGTACTGACAGCGATTGCTCGCTCGTCGTGGTTCGCTTACTTGTCAGCGGCGCAGGTATGAAATCCACAGGCTGAAGTCAAGCATTTTTTGAAGCCTCAACCTGCGATTTCAATGACTTAACGCGACCACCAGCCTCGTTTTTTCTTCTTGGGCTTGGCGGTGGATTCGAGAACGGGCTCGGTTGTAATCGGCTGTGCCGGCTCTTCTTGAGGCGCTTCGGGCTCAGGAGTTGGTTCCGGCTCAACTGCCACTTCGGCGACTTGTTCTAGTTCAGATGCCTGAACAGGCTCGTTTACGTCAACCGGCTCAGCATTTTCGACCACCAATTTAATTGGCGGTTCTTCGGCCGCAGGGTCTGGTGTGTCCTCGGTCGCTGGCGGAGTGTCGCCTTCCGCGGATGGCGCCTCTTCAGCTTCAGCGGTTTCGCTCGTGGCGTTTGTTTCAGCGGTTTCGGGTGCCCCGTCGCCGCGGCGCTTCCGACGGCGTCTCCGGCGACGCTTTTTGCCTTCTTTAGGCTGCTCTTCACCAGTCTCGTCGGTTGCCGATGCTTCTTGCTCAGCCGGTTGGGAGCGGGCTGCTGCCATCGCGACGGGTTTCGCCTCTAAGCCGCCATCCGTCGCGGGTGGGAGCTCTTCTGGCTCTTCGCCAAGCAGATTCGTGACCGACAACGCCAATCCGTCGAGCAAGGCCCCACCGTCTGATGGTGGTGCGCCTGGATCGATGACGTCCATCTCTTTGCGACGGCGCCGACCTCCGCGGCGACCCCGTCGGCGGCGTTTGCGACGACCGCTGGAATCGTCTTCATCATCGTCAGATGCGCTTGAGGTCTCGACATCATCGTCCTCATCATCCTCAGCTTCTGGCAAGAGATGATCATCCTCATCCCCCTCGAGGAAGTCGGCGCGGTTGAATTTTTGACGGCGACGACGTCCGCTCGACGTCTTTTCGGCATCAATCTCAAAATCACCTGGGATCATCGAGGCAGAAGACTTTATGGCGATGGTGTAGCCAGCGTCTTCTTCAATCGCGGACAGCAGATCGCGTTTCGAATTGAGCAGATAAAGGGCCACATCGGTCGGCGCTGTGACCGTCATGCCCCGTAAGCCGCCGCCTGCCGCGCGGGCTTCAATCGCCCGCAGCAATTGCAAAGCTGAAGATGGTATTGAACGGCGGCGACCTGTGCCATCACAGGCTTCACACTTCTCTGAGGTGGCTTGCAGCACACCCGCGCGGCGGCGCTGGCGTGAGATTTCCATCAAACCGAATTGCGAAATCCGATTGTTCTGCACGCGCGCCCGATCAAGTTTGAGCGCATCTTTCATTTTCCGCTCGACCGCACGATTGTTCTTATTCTCGTCCATGTCGATGAAATCGATGACAACGAGACCAGCAAGATCACGCAGGCGCATTTGTCGGCAAGCTTCTTCCGCCGCCTCCAGGTTCGTATGCAGCGCCGTTTGCTCGATATTGCGTTCTTTGGTCGATTTGCCGGAGTTCACATCGATCGCGACCAATGCTTCGGTTTGGTTGATGACCAAATAGCCTCCGGATTTCATGCTCACTGTCGGCGAGAAGATGGAGTCGAGCTGATCTTCGACGCCTTCTTTGACGAAAAGAGGCGCTTGCGCGGTCCAGCGTTTCACCTTTCGAGCCTGCGTCGGCATCAAGGTTTTGGCGAGGTCTTTCGCCTCACGATAGGCCGCATCACCTTGAACCACGACCTCTTCAATCTCGCGATCAAACATATCGCGCATGGCCCGGTGTACGAGCCCGCCTTCTTCGTGAATGCGCGCGGGGGCGACCGATTCCATCGTCTTGCTACGGATTTTCGCCCATAGTTTTTGGAGGTAGTCATAGTCGCGTCGGATTTCGGATTTGGTCCGTTTCGCGCCTGCGGTCCGCACGATCAGGCCCATCCCTTTCGGCACTTCGAGATCATCCATGACAGCTTTCAGGCGTTTGCGATCGTTTCCGTTCGGTATTTTGCGCGAAATGCCGCCGCCGCGCGGTGTGTTCGGCATCAGAACCGAGTAACGTCCGGCGAGCGACAAATAGGTCGTCAGCGCCGCGCCTTTATTGCCGCGCTCTTCTTTGACGACCTGAACGAGCAGAACCTGGCGTCGCCGTATGACTTCTTGGATCTTATAGCGCCGTGTGATCGATGTTCCGCGCGATTTGCGGGCACCGCGGCGGCGGCGTTCAGGTTTTGCCGAGGCTTTTGGCTTTTCAGATTGTTCGCTGTCCTCGTCGCTCTCGTCCGCGGTGGCTTCAGCTTCGTCAGATTCAGCATCGTCGGACGAATCTTCGTCAACGTCTGCCGACGCATCATCTTCAGACTCTGCGTCGGCATCTTCAGTTTCGTCTACCGTCTCTTCTTGTTCATCGGACTCATCGTCATCATCCGCGTCAGTCTCGGCGTCGATTTCGTCATCGTCTTCCGGATCTTCATCAGCGGCGCGTTCTGCTTCACGTGCGGCTTCTTCCAGAAGCGCCTCGCGGTCGGCTTGCGGCAATTGATAATAGTCAGGGTGAATCTCGCTAAATGCGAGGAAACCATGGCGATTGCCGCCATACTCGACGAAGCAAGCCTGTAGAGACGGTTCGACTCGCGTCACTTTCGCGAGATAGATATTGCCTCTTAATTGTTCGCTGCCTGTGGTTTCAAAATCAAAGTCTTCTACCCGTCCATTGTTGACGAGCGCGACACGGGTCTCTTCCTGGTGGACCGCGTCGATCAGCATAGTTTTGCTCATTGTAAGCTGCCTTGTGGACTGGCGGCGCTAACGGGCTTGGTAATCGGACCCGATGGCGGAACGCGCCAGTAAATGTGTTGTTAGGGACAGGCCACGCAGCGGTCCGGCCTGCTCTTGCAAGAGAGCGGCACGCAGTTCCGATTTTGTAGACCTGTAAGCTCATATTATCCGTTCCGGTATCGGCGATAGTGCAGGGGATTAGGCCTGTTCACCCGCCTTTCGGGGATTCTGTTGTCACCCCGTCTTGGGGTTATCCCTTACATGCCCCTTCTGATTGCGAATTGAAAGACCAAAAATGCGGGGATGCGGATGAATATTCTCAATATGTTGATAAATCTAAGATTAAGACTGGATGGACTAGAGACAGCAATCAGATAAAACAGGCGTCCAGGGGGCGCCATTTGGCAGGTCGTTTTATGCGTGCGGTGACGGTTTTTCTCCTTTTTGCAATGGCCCTGTTGGGCAGCGTGACCAGCGCAGCCCAAGTGCAATCCGTCGGAGTCGCCGGAGACGGGGAGTTTACCCGAATCACGATCACGTCGAATGATGCGTTCCGGCCCGACGTGTTTTTGCGAGAAACTGAAGACGGCCTAATTATCGAAATGGTGCCGGAGCAATTTAGGCTCGCAGATCAGCCTTTTTATGCTGAACCAACGGGCGGCGTATTTGCCTACACGCTCGATAAGGATCGAATCGTATTTGAATTAGAACAGCCGATGATGGTCATGCGGGAAATCGATTTGCCGCCGACCGGAAATGAGCATCTGTACCGATATATTCTGGATCTTTCAGGCGTATCGCTGGCGCGCTTCAGTTCTGCAGCAAAGCGTGATGCAACTCGATTTGCTAGGTTTGAGGCAGCGCGTTATGCGGCGGCGGAGGCCGCGCTTCTTTCACCACCTCAAGCCGCAGACACAACGACTTTAACCGAATCGCAGCCTGACACACCATCAACCAAACCCGCCAGCTTCGGGGCCATGGTGCAAATGGCGGCCCAACAAAGACGCGTCATTGTGATCGATCCGGGCCATGGCGGGCGCGATCCCGGGGCTTTAGCGGTTATTGGGGGAAAAGAAAGCGAGATCGTTCTCGATACCTCTCTGAAATTAAAGAAATTAATTGAGAAAGACCCGCGTTATGTGGTCCGTCTAACCCGAGAAACGGATGTCTATGTGGAACACGAGGACCGGGTGACCATGGCGCGTGATTGGGGCGCAGATCTTTTCATTTCCGTCCATGCGGATGCTGCCGGCAAGCCAACCGTTCGAGGCGCTTCGGTCTATACAATTTCAACGCGGGGTGAAGCGCGCATCGATCGCACGGCCAAAAGATTTGGCTGGGATATGCCGTTTGAAGACGGCAATACAGAGGAAGTGACGGATATTTTGCAAGACCTCACCGTCCGGGAGACCAAGTCAAACTCAGCGATATTCGCAGAGTTTCTTGTGCCAGAGCTTCAACAGGCCGGACCGTTGCTCCGCAACACGCACCGTCAGGAGAACTTCTTTGTGCTTTTGGCGCCGGATGTGCCCGCGGTTCTAGTCGAAATTGGATTTCTGACCAATCGTGATGATGCGAGGCGTCTGAAGTCTGAACGCGGGCGTCGGAAATCCGCGGAAGCCATCAAGCGGGCCATCGACGCCTACTTCGATCGCCAAGATTTACTTTTTGCAAGCAACTGACACCTTACCTTTTCGCAGGTGCAAAACCGCCTTAGTCTCGCCGTGAAACCGTGAGAACAGCAGGCTGTGAATATCTGGGAGTGAGTCTGAACAATGTGGACTGCGATTAAGCAACGCGTATTTACGTGGAAGTTTCTGCTCTATTCCTTTGCTGTCGGCTTAATTCTCGCCGTTTTGGCAGTGATTGCGTTCTTCCTTTGGATGGCGTCATTGGCGCGCACTGTGCCGTCTGTTGAAAAACTGGCCGAGTATAATCCGCCTGTTACGTCACGCGTTCACGCCGGTGACGGGACACTGATCCATGAATTTGCTGAAGAGCACAGGGTGTTCATTCCGTATGAGGCAATTCCAGATCACGTCATCTATGCGTTTGTTTCCGCTGAGGATAAGAGCTTTTTCACTCATGGCGGCCTTGATTATCGCGGTATGACGCGCGGCGTTTTAAACACGATCAAGAACAAAATCACCCGCAGCGGCGGCATGGAAGGCGGGTCGACCATCACCCAGCAGGTGGCGAAGAATATGCTGCTGACCCGTGATCAAACCGTGGTGCGCAAAGCCAAAGAAGCGATCATCGCGCGTCGAATGGAAGAGGCGTTCAGCAAAGAGCATATTCTGGAACTCTACCTGAATGAGATTTATCTCGGTGGCCGGTCCTATGGCGTTGGCTCAGCAGCATTGAATTACTTCAACAAATCTCTGCCGGAACTGAATTTAGCCGAAGCTGCAGTTTTGGCGTCGCTTCCCAAAGCGCCGGGTCAGTCGAACCCTTATAACGACCCGGAAGGCGTCCTTGGCCGCCGCAATTACGTTTTGAACCGAATGGTTGCTAATGGTTATATTGAGCAAGCAGAAGCGGACGAAGCCAAGGCCCAACCCCTTAACACGACAAAGCGCTTGTATGGGCCGGAATATGCCGCCGCGACCTACTTCGTTCAGGAGCTGCGCAAACAACTCATCGATCAATATGGCGAAGACGAACTCCAAAAAGGTGGTTTGTCGATCCGCACCACGATCGACACCAAACTCCAACTTGCGGCGCAAGAAGCGCTGCAGATCGGTTTAGAGACGTATGACCGGCGATACGACTATCGCGGACCGCTGACGTCTATTGATCCGATGGCAGACGACGTCCTCGAGCAACTCAACGATATCACGCTGCCCGGCGGTTATGGCAGTTGGGAACGGGCCATGGTGCACAAGGTGTCCGAACGCGGCGCCGATCTCTTGCTCGGTGATGGCGCGACGGTCGCCATTCCAGCTGAAGATATTGAGTGGGCGAATACGTATGTCCGCTCGGGCACTCAAACGGGTCTTCGCGCGGGCGACGTCATCCTCGCGGAGGTTAGTCGACAAGCGCTCAGCGCAGAAGAAAGTATGCCTGCCCGTGAAGGCCAGCCCGCCGATGACGATCAGACCAATGTGCCAGTCGAGCCAATTATGGTTCCGGTCGGCCAAGCGCAACTCAAACAAATCCCAGATCTAGAAGGCGCGATTGTCGCTTTGGACCCTCATACGGGCCGCGTGCTTGCGATGATGGGCGGATATTCGTTTTACAAAAGCCCATTTAATCGTGTGACACAGGCGCGCCGACAGCCAGGATCATCGTTCAAGCCGTTCGTCTATGGCGCAGCGCTTGAGCGTGGATATACGCCATCGGTGCGGATCTTGGACTCGCCTTATGTCTATTATGACGAGAACACGGGCGAAGAGTGGAAGCCTGAGAACTATGCTGAAGGGCTCAGCTATGGTGAAGTGACCATGCGGGTCGCGCTGGAGAAATCATACAACCAAGTCACAGCGCGCGTGGCGACCGATATCGGCATGGAAGCGGTTTCTGAGTTTGCCGAGCGGTTTGGCATTTATGACCGGCTGCCACCGTATCCGGCCATGTCCTTGGGATCTGGTGAAACCTCTCCATGGCGTCTTTCGAAGGCGTATGCGGCATTCGTAAATGGCGGCAAGGAAGTCACTCCGACTTTGCTTGACCGCGTTCAAGACCGCCGCGGCAATACGCTATACAAGCATGATCAGCGCCTTTGTGAGGGCTGCGAGGCTGAGGAATGGGATGGCACCGCGCCGCCAAGCCTTCCTGATGACCGCAAGCAATTGGTCGATCCAATCATCGCTTATCAAGTCGTTCACATGCTCGAAGGTGTGGTCGATCGCGGCACGGGCCGGCGCGCCCGCCGCGTCGGCAAACCGCTCGCGGGTAAAACCGGGACGACGAATGATTATGTCGATGCGCTATTCTTTGGCTTCTCGCCAGACCTCGTGGTCGGCATCTGGACGGGCTTTGATACGCCGCGCACGCTCGGAGAAGGCGAGGGCGGGGGCTCTGTGGCTGGCGTCATATTCACTGAGTTCATGGAACGCGCGCTGGCCGAGGAACCTGCCATTCCGTTCCGAATTCCGCCTGGGGTTCGATTGGTTTCCGTCGACGCCGCGACCGGCGGCCTTCCGACCTTCGACAGCCAAGAGATCATTCTAGAAGCGTTCAGACCCGGGACGGAACCGGGACGCGTCTTCGCTGATACCGGCAATCTCAGCCTTTCGGGCATTGGCGATACATCGATCTTCGACCGGGCGCCGCCTTTAGAGCCTCAGATCGATCCTGAGACCGGGGAGCCGGTGATTTCAGACGTCATTGTCGATGATATTGATGAGGACATTTATTGACCTGAGCCCGAAACGCCTCCATTTCCAGCGCTGTTTCAAATTTCAGGAAGTCTAATGTCAGCTGAAATTCTCGCCCTTGCCGATCAAATCAAGCAGTCTTCTGAGCTGCTGAGGAGGCGTCTTTGACTGGGACGTCGCCACGAAACGACTGGATGAGCTAAACGCCCTGTCTGAGCGTCCCGATTTCTGGGATGATCCTGAGCAGGCCCGCAAGCTAATGGCGGAGCGGCAAAAACTGGAAACCGGCATGACCACGGTTCAAGAGCTTGAGCGCGAAGCGACCGATGGACTGGAACTCCTGGAACTGGCTGAAGGCGATGAGGACATGTTGTCCGATATTGCCTCCACACTGCGCCGCGCAGCGGAGAAAGCTGAGAAGGCGGAACTCGAAGCGCTGCTTTCGGGCGAAGCCGATGGTAATGATTGTTATCTCAATATCAATTCAGGGGCCGGCGGCACCGAGAGCCAGGACTGGGCCTCGATGATCCGGCGCATGTATGTGCGCTGGTCAGAACAATCAGGATACAAAGTCGAGGAAGTCGAAAGCCATGAAGGCGATGAGGCGGGCATCAAAAGCGCGACGCTGCTGATTAAAGGCGAGAACGCTTATGGCTGGCTCAAGTCAGAGCAGGGGGTGCACCGTTTGGTCCGCATCTCGCCATTCGACAGTTCTGCAAGACGACACACCAGTTTCGCGTCCGTCGCGGTATCGCCGGTGATCGATGACTCGATCGAGGTCGAGATCAATCCGTCAGAGGTGCGGACAGATACCTACCGGGCGTCTGGCAAGGGCGGGCAGCATGTCAATAAAACAGACTCTGCTGTTCGGTTGACACATGAACCAACCGGAATTGCCGTGGCTTGCCAATCTGGACGCTCGCAGCACCAGAACCGGGCTTCGGCGTGGGAAATGTTGCGGTCGCGGCTGTATGAGCTTGAGTTGCAGAGGCGCCAACAGGCGGCTCAAGATAGCCATGACTCAAAGACGGAGATTGGCTGGGGGCATCAAATTCGATCTTACGTGTTACAGCCCTATCAGTTGGTCAAAGACCTTCGGACCAATCATGAAACCTCGGACACAGGCGGGGTCTTAGACGGCGATCTGACGCCATTCCTCAGCGCAGCCTTGTCGCATGCCCTTGGCGACAGCGCGTCCGAAACGACAGAATAAAAAAAGCCGGGCGCAGAGCCCGGCTTCTTCAATCTCTATCTGATCGCCGACTAAGCGTTGCCAGGCGTGTCGATCGTTGGCCTGACAGGGTTGAACCCTGTTGGTGAGGCAGGAGTTTGAGGCGCAGCAGCAGCAGGTTTTGGCGCGCTCTCTTTCAATGGGTTTTCCTCACGTTTGACTTGGCCTTCGAAGCTCGCATCCGGCTGGATGATCAGAGCCGCGTGGAAGATGTCGCCTTGCACAGTCGCGCCAGTTTCAAGCTCAACTTTGCGGGCACGGATCGAGCCGACAATTTTGCCTTTCACGCGCAGGGTTTCAGATTTTACTTCGCCCATGATCTGGCCGCTCGAGCCAACAGTGATGTCGCCAGCGGTAATGTCGCCTTCGACTTTACCATCAATTTGCAGGGCGCCGTTTGACTTGATCGAACCTTTAATCTCGACGTCTGAACAAAGGATCGAGGCTCCAACGCGCGCTGCTGGCTTAGAGGACGCGCTGCGAACAGCGTCTTGCGCGGGCGTGAAGCCGGGTGGGGTATCGCCTTTAGTCTTCGTGAACATGTTTACCTGCCTTAATGAACTCTACTGGATTATACTGTTTGCCATGGAACAGCACTTCATAATGAAGGTGCGGACCTGTGCTGCGCCCGGTCGATCCCATGGTACCGAGCTTATCTCCGATCACGACCTCTTGACCCTTCTTTGCCACAATACGCTTAAGATGCGCATAACGAGAGACGAATCCACCGCCGTGATCGACATCGACGACGCGACCATAACCTGTTTTCGTCCCGGCATAAATAACTTTCCCTGGTCCGGCCGCAACGATGGGGGCATTCCAACCTGCACCCATATCAATTCCGCCATGCCAACTCGGACGTTTGCGGAATGGATCGATACGCATTCCGAAGGGTGACGTGATACGCGAAGGGATGCCGATTGGAGAGGCCAAAGGCAGATTATTGACCAGCTCTTCAAAGTAGCGGGCTTCTTCCATCCGCGCGGCGACTTGTGCAACGCGCACCGCAAAGCGCTCTTCTTCTGGTGTCGTGAACTGGCCAGACATCAAGCTTGAAAAGCTAACCTCTGGGCCGCCCATATTCTCACCGCTAGAGATCCGTCCGGCACCTACTTTCGTGAGTTGGAGAATGCCGCGTGCGGCTTCTGCGCGCTCAACCGCAATATCTTCGATCTCATCGAGGAAGACGTCTTGCTCATCCCGGATTTTACTAACATCGCCGCGAAGGCCGACTTTCGGGAGGCGACTTTCAACTTCGGCCAAACGCTGCGATTGCCGAGTGTCTGCCTCATCAATCGAGGCTGTCACCAGGAGGGATGCTGAGTTTCCCCTTAGCGCTGAAGCCTCTAATTCGCCGCCCGTTTGCAGGGCTTCTAACATGGTCGCCAGGGTTTCATGACGGCGCTGGAATTCGAGCGTTGCGTCTTGGAACGCCTCTGTGCGTTGTTGAAGTTGAGACGTCGCGAGGGCTTCCTTGGCACGGTAGTCTTGGACCCAGCGCTCTAATTTGCTTTGCTCGCTCGTGGCGGACCCTACGGTGAAAGACTTCTGTCCGAACACCACGGTTGCTGACGCGAACAGCGACCAGCCCACGAGCGCGGCCGCGGCACTTGCAAGAATAACCTGTTGGAGCGAAGAAATCGTGAAGTACCGAACGGTGCCACCGCTTCGGTGATATATTTGCCGCTCAGGAAAAACGCGGCGGACAAAGTCAGTGACCTTGGTCGTCGATTTCATTCTACGCACCTATCCGCAGGTAAAACGCCGCCGAACATGGGGCAAAGCAACGTCTTGATTGGTGATGAGCCACAGTAACCTCATTGTGATCCACACGAAAAGCCCCCATTTGCGGTTTTCTACGTCAGAAATAGCCTGTTTCCGTAAAATTCGCCTTAAAGAATTTTTATTTGACGAATCATCAGGCCAAAATTTGCCGAGTTGCTTCAAAAACAGCCTCTGCGTGGCCCTTCACCTTAACTTTTCGCCACAGCTCGGCGAGCGTGCCATCCTTCAAGACGAGGAAAGTGGAGCGCTCTATGCCCATATATTTCTTGCCATACATGTTTTTCTCGACCCAAACGCCAAACTGTTCGCAGGCGTCGTGGTTCTCGTCGCTGGCCAGCGTGACGGTGAGCTCTTTCTTATTTTTAAAATTATTGTGGCTCTTCAGACTGTCTTTTGAGACACCGATTATCTCAACACCGAGCGCCTGGAATTTCGGCAAAAGAGTCGAAAAATCGATCGACTCGGTGGTGCAGCCCGGCGTGTTATCGCGAGGATAGAAATAAACGACATGCGCGGCACCTGCTGGAGCACCCAAATTGACGCTTTCTTCATCGCTAACTGGGATGCTGATTTTAGGTGCGTTATCGCCTTTTTCTGGTCGGTTTGTCATGTCATATCTTTCCTGTCTGGAGGGACGTGGCCCGTTCGTTGTGCCGGAAGGCATTGTATTGAGTAAATGGAGTAATTGGCTTGGTTCGCCAGACCACAAAAGTCATTATTTTAGAAACACTCGGCGTCATCTCGCTGGTTTTGATGGCTGCAATCGGTGTTTTGGCATTTATGCTGGCCAGCGGTCCTGTCGAGCTCGGCATTTTTCGAGATGATGTTGAACAAGCGCTAACGCGTTCGAGAGATGGCCGTCCCGTCACTGTTGATCGGCTGACGCTGCAATGGTCGCCCTCAGACCGGCGCGTTTATGTTGTCGCCAATGGACTTTCGCTTAAGAACTCAGACGGACGTGAAAGTGGATATGCGCAGTCCGCGGAGATAACACTCGACGCAGGCGCCGTCTTTCTGGGGCGGGTCGAACTGTTAAACGCAAATTTGAAAAACGGTTGGGTTGAAGTCCAAAACGTTGCGCCAAATCGGTGGATGTTTGCCGGAGAGCCATTGCCAGAAGTGCGCGCTGGAGTTCTGCCACAGACGCCTGAGCAATGGTTGGATCGTGTCAATGCTGGTTTGAGCGATGTGCTCGCAGGGCTCGATGCATTCGATGCCACGTTCGAATTGGAAGAGCTTGAGTTTTCAAACTTAGATTTGCGGTTCATTGATGCGGACTTGTCTGAGATCGGAACGATTGCGGAAGCAGCTGGAAGAATTGGGATTGTTGAGCGTGACGTCACCATCCAATTGTCTGGCGATGGCCAAGGTGTTGGCTTACCCGAGATCTTCAGCATCTCGCTCGACACCTATGACCAATATCAAACGATGCGCGCGGTGTTTGATGTTGGAGTATTGCCGATTACCGATTTGGTCCAACGGTTCGGATTTCCTGGGTTCGAAGACAGCGATCTGAGCTTGGGCACCTCCTTTAGCGCTGAACTCGATCGGCAAGACGGATTGAAACAAGTTGGGCTCGTCGTCGCGCGCGACGAGGGCGCGCTCCGCATCACATCGCTCAATGAGACTGTGACAGATTTGAGCGCTGCGCTTGCATACATTCCGAGCGAAGACCAAATCCGCATTGATTTTCTTCAGCTCGCCTCTTCCCGTCTGGAGGGACGCTTTGAGGGGGCGCTGACAAATGTCCTCGCGCAAAACGCACTGCGCCGCATTGAGCTTGAGGCCGACGAAGTCTCTCTGGATTTTTCGAACATCTTTGAAGCGCCGTGGACCATTCAAAACGCGCTGATATCAGCAGACGTCTCCGATGACTTTACCGTCTTTGCCGTGGAAGCGCTCGAGGCGGATATCGATACTGCGCGGCTTCAGGCAAATGGCGAACTCGACTTAAACGTACCGCATGGTGACAAGGAATTGCCATTCACGCTCGACGTGACCGCCGAGCTCGTGGGCGATATCAGCAAAGAGACCATTCTCGCTTATTGGCCTGAGCGCCTGGGCCGCGGAGCGCGCAACTTCGTGACGCAGCGTTTGCTGGCCGGAAACGCAACTGGCGCGACTGCAGTGCTCTCTTTGAAACCGGACAGTATGGCCGAGGGCTTTCTTCGCGATGACGACCTCTTGGTCAATTTTGGCTTTGAGGGCGGCGAAGTGGAGTTTATGAGCGATCTGCCGCACGTCGCAAATGCCGTCGGGACGGGGCGGGTAACAGGCAACAGTATCGGCATCTCGCTCATAAGCGGCACCTATGATGATTGGGTGCTCCAGTCTGGGGCGTTTGATCTTCCCGCGTTTAACCCGATCGGTGAGCCGTTTACGGTAACCGCCTATGGGTCGGGACCCGCTGTCTCAATTTTAAAGCAACTCTCGGCGTCACGCCTTCGGCTTCAAGAGCAAACCGGTTTTGATCCGGAACGCGTAACGGGCGAGGCAACAGCCTCGTTCAAACTCGTTCGGCCTTCCTTGGATAATGTATTGCTGGTTGATCACGATCTCGAGGTGCGTGGGCAAATTAGAGATGCGGGACTAAAGGCGGCAGTGGGGCCGTTCGATTTGACTGACGGCAACGTCAATGTCGACGTCACTTTAGAGCGGATGATCCTGACCGGGTTCGGCAATATGGGAAGCGCGCCGGTTCAATTCACGTGGCGCGATGCTTTCAATGATGGAGATCTACCAGCAGACCTCTCGGCGACGGCGGTCTTAACCTCGGACTTGCTCAATGTGTTTGGTTTGGTTGGTCGCGCCTTTCTGAGCGGCGAAGTTCCGGTCGAGATGCAAGGCAAAGTGGGCGCAAACGGTTTGCAATCGGGGACCTTTGCGTTCGATTTGAGTGAAGCGCGTTTGGATCTTGATGAAGTCGACTGGGTTAAGCCCGCAGGTGAAAGTGCACGTGCGACGCTGAACTATACCGGCGACCTACGCGAGCAGGCGGCTGCGGTGCGCTTCACCGCGGAAGACGCCTCGCTCGACGGTGACCTCCGCCTTGGAAACGACGGACGATTGCAGTCATTGGAGCTCAGACGGTTGTTTATTGATCGCGCATTGGATGTGGCTGGTCGCATCGCGCGTACCGAAGCCGGCGGGTTTAATATCGAGCTGGATGGCCAGTATCTTGATATTTCTGGGCTGCTGGCGGAGATCGGCAGCGTCGGTGGAATGGAGGCCGGCGATGCGGGAGTCGATCTTTCATTCAACGCGAACGTGGAGCGTTTGCGCTTGCGCCGTAACCTGGAGCTGATCGGGTCGTCTCTACAGTTAGAGACAGCGAAGAGTGGCGGCTTTCAATCCCTTCGCGCTAGCGGCAATACGCTCGAAGGATCCACCTTTATCGCCAATCTCGAAAATGAAGGCGAAAACCAACCATTGGCCTTAGAGCTCAAGACCAGCAATGCTGGGTATCTGGCGACGGCGTTCTTTGGCGTTGAGTTCATCGAGGGGGGCATACTTGATCTTCGAGGATCGCTGGCGACCGCGACGACGCCTGCCCAGCTCCGCGCAACGGTCGAAGATACGCGGCTCATCAATGCACCATTCTTTACGCAAATCCTTTCTCTCGCATCGCTGAGAGGATTGACGGATACGCTGTCGGGTGAGGGGGTGCTTTTCACGCGTATCGAAGCGCCGATCACGATCGGGGGTGGGCGGTATGTAATTGATGGCGGCCGCGCCAGCGGTCCAGCGCTCGGCCTTACCGTAAATGGCTGGGTGGGGACGGATGGCAAAGGCATTGACCTCAATGGCGTGCTCGTCCCAAGCTTCGGCGTAAACTCGATGCTCGGCGGTGTCCCGATCATTGGAGACCTAATCGTGGGGCGCGACGGCGAAGGTATTTTCTCGATCACATATTCGATCGCCGGCTCGTTAGAGAAAGCTCAAGTGGCGGTGAACCCGCTATCTGCGGTGACACCTGGTGTCCTGCGCCGGATATTTGAAAACCCATCTGATACCAGCATCCCAGAGGCGATCCCGGTGGATCCAAATCTCAAACCACCGACAGAAAAGCTACCCGAGCTGCCGGACGAAGAGATATTATCTCCCACGCCCGGCAGCGAAGGTTAACTTAAACGGGTTTAACCAGCGCGATCCGCTTTTTGCCGACTTGAACTTTGAAGGCATCAACATCGGATAGCGTTTCGGCCCACGCGTGGGTCTGATCGGCAGCGATCTTATCATCATTCACCCGCACAGCGCCTTCATTCATTTTGCGGCGTGCTTCGCCGTTTGAAGACACGAGCTCACCTGCGCGAAGCAAGGCGGTTGTGGTTGGACCCTCTGCGAAGTCAGCCTTTGCGATTTCGAAAGTCGGTAGATCGGCTGAAACGCCGCCGCCGGTAAAGGCTTTGCCCGCGGCGGCCTCTGCCTCTTTCGCCGCTTGCGCGCCGTGCAGCATGGTTGTGGCGGCGTTGGCGAGCGTGATCTTGGCTTGGTTGATGTCTGCGCCCTGCAAGCTTTCCAAACGCGCGATCTTGTCGAGCGGTATTTCCGTAAACAGTTTTAAGAACCGGCCGACATCAGCATCTTCGGTATTGCGCCAGAATTGCCAATACTCATAGGGGCTGCGTTTGTCGGCATTGAGCCAAACGGCGCCATCCGCGGTCTTGCCCATTTTTGCACCAGACGCTGTCGCAATGAGCGGCCATGTCAGACCAAATCCTTGTCCGCCATCGGCCTTGTGGATGAGATCCACGCCGGCGACGATATTGCCCCATTGGTCCGACCCGCCGACTTGAAACTGGCAGCCTTTTTGGCGGAACAGTTCTAAAAAGTCGTAGGCCTGGAGCAGCGTGTAGTTGAATTCTAGGAACGTGTAGGGTTCTTCATTGCGCAAGCGCCGTGCAACGGTTTCTTGTTTGACCATTGTGTTGATCGTGAACAGTTTGCCAATGTCTCGCAGGAATTGGATGTAGCCAATACCGCTCAGCCAATCATCATTGTTGACCATGATGGCATCCGTCGGCCCGTCCCCGAACTTGAGAAATGGATCAAACGCTTTGCGAATACCGGCGGCATTCTTTTCGATCTCGGCTTCGGTCAGGATAGGGCGCGATTTTTCTTTGTCCGTCGGGTCGCCGATTTTCGTCGTGCCGCCCCCGATAAGGACAATGGGTTTGCCGCCCGATTGCTGAAAGTGGCGAAGGGTCATAATGCCGACCAGCGATCCGACGTGCAGGCTTTCAGCCGTCGCGTCGCAGCCATAATAACAAACCGGCACCTCTGAAGCGCAATAGGAATCAAGCTCCGCATCATGCGTCATTTGCTTGATAAAGCCGCGAGACTGCAGCGTGCTCAGAAATTCAGATTTGTAATCGCTCATCACATTTATCCTCTGTGAAGCGGCGCGGTTAGCATGGCTCAGCCCGGGATAGAACCGCGATGGGGCAGAAAAACCGAACTTTTTGAAGGGAGAGCTGCGCGGTGATTAGTACCGATGGAACGCGGCGGACTCGTTCCCCCAAGCGGAGAGGTCGACGTTCAGCTGCCGCTCCAGATCTTCGCACGAGGCAGAGGCGTCATCGACCCAAAGGCGCAATTCGTCGGACCCATTGATAATATCAATCGCCGGATGCCCTTCTGTGTACTCATATTTGAAGTCGAGTCCGCGCCACAGATCATAATCGGGATAGAGGCTTCTTATGGCTTTGAAGGCCAAAGCGGTCACTCGCCAGGATTTGAACTTTTGCGGATCATAGAACCCCATTTCCGCATGGATTTGAAATCCTTCGCAAAGCTGACCGGCATGCTTGTGAAAGGTCGGTTCGAACCAAACCGGGCGAAGTTTACAACCGGCAAGCCAATCCGGAGCGAGCCGGTGCATCTCAGCGATCAGTTCGTTTGCGTTTAAATCCGGCGCGCCAATCACCTCCAGCGAACGCGTCGTGCCACGACCTTCCGAGAGCGTCGCCCCTTCGACCATGACCGTCCCACCATACGCCCGCGCCATATTTAGGTTGGCCGCATTTGGGCTCGGATTAACCCAAGCGCGCTGCGAGGCCGGCCAGCCATAGCCGGGCCCTTGAGACGGATCATAGCCCGCCATCTCGATCACGCGATACTCAACGTCGAGCTTCTTATGGTGGATGTACCAAGCGCCCAGCTCGCCCATGGTTAGGCCATGGACCATGGGAAAACTCGCGACACCGACAAAGCTCTCCCAGCCGGGACGCAAAGTTAGCCCATCAATGGGGCGTCCTGCCGGATTAGGCCGGTCGAGCACCCAAACCGCCTTATTATGTCTGGCGGCTTCTTCGATGACGTAAAGCAGCGTCGTGATATAGGTATAGACCCGGCAGCCAAGGTCTTGCAGATCGTATAGGATGACATCGAGCGGCGCATACATCTCTGGCGTCGGTCGGCGATGCTCGCCGTATAGCGAAAAGACCGGGATGCCGAGCTCAGGATCACGAAAGTCCTCGGTCTCGATCATATTGTCTTGTTTATCCCCGCGCATGCCATGTTGCGGGCCGAGGGCGCAGGTCACCTCCAAATCCTCTAGCGCGGCGAGGGCGTAGAGAGAATGATCCAGCGAAGCCGTGACGGAAGCCGGGTGACCCACCAGGCCGACGCGTCGGCCCTTCAAGTCGCGCCGAAGCGTCTCGTCATTCAAGAGGCGGTCGATGCCAAACATAAAGCTCATGCGCTAATCCAGATTGAGTTTGAAACTGTCACTATGATGAAAGTCTGGTTTGCTTAAAGGGTGATGAAGCGCCCAATAAGAACGCGCTTCATAATCATCTTCAATCACCGCTGAGAGTCCAATCAATACTGGCGCGTCCAGCAAATCCGAGGACAATCCGGTCAGCGAAGCTACAAGCGTCAAGTGCCCATCTCGCCTATCCAAGTCGATTTTCACAGAAACGTCTTCCAAGTCGGCGCCGCCCTCGCGATAGGTCTCAAATTGATAAGCGGCCCAATTCCCGTTCGGCGCAAAATTGAACTCGTAATATTGCTCTGAGTTTGCGGGGCGCATGAACAGCTCTAAACACGTGTGTTTCCAAAGCCCGTCCATTCTGCGCCCACCAGGTCCGTCAGGGATTGCCAAAGCGTCGAGTTCTCCGCTCAACGAATAGGCCAAAGCGAGCCCAGATGATGCCCGCTCGCCCGTTACGCGTACCTCGCTCACCGGCCCGGACGGTGACGCGGGATGCGGGCATAATTCAGCGCGAAAGTCAGGCATACGTCCTCAACTCGAAATAAGGATCGAGCCTAGCTGATTCAAACCGAATTGTAGAGCCGAATGACTTAGCCCTGAGGGGTGTTGTCTTCCGGCTTGAGCGGCAATGCCCGCGGAATAGGCGGTTTCCGGCTTCCGGCTTTGGCGGCCGCCGCTTCGGCTTCGCGGCGGAGTTTTTCTTCGTCTTCGATCAGACGACGATCGACATAGGCTGAGCAAAGATCGATCAGATCATCATGCTTGTCTTGGAAGAAATGGTTCGCACCAGGAATGCTCGCGCGTTCAATGCTTTCGCCTTTTTGGATCCGCACCTTTGTCAAAGCGCGTTCAACATCTGACGGCTTCGAGATCGCATCAGACTCACCAGAAATGATCAGACCAGACGCCGGGCACGGCGCGAGGAAGCTCAGATCATAATGATTGGCCGGCGGCGCGATGGCGAGGAAGCCATCGATTTCAGGGCGACGCATCAACAATTGTAATGTGATCCACGCGCCGAATGAGTAACCCGCGCACCAGACATAGCGGGGGCTCTCGGTCAGGTTTTCCATATAGTCGAGCACGAAGGCTGCATCTTCGAGCTCGCCAATGCCTTGATCATAAACACCTTGTGAGCGACCGACACCGCGTGTGTTGAAACGCAAAACGCCGAAGCCCTTTTCCTCGAACATTTGGTAGAGACGGATCGTAATCGGGTCTTGCATTGAGCCACCCGCACGTGGGTGGGGGTGCAAAATTAGAGCGATCGAGGCGCCTTCATAGGGCGGCGGAGTATAACGGGCTTCGATCCGGCCTTGTGGGCCTTGAATGAGCATTTCAGCCATGCGGTCAGGTCTCGTTTAACAGCAGTGAATCTAGGTCGAGCGGGGGCTATAGCGAATCTCTGCCCGGAAATACAAATTTTTCTGCAGGGGGCACGAGGGTTGTCGTCGGTATTGATGTGTGCAAATAACTTTGAAATACAAAGTAGAAAGGAGTTTCCAATGATCAAAGGTCTCAAACATATCGCATATGGATTGGCATTTGCTTTGTGTTTGCCACTGGCTGCGAGCGCTGAGAGCGTCGATCAACACCCACTCGCGTTTATGTTTGGCGAATGGGTGGGACCCGCGTCTGGATACAGCCAGGCCGGACCGTTTGAGCTGACCCAAACCGAGCGCGTCGGACCGATGCTCGATGGTGATGTCGTTGTCATCGAAGGCCGCGGCTATTCCGAAACCGGAGAGACCACATTTAACGCCTTCGCCATCGTTTCAAAGACGGGCGCCGACGGCAGCTGGGAAATGCGAAGCTACACGAATGGGCGCGCCGGAACTTTCCCTTTTGAACTAACGGAGACGGGATACACCTGGAGCGTACCGGCTGGCCCAAATGCACGAATGATCTACACCGCAAGCTTTGAGGGCGATACCTGGTCGCAAATCGGCGAGTACACGCCAACCGAAGGTCCTGTTCGGCAAACATTCGAAATGACGCTAACCCGAACAGCTGATACCGAATGGCCCTCTGGCAAACCGGTTTCGCCGAAAATAGGTGACTAAGTCTATCCGTTCTGAAGCTTGTAAAATTCGCGGCGTAATTCCGCTTCTTCGTCGGTCACAATGGTCTCAACAGCTTCGAGGCGGGATTTCAGCGCATTGATTTGTACTTGCGAGTCTTCCAGCTCCTTTTTCAGCCGGTTGATCTCTTCAGATTTTCGCGAGCGCGAGCGTTCTCGCGCTTGTGGTGGACAGCCCCACGCGCCGTTTCGGCTCGCAAACATGGAAAACGCCAATGGGATCACAATCCACCAAATCCAAGAATTGTCGCCCATAGTATTCTCCTTTTTGCTTCATATTGAATATCGATAAGAACGCGAAAAAGTCAAGGTTTTGGATAAAGAATTCTGGCTGCGAGATATGGTTGAAGATGCGGCGATCGCCTATATCACGCCCCCATGATCTATGCTGATTACAATGCGACGGCTCCGCTCCGCCCTGAAGCGCGTGAGGCTATGCTCGCCGCGCTTGATGTGGGGGCCAATCCGTCCAGCGTGCATGGCCCAGGTCGCAAAGCGCGAAAGCTGCTTGAAACGGCGCGCTCGCAAGTGGCGTTGGCGATTGGCGCACGGGCGCAAGACGTCATTTTCACGAGCGGCGGGACTGAAGCCAGCGCACTCGCGCTCAATGGCGTGGTCGCGCAGCTCGACCACAAGTGCACACTCTTAGTCTCGGCGATCGAACACGAAGCCGTCATGAAGAATGCGGGCTATGCTGGCGTGGCAATTGAAACCGCGTATGTCACGAAGCACGGTCGGCTCGATCTTGATTGGCTGAAAGACCGGCTCGCGCGCTGGGACGCATCGGTGAATGGGACGCCCGTGCTCGCACTTATGCTCGCAAACAATGAGACCGGCGTGATCCAACCGGTAGCGGAGGCCGCGGCGATAGTGCGAGAAGCGGGCGGCTTGACCCATTGCGATGCTGTGCAAGGGCTCGGCAAAATCATGGTCAATGTGAATCTGTTGGGCGTCGATTACCTCGCGCTTTCAGCGCACAAAGTGGGTGGGCCACAAGGTGTCGGCGCGCTTTGGGTGCGGTCAGGTGCGCCTTTGAAGCCGGTTCTTTTCGGCGGCGGGCAAGAGCGTTCATTGCGCTCGGGAACCGAAAATTTGAGTGGCATTTCCGGCTTCGGCGCGGCCACTGAGGCGGCGGTGCGTGACATGCCAAACCTGCAGGCGCTTGCCCCGCTTCGTGATCAGATGGAGGCGCGTCTATTAGAGCAGGCGGGGGTTACAGTTTTCGGTGCTGACGTTGAGCGGCTGCCACAAACGTCCAATTTCGCGATCCCCGGGTTTCGGGCGGAGACGCAGGTCATGGCCATGGATATTGGCGGTATTGCTGTGTCATCCGGATCTGCGTGCTCAAGCGGAAAGGTCAAACGCTCTTTAGTTCTGGCAGCGATGGGCGCTTCGGATGACCTTGCAGAGTCGGCGATCCGCGTCAGTTTCGGCTGGGCGACACGATCAGAAGATTTTGATGCTGTTGCAGACGCCTGGCTGACCGCGATGCGGCGGGTGACGGCATAACATAGAGTGCATTGGACAGGAGTATGAAGGTCCGGAATAGGGCCATCGGTGAAACGCGATTTTGAATAATACGGACGGTCATGCCGGTTTCCGTGCGTGAGATGATCGTTGTCTAACCGGCACCTTGCCGCGACGACTTGGTTGCATCACACAGAACAAATGGTCATTAAGTCCTGCGTCTGAAGACTTCACCGAGCGAGAGGAAAAAATGTTCAGTCACATGATGGTTGGGGCCGATGACCTCGATGCAGCAAAAGCTTTTTACGATGCGACGTTTACCGCAATGGGCGGGAAGCCAGGTATTGTGGACCCAAAAGGACGTCTCGTTTACATGCACAATGGCGGGGTCTTTCTCGTCACCAAGCCGATCGATGGCGAGCCTTGTAGTCACGGCAATGGTATGACGATTGGTTTTGCGATGGAAAGCACGGAACAGGCGGATGCTTGGCACGCGGCTGGCGAAGCCGCCGGGGGTAAGCCGATTGAAGACCCTCCAGGCTGGCGCGAAAACAATGGGCAGCGCTTATACCTTGCCTACCTCCGAGACCCGGACGGCAACAAGCTCTGCGCGCTACATCGCGGGTAAACCAGTTCCCAATTAGGATCGTAGAGAGCGCATGAAGGAGGAGATCTTCTCATGCGCAAACTCATTCTCGCGGCTGCCGTGGCAGCAGTTTCCCCAATGACGGCAAACGCCACCGAAGAGCCCGCTCACGCGGTATTATTGAAATCTGGTGCCTTCGAAATTCGCCAGTACGAACCGATGATCATCGCCGAAGTCGAGATTACGGGCGATATGCGGCGCGCTGGCAATAGCGGGTTCCGTCCTCTGGCCGACTTTATTTTTGGCAACAACACAGCGCGATCCAAGATCGACATGACCGCGCCAGTGACGCGTGTGAAATCGGAAAAGATTGAGATGACAGCGCCTGTGACGCGCTCTGTTTCAGGCGATGATACCTGGACAGTGTCCTTTGTTATGCCGTCTAAATGGACGATGGACACTTTGCCGGTGCCCAACAATCAGGACGTGAGCATCAAAGAAGTCCCAGGCGAATTGATGGCGACTGTGAGGTTCTCTGGCATCGGCCGCGAACGTGTCTTCGCGCAAAAGGAAACAGCTCTACAAGACTGGTTGGCGGAGCAGGGCTATGAGATGATCGGAGCTCCGCGCTATGCAGGGTATGATGCGCCATACGTGCCGGGCCCGATGCGCCGCAATGAGGTGATGATCCCCGTTCAACCTGCGGCACCTGCATCTTAAGCGCGACAATCGTGCGTTTGGATGTCGATAGGGGGTGAAAGTTTGCCCCAATTGGCCCATATATCGGCCAAGCGAAGAGGAGCACGGAATTCAATGCTGCCGCGGAATCGAAGAACAGGACGAGGATAGCGTGGAAGTCAAAGTCAAAGATAGCATTGACGAAGGCACAGTTGCCGCCGCCAAAGCGCTGGAATCTGAGAACTATTCAGCCGGTTTCTCAACTGAGATCGAAACCGAATATGCGCCCAAAGGGCTCAATCCGGATATCGTCAAGTTCATCTCCGACAAGAAGGGGGAGCCAGAATGGCTGCTCGAATGGCGGATGAAGGCCTATGAGCGTTGGCTGACCATGGAAGAACCTGACTGGGCGATGGTGCGCTACGAACCGATCGATTATCAGGACATCTATTATTATGCTGCGCCAAAAGCGGGTGCAAAGTATGAGTCGATTGACGACGTTCCGAAGGAAATTCTCGAGACCTATGAAAAGCTCGGCATTCCATTGCGCGAAGCCGAAGTCCTGCTCGGGGTCGAGGGCGCGGCCTCAACAGCGATAGAAGCCCGCACGGAAGGTGACCGGCCCAAAGTCGCGGTGGATGCGGTATTTGACTCAGTCTCGGTCGCAACGACGTTCCGCGAAGAGCTGAAGAAAGCCGGCGTGATCTTCATGTCGATCTCAGAAGCCGTGCACGAGCACCCGGAATTGGTGAAAAAATATCTCGGGACGGTCGTGCCGCAGTCGGACAATTACTTCGCGACGCTAAACAGTGCCGTCTTTTCCGATGGGACTTTCGTCTACGTGCCGCCAGGCGTTCGCTGCCCGATGGAGCTCAGCACCTATTTCCGGATGAATGCCGAGAATACGGGGCAGTTTGAGCGCACGCTTATCGTCGCGGATAAAGGCGCCTATGTCTCATATCTGGAGGGCTGTACCGCCCCGATGCGAGATGAGAACCAACTGCATGCTGCGGTGGTCGAGCTCGTCGCGCTGGAGGATGCGGAGATCAAATACTCGACTGTGCAGAACTGGTGGCCCGGCGATGAGAATGGCAAAGGCGGGATCTATAATTTCGTCACCAAGCGCGGCGATTGCCGCGGAGCGCGTTCGAAAATCAGTTGGACGCAGGTCGAAACCGGGTCCGCCGTGACATGGAAATATCCAAGCTGCGTCCTGCGCGGGGATGACAGTGTCGGTGAGTTTTACTCGATCGCCGTAACCAATGGCCGGCAAATGGCCGACACTGGCACGAAGATGATCCACCTCGGCAAACGCACACGCTCACGCATCATCTCGAAAGGTATCAGCGCCGGGAAATCGGACAATACCTATCGCGGACTGGTGTCTGTGAACAAAAAGGCAGACCAAGCGCGCAACTTCACGCAATGCGATAGCTTGCTCATCGGCGATCGTTGCGGCGCGCATACCGTGCCATATGTCGAAAACCGCCGCGCGGACGCACAGCTAGAGCACGAAGCGACAACGACCAAACTTTCAGAAGATCAGCTTTTCTATGTCCGCCAACGCGGCATTGGCGAAGAAGAAGCCGTGGCGCTACTGGTCAATGGATTTGTCCGCGAAGTTCTGCAGGAATTGCCCATGGAGTTTGCGGTTGAAGCGCAGAGTCTATTGAAGGTCAGTCTCGAAGGTAGTGTTGGCTAAATATTCAGCTTGATTTGTTCTTGTTTTGTGCTAGTCGTGTGTTCATGAGTAGTGAGAACATAGTGCTCGAATATTTGCGCGCCATTCGTGCTGATATGTCCCGGATGGCGGATCGAATGGATACGGTCACCGTAGAAATGCGCGCGACGCGACAGCATGTAGCTGGCCTCGCCGCGCTGCAGGATCATGATCATGTTGAAATATCGCAGATCAAGTTGCGCTTGGACCGAATCGAGCGCCGACTTGATCTGGTTGATTGAACGTGGGCGTCAGCCCTTTTTCGCCGATTGGCTGAAGGTAAACGAAAACGCCAGTGATAGAATAAGCGGTACCCAAATCGGTAGCTCACCCAGGCCTGGGGTCTCAAATGCCTGCGCGATATGATCGTCGACACACCACCATAGCAGGAATAGCCACATTTTCGTTTTTCCTTTCTCGTTCTTATTGATAAACAATAAGGTCTGCGGCGCATCGATTCAAGGTTTCGCCCGAAATATATGGGGGTTTTGGGTTCGGCACGGCATTTGCTGCGTCAGGTGTCATGAATTCGCCTGTGAGACGAAAATTAACGAAACTGTCCCGAATTTGCTTCGCCGCCGGGATAATTCTGCTTGCTGGGTGTGGTCACACGCCGAAAGCGGAGCGCATTTACCTGTCTCCAAACGGTGAGCGCACATCTGCCTCGCCAATGGCCATCGACGTGTCTGGCATTGATGCGGCCCTTGCGCGTTTCATGAGTCCGGAAGGGGATGATCTCATCCTTCTGCCGAACCGACTTGATCGCGTGCAGCTCGATTACTCAATCGAGAGCCTGCTCGTCATCGATGATTGGCTCGCCGACATTCACACCATCAATCGTTTGCAATCAGCGCGGGGAAAAGCCGGCGAATCTCTTATTATGGATGGCCGCGGCGACAATTCGGTCATTTTTGCCGGGCTGTATCTCGGCCAGACCATCCGTGCCAATTCTGCGCTAGACTGGCAGTGGCAACGGTTCGACACCTTCCTCGCCGCCAACCCGACCTACATCGAACACTATGGCCAACGTGCGGAGCTCGATGTGTTCGTGCTCATCGGTCCGCAAGGCGCCACGACGCCGATCAATGCCGCGCTCAAGCGCGTCGTACACGGCAAAGAAGAAAGTGTTCATTTCATTGGAAATTTCCTGATCAATGAGGTTGATCTCGACGCCGCGACATCAGGGCAAGATTTGCTCGGTATGGACCGTAAGGATTGGGTCGGCTGATTTTCGCGGCCAGTGCGGCCTTTTGCACTTTGAATCTACGTCAATCAGCTCTACATGCGCTGCATGTTAAAACTCGATGATTTGCACGCCACTGTTGGCGAAGAAGATGACGCCAAGGCGATCCTAAAAGGGCTGTCGCTCGACGTGCCGGCTGGCGAAGTTCACGCGATTATGGGCCCAAATGGCGCGGGCAAGTCGACACTGTCTTACGTTCTCACCGGGCGCGACGGATATGAGGTTACGGGTGGGAGCGCGGCGCTCGAAGGTGCCGACATTCTTGATATGGATCCTGAGGAACGCGCCGCGAAAGGTCTTTTCCTATCTTTCCAATACCCGGTCGAGATTCCTGGTGTGCCGGTCATGACCTTTGTGCGAACCGCGATGAATGCCCAACGCAAACTGCGCGGCGAGGAAGAGATTTCCGCCCCTGACTTTATCAAAAAGTCCCGCGAAATCGGCAAACAACTTAATTTGACAACGGATATGCTGAAACGCCCCGTCAATGTCGGCTTTTCGGGCGGTGAAAAGAAGCGCCTTGAGATCTTCCAAATGATGATGCTCGAGCCGCGTTTTGCCATTCTCGACGAAACCGATTCAGGGCTCGACATCGATGCGCTGCGCACCGTGGCCGAGGGCGTCAACGCGCTTCGCAGCCCGGAGCGCGGTATGCTCGTGATCACGCACTATCAGCGTCTGCTCGACCACATCAAACCGGACAAAGTCCATGTTTTGGCGGACGGCAAAATCATTAAGACCGGTGGTCCCGATCTGGCGCACCGTTTGGAAGCCGAAGGGTATGATGGTGTGCTCGGAGAGGCCGCGTAGTGACCCTCGATATCGACGCGCTGAAAAGTAAGTTCCGCAATCCAGGTCCTGTCGAGCTGGAACTGATTGCCCGGTACGCGATGTTGCCGGAAAGCGGTCAGCGAGATCGGGCGTTTTCTGCTTTTGCGGAAACCGGATTGCCGCATCGGCGAATGGAAGCCTGGAAGTGGACGGATTTCAAAAGCGCAATCAAAGCGGTCGAAGCCGCCTCGAGCGAGAGCCAGTCACGCGCTCTGCCGGCGAGCACGGCTGCAACAATCGAGTTCACGGGTACTTCGGTCAAATTGCCTGACGTCCTGCCATTCGGGGTCAAGCTTCACCCGCGTGAAGACGCGCAAGCGCTCGGAAACGCCGAAGATGTGCCACTCGGGGCAATGACGGCCGCTTTAGCCGGCCGCGTTGGCGGATTGGACACGCTCATCATTGAAGTCACCGACCCGACCAATACGCCGCTCCACATCATCACAAGCGGCGATCGCGACGAAACCAACTTCGCGCGCGTTGCGATTATCGTTCGCCCGGGGGCGAGTCTTGATCTTATCGAAAGTCATCTCGGCGGCGCCGGCTTCTCATCTTTTTTGATTGAGGTTGGGATGCAAGAGGGCGGCGAAGTGCGACGCACGGTTCTGCAACATGCCAATCGCGACGAGGCGCAAGCCATAACTGCGGTCGTGTCTCTCGGCGATAAATCTGAATACACCCAAACGGCGCTCGCGTTTGGGGCCCAAGTCGCACGTCTTGAGACTCGTCTGACTCACCAAGAAAGCGGTTCTAAAGCTGTGATGAATGGCGCCTATTTATGCGCCGACGGCTATCACGCAGACTTCACCAGTCACGTTCGCCACGGCGCGCCGTCCTCAGTGACGCGTCAATTGACCAAAGGCGCGGTGCTGGACGGCGGGACGGGTGTTTTCCAAGGTAAGTTCTTCGTGCCGCGCACGGTCGGACAGCACACGGATGCCGACATGCAGCACCAAGCGCTCTTGCTCGAAGATGGCGCGGTCGTGTTCGCGAAACCAGAGCTCGAAATCTACGCGGATGATGTCGAATGCGCGCATGGCAACACGTCAGGTGCGCTTGACCCGAACCAGTTATTCTATTTGCGCCAGCGCGGGATCCCCGAAACGCAAGCCCGCGCTTTGCTGACCGAGGCCTTCATTGCCGAAGCCTTAGAAGACGCGAGCGAAAGTGTGCAAGAGGCGATGTTGGACACAGCACGCGATTTTCTGAGAGGCGCCTTCTAATGCCGCGTTCATTGGATGTCTCCGCCATTCGCGCTGAATTTCCGATCCTGTCGCGAGAGGTCAATGGGAAACCTCTGATCTATCTCGATAATGCGGCAAGCGCACAGAAGCCGGATGCTGTGATCGATGCGATGTCGGATCAAGCTCGGACCGCTTACGCGAACGTGCATCGCGGTATCCATACGTTGGCCAACGAAACCACTGAAGCTTACGAAGCGGCGCGGGAAAAAGTCCGCGCTTTCATCAATGCGGGGTTGGTTGACGAGATCATTTTCACCAAAGGTGGCACCGAAGCCATCAATCTGGTTGCGAATGGGATCGCGGGCGATATCCAACCCGGCGATGAAATCGTACTGTCGATCATGGAGCATCACTCCAATATCGTCCCGTGGCACTTTCTGCGCGAGCGGTATGGCGCCGTATTGAAATGGGTCGACGTGGATGAGAGCGGCGCTTTGGATATGGCAGCTTTCGGGGCGGCACTGTCCAGCAAGACAAAAATGGTCGCGATCACGCACATGTCGAACGTGCTCGGAACTGTGACGAATGCGGCCGAGATCACACGTATGGCGCATGCTGCGGGCGCCGAAGTACTGTTCGATGGGTGTCAGTCCGGCGTGCATCTCGATATCGATGTCCAGGCGCTGGGTTGCGACTATTATGTTCTGACCGGGCACAAGATTTATGGTCCAAGCGGTATCGGCGCGCTCTATGGCAAAGCCGAAGCGCTCGCGCGTCTTCGACCCTTCCAAGGCGGCGGCGAGATGATTGAAATCGTTGAGCGTGACCGCGTCACTTATAATGAAGCACCGCATAAGTTTGAGGCGGGCACACCGCCAATCTTACAAGCGATCGGTTTCGGGGCGGCGCTGGATTGGTTGAACCAACTCGACATAGACGAAGTGCAAGCCCACGAGCGGGCGATCTATGAGCGGGCCTATGAAGGCGTGCGGGGTATTAATGGTTTACGTGTGCACGGGACCGCCGAAGGGAAGGGCGCCGTCTTGTCATTTTCCGTCGATGGGGCGCATCCCCATGACCTTGCTCAAATCTTGGATCGCTATGGCGTTGCGGTGCGGGCAGGGCATCATTGCGCGCAGCCCTTAATGGATCACCTTGGCGTTTCCGCCACTGCGCGAGCAAGTTTTGCGGTCTACAATACTGAGGCGGACGTAGACGCCTTCATCGAAGCGCTACACAAAGCGCGCGGGATGCTTATATAGAGGTCGACATGGCTGACGATTTGACCCCTCGTGATGTGATTGATGTGTCCACGCCGGAACCAGCGGAGGAGACCAAATCTGCGATTCCGGAGCACGAATTGAACCGGATCACCGATGATTTGATCGCCGCGTTTAAAACGGTCTATGACCCTGAAATTCCAGTGGATATCTATGAGCTCGGTTTGATTTATAAGGTCGATATTGATGATGATCGCAAGGTCGACATTGATATGACCTTGACCGCGCCCGGATGTCCCGTCGCGGGCGATATGCCAGGTTGGATCGAGACCGCGGCCCGCACTGTCGATGGCGTTGATGATGTTGAAGTGCGCCTGACCTTCGATCCCCCATGGGATCCATCGCGCATGTCAGATGAAGCCCGACTGGCTTTGAATATGCTTTAATTGAACCGCAAGCGTTTCGACCTTATGTAAAAAGCCATGGCCAGACGACCCAGACCCAAACTCGTAACTTTGACCGACGCCGCCGCTGCGCGTGTCACAGAGATCATGGCTGAAAAGAGCATAGGATTTCTGCGCGTTGGCGTCACCAATGGCGGCTGCGCCGGCATGGAATATGTCATGGACTATGTTGAAGCGCCGGAGCCTTTGGACGAAATCGTTGAGGACAAAGGCGTAAAAATCGTCGTGGATGCGAAGGCAGTTCTGTTCTTGCTCGGGTCTGTCGTCGATTACGAAACGACGCTGCTGCATGAGAAGTTTACCTTCTCAAATCCGAACCAGACAGATGCGTGTGGCTGCGGCGAAAGCGTTACGATCGTGCCCGCCGCTGCCGAATAGTCGAAAAGAAAACCCCCATTCACGCAGCGCGTAGAACAGGGGCTTCCGGTTGTTGGCAATCAGACTTTAGCTTGTTGCGTCGCAGCTTTTTGCGAACGTTTTGAAGTCGTCATTAATATCTGGCATCGTCAGAGAGACTTCACCAACCCGATCAACATCAATATCAACGCTTTCTCCTTTGACGACAGCATTATAGATCCGGCGACCTTGCCATGGTTCTGAAGACACCAGCATGTCGGTCGCTTTGATATACGCCCACGTGCCGGTCTTTTCGGTGGTGGACTCGGTGTTCACGACCCCGTCGCGAAGCTTAATCCGGCGCTTCGGCAGATATTTCAGCCGATCGTCAGAGACTTCGACGCCCTTGAGGTAAATCGTGGCTTGAACTCCGAGACTTGGAGAACAGGCGAGTTTGACAGCTGTTTCACCTGTTTGGGTGAACAAAGAATCGGTTCCGGCTGCTGAACTTCTGTGTGCCCAGTCGCCCGTTGCGGCGGTTGCAGGAAGTGTTCCTGCAGCTAAAATGGTGGTGCAAACGCAGGCAGAAAGGATGGAGAGCTTCATATCGTTCCTCTTGTAAAAATTATTGAAAAACAATAACAGCTTATTGAAAAAAGGCAATGTTACAATTGTGAAAAATTGACAACAATTTAGCGTGTCCAGCGCATCTCGTTGTCAAATATGGAAATTTAGTCAGAAAATTGGGGAGGAGACCCGCAAAATGACGCTGTTTTTGACTGGCCTGGTAATCTTTTTTGGGCTGCACTTTTACTCGGCAGTTCGCTCGCGCGCGCCTGAAAAGGATCTGAAGGTGCGACTCGGCTATGGCCCCTTTATGGGGATTTATAGCCTCATTTCGCTGATTGGATTGGTCTTGATCGTATATGGCTTCGGCGGCGCGCGTGCGGCGGGCGTTCTCTATACGCCGCCGACTTGGATGGCGCATATCAATTTGGTGCTGACATTGCCGGCCATGATCTTGTTGGTTGCGTCACAAGTGCCGGCGGGGCGGATTAAGAAAGCGACCAAACATCCGATGTTGCTCGCCATCAAGCTCTGGGCCCTGGGGCATCTTCTCGCAAATGGCGAAGTCAATTCGGTCATATTGTTCGGCAGCTTCTTAGGGTTTGCTATATTCGATCGGATCATGGTCAAACGTCGCGGCGACTTGGGGCCTGGTGACGATGTGGCTTTGAAGGGCAGCATGGATGTGGTCGCCATTGGTGTTGGCGTGATCGTATGGGCCGCGCTGGCATTTTGGTTGCATCCGATCCTGTTCGGGGTCGTCGCAGTCCCCGCCTAATTCCGAGTGCAGTCTAAAGCCTTGTCGATGAGGGGCTGTCTGCTAAAGCGAAGCTCGATTGCGATAGTCAAAGGACCGCTATGTCAGCCCAGACCCAAATTCGCCGCAAAACCGTGCGAGATATTGCAAAATCCAAGGGCGGAGAGCCGCTGGTCTGCCTGACCGCGTATGACGCGCAAGTTGCGCAAATTCTCGATCCGCATTGCGATATTCTCCTCGTGGGTGACAGTCTGGGCATGGTCGTACATGGGCTGCCCTCGACCGTTGGCGTGACGATGGAGATGATGATCCTGCATGGTCAAGCGGTCATGCGCGGCGCCGCGCAAGCCTTTGTTGTCGTCGATATGCCATTCGGCTCTTATGAAACCAATTCTGACCAAGCTTTCTTAAACGCTGCACGCATCATGCAAGAAACTGGATGCCAGGCGGTCAAAATTGAGAGTGGCGCCTATGCTGCCACGCAGATCGCCCACATGGTCGAGCGCGGAATTCCTGTCATGGGTCATGTCGGCTTGCGGCCCCAAGCGATTAATGTCGATGGCGGGTTTCGCGCAAAAGGCCGGACGGATGAGGAATGGGCCCGTGTGATTGCAGAAGCGGTCGCCGCCGATCAAGCCGGTGCGTTTGCGATCGTTGTGGAAGGCGTGGCGCCAGATCTTGCGGATGAGATCACCCAAGCGGTCTCTTGTCCGACCATCGGGATCGGCGCATCGGCGGGATGCGATGGCCAAATCTTAGTCACAAATGACTTGCTGGGTATGACCGATTGGGTGCCGAAATTCGTCAAAAAGAATGCAGATTTGAAATCTGTCATTGGCTCGGCCGCAGAGACCTATGCCGAAGAGGTCAAAGCGCGCACGTTTCCGGGGGCGGCGCAGACGTATAAACTGTCGAAAACTGCAAGCCACTAACCTTGTCCGTTGCGGGCACGGACGGGCGCCGCTAGGGTGCGGCTCAATCAAGAGTATGATTTTTCTGGAGACAGTTTTTGGCTGACATTTTTGAAGAAGTCGAAGAAGGTTTACGTCAGGACCGCCTGACGGGTCTTTGGAAGAAATATGGTGTCTTCGCCTATCTTGGCGGTGCTCTCATCATTGGCGGTGTGGCGCTGAATGAATATCTCAAAGTGCAAGCTGCTGAAGCAACGGAACGCGATGCAGCGCGTCTAGAATCGGCGCTGAGCGAAGTCGAAGCACGCAATTACGAGATAGCGGCCACGCAACTCACATCGATTGTAGATGATGGCATTGCGCCGGGAAAAATCGCGTCGCACTATCTCGCCGGTGTGCGGTTGGATGGCAATGGCGATGTCTTAGCGGCGGCCGATGTGCTCTCGGCGTCCGTGGGTGAAGCGGCCGATCCCACCGAAAAACTTGCCCTGATTAAGTCGGCCTATTTGAAAGCTGATACGGCGACGCGGAGTGAACTCGAAGGCCTTCTCGCGCCGCTTGCGAATGATCCAGGCCCGTTTGGCGCGCTCGCGAAAGAATTGATCGCTGCCAAAGCGTTACAAGATGGAGATATCGAATTCGCCCGGCGGGAATTTAGATTTCTCAGTCTTGCCCAAAATGTGCCACCAGGTGTGCTTACCCGTGCGACTCAGGCATTGGATGCGTTGCCCCCGGTCACTGAAACACTGGTGGAAGCGGACCCGGCGGAGACACAAGTCGACGTTGAGCCTGATGAACCCAATGAGGAGGCGCCTGAATGAGCGTTCGATCCGTTATCAAGTCCGGACTCATCTTAACGACGTGTCTCGGTCTCTCTGCTTGCTCGATCCTTGACCTCGGCCGCGCCGACCGAGAAGCGCAAGAAGCGTTGGAAAAGGAAGGCCGGATCACCATGGTGCTGGGCGATGATAGCCTTGAACCCGACCCGAGTCTGTTGAGCGAAAATGTGGTTCTGCCCGAGCCTCGAGAACTGTCAGAGGGCTGGCCGCAGGCGGGGAGCAGAGCCAGTAAAGCGATTGGGCATGTCGCGGTCGCCGAAACGCTAGACATCGCTTGGCGAGCCAATGTCGGCAATGGATCAGATCGTAGGTCTGCTCTCACGACGCCGCCAGTCGCGTCCACGGACACGGTCTATACGATCGATTCCCGACAAGTGATCGTTGCGACTGATGCGAATACCGGCAAACGGCGTTGGAGCCAGTCGCTTGATTCCGACAATCGGCGCGATGGTACGGGAATAGGGTCCGGGATTGCACTCGACGGCGAAACCTTGGTGATCGCGAGCGGATTCGGCTTTGTCGCGGCGATGGACGCGAATAATGGCACCGAGTTGTGGCGGACCAATACAGAAGCCCCCATGACAGGATCGCCCACCGTCAAAGATGGACGGATCTTTGTCTCTTCGAACAATAATGAAGTTTTAGCCATGGACTTGGCGACCGGCGAGCTTTTGTGGAGCGATCAAGCGATTGCTGAATCTGCGCGCGTGCTGGGTTCACCAAGCCCGGCGGCGGTCGAAGACATCGTTGTGGCGCCATATTCTTCGGGCGAAGTGATTGCATATCTGGCGTCAAATGGCCGGCGCTTATGGAGTGAAGCCCTGGCAAGTGTGGGTCAGTTCACCCCCATCTCATCGATCAATGATATTGGCGCGCGTCCAATCCTTGGCGGCGGTCTGGTTTTCGCAGCCAGTCAATCTGGTGTGCTCGCCGCGATTGATGGGCGGACCGGAAACCGAGTCTGGCAGCAACCAATCGGTACAACGCAAGCCCCAGCATTGGCAGGGCAGTACCTCTTCGTCATGGGCGTCGATGGTGAATTGGCCTGTATCAAAGCCGGCACCGGCCAAGTCGTCTGGGTTCAGCAACTAGAGCAGTTCTCGAATAAGAAGAAGCAGGAGGGCCGTCTGACCTATGCCGGACCCATGGTCGCTTCAAATCGCCTACTCGTCGTCTCTTCTAAAGGTGAGATGATTGCGTTCGATCCGCAGAGCGGAAATGAAACCGACCGCTTGAAAATTGGCGATCCTGTCTATATCGAGCCGATTGCCGTTCAGGACAAACTGATTGTGCTGACAGACGACGCGCGTCTGGTCGCCATTCGCTAAGGCGACCAAAAAGCGCGTAACCGAAAGAATCGAGGCGCGCGATGCCATTGAAAATTGCCATTGTCGGCCGGCCAAATGTCGGCAAGTCGACGCTGTTTAACCGTTTGGCGGGCAAACAACTCGCCCTCGTCGACGACCAGCCCGGCGTCACCCGCGATCGCAAAGAAGCTGAAGGTCGGTTGGCCGATCTGCCATTGATCCTGATCGATACGGCTGGGTTTGAAGATGTCTCGGATGACTCACTTGAAGCCCGTATGCGACAGCAAACCGAGATTGCCATTCGAGAGGCTGAACTGGCGCTGTTCCTGATTGATGCCCGGGTCGGCGTGACCTCTATGGATGAGCGGTTCGCCCAACTCTTGCGCCGGGCGGATATGCCTATTGTCCTCGCCGCCAACAAAGCTGAAGGTCGCGCCGGTGACCAAGGCCTGCTGGAAGCTTGGAATCTTGGTCTCGGCGAACCGGTGGGGCTCTCTGGCGCCCACGGCGAAGGCCTTTCAGACCTATACGCGGGGATCCGCGGAGCGCTCGGCGAAGAGGCGTTTTTGGAGGCGTTGAAAGAAGCAGAGGTTGAAGAGGAAGACAGCTTCAATCACGGCATTCTCGATCAGCTCGAAGGCTTAGATATGGATGATCCATATCTCAATGAGTCCAAGCTTAGCGCGGCATTTGAGAAAGCTGGCATCGATGACGAAGCCGAAGGTGAAGCCATCGCAGAAGCCAAGGCCGCGACAAAGACACGGCCTATCCGATTGGCCATTGTCGGGCGGCCGAATGCGGGCAAGTCCACTCTGATCAATCAGCTGGTCGGTGAACAACGCATGCTGACGGGGCCAGAAGCGGGCATTACCCGCGATTCCGTCACGCTGCGTTGGACCTGGGAAGGTCGTGAAGTCCGGTTGGTCGACACCGCCGGCTTGCGCAAAAAATCCAAGGTTCAAGAACGGCTCGAAAAAATGTCGACGGGCGAAACCGTCCGGTCGCTCAAATATGCTGATGTCGTCGCTTTGGTCATGGACCCAGAGGACTCGTTCGAGAAACAGGATCTCCAAATCGCCGACCTCGCCATTCGCGAGGGGCGCGCTGTGGTCTTTGTGGTGTCCAAATGGGATACAATCAAAAATCACGGCATGGCGATGAAGGAACTCGAACGTCGTCTCAAAGAACATTTGCCACAGGCCAGAGGGGCCGCCTTGGTGACCCTATCTGGTCTGACAGGAAAGCGCGTTGAACGCTTGATGCCAGCCGTCGCGAAGTCTTACGATGATTGGTGCGCGCGGGTGAAGACGGGCGATTTAAACCGATGGCTTCGCTACATGATCGAACGCAATCCACCGCCCAGCGTTCAAGGCAAACGCATCAAGCCGCGCTACATGGCGCAGATCAAAGCGCGCCCACCAACCTTCGTGCTGATTGCGTCGCGCGGCGATCAAATGCCTGAGCAATACAAACGTTATCTCGTCAATGGATTACGCGAGGCGTTCGACTTGCCGGGGGTGCCGATCCGACTGAACGTCAAACAGGGTGCAAACCCGTATGCGGACAAGGCGCGGCGAAAACACTAGCTCGCCAAGGTCCTCGCCCCTCTCCCGAATGCGGGAGAGGGGTTGGGGTGAGGGCACCGGTGTCGCGATTTAGAGACGATCTTGCGCGTCGCACCCCATCTTGCCCTCATCCCCGTCCCTTCTCCCGCAATCGGGAGAAGGGGGCGCATGTTGCGGATTCAATCCGACCGAGTTCGCACGGTGCTAATCTCCACCCCATGATCACCCACCGCTATCATCTCCCTCATTACCAACAGGTCGCTGTCTATTTCTGGCCGATCCTGTTCTTTGAGACGACGTTCGAGTTCC
>JBCBBY010000026.1:0-42185 GCA_038531195.1 Pseudomonadota bacterium
TATGGGAGAATTCAATTGATCTGCACACGGTATTTTTGCTTTTAGGGTGGATAACGGGCTGAATTAGGAACTAAAGCGAGAGGCTGACAAAAAAATGACAGTAAAAGCGAGCCCTGACTTTGCCCTCGAGATTCCGGTCGGCGATGATAAAGAGCGCCGGGTCTGTCAGCGCTGCGATTTTATTGATTATCAGAACCCCAAAATCGTTGCAGGTTCGGTCGTCACCAAAGGCGATCAGATCCTATTGTGCAAACGAGACATCGAACCTCGAAAAGGGTTTTGGACCTTGCCCGCGGGCTTCATGGAGCTTGGCGAAACGGTCGAGGACGCCGCGCGCCGCGAAGCGCAAGAAGAAGCGCTCGCAGATATCGAAATTGACCGTATGCTGGCGGTGTATTCCATCCCGCGCATTGGCCAAGTCCAGATCATGTTCCGGGCCAGCCTAACGGGAGACTATGGCGTCGGGCCAGAGAGCCAGGAGGTGAAACTGGTCGATTGGAAAGATATTCCGTGGTCTGAACTTGCGTTTCCGACCGTGGTTTGGGCGCTGACGCACTTTGCTGAAACACGCCATCAAGACGTGTTCGTGCCCTTCGCGAATCCGCCCGGAACAGACGCGATTACGCGCTAAGCAGCCTCTGGCTGACGCAGGTGTTTCAAGGTGTACGGAACGTTTGCGGCACCGAAAATGAAGGTAATGACCATATTTCCAAGCTTCCAATTGGCCCAAACGTCTTCGTCATCGCGGGCGCCAAAGGTCAGCCCGAGAAAATCATAGCTTCCCGCTGGGGCTACGGTGGCACCCAAGACTCGCAGCGGCTCTTCGAATCCCGGCGCGAAATAGCGCCACAAAAACTCGTTCCAGATGGCCATGGCGATGAAGAACATGCCCCAACGCATGGCGAGCGTCCGCCACGCAAAGTCCGGTAGATCAAAGACCTTATCGAACATCACTTTCCAAATATTGTGCCCCATGGCGAGGCTGCCAAAAATCACGCCAGCTAAGAATAGCTGTTGGATGGTTGGTTTGATGTAGAGAAAAGACTTCTCTTGCAGAATGATCCCCAGTAGCCCGAACCCACCGACAATGGTGGCAGTAAAGACCAAGAAGAGCGGAACATCTTCGCCGCGCCGCAAATAGTTCGAAACAGCCCAAAGCGTAGCCACAATGAGGACGCCAGTCGCCCAATACAATGCGGTATCCGGGCTCGCCCATGTATCATTGATCGTCACGCGCCGCATGACATTATAGACCAAGATGAAGCCAATGACCGGGACGAGGTCGCCCCAAATCTGATTGGCTTTGTCAGCCGCGGTACCGAGATCGTTATTCTGTTCGCTCATATGACCCTTTACGCAGACGCGTGTCCTTTGGATGCGAGTTTGTCCCTCACAAAGCCGCGTGCGCCGCCAGCGTCAAGCGCGAAGGCCATGAGGACGTATATGCCGCCCCCTGCGGCGATTTTAAGGACAAGCTCTGGCCAAGCGCTCAAATCTGGGATGAGCCAGATCACAGGCGCCATACAAGCCGCTGCGACGCTGACTTTGAGGAGATCCGTTAGGGGCAGCGGAAGCGCGATCAGGCGTCGCCCGCGTACGGCAAGAACGATAAGTGCCAATAGGTAACTCGCAATGGTCGCCGCGACCGCGCCGGTCAAACCGAATTCGGGGATGAGGATGAGGTTTAAAATGATATTGGCAGCTGCCGGGATCACCATCAACAGTGCCAGCTCGCCGGTCCGATGCGTGTGGTGGAACACAGAGGCGTAATAGTGAATATTCAAGCCGTTGAGCAAACCGGCAAAGGCGATCCAGGGGATAATCTGCCGCGCGCCATCGCGTACGGCTTCGCCAATCAGCGCCTCAGACAATGGCTCAGCCACCAAAGCCAACCCTGTCGCGGCGGGGATGCCAAGCAATAAGAGAGTCCGGATCAGACCTTTAGATTCTTCGGCAGCAGCGGCCGGTCCTTCACGATCATATGCTGCCATGACGAGCGGAACTGCAGCCATCGCGGCCCAAGCACAAATCATCAGAACAGATTTATCAGCAACGCCATATCCGGCGGCATACTCACCGACCGCTGCTTCGCCCAAAAAGACCGCGATGAGCACCCGGTCCGCAGCCGCCAGAATCGTATCGAGGACCAAGGCGGCCGCGATCGGCGCGCCATACCATAAATAGGTTCGACGACGCACGGCATCCGTTGTCCCGCCTTTGGCTTGGCTAAAAAGCCAGCGTGTTTCGGTCATCGACCAAAAGACGCCGCCGATGACCAAACCGATAAAGGGGGATGAAGCGCCAAACCCGGTTTGCCATGCGATCCAAGCGCCGGCCAAGAACCCAAGCAAAGTCTGCGTGGTGGATATGAGTGCATATCGCCCGACGCGCTCACTGGCGCGGTGCGCTTCAAGCGCGGTCTGCACCATCGAGTTGATTGGAATCAGAAGGGCAATCCAAGGCAAGATGGCGAGATATTCCGGCCATTGCCGAAGAAAGAGTGCGAGCAGACCGATCAAGACCGCGGCAAGGGCAAGCGATCGCAGCGTCAAAGACAGCGTGGTGCGAAAGTGATCCGGCAGGGTCTTTTTGGTCTCCGCCTCGCTGGTAAACCGAAACGCGGCGGCTTCAGCAGCGGTCATAGACAGCATGTGCACCAGGCTCATCACTGTGAACATAAGGGCGTAGCGGCCATACTCATCGGCGTCGAGCAAACGCGTGAAGACATAGACCGTCCCGAACGCCGCCAAACCACTGGCAATATTGACGGGCAGATAGCCGGCAAGGTGGCGCAAGAACTTCATGTGATCGGACTTAGCACCATCTGTGCCAAGACAGAGTTAAGGCGCGAACTCCAACATCACCAAGCCAAGCGCAAGGAGGCTGGCCGCCGCGATCCGCCGCGGGCCGAAGGCTTCTTTTAAGAAGACCGCGCCAAAGATTGCGCCAAACACGACAGAGGTTTCACGGATGGCTGTGACATTTGCCGCTTCACTTAAAGTGAACGCCCAGAGCGCCGAGCCGTAAGAGATTGTGCCGAGGAAGCCGCCAATCGCGCCGTCACGGATTTGCGGAGAGATGTCCGCCCAGATCCGCCCGCGCCGACTCCAAAACACGGCAGCTGAAATGCCAATCCAGTCGAGCATGAAAAGCCAAACGACAAAGGTAAAAAGGCTCTCTGTATCCGCTGCCAATCGGGATCCAAACGCATCTGCAACCGAATAGAACGCAATTCCGAGCGCCGTGATCATCGCCCAGAAGAGTGCAACGCGCTGCACCGCCGGACGTTTCGCCCCCTTTTCCTCTGGCAGCGCGAATACAATCAGCGCCCCAGAAGCAAGCAACAAACCTGCCCAACCTAATAGGCTCGGCGTTTCTCTTAGCATCACCGTCGCAATGATCGCCGTTAAAAGTGGCGCCAATCCCCGCATCACAGGAAACACGAGGGAGAGGTCTCCGCGATGGAGGGCGCGGATCATGGCAAACTGGTAAAACCAATGAACGACAATGGATATCGCCAACGCGCCCCAGATCGCAGGCGTTGGCAACGGCACGAAAGGCACAAATGGCACAACGCTCGCCATCATCGCGATGGACACGATCATGCGCGTCGATAGAACATCGCCGCCCCGCTTTACGAATAGATTCGTCGCCGCCACGGTAACCGCGGACAGTAGACACAAAGCAATGGGGAACAGGCTCGAACTCATGCCGCCGCGTGCCGCATCGGGCACACGGAAGTCAAGTTGTGAGACGCCTTAGAGGGCGGCTTCGACCGCCGTAACTTCAGGGACGTAGGCTTTGAGCATGTTCTCGATGCCCTGTTTCAGGGTCATGGTTGAAGATGGGCAGCCGGCACAAGCCCCCCGCATAGCGAGGTGGACAATGCCGGTTTCATCATCAAAGCCGTGAAACACAATATCGCCGCCATCCTGAGCAACGGCTGGGCGGACGCGCGTCTCGATGAGCTCAATGATCTCACCCACGATTTCTTTGGTGTCCCCTTCATAGTCATCGGCGGATGCACCGGCCTCGACAACCATTCCCGCCGCGTCGCCCGTCGCCATAACCGGCAGGCCAGCCACAAAATGATCCATGATCGCGGCGAGTGCCATCGGCCGGACATGTTTCCAGTCCGCCTCTGGGTCTTTGCTCAATGAGATAAAATCGCTTCCCAAAAACACGCGCGTGATGCTTTGCACTTGAAACAATGCCTGCGCCAAAGGGCTCGTACCGGCTTCGTCCAAGGACGCAAAATCATATGGCCCGGTCGCTCCTGTAACGGGTTGGCCGGGTAGAAACTTTAAAGTATCTGGGTTGGGCGTGGGTTCGGTTTGAATGAACATGGTCTATCAAACGGCCTTTCGGTTCGAGCGAGCGTCTCCGCTTAAATGTGCGGTAAAATCTCTGAATTCAAGACCTAGAACGCGGCGCGTTAGTCTGCTGCGCTGGCGTCCGCCACTGAAATCACTTCTGCGTCTTGTGCCTTGAGCGCGTCCACGAAGTCAGCCGTCGCTGTGTCAATTTCGGACAGATAGTACATCATCGCAGCTGGGTGGTCCGACAAGAAGGAGCCGGTTGCGGCTTGGCTCGAGACAATCAAAGGGTTGAACGTGGCCGCGCGGCGCCAAGCGAAGATCGCGCGGTCTCTCGCTTCGCGCGCATCCCGGGTCGTCACCAAATCAGGCTCTTCGATCAAAGATGACATCATCAACTGCGATGCGACTTGCGCATGCGCGCGCGCGATGTAGAGCGCTTGAATGTCTTCGCGAGAAGCCGGCCATCCTTCGGCCCGATCTGCGCTGGAACGCAGGCGCGCTTGCGCGTCTTCGGACCAGTTTTGATAAAGCGCTAATTCCTCCAAGAAAATCTCTTGGCCTTTCGGCTGTGCAGCGTGGCCCCGCGACAAACGACCTTCATATTGTTGAAGGGCTGCGGCAGCCGCATTCAAGCGCGGAATCGCTTCAGCTTCTTGTGCTGGCGCGAGCAGTCGAGCTGCGGCCAACAAGTCAGAATCCGGCACGCCAGGCTCTCGGGCAGCGTGTTCTGCGGCCAAGATTGTGTAGTCCGAAAGCGCCCCAATGATGCCATCTTGCCAAGCGGGCAATGCGGTCAACTGGGCTTGCGGATGCCACCAGGAGCGATCGCTCGCCCAGCCTGCGACACCGATTTCACGGCCCAACAACATCATCGCCGTACCCGTATCATTTGAGGACCAAGGTGTCGCGGATGACAAGACGACCGCACTTGAATCGACTTTGTGACTCATCGCGACCATGGCCGGATAGCCGCCAACCAAAGCCAGCACTAAACCAAACTTCGCGGTTTTGACGATGCGGTTCCATAACCGGTTAAGGCCGGTCATCAAAGGACTGGGTTCAGCATCGTCCAAATAGGCTTCGGACATGTCCGACCCAATCAATGTCACAACGGCTTTACCGTCATCATTATCGGGTTCGAGATATTCTACAGGAAGCTGTTCCGCTGCTTTCATCAGTTCTTTTCGCTTGTCAGTCGTGGGGCCAAAAACAGTAGAACGCAATAATCGCGCCGTTTACAAGTCATTAACGGTTTAAAGTTTCGCAACAGTCTGCAGGCGTACTGATTTTGCGCAGATTTCCATCGGAGAAAGACAGTTTCGGCCTAATCGATCAACCAAGTCGGGTCGATGATGACAGGCGCGCTCGCGACTTCGACTGTCTCATCTTCCACCACTTTTCCGATACCGCCTTCGCGGCGTTCATAAGCAGAGACAAGCGACATGTAAGGCGGGACATGGACGATGCCCTCGCCTTCAACAGGCGCTTTGATCTCGAAGTGGAGATGATAGGTCGTCGGCGTGCCTCCGAAATCGTTCGAGACGACGCCGATCACATCACCGGCTTTGACCGTCTGCATCTCTGTCACTTGTAATCGGCGCATGTTGAGATGGACATAGTGATAGATGAAGCCCGTATCCGTGCCTTTGAGCTGCAGTGAGTAGGAGCCGATATACTGGATGATGCCATCCTCGGTCGCGACGGCTTCGTGCAGGCCGCGCTCGCGCGGCGTCATCGACCGCATCTGAAGACATTCCGCGGCTGTGCCGGTTCGCAAGTCCTGGCCTTGATGAACCTTGTTCAGCGAACATAAAGGAGTGGTTCGGTTGGAGGTGCGCGTCTCACAAAAATTATCGCGCCAAGGCATGCTGTAATTCGACACATCACACTGATCCCCTCCGACCCCACCTCCGGGTCGATAGACTTGAGAGTTTAGATAGGTCGGGGCTGACTTGATCGGGAAAACCATTTCTGGCGCATAAACGGTATCATCTGCGCGCCCAAAGCCTGACCCAGGCAGGAGGTCGCCAGGGGCATAGAATTCGAACTTGACTGGTAGGGGTTCCGGGTCGGGTTCAGCTGGTGGGGTCTCCGCCACGTCTGCACCATCTGGCTCATCGGCGGCTGTGTCGTCGACTGGATCGCTCGCATCGATGGGCGTGGCGTCTGTATCATCGAGCGTGGGATCCGGATCGGCATCGATGGAATCCGTCGGGTCATCCGAAACGTCGCCTTCGGTCGGTGTCTCATCGTCCGAGTCCACGTCCGTGGGGGGCGTTTCGTCAGTCGTCTCTTCATCAGGGCCTGGGTTATTCACCGGGATCTCAACCGAATCTTCGCCCTCCCCCCATGGATCCGTGACGGGAACTGTTGGAGGGGCCGGGCCTGGCGCGCCATCTGGAATAACCGGCCTTGGTTCATTTTGGTGATCGGCGCCTGGCACACGAATAACATCGCATCCTGCCAAAGCGATCGCTGAAACGGCAATCAGCGCCCAGTGTTTTGCCATTATCGTGTCCCCGCAATCAGTAGTTTCTCTACTTCGGCCAAGGCCTCGGCCTCATTTATGCAGCTTCCGTCGATCACCGCTTCGCGGTCCTTACACATGAACTCGACCAAGTAAGACGCACCGTATCGGCTGAACGAGACCTGCGCGCCGGTCATCGTTTCTTCGAACGCCAGCGCTGTTTCACCGGCGACGCCTTCACCGCCAGGACGCGCGATCAACCGATCGGTCCCGTTGATGACTAAGTCATATACGTCGCCCCGTTGAACGGCAAAATAGCCATCGGCCAGCGGTCGAAATTGCAGCGCGTCTGCGCCGCCAACCGAGGCCACACCGACAGGTTCATCCGGTAGAAGTATAGGAACTGCTGGCGCGCCGCCGCCCGCAACTTGCGCCATGCCATCATCTGCTGTGTCGCGCGCCGCAAAGTCTGCGCGGGCAGCATTCCAGTCTATCGTCGCCGTTTTGCGCTCGGCCACATTGGTCGGGACGACCTTTTCCGCCTCTTCGGCTGGGGCAATCTCAGGACTCTCTACCGGTTCCGCCGAGGCGACATCGTCGACGAGAACGGGCGTAGCCTCTTCTTCTGAAGCATCAGGTTCAATCAGCGGGACACACCCGACTAAGACCAAACCACTGAGTGTCGATAAGATTAGTGCCCGCATAAGTTAGCCCCCGTCGCTCGTGCTCGCCATTGAGTCAATTTCAGCATAGGCGAGATTGTCGATCGTTTTAAGCGCCGCGATCACATCGCGCGCGGTTCGGCCGGACCGGTCGCTGGCGGGGAGCGCAAGGATCAGCTCCCCTGAATAGCTCGCGCGCACCAGGAGCAGGCCTTTCAGCTGATCATGCTGCGCGGCCCACGCGCTATATGCCGCGCGGGTTCCCGCTTCATCACGTCGAAAGTTCCGACACACCTGCTCAAGCTCAGGTTCATTATTGAAGCGAACAATAAATGTTGCCGCCGGGGCGCTGACCACAACGCCTTGTGCGACGCTTGTGGACTGCTGCGCCGCGACCGGCGATTGCGACCAGGCTGGCATAAAGCCCAATCCCGCGCCCGGCCCAGACCAAGAAACGCAAGCCGTTAGCAAGAATCCGCACACCAATGTCATCAGGACATTTTGGGCGCGCTGACGATGGGCCGAGCGATGGTGAGGCATAATGATCGTTCCTTTCGATCGACGGATACTGCCTCAATCAGGCAGATTTACGTCAGCTAAGTCTAACAGACCCGCGCCGCATGGCCGTAAGCACATATCCGGATCATCTGCGCTGGGCACAGCACCGGGGAACTGCGCACAAGGCCCGGCGCATTGGGCCTCTGAGACCGGGCTCGTTGATGCTTTGAGCGTCGAGACCAGCTGGTCCGCATCTAGGTCTGGACGTTCAGATTTGATCAGTGCCAGAGCTGCAGAAACATGCGGCGACGCCATGCTGGTCCCTTGCTCATAAGCATAGTAGCACGTCTCAACTGCGGTTCCGGTCAGCGGATCTTGGCAATTCTTCGCCGTCTTCATTGAAAGCACGCCATCTGGATTGCCATCGCCATTGTCGTCGCGCGTAAGATCACCGCCAGGCGCGAGGATATCAATTGCGGCGCCGTAGTTGGAGTACGGGGCGAGGAACCCTCTGGCATCTCCGCCCGCGACCGCCACCACATTGTCACACCCGGCTGGTGCAAAGAACTCTGTCGGCACGCTGCGATTGCCGGCGGCTACGACGACAATCACACCCCGTTCGGTCACGGCATTGATCGCGTCCTGCATGGAAGCCGGGCAGGTTTTGAACAGTCCTAGGGACAGATTGATAATGTCGGCTGGATTCTCGTTCCAAACCTCTTCGCCAAGTTCATCGAACTCTGGAATGGTGCCCGCGGCCCAGCGGATCGCGTCATTGATGTCCGATAGTTTGCCGCCACATTTGCCAAGCGCCCGAACCGGAACGATTTTGACATTCCAAGCCCCTCCGGCGACGCCATCAGCATTATTCGTCGCGCCTGCGCCGACAATCCCGGCGACATGCGTGCCATGGAACGTATCAGCAAAGATGTTGCGCTCAGGGCAGAGGTCGCCTGGATCATTCGCATCGCTGTCTCGGCCATCGCCATCATTGGCGACCTCTAAATCAGAGACCATATCCCAGCCGGCGACGACATTTGGTGATCCCACGATATCAGGATGGTTCATCTGCAAGCCAGTATCGACAATCGCAACGACTACATCAGACGATCCTTGGTTCTCGCGGTCGGTCCAGAAATCTACAAAGCCCGCCCCACCTTCGGATTGCCCATCCTCCGTGCCTTGCGATTTGTAATGCCACTGCAGACCAAATAGCGGATCGTTGGGCGTGATCGTGACAGGTTGCGCGGCCAAATCCGGCCGACGGATCATTTGATGCTCGTAGAACCAGTCTTTCTCGACATATTCAAACTCGCCCGAATTACGTAAATCGCGGATCACGCATTCCATCGCCACCAGCGGATTAGCGTCATCGGCTTGCGCGGCGACTTCATCGCATTCTACACCGCGCTCTAAGGCAATGCGGCCTTGCTGCATGACCGCTTCTGTAAAATTGGTCGGGTTCAGCGCATCGGAACCGATCTCAATCACCATCTGTCCGGAGCGGGATCTTTGAATGCTCGCGGCGACTTTAAACTTGGTCGCCGTCTCGATCATCGTCTCTTCGGCAACCCATTGCCGTTGCAGCGCGGCACTCGGCAACACGGTCGCCCTTTGGACGGTTTTTTCGTTCAGCGCCGGAAGTTTCGCGATCTGCTCTTGCGCCGTGGGCGCGCGTTCGACCGCCAGAGAGCGGGTCTGCACTGGCACTTGGTCTCGCCGAATGATGCCGCGTTCCAAACGCTTTTGCGTCACCGTATCTTTGAGCGGCGCTCGCGGCGTCGCAGCGCCTGGGAGTTGCAACGAGCGAGTTTGCAATTGGCGGTCTGGTTCGGGATCAACGACCGTCACGTTCCGGTTTGAAGCGGGCAACTCAATGCGCTCAATCACGTCAGGGTCCAGGACGGCGCGTTCGAGCGTTTGCTCATCGGGAATAATGATCTTCGCTTCGGCTTGTTCGTCGACGACGACGTCGAGCGACATTTCCGGTTCGGCCATAATTTCCGCTACCGCAACAGCCGCTGGCAATTCCGCAGGCTTGGCGACGATTGAGCCGATGACGAACCTCGGCGCCGTCTCTTCTTCAGAAATTGACACCGTTCGATCGAGAATAGTGCCGGAGAAGGCCCGCGCTTCAACGGACACGGACTGATAGGCGTCGCGTTCGGGATTACGCGTCACATCCTCACCACCGAGCTGCCCAAGCACCGCGTCGCCGAGTTCACTCACGCGATCGAGCCGTTCTTGTTGGCGATCACAGGCGACGATGCCGAATAATGACAGTGCGCTTGCCGCAAGTGTTGTTCGTTTGACCCAAGATGCTGTTCTAGCCATGGAGCGTTTCCCTAATCTACCCGGTCGCGTTGGATTATCTTAACCATATGTCAATCTCGTGGCGAAGGGAATTCAGTCCAGTGATCCGAGCGCTTTTCCGACCACACGCCCGGCCTCTTCGATCGCTTTTCGCGCTGGGACCGAGACGGCTGTCATGTTCATAAAGCCGTGCACCATGCCGGGATGCTCTTTGATGGTTACCGGAACACCGTGAGCGGCGAGCTTTGCCGCATACGCCTTACCTTCATCTTTCAAAGGGTCCCATCCACACAGAACCAAGTGCGCAGGGGCGAGTCCGGCAAAATCCTCGTCTGGCGCAAAGAGCGGCGAAACCCGCTTATCCATGCGATCGGTTTCGCGCTCGACATAGGAATCGCGGAAATAGTCGAAAAGGTTGGGTGAGATGAAAAAGCCGCTTTCTTGAAACGTCATCGGCTTCGACCGGATGTCTGCAAATTGAACGAGCGGATAAAGCAATAATTGAAACGCCGGCATGATCGCGCCCGTTCGACCGGTTTCTTGGGCGATAAACGCGGATAGATTGCCCCCTGCGCTGTCGCCGGCAACCGCGATCCGATCTGGGTCGAAGCCGAGGATGTTTTTGCGATCCGTCGCCCATTCCCATGCTGCAAGCGCGTCCCGATGCGCGGCCGGGAATCGGTGTTCAGGGGCCAGCCGGTAGTCGATAGATAAAACCCTGCACCGCGCACTCGCGGCCAAACGACGACAAATGACGTCATGGGTATCGATATCGCCGACAACAAAGCCGCCGCCATGGAAGAAGATAATCGCCGGCGCAGGTGTAATCCCGGCTGCGAGCGGGACATACAGCCTGGCTTTCAGTGGTCCATCTGCCCCATCGACAATGAGGTTCGACATTTCGGCAAGGTCCGGCAGATCGCGTTCGACAGAACGACTGGCGCGATAGAAACTCTGCCGCAAGCCATCCGTCGAGCCTTTCCAATCCATGTCGGAAAAGTCGGGTATCTTGAACTTGTCCATAAAGGACCGAAACGAGTCATCCATGACCTACCCCCTAAATCCGAACCTGTGGTCATTTAAAGGCCGAATTTTTCGTAATCTGAGACGGGTGTCTCAGCCAATGAAAAAATAGTCAGTGACGCGCCACATGACATATGGCGTATTCCCGACCATAACTTCTGGCATCAAATCGGCCCAGATGCGCGCCCTGACGTCACTCGGCAGCCGCGCGGAAACGGTCTCTATCGCTATGCCCAGCTCACAGACATCCATGCCGGCAATCACTTCCTGCATTTGTGCGTAAGACGTTCCTTCAGAATTCGCGAAGGCCGCGATCTGAAGCGCCAGGGCCCATTGCTCGGATCCGAGATTGAGACCCGTTTGCTGTAACACGGCTTCATCTCGCAAGTTTGGACGTTGATGGCGGCGCGGGTTCACCTGACTGGATCGCGCGGTGTTTAAAATGAGGCTCATCCAATCCATGGCCCAATTGTATTGCGGGCTCTGATACGGAAACTCTGCCAAGAGGCTCGGTACGAGATCGGCATCATTCTGCGCCAGGAACGCGGCAACTTGCTTGCCACCACACCAAGCGCTCCCTTCAGCTTTCATCTGGCCGAGGCCCTCTGCAAGTTTGACGATGATCGCATGATATTGCTGGCTATCTGCTGACCGGAAGACCAAGGCTTGATTTTGGAATTCGCCAAACAAGGCTTGCAAGGTCAGACGCGCAAGTTCGGACGCTTGCGCCCCGTCCTGGGCGGCGAACCGGGCTTCCGTTTCAAGCTGAGCATAGGTCGCGGGAGAAGCCGTGCGTAGCGCCGCAAGAGCCCGTTGGCTCTTTGCGTCTGTAAGAACATTACTCAATGCCGCCACTTGGCCGCGTTCAATCGGCGGCATCGGTTTGGGCGCCTCCGGTCCGAATAGGAATACAGAAATGAAGAGCAGCGCCACCCCCACCAGTGAGATCAAGCCAAGCTTCAGGCCTGTCTGTTTCGGGGGTGTTTGCATTTTAAGCCTTACAATTGAACCACGTTTGGTGGTGGACTTTCGACAAAGAGCGATGCCACCAAATCAGCACGGCAATCTTGTGTCATCCGTTGGTTCACATAGCCTTTATCGGTGATTTCACCTTTATCAATGCTCGGCGGTTCGGTCATCACCAAGAAGCGTTTGATACGGCGCGATGAGCCAGGCTCAGCTGCATTGAACGCGGCAACTTTTGCGGCGAGGTCTTGGTTGAGCTGAATGAAGGCGGCCATCTGATCACCGCTAGCGGCTTTGACATATTCTTCAAAGGCGACCGGAGACGGCCAAAACATCGCGCCGATAAAGTTCTTGTCCTGACCGCAAATCACCGCGTCAAAGACCAAAGGCGAACAAGCCGCGACCAAGTCGGGACGCAGAACGCCGACACTGACCCATGTGCCGGAAGAGAGTTTAAAATCCTCGCCGACACGACCATCGAAAATAATGCCTTGGTTCGGGTCGTCTTCATCAACGAATTTGGCGGCATCGCCGAGACGATAATAGCCTTCTTCGTCGAACACTTCGGCATTCTTCTCAGGTAAGTTGAGATATCCCGGCATGACCGTTTCGCCTTTGACACGGACTTCAAGCTTGCCCATGGTCGGCACGAGTTTCAGCGTAAGGCCAGGGATCGGCAGGCCGATCAACCCCACGCGTTCGACTTCCCAATGCACGACCGTGATACCCTGCGTTTCAGTGGCACCGTACATCGTGATGATGGGAATCCGACGGCCTGTCGCTTTGATCGCCAAGTTTTGCAGGCGATCATAGAGGTCGTCAGAGAGCGTCGCACCGCCATAACCAATGGAGCGCATGTTCGCGAAGAAGGCACGGAGCAGGTCTTCATTTTCTTCCATCGCCTCTGCGAGCATCGCCAGAGCGATCGGCGCTGTGCCGAAGGTTGAGGGCTTACAATCTAAGACATTGCGAATGGTTTCGCCAAACAAGGCGGGCGTTGGTTTGCCACCATCGATCCAAAACGTGGCGCCCGTCCAAAGCGCGCCATTGAAGTTCACGTTGGACCCGGAGATGTGATTCCATGGCAGCCAGTCGAGCACATTGTCCGGCTCATCTGGATTGTATTCCGGATCACGATCATCATCACGCAACCCTTCGACGCCCGCGATCATCGAGCACATCGCACCTTGCGTCGTTGGGACGGGTTTCGGCATGCCGGTCGACCCAGATGTGAATAGGTATTTGCCGATCGTGTCATCGGTTAGGCTATCCAATGCTGTGTCCACCGAGGCCGTAACATCTGTGTTGAGTAGGCCGTGATATGACACAGCGCCATTTGCACCGTCGGCCGTAATCACCGTGCAACCATGATCTCCCAATGCGTTCAAAGCCGGTTCGAATGGTTTCATCTGCGCCGCAAATAAGACCTTTGGGCGAACCGCGTTGAAGCAATGTTTAAGCTTGGCAAAATCGGTCGACATCAGCGAATATGGCACAGAGATCGGGGCTGCTGGCGCGCCTATGGTCATCGCCGCGACCATGACCAGTGCGGTCTCGATTGAATTGCCTGACAAGATCATGACCGGCGCATCTGGGCCGGCGCCCATATCGAGGAAGGCCTGCGCTAAGGCGCGCGTGCGTTTCAGCCCTTCGCCATAAGTGATCGCCTCCCACGCATCGGTGTCTGGATTGCGCTGTTTCAGCCAATCTCGATCCGGGTGCATCTCGGCCCGCATTGCGAGCGCATGAGGCACGGAGCGTGGTCGATCGCCTGGCGCATGACGTTGTTTAAGATAGACCGTCCCATCCGGTTTACGGATGCAGTCTATATCCGGCTTCTTTTGCGCGAGCGGTCGAAACGGGGGCAAACTTCCAGCGTCTGGCATGATCGGGTCCTCCAGTGATCTTGTCTGCCTTCTTACCTAGCGATCTCCCACGCAACGCCAAGCAAAATCGGACACCTTGACAAATTCGTGAGATAGAGTACTTTGTAATTCAAAGTTATTGGAGTTTTTCGATGAACCAAACAACACTGCAAGACGATTTAGCTTATGTGCGCGACCTCGCTGAAGCGGGTGAACAAGCGCCCTTGCTAGGCGGGCGATTTCTGACTTTCTGGGGCGCGCTGACAACGATCGCGTACTTCCTACATTATTCGATCGCCGCGAATTTGTTTGGCTGGCCCGAAATCGCATATGGCTGGGTTTGGGGCACGTTCATCGTGGCGGGCGTCATTATGCAAGGTCTTTTGATCTATACGATCCGCAATAAGCCTGGCTCGAATTCGGTGGGAAATCGCTCTGAAGCGACCGTATGGATGGCAGGTGGCTTTGCGCTGTTTGCCTATTTCGGCACGCTCATCGTAAAATCTATCGTCGTAGGCGGGTCGGTGCCAGGGTTTGAAGCTTCCCTACCGCTCGTATTCGCCATCTATGGCACGGGACTTATCACATCCGGCATTATGGCCAACACAAAGATCTTGACGCTTGCCGGCTATGGCGCGTTGGCGATGGTTGCTATCGCGATCTGGTTTCAGGATGCCACTTTTTCTTGGGCGATCGCCTCTTTGGGGGCATTTTTGACGGTATTCGTCCCAGGTCTTGTTATGATGCAGCAAGAACCCAAGAACGTGATCTAGAAAGGGACAAGATATGTCAGACGAGACAAACCCTTTCGACCACGCGCAGATTGATGATGTCATTCACGGCAGACTGCGCCTTGGCATCATGGCTTACCTCTCGACCGCGAGCCCCGCGATTTTTGGAGAGTTAAAGGCAAAAGTCGGCGCGACGGACGGAAACCTCTCAACACATCTGCGCAAACTTGAAGACGCCGGATATGTCAAACAAGAGAAGCGCTTTGTTGGGCGTCGCCCGCAAACCCGCGTGTTCCTAACCGACAAAGGACGCAAGGCTTGGCTGATTTGGATTGACCGGATGCAAGGCCTGATGCGCGCCGCGGAATAGCTGAACGCAATCTGAAAATCTCCCTCCTCAGGCGTTCAGACTCCTCTGGATAAGGTCGGTATCAAGATAGATACAAGGACCTTCCGCGATGACAAAAGCGCTCAAAGCCCTCGCCCTTGCCGCCACCGTTTGTGCGGCAACCGCCCTTCCTGCCGCCGCCAATTATGGCGCGCGCGGCGGTGAAGCAGTGATCTTCGTCCATCCCGACTTTCGAGGCTCAGCGCTGGCAATCGATGGACCGGTCTACAATCTCGGCGCCTCAGGCTTTAACGACAAAATTTCATCCATCGATGTCTCAGGTGCGTGGGAGGTTTGTGTAGATCCAGATTTTCGCGGCCGCTGCGTCGTCATTGACGGGCCGACCACACACCTCGGGACGCTTCGGATGAATGACAATATCAGCTCCATGCGTCCGCTGACAGGAAGCCCGCGTCGGATCAATGGGCGGCGCGACAATGATTATGACCATGGCCGCCGGGGCCGCGGCGATCACCGCGCCCACAATCAGGGTATTGATGGTCGTCACACCGTTTTCTTCCCGCGCCCGCGAGATGCTTATGGCGACCGCGTGCCCGTGGGCCGTGGTAACGCCAATCAGTTTTGCCGTGATATGGGTTTAGGCAAAGCCGTTTATGCTGATCGCGGACGAAGCAACCTGACAGATGTCCTCTGCGCCAAATAGCACAATCCCAACTCAGGCTGGCACACCTCTAGGCCCGTAACCCTCCCGAACCCTCGAACGGGTCGTGCTCAGCCACCAAATGCCCTGGAGCGATTTCGATCAGCTTCGGGGCATATTGCTGCGCGTCAGGATCATCGACGATAACAGACTTTAAGAAGCGCAAAGGTGCCCGGCTATCGAGCGGGCTCGGCAAATCGCCTTGCAGCTTCACCCGCTCGCGAGACCGCTCCATTTTGGGGTCTGGGTTGGGCACGGCTGAGATCAGAGCTTGCGTGTAAGGATGCCGCGCATCCTCATAAATTTCTTCGCGGCCGGCGAGCTCCACGACTTTGCCAAGATAGAGCACCATCACACGGTGTGAGATCTCGCGGACGACTGAGAGATCGTGGCTAATAAAGATCATGGCGAGGCCGAACTCTTTTTGCAACTCAATCAACAGGTCCACGACTTGAGCTTGGACAGAAACGTCGAGTGCCGAGACCGCCTCATCGCAGATCACCAATTTCGGGTCGAGGATCATGGCACGGGCAATGCCAACCCGCTGATTCTGTCCGCCAGAGAGTTCGTGCGGATAGCGATTGATCAACGCGGGATCTAACCCAACACGCGGCATGATCTCTTGCACGCGCTGCTCGCGCGCGGCTTTGTCGAGCTCTGGCGAGTGGACGGTAAGCGGCTCGCCAATCGACGTGCCGATCGTCATACGTGGGTCCAAACTCGCCATCGGGTCTTGAAAGACGATTTGCAAATCATCGCGCAGACTGTTCATGGTCTTGCGATCTGCGCCAGAAATGTCGCGGCCCATCCATGCGATGGTTCCGGCTGTTTGGGGGACCAGTTTCAAGACGGCGCGGGCGAGGGTCGATTTCCCGCACCCGCTCTCGCCAACCACGCCGAGCGTTTCTCCGGGTTTTAATTCGAAGCTCACCCCATCCACGGCTTTCAACGGTTTGGTTTTACCGAAGAACCCGCCGCCAATATTAATTGGGAAATGCACTTTAAGATCGTCGGCTTTCAGGATGGGCTCGATATCTGCCGTCGGCGCAGGCCCAAGCGACGGGCGCCCTGGACGGTTCGGTTGATCAATGCGCGGCACGGCATCGAGCAGCATTTTGGTGTATTCATGCTGCGGATCGTAAAAGATATCATCGATGCCGCCGCTTTCGACAATGACGCCTTGGCGCATCACGACAACGCGGTCACACATCCGTGCAACGACCCCCATATCGTGCGTAATTAGGGCGATCCCGGTTCCGGTCTCGCGTTTTAGTTCATCCATAAGATCCAAGACTTGCGCTTGGACGGTGACATCCAGAGCTGTCGTCGGTTCGTCCGCGAGCAAAAGTTTTGGACCGCACAGCATCGCAATCGCAACCATGACCCGCTGACGCATGCCGCCGGACAGTTCATGTGGGAATTGGTCCATGCGCCGACGCGCTTCAGGGATGCGCACGTGCTCCAGCCAATCGACACAGACTTTGGTCGCGTCTTCCCCTTTCAGACCTTTGTGCAATTTCAGCACTTCGCGCATCTGCGCCCCGACCGTCATGTGCGGGGTCAGACTGGTCAGCGGGTTTTGGAAAATCATCGACATCGCATCTCCGCGAATGTCACGCAGCGTCTTCGCATCTGCCGTTAGCATGTCGGTGCCGTTGAACTTCACAGCGCCCGACGCGATGCCATTGTCTGCGAGTAATCCCATCGTCGCGAGCACGGTTTGGCTTTTGCCAGATCCAGACTCGCCCACAATCCCAACACACTCGCCGGCAGAGACTTCAAAGCTGATACCTTTAACGGCCTGGACCACGCCGTCGGGCGTATCAAAATCTACTTTTAGGTCTTCAACCGTCAAAATGGGCGTTGTCACGTCAGATCAACCTCTACTCTAATTTGAGCCCGACAAGGGCATTTGACGGGCCCAATTGTCAACCAATCTAGTGCACCCTCTTGAAACGCAAACTACCTACTACTAGGTAGGGGGCCATGAACACACGAGTGACCCTTCTCGATCATGCCGAAACCGCGATCAGGCAACGCGGCTATACCGGCTTTAGTTATGCTGATCTCGCGAAGACTGTCGGGATCCGCAAAGCGAGTATTCACCACCATTTTCCGACCAAGGCCGCGCTTGGACTGTCGCTCATTGAGCGATACGCGGCGCGGTTCTTCGAACGACTTGACGACATAGCGGTCGCACAAAGCGCGGCAGCCGACCAACTTAGAGCCTATATCGACCTCTATTGCGAAGCTCTGGCCCGCGGCGAACAGGTTTGCCTTTGCGTCGCGTTGAGCGCCGGCCGCGATCACCTCTCTGATGACATCCTTGTCCAACTCGAGGAATTTCACGCCCGCAGCATCAGTTGGTTAGAGCGCGCTTTCAGTCGGGCGCAAGACGATGGCTCGGTCAAAGGCATCAGCGATCCGAACGCTGAGGCCCACGCCCTGCTCGCTTTAGTCGAGGGCGCTCAATTGCTGGCCCGCGCCAGTAAAACCCCAGCGCTGTTCGAGCATGCCACTGCGGCCTTCGCCGGACGACTTCATTCCGAAACACCACGTTAGGAGATCGACCATGAGACTGAATGCTGATTTTTCCGAGCGCGTCGTATTACGCCCCGAAGACCGCGACTGGGTGGCCTCACCCATGGCCGGCGTCGATCGGCAAATGCTTGATCGAATCGGGGAAGAAGTGGCACGCGCGACCTCAATCGTTCGCTATGCGCCAGAGTCATACTTTAATGAGCATACCCATGGCGGCGGCGAAGAATTCCTGGTGCTAGAAGGCGTGTTCTCAGACGAGCACGGCGATTACCCGGCAGGCACCTATATCCGCAATCCCATCGGGTCGAAACATACGCCGCATTCGAAAGACGGCTGCACTATCTTCGTCAAATTGCATCAGTTTGATGCCGCTGACACCGAACAGAAAGTCGTGGAAACGCAGAACGCAGAGTTTCTGCCCGGGCAAGTTCCAGGACTATCGGTCCTGCCTCTGCATAGCCATGGAACCGAAAGTGCGGCGCTGGTCCGTTGGGCACCTGGCACCAAGTTCCTCCCCCATCAGCATTGGGGCGGCGAAGAGATCTTGGTCTTAGAAGGCACGTTCCAAGATGAGTTTGGTGACTATCCCGCTGGCACGTGGCTGCGCAGTCCGCATGGCTCAAAGCATACGCCTTGGTCAGACGAAGGCTGTCTGATCTATGTCAAAACGGGGCATCTCAGCGCGCTCGTGTCTTAGCGCTTCGCGATACACTCAATCTCAACCCGCGCGCCGAGTGCGAGCCCACTGGCGCCGAGCGCACTGCGGGCTGGAAAGTCGCCATCGAAATAGGTCTTATAGATCTCGTTAAACGCCGGCCATTCTGCGATGTCGGCGAGGAAAACCGTGCACTTCACGACGCGGTCCCAGCCAAGCCCTTCAGTTTCCAAGGTCGCTTGAATATTATCCATGGTCTGCCGCGTTTCGGGTTCAATCCCGCCTTCGATCAGACCAGCGCCGGGAATAGTGCCAAGCGCGCCCGAGAGAAAGATCCAACCATCAGCCTCGACGGCAGGCGAGAACGGGAATCCCGCAGCACGATTTTCTTCGGAGGTGACGAAGCGAATGTCACTTGCCGGAGACGGTTCGGCGGGAAGCGTTTCGCAAGCAGCGACGCAAAGCAGTGTGGCGAGTAGTACAAACAGTCTCATTATGATCTCCCGACTCGTAATTAAGTACCTAAGATAGATATCGCAAATGGCGCAGCCCGGCAGCGGTATAAACGTCGTCCAATGCTTTTTGTTGCAGCAAAATCATATCACCCTCAGTGGGCAATGCGGTTCCGAGTTGCAGGGCCTTCAAAACTGCCGCCAATTGCCAAGTATATGTTGGAATCTCGCTGACCTCAGCCTCTCGACCCATTGACGTTCGCAAACGCCCGCGGGAATGCGGGGCGAGCGGATTCGTAAATATGATCTCACCCTTTGAGCCAATGAGCATCATCTCAGCGCGAAATGGTGTTCCCGGCGCCATGCTCGTCGTCAGGTGCGCTTCAGCACCGGATGCAAATCCCAAGTCCGCTTGCAGCGTTTCGTCGACGCCGGTGGGCGTGAGCGTCGCAGAGGCCGAAACGTCTTGCGGCGCTTCGCCCATCACTGTGAGGGCCCAATGCAGCGGATAACACCCAAGATCCATCATCGCCCCGCCGCCGGTTTCGACCCGGTGACGAATCTCCGTTCCATTGTCCTTGATCTCAACGTCAAAAGCGGCACGAAGCTCGCGGAGCTCGCCAATCTCATCTGCAGCAAGCCAGGCGAGGCAGGTCTCAAATGCAGGATGATAGCGGTAATGAAAAGCTTCAATCAGCCGTTTGCCGCTCGCAGTGGCCGCATCAACCATAGCTTTGGCCTCATCGAAATTCATCGCAAATGGTTTCTCGCAGAGGACGTCCTTACCGGCCTGCAGCGCTTTGATCGTCCACTCTGCGTGCAGATTGATCGGCAGCGGATTATAGACCAGGTCCACGTTTGGTGAGGACACAACGTCCTCATAAGTGGCGACCGCCTCGCCGACCCCATGATCTTTCGCATAAGCTTCAGCGCGTGCGAGATCTCGGGCGGCGATTGTTGCGAGATGACAATTCGAGGTCACTTGAACGGGGTCAACGATCGCCTTCTTGGTGATCCGCGCCGCGCCTAACAATCCGATGCCTATGCCGCTCATCTTATCTCCGTTTGTGTCATGCTGCCGCAAGGACAGAGATTGCTCTTGCCGACGCAGTGGGCTTTTTAGGCCGCAGACAGAAAAAGCGCCAGACCGGAGGACCCGCTATGCCCGTGATGAACTTCTTGACCACATGCATTTTCGACCATGGTGCCATCGGCCAACTCGAAAAGACCTTAAAAGGCTTCGGCGTGTCTCGTCCGATGGTCATCACCGACCCAGGCATTAAAGCGGTTGGGTTGCTAGACACAATCTTGGACAATCTTGGAATGGCGCCTGCTGCGGTGTTCGCAGATACGGTCGCCAACCCAACGGAAGATCAAGCGATTGCGGTGGCGGAACAGTATAATGCCGCGAGTGCCGACGGTCTCGTCGCGTTGGGCGGCGGCTCCGCCATGGACTTAACGAAGGCTGTTGGTCTTTTGGCGAGCCAAGGCGGCCCGCTTGAGAAATACGCGGCGATCACCGGCGGCGCGAAACTGATCGGAAAATTGCCGCCCTTGATTGCGGTGCCGACCACCGCTGGCACTGGATCCGAAGTCTCCGTTGGCATGATTACGACCATGAATAATGGCCGCAAAGAGACGTTTGCTTCGCCCCACCTCATTCCATCGACGGCGATCTGCGACCCAGATTTAACGCTGGGTCTGCCACCACTGCTTACCGCAGCGACCGGCATGGACGCGGTCACCCACTGTATCGAAGCCGTGCTCACCCCAGCGGTGAATCCTCCAGCTGAAGGTGTCGGCTATGACGGTCTCAATCGCGCCATCAAGACCGGCGCGCTGAAGCGGGCGGTTGCCGATGGATCCGACAAAGACGCGCGCTGGAACATGATGATGGCGAGCTATGAAGGGGCATTGGCCTTCACCAAAGGCCTTGGGTCTGTTCATGCGCTCAGCCACGCGGCTGGTCGCCTTAAAGAAAAGAAGCTTCACCACGGCACCTTGAATGCGATCTTCTTACCGCATCTCTTGCGGTTCAATGAAGGGGCGGTGCCTGAGAAGTATGAACGCCTGAAGTTCGCGATGGGCTTAGCAGCGAATGCTGATTTGGGAGATGCCATCGCGCGACTCAATGAAGACTTAGGCATTCCGTCTACGCTTTCTGCCATCGGGGTTGAGTCTTCGGATGGACCGGGCATCGTTGAATTCGCCCTCAATGATCTTGCCCACCGCGGCAATGCGAAACCAGCCGAACAGGGCGACTATGAGCGCATCTTCGAGCAAGCGCTTTAGGCCAAACTCGGGACATCGCAGATAAATTTCAGCGAAGGCTTGAGGGTCTGCTTGACTCATCAGCGCACGTTCGGCACGACCACATTCGAGTGCTAAGGGGGATAGCACCGAGGGTCGTATGACGCCCAAATTGAGACTGCTTCGGCTCGCAGTCTGTGCCCTGAGCCTTACTTTCGTCTGTTTCGCAATCATTGGTGGATTTCACGGATACTCACCGGTTCCCTTCTGGGACATGTGGGGGGCGACGCTGGATTTCTATCGACGCTTTGAAAGCGATCCCATTCGTTCTCTATTCGGATTACACAATGAACACCGGATCGTTTTGTCTCGGTTCTTGTTTCTGATTGATGAGTATGCTTTTGGCGGAAACAGCGCGTTTCTCGTCATTTGCAACTATGTGTTTGCTGGTCTGATCTGGGCAACCTTTGTGCGTTGCCTGTTCCGGCTAAATCCCACGCACACGCCCCGGAATGACCTCTGGCTGTTGGCCGCCATCCTCGCCGCGTGGCTGTTCCTTTGGGCGCAGCGTGTGAATTTCACCTGGGCATTTCAAAGCCAGTTCTTTCTGGCGCAATTGCTCCCATTATGGGCGTTTCTCAGTCTCGGCGCTGCCATGAATAAATCATGCGTCTGGAACCGATCATTCGGCAGTGCACTTGTCCTTGGCTGTCTCAGCACGCTGAGCATGGCAAATGGATTATTCGTTTTGCCGTTAATGGCTGCGGGGGCGATTGTCTTTCGGATGCGCTGGTCGCAAGTGGCCGTGATCGCCATTTGTGCCTGCATCACCGCCGGACTGTATCTGTCCGACTACCGGTCTCCGTCCACCCATGGGTCCGTGATTGGATCTCTGCTCAACGACCCGCTCGGCGTTTTGCATTACACGCTCAGTTATCTTGGTAATTTTGGCATCCATATCGCCGGACCGTTCACCGCCGTTCAGTGGCTTTCAAAGCTTGGGGGCCTGCTCCTTTTGGGGATCGCCATCCTCCTTACGCTGCTCACGCTTAGAAAAAGAAACACGGAACCGGTACATGCCGGTTTGATTCTGTTCCTCATCTTCATTGTCGCTGGCGCGTTTTTAACCGCTGCGGGTCGATTGCCGTTTGGTATCCTCTCAGCATTCAGCAGCCGATACACAACGCCGGTCTTAATGGCATGGGCAGCGATTTTTTGCCTCGCGTCGCCGACACTCCTGCGCGCCTTCTCGCAAGGTCGCCGAGAACAATATGGGTTGCTGATCGCCGCGATCTCAGGACTAAGCCTGCTCCTCGTCTCGCAATCCTTCGCCTTAATTCCAAAGCATGACTTGAATCATCAAAAAGCCGTTGCAGTGCTCGCGTTGGAACTGGGGGTCGGCGATGCTGATATGGTTTCGCTGATCCACCCAAATACAGAGCGGGCGCTGCGCATTGCAAAAAGTGCCTCGCAGGATGATCACGGGCTGTTCGGTCGAGCCGAATACGCGGGTTTGCGCGAAATCATCGGGCGGTCGCTCGATCCACCATCCGATCGTTCGTGTTCAGGACGCCTTGAACATCTCCAGACCGTTGAGGGCGAGGCCGAGTATATTCGCCTCATCGGGTGGCAACACGCGACGCGCGCGACTACGAAAATTTCCCGACTTCTCATCTTGGATTCATCCGGCCGTGTCATCGGCGCGGCCTTGTTAGGTCGGCCGAGCCCCTACCTAATGGAGGCGTTCGGCCGATCTGGCGCCCGCGCGGGTTTCACTGGCTATGTGCGAGCTGACGGGCTCGACCAACCCCTCACCGTCATTTCTGAAGCCTGCCAATGGAAAGATCAGCTCTAAGTGTCGCGACGTTGGGCTTTCGAAATCGAGATCACTCGTCTTAATAGATAGACTTAAGATTTAGGAGGACCCGCATGGCCATCGATTTTGTCATTCCAGATGACGCAAAAGAAGTCCGCGCCCGCGTACGCCAATGGGTGCAGGATGAATGTATTCCAGCCGAATCCCGTCTTAGCAAAGGTGAAGCGCTGAAAACCGTCCTCGACGATTTACGCCAAAAAGCGCGCGCGCAAGGGCTGTGGCTCCCGTTCATTCCAAAAGAACATGGCGGCATGGGTCTTGGCCCGCTGGCCAATGCCTTGGTCCAGATGGAACTCGGGCAAAGCCATTTAGGGGCGCTGTCGATGAATAGCCAAGGCCCGGACGATGCAACCATGCTCACTCTGCTCGCACACGGCACGGATCACCAGAAAGAGAAATTTCTAAAACCGCTCTTCAATGGCGAAAAGCGCATCTGCTATTCAATGACAGAGAAAGCCGCTGGCGCCGACGCGACAGGCATGCAGACTCGAGCCGAAAAAGACGGCAAAGGCAATTACATCCTTAATGGCGAAAAGTGGTATTCATCGTCTGCTAACGTTGCCGATATTGCGGTCGTGATGGCCAAGACCAATCCCGAGGCGCCGCGCCATCAACAATTCTCGACCTTCATCGTCGAGCTGCCTAATCCCGGCTATCGCATCATCCGCAACATTCCGACAATGGCCATCCATAAGGACTATCAAGAAGAGATGGGCGCTGCACATTGCGAGATCGCCCTTGAGAACTTGGTTGTTCCGGAAGAAAACCTCCTCGGCGGCGAGGGCCAAGGCTTTGCGATGGGACAGCATCGGTTGGCCTACGGCCGTCTTCGTCATGGCATGCACAATGTCGCGATGGCACAGCGTGCGCTGGATCTGGCGACCGCGCATGTCACAGAACGCTCAACCTTCGGCAAAGGCTTGCAAGAACGTCAGGGCGTTCAATTCATGCTCGCGGAATGTGCGAGCCAACTCTACATCGCGCGCTTGATGCTGATGCATATCGCCTACAAAGCTGAGAACGGTCTCGACATCCGCCAAGAGAATGGGATCGCGAAAGTGTTCCTGGCAAACATGGTGCATAAGGTGGTGGACACAGCGATCCAGCTACATGGCGCCCTCGGCTACTCCACCGATACGCCGCTGGCCGCGTGGTACACGCATATTCGGTCGCAGCGTTTGGTCGACGGCCCGGACGAGGTTCACAAGTGGATCACCGGCAAGAACGTCATCCGAGCCTTTAAGAAAGATGGCACCACGGCGGCCGCCGCGGGTGGGGATTTGCTTTAACTGTCTTCCGGCTGAAGCTTATCCATGGTTCGCAATTCGAAATCGCTGGCATCGTGACGCTCAGGGAGCTGGCTTGATGGCTCTCCCCATACACGGTTGACCATACGACCGCGCTGAACGGCGGGTCGATCCATCAATTGATCGGTCCAGCGATTGACGTGCTTATACTCGTGAACGGATAGAAACTCCGCAGCCTCATACAGGACTCCTTTGGCTAGAGACCCATACCAAGGCATAATCGCCATATCCGCGATCGAATATTCGCCGCCCGCCATGTACTCATTGTCGGCGAGGTGGCGATCGAGAACATCCATTTGCCGTTTTACTTCCATCGCAAAACGATTGATCGGATACTCCATCTTATAAGGCGCATAGGCATAAAAATGCCCGAACCCGCCGCCGAGATAGGGCGCGGAGCCCATTTGCCAGAACAACCAGTTCATCGTCTCGGTGCGACCTTTGTGATCTTTCGGCATAAATGCGCCATCAAACTTCTCTGACAGATAGACCAGTATAGACGCGCTCTCGAACACGCGGGTCACGGGGTCTGTGGTGTGGTCCGCCATTACCGGAATTTTTGAGTTTGGATTGAGATCGACATAACCAGATCCGAACTGATTTCCCTCACCAATATTGATCAGCCAAGCATCATATTCTGCGCCGCTATGTCCTGCCGCGAGCAGCTCTTCGAGCATGATGGTGACTTTGACACCGTTTGGGGTCGCCAAAGAGTAAAGCTGGAGCGGGTGCTTTCCGACCTGCAACTCTTTGTCATGGGTCGGTCCAGCAATCGGCCGATTGATGTTTGCGAAGCGTCCGCCACTTTCTTGATCCCAGGTCCAAACTTTTGGGGGTGTATATTCGCTGTCGGCCACGAGGCGCTCTCCTTTTTCGGTTCCTGCGCAGATTGCGTCGCGCGAACATAGGCGACTGTCGTCGCGAAAGCCTAGTCCCGGAATTGGAATAGGGTCTATGCGAACCTTGGGTGAGCCATGCATGCTGCACCCGAAGATATAAAATGGAGGGCCGAATGTCGGATCTGGTAACGCGGCAAGATGAGAATGGATTGAGTTGGCTGACACTCAATCGGCCGGATAAGCTGAACGCGCTCACTGTCGGCATGTTCAAACAGCTACGCCAGCACGTGCTGGAGTTGAGGTCAGATGACTCGATCGGCTGTGTGATTCTGTGCGGCGCTGGAAAGTGCTTTTCCGCGGGCCACGATCTTGGCGACATCGCTGAAGGCGAAGACGTGCCATCTCGTGGCTGGCATTCCGAAACCCTGCGCTTGATGGAAAAGCTGCCAAAGCCCGTGATCGCAGCTGTGCATGGCCATTGCTACACAGGCGCGCTTGAGGTCGCGTTGGCGGCGGACTTCATTTTGGCTGCGGAGTCGGCAAAGTTTGCCGACACGCATGCGAAATGGGCGCTGACGCCCATTTGGGGCATGAGCCAGAGATTGCCGCGGCGGGTCGGGATCGCCACCGCCAAACGCTTAATGTTCACCGCCGAAACTGTGCGCGCGGATGCGGCCCTGCACATGGGACTGTGCGAAGCGGTCTTCCCTGACACCACCTTCGAGGACGATTTGAGAGCTTTCGCGCAGCAAATACTCGCCAATTCAGCCTTTTCGCACGCCGCCAATAAAAGACTGCTCGAAGCGACGGATGCCGGCCCTATGGATGCCCGACTTCAATGGGAAATCACCGAGAATGAAGGCGTTGGGCCCGATATGCACGACCGGATCAATGCCTTTATGAAAGGCTGAACGTCGTAAAATGGCATGCGGTTTGCTCCGTTTCCCGAAATATCGAACGGAAAATTGCCGCTATGAAACGCATTCTAGCCAGTCTCGCCTGCCTCGCCCTGCCCTTTAGCGCTGATGCGAGCACGGAATTGGCGCGCCAATGGGGCATAGAAGCGGGCCGCCTATCGCTGGAGACATCGGATCTGATTTCTGCCGTTGATATGGGCGAAAGTGCAGATATTAGCGATACATATGCCCTCGACGTATACCGTTTCGGGCGCACATCGGCGGATCTCGCCCGTTGGATTGATCATTCTGGCGGGCCAGGTGATCTCGGCTGCATTTTCCGAGGCATGGCAAGCGAATCTGAAACACAATTGATCGAACTCGAAGCCCCTGGGGCCGCTATCGATCAACGTGAAAGTTTGCGCCGCCTTGCGACGATGTTCGCGGATGCTGAAATTATTGCGATCGCTGCCCAAAGACGGGCGCCTGCCCGCGCGGTTGGCATGACGGCTCCGCCGAATTCTTGCCAAGGTGATGCCGTCGCAGCGCTGCACGCCCTACGCTAGACGCTTACCAGACCATAGCCTCGCGCAGCTCAGCGCGGAGAGTCGCCGGCATCTCAATCGTGCCTGACCCCTGCTTTAAATCCACAGGTGCATCTTCGGGTTGGAGATACCGCCAGCCTTGAAAAGCCCGTTTCGGCGTCGGCTCGACGGGAATAAGCTCGGGATCAAAGACCAGCTCGCACGCCTTTCGGCCAGCCCGATCACTGATCTCAGTGACATCCATAATGCGCTGACGCACCAGAATAACGCCTTTGGTGACCCAATAAATGGACCCGCCATCGCGGAGCTCGCCTGCGCGCTTCGGCACCATGCGCGTATGGTGATATGGCAGCGGTGCGGTCTGCATCAGCCGGGCCTGCCAATGCTCGATATCTGAGGCATCATCCGCCCCAACGCAGAGTTTCACCATGTGAATCATCTACATAAAGGTAAACGAGGATTAATGTCTGTGAAGGTGGAAAATCCGTCGCAGTGCGCCATAACAAGAGTGTGGTCGAGCCACAAAAAGGGACATGAAATGAAAAAACTGATGGGAATTCTAACGCTTGCAGGTGTCACAGCGCTCGGCGCGCATGCCGAAGACGGTCATGATGTGTTCGGCACATTTTTGACCCAAGCAGAAACCTCGACCGTGACCATTGAAGATTGCGGCGATGGCAGCCCATGTGGGCGTGTCTCCTGGATTGATCCAGAAGCCATGGAACCCGGCATGACCCCGGAAACCGCGCTCACCAAAGCCGGGGAACCTGTGCTTGGTCTGCTAATGCTCCAAGGGTTCGAAAAGCGTCGCAAAGATTGGCGTGGCGGCACGATCTATGATCCCGAAAATGACAAATCTTATGCGTCGCGTTTGAAGCGCCTTGATGATGGACGTTTACAGGTGAAAGGCTGCGTCGGTCCGATTTGTCAGACGCAAGTTTGGGCGCCAGCGCCAGAAGCTCTTCAAGCCTCCGCACCCGCTACAAACTAAGCCCACTGTGACCCCTTGGCGCTTGCGCATTTGGCGCGGCGTGCTAGGCCGCGGACTTCAAAAGCGCGGCCAGTAAGGAGACGGCGACATGGGCACACTCGGAAATGACGCGACCCCACGGATTGAGTCCGATACGATGGGCAATGTCGAAGTCCCAGGCAATAAATATTGGGGTGCCCAAGCACAGCGCTCACTGGGCAATTTCAAAATCGGTTGGGAACAACAACCAACGCCGCTGGTTCGTGCGCTAGGCGTGGTCAAACGCGCTGCGGCCGAGACGAATATGGCGCTTGGCAAGCTGGACTCGAAGCTCGGAGACGCGATCGTCACAGCCGCCAATGAGGTGATTGAAGGGAAACTCAACGATCATTTCCCTCTGGTGGTTTGGCAGACGGGATCGGGCACGCAATCAAACATGAATGCTAACGAAGTCATCGCCAATCGGGCGATTGAACTCCTGGGCGGCGAGATCGGATCGAAAAGCCCGGTCCACCCGAACGATCACTGCAATATGAGCCAGAGCTCAAACGATACGTTCCCAACCGCGATGCATATCGCAGCTGCCGAGGAAATTACGCATCGATTGCAGCCGGCGCTGCAACAGCTCTACAATGCCCTGAATGACAAGGCGCGAGCCTGGACCGACATCATCAAAATCGGCCGAACTCACACACAGGATGCAACGCCTGTCACGCTTGGCCAGGAATTCTCCGGCTATACCAAGATGGTCGAAATGGGCATCCAGCGGATCGAACAGACGCTGCCGGGCTTGTTGGAACTTGCGCAAGGCGGCACTGCGGTCGGAACGGGCCTTTCCACCCCAGTCGGCTTCGCCGAAGGTGTTGCAGACAAGATCGCACAGATTACCGGCCTGAGCTTCGTAACCGCGCCGAACAAGTTCGAAGCGCTCTCGGCGCATGATGCGATGGTGTTTGCGCACGGCGCAATCACCACGGCGGCAATGTCTTGCTTCAAGATCGCCAACGATATCCGCTTCCTCGGGTCCGGTCCTCGCTCAGGTCTGGGTGAACTTGCCTTGCCAGAAAACGAGCCGGGCTCGTCGATCATGCCCGGCAAAGTGAACCCGACCCAATGCGAAGCGATGACGCAAGTCTGCGCGCATATTCACGGCAATAATGCCGCGATCGGATTCGCGGGCAGCCAAGGTCATTTTGAGCTCAACGTCTTCAACCCAATGATGAGCTACAACCTGCTTCAATCCATTCGCTTGCTCGCAGACGCTGCCGTTTCGTTCACCGAGAACTGCGTGGTCGGCATTGAGCCGCGCTTAGAGAATATCCAAAATGGTCTGGAAAACTCTCTGATGCTCGTGACGCCACTGAAAGAGAAGTACGGCTATGACCGCGCCGCGAAAATTGCGAAAACGGCGCATAAGAATGGCACGACGCTGCGCGAAGAAGCGATTGCGGATGGAATTCCAGCCGAAGATTTCGATGCGATCGTTCGGCCCGAGAAGATGATTGGTCCGGGGTGATCGCGGGCTTCCGGTCTTAGCCAGGTCAAACATCCAAAGCGCGGCAATCATCTCTGTTGCCGCGCTTTTGTTTATCGCCTGCGCTCGAAAATGACGTCGTACGCCAAAAAGGGTAAACTCGCAAAAGAATCACTTAGACACATGGAAAGAACACCCGTGATGAACACAGCGCCCGTCGGCTCGAAAGCCAACCCCTCTGAATTTGATGTCATGCCGCGCCTCTCTGAGGATGAGCCCTACTTCGTCATCCGTGCCAATGATCCGCTCTCCAGCGCGCTGGTCGAGTTGCATGCCTATATCGGCGCTGGCCAGGCTGGCGCGGCGCACAATAAGCTCGCGGAAATTATGGCGCTAACGTCGGCGAAAGCCCCCCGCCCAGCCTCGAGCCCAAAGTATCGCGAAACGTTCGCGATTTCTCTCGCCATGGAACAATGGCGTAACGCGCATCGCGGAGAATAGGCTTGGTCGAGCCAATCAACTTAAATAAAGCGCGCAAAGCCAAAGCGCGCGCTGACAAAGAGCAGCGCGCGCAAGAGAACCGCATCAAGTTTGGACGAACCAAGTCAGAAAAAGCACGCGACACACATCTGCAAGCCAAAACCAAGACGGACTTTGACGGGAAAAAGCGCGACTAGTCGGCAAAAATTTTGGAACGCTTCTTGAGTGCTTTCTTTCCGCAAGGCAAACACAGTCCAGGTTGGGATACTCAAAGGGACCGCAAAAGTGATTAACAAAATTCTCGTCATTGGCGGCGCCGGTTATATCGGTGCAAATGCATGTAAAGCCATCAAGATGAGCGGACGCGAACCAATTGTGTTCGACAATCTTTCAAGCGGACACCGCCATGCCGTCAAATGGGGCGAATTGATCGAAGGCGACATCCGCAACGAAGCGGAAATTCGTGCGGCGCTTGAGCGCGTCCGTCCGGATGCGGTGATGCATTTCGCGGCCAATATCGAAGTTGGAGAAGGCGAGAAAGCCCCGGGTTCGTTCTATGAGAACAATGTTGCAGGCACATTGAATGTTGTTCGCGCCATGCTCGATCTCGGCCTGCAAAACTTCATCTTCTCGTCGACTTGCGCAATTTATGGCGATCCAGAGAGTCTGCCGCTGGTCGAAGATATGCCGAAACGCCCCGTGAGCGTTTATGGTCGATCGAAGCTCATGGTGGAAACCATTCTCGAGGACATGTCCCGCGCCGAAGGTCTGCGCTATGCCGCGCTGCGTTATTTCAATGCGGCCGGCGCGGACTTGGAAGGAGAAGTGGGTGAGGAGCATGATCCAGAAACCCATCTCATTCCGAATGCGATCAAAGCGGCCGCAGGCATTGGCCAAGGCATGAAACTGTTCGGCGATGATTATCCAACCCCCGATGGTACGTGTGTTCGGGACTATATTCACATCGCTGATCTCGTGTCCGCACATATTCTTGCAGCAGAGCATATTGATAAGTCCGGCGAGAGCCTGCAGCTCAATCTTGGCACAGGAAATGGCTTTACGGTCAAACAAGTCCTCGATGCCGTCGAGCGCGCCGTCGGAACACCTGTTCCCGTCGAAATCGGCCCGCGCCGCGCCGGCGATGCGATCGCCCTATATGCCGACACATCTAAATCAAAAGAGATTTTGGGTTGGGTGCCTGAACATTCCGACATGGACACGATCGTGTCGTCAGCTTGGAACTTTCACAAACGCGTTTGGAAGCTCGACTAAGCGGCCTGCAAATCCCACACGTGAACGCCGCGCTGCGACAGGCGCACTGGGTTCCAAGCCATAGATCGAATGAGGTTCCAGATCGCTTTGCGTGTCGGCTTCACTTTATAATCGCCTTGCCAACGCAGCGCCCAACCGTCCTTGATGCCATGCCACATACCCTGGCGCATGCCCTTTAAGTCGGCGTGCCCCATATTGCGGAAATAGATGTAAAGCATCAGTGCGAGATGACCCGGGAAGGTCAGCACCAACATCGAGAGCGGCATGTTTTTCAAATAGGTCCACGTGCGGTTTCGAAAGCCATGATACATTGTGAAATGGCTGTAGCGTCCGCTGGTCGCGCTGCCTTTGTGGTGAATAATCGCTTGCGGTAGAAATACGCATTTTTCATTGCTCAACTGCAAGCGCATGCCGAGATCCACATCCTCGCAGTAGCAGAAGAAGCGTTCGTCAAAACCGCCAATCTCGAGGAACAGATCGCGCTCATAGACCGCGCTCGCGCCGCAGGGACTGAAACATAAGCTATCTTCATTTGGAAGTTCGGAGATCGGATGCTCAAATCCGCCGCGCCATGGGATTCCGAATGCAAAGTACGCATCACCTGCGCCATCAAGCAATTCGGGCTCATCCATATTGATTTGGCCACAGGCGAAAACCCGGCAGGACGCGTGGCGCTTGGTGGCGTCATAAATCTCCGCCAACCAGGCTGGATCCGCGGTGGCATCAGGGTTTAGCAGCGCTAACCATTTTCCGTCCGCATGCTCCGCCGCAAGGTTATTGCCCTTCGCGAAACCGTGATTCGTTTTTTCGCGTATTACGCGAACGTGGGGCAAGCCATCCAAGTCCAACTCACCGAGCGGATTCGTCTGGCTATTATTGTCGACGATCAGGACTTCGAAGTCCGTAAACGTTTGTTTCTTCAAGGAGTTTATACTGTCTTGAAGCATTTCCCCGGCATTGTAATTTACAATAAGTACCGAAAAAAATGGTTGCACTCTACTCACGAATGACTCCCTCTGAGCGAAGCTGAGCTCCCATCATTCAACTGTGAACGTATGCACATCGCCCCGCTGGCGACAACAGTAATTTTAAAAATTACACAAAATCAAAGGACGCGCACACAAAAACGCGCGCGCCTTGATTGAATTGTCACCAGCTTCGCCGAATTAGCGAAGAAGTGCCTGGAGTTCATCGACCAAATCGGTCTTTTCCCAGGTGAAAGCGCCATCTTCGGTCGGGGTTCGACCGAAATGCCCGTAGGAGGCCGAAGGGCTGTAAATCGGTGCCTCAAGCTTGAGGTGATTGCGGATACCACGCGGCGAAAGATCGACCAGCTCCCGCAACTTCTTCGCAATCGTGTCTTCGCCGACAGATCCTGTTCCAAACGTGTCCACATAAAGCGAGAGCGGCTGAGCGACCCCAATCGCATAGCTGACTTGGATATTACAGCGCTTCGCCAAGCCGGACGCCACAACGTTTTTGGCCAAATAGCGCATCGCATAAGCGGCTGAACGGTCGACCTTTGAAGGATCTTTACCTGAAAACGCCCCGCCGCCATGCGGCGCCGCACCACCATAAGTGTCAACAATAATTTTGCGACCCGTGAGGCCCGCGTCACCATCAGGGCCGCCAATGACAAAACGACCGGTTGGATTCACGTAGAACTTGTCCTCTTCAGGGAACCAACCTTCAGGCAGAACCCCTTTCACAACCGGTCGGATGATTTCCCGAAGTTGTTCCAAGCTCGCAGAATCTTTGTGCTGGTGGGAGACAACGATGGCATTCACGCCAACCGGCCGTGATCCATCATACTGCAATGTCACCTGGCTTTTAGCGTCCGGTTCCAATTCCGGATGGGTTCCATTGTGGCGAAGTTCCGCCAGCTTCAGCAGGATCTGGTGTGAGTATACGAGCGTCGCTGGCATCAGTTCAGGCGTCTCGTCGGTCGCATAACCGAACATGATGCCCTGATCGCCCGCACCTTCTTCCTGGTGTAGTCCCTGTCCAGCCTCAACGCCCTGCGCAATCTCTGCCGATTGACCATGAACGTGATTTTCGACCGACATGTTTTGCCAGTGAAAGCCATCTTGTTCATAGCCAATTTTCTTGACCACGTCACGCGCCGCTTGATTCATCTCGTCCTTGGTGACGACCGCACCATTGTTGCTCCGAACCTCACCGGCCAGCACCACGCGATTGGTGGTCGTTAGCGTCTCGACGGCAACTTTAGCCGTTGGATCTTTCGCCAAAAACAGATCAACGACCGCATCGGAGATCTGGTCAGAAACTTTATCTGGGTGGCCTTCTGAGACGCTTTCAGAGGTAAATTCATGGTGCTGAAGCGGCATAGCTCTTCTCCTGTAGCTTTCGTACTTAGTAGCGGTAGTGCTCAGGCTTAAACGGCCCTTGCGTGGTCACACCAATATAATCGGCCTGCTCCTCAGAAAGGTCGGTCAGCTCGACCCCCAGTTTCGCCAAATGCAAGCGCGCGACTTTCTCATCCAAGTGCTTCGGCAAGGTGTACACCTCGTTGCCATACTCGCCCTTATTCTCGTGCAGCGCGATTTGAGCGAGCGTCTGGTTGGTGAAAGACGCTGACATCACAAAACTCGGATGACCCGTTGCGTTGCCAAGGTTGACCAGCCGGCCTTCTGACAGAAGGATGATCCGCTTCCCATCTGGGAAGGTGATCATGTCGACTTGCGGTTTGATATTGGTCCATTTGAAGTTCCGCAGCGCTTCCACTTGGATTTCATTATCGAAATGACCGATATTACAAACGATCGCCATATCTTTCATCGCCCGCATGTGATCGAGCGTCAGAATATCTTTATTGCCCGTCGCGGTGACAAAAATATCGGCTTTCGGCGCCATCGAATCGATGGTTTGAACGTCATAGCCGTCCATGGCTGCTTGTAGAGCACAGATTGGGTCGACTTCCGAAACCGTCACACGCGCACCTGAGCCAGACAGAGATGCGGCAGATCCCTTACCAACGTCGCCATACCCAGCAACGAATGCCGTTTTGCCGGCCATCATCACATCAGTGCCGCGGCGAATCGCATCCACGAGGGATTCTTTACAGCCATACTTGTTGTCGAATTTCGACTTGGTAACGGAGTCGTTGACGTTGATGGCTGGGAATGGCAGCTCATTTTTGGACGCCAACTGGTACAAACGATTCACACCAGTAGTGGTCTCTTCTGATACGCCTTTGATGCCCGCTTTGATACGCGAGAACCAGCCTGGGGTCTCGGTCATGCGCTTGCGGATCTGCTTGAACAGAGCTTCTTCCTCTTCCGACCCGGGATTGTCCAAAACTGAGGGGTCCGCTTCGGCTTTCTCGCCAAGGATCAGATACATGGTCGCGTCGCCACCATCGTCGAGAATAAGGTTCACGGTCTCGCCGTTCGGCCATTCAAAGATGCGATCCGCAAACTGCCAGTACTCGTCGAGCGTTTCGCCTTTATGGGCGAAGACAGGTGTACCCGCATCCGCGATCGCAGCGGCCGCATGGTCTTGCGTTGAGTAGATGTTGCAGCTTGCCCAACGGACTTCTGCGCCCAGGGCTTCCAAAGTCTGGATCAACACAGCCGTCTGAATGGTCATGTGCAACGACCCTGCAATCCGAGCGCCTTTCAGAGGCTGGCTTGGGCCATACTCTGCTCGAGCGGCCATCAGGCCTGGCATTTCGGTTTCGGCAATTTCGATTTCCATTCGGCCGAAATCGGCCTGGCTGATATCTGCGACAGCAAAGTCCTGAGACATATCAACGATCCTTTATATGAATTTTCTAGCGGCTATAACATGCGATTGGGCTTTGTACAGGCGCGATTTACAAATCTCGATATTTGGTAATGTGCCCTTCGGCTGGCCAAGACCCGTTTGGTTGACTATGAGCGGCGCGATCGATCGAAACAGCGAGGCCAATGATGAGCGTAGTAAAACTTGAAGCCCTGGACTGGTCGATTGGCGAAGGACAACCACTCGCCGTCATCGCCGGGTTAAATGTATTAGAGAATATCGAGCTCGCCATCACGGTTGGCACAGAGCTGAAAGCGATCTGCGAACGCTTGGGTCTTCCCTATATTTTTAAAGCAAGTTTCGACAAAGCCAATCGCTCTTCGATCACCTCATATCGTGGTCCCGGGTTTGAGAGCGGCGTACCAATGCTGGCGGAGATTAAACAAGAGCTTGGCGTTGGGATCTGTACCGATCTGCACGAACCGCATCAGGCGGACGCCGTTGCGACAGTTGCTGATCTGGTGCAACTGCCCGCATTTCTTGTTCGACAGACCGATCTCGTCGTTGCGACTGCAAAGGCCGTGGAAGCGCACGGCAAAGTGGTGCATGCAAAGAAACCTCAATTCATGGCACCATGGGATACAAAAAACATCGTCTCAAAAGTCGGTGAAATCCTACCTGAGAACCGGCTCATTTTGTGCGAGCGTGGGACGTGTTTTGGGTATAACAACCTGGTGGTCGACATGTTGGGGATTCAACAGATGCAGGCCCTTGGTTGCCCAGTTACGATTGATGCGACCCATGCCGTGCAGTTGCCCGGCGCTGACCCGCGCACCGCGGGCGCCTCGACCGGCGGCCGCCGTGAAGGTGTGGGAACAATCGCAAAGTCAGCGATCGCTGCGGGCGCGAATGGTGTCTTTCTGGAATTCCACACAGATCCGGACGAGGCGCTCTGCGACGGCCCAAGCTGTCTTCCTTTGGATGCGGCTGAACCCTTGCTGACTGAGCTAAAAGCGATCCATGAGATCGTGAATTAAGGTCGCACATTCCACTCGACGAGCGTTGCGCCAGCCTCATCTGTGCGGATGAGACCGAATGCTCCAGTTTTGAGTTTAATAGAGTCTGGTTGGCATTGAAATTTAAGCACGACATCCAGTACAAACCGCGCGATGCCATTTGACGTAACGATCAAAACTGGCGGGAATGATTGCGGCCCGGATAGAGTGTTTAGCAAGCTTGCCCACTCCGCGATTATATTATCGGGTTCGACATCCCATCCTGGAGGTGGCACCGCATCTTTATCCCAGGCCTCAAGTGCCGCAGCACCGATGCGGGCGATAACCTGATCTTCGGGTTGGTTTTCGTCTGGCCCGTAATCGACCTCGCGCAGGAAATCGAGCACTTGGAGGCCTCGCCGACTGCCGCACGCGCGTAATATCGGCGCCGCGGTTTGCCGCGTCCGCTGCAGCGCGCTGCAAAACACAACATCAAACCCCTCAGGCGCGATGCTGCGAAAATGCGTTGCGAGCTTATCCGCCTGCGCCTGCCCAGACTGAGACAGAGGCAGATCGGTTCGTGCGCCGACGCGCGTGACGGTATCACCTTTGTCGAACGTGTTGCCGTGCCGAACGATATAGATGTCCGTCACGTTTCAAACTCCGCCAGGGGTTCACCATGCTTGGCAATGAGCATTTCAGCATGAGCGGCATCTTGCGGCGTATCAATGCCCCACATCGCGCTTGGAAACGCCGGGACCTTTACCGCTTGCATGCGCATGCCGTTCTCCAAGAATCGCAGCTGCTCCAACCCTTCTAAGCTCTCATAGTGACCTTCAGGAAGACTCACGAAAGTCTCAAGGGCCGCGCGCTTGTAGCCGTAAAGTCCGATATGGCGCCAAACCGGCGATAGGCTGCCATGCTCACGAAGCGCTTCCTCTTTGCGAATCGCAGGAATGATGTTCTTGGAGAACCAAAGCGCTTCATCTTGTCCGTTCACAACGCACGTGGTGCCCGAAAAGGGCGTCTCCTGTTTCCGGGCGCGCAGTTCATCAAGGTCGCCCCATGCCATTTGAACGATCGGCGTAACAGCATCGAGCGCGGTTGCCCGACCGGCTTCAATAATGGCGATGATATAGCTCGGCGGCGTGAACGGGGCATCGCCTTGTAGATTGACGATGAAGTCCGCGTCAGGGGCGATATGATCCGCTGCCGCCAATGCCCGATCCGTTCCTGAAGGGAGACTTGGATCGGTCATCACGACAGGCGCACCGATCTCGTTCGCGTGCGCTTCAATAGCTTCGTGGTCCGTCGCCACCACATATGAGACACGCTCCGCTTGCGCCGTGCAAAGCCTGGCAATCTCCGCAACACGCGCAAGCAGGGTTTTCCCCGCGATCAGGTGCAACGGCTTTTGCGGAAACCGCGTCGAAGCGTAGCGAGAGGGAACGACAATGAGCGTCTTCATAACGATCCTTTTCATCAAGCGGTCGAGTTGAACGATGCGGTGGTAAGCTCGGTGCAAGCAAATGCCAAGGCTGCAAGCCGGAAATTGCATCGCCGCTAAGGTCGTCTATGTTCGGATTGATAGAATGGCTTTATGCGGCGGAATCAGGATTGAAATGGTCGCTCACCTACCAGAAATGATCGGTTCAGTCCTGCCTTTATAATCCACGTCAAGAGTTTAAGATTATGATGTCGCCCCGCAAAACAGCTCTCGAAGTCCTCGAAACAGAACGCGCTGGAGTCGACGCATTGATTATGGCGCTTACCGATGCCGACGGTATGCTAAGTGTGGCGTTCAAAACTACGATCGAAGCGATTCAGTTAGCCAAAGGCCGGACGATCGTCACGGGTATGGGCAAATCCGGGCATATCGCTCGAAAAATCGCAGCCACTTTGGCCTCAACCGGCACGCCCGCGGTGTATGTGCACCCTGGGGAAGCAAGCCATGGGGATTTGGGCATGATCTCAGACGATGATGTCGTGATTGCTCTTTCAAATTCCGGAGAGACTCCAGAATTGGGGGACATTATTGGCTATTGCGGCCGCTTCGACATTCCTCTGGTCGGGATGACATCGGGCGCAAATTCGACATTGGCCCACGCGGCGAACATTACACTGCTGGTCCCCAAATCCGCAGAAGCGTGTGGCATCACCAAAGCACCGACGACGTCGACGACACAAATGCTCGCGCTCGGCGACGCACTCGCGGTAGCGATGCTGCGTAACAAAGGGTTCAGCGCTCGGGATTTTCATAAATTCCACCCCGGCGGGAAGCTAGGCGCTGCTTTAAAGCGCGTCACCGACCTTATGCATCACAAGGAGATGCCTCTTTGCCGGCCAGATGCATCTTTTTCGGAGGCCGTGGAAGCGATTACGGTTGGCGGTTTTGGCTGTTGCGGCGTCGTTGAGCGCGACCGCTTGATTGGGATTATCACCGATGGTGACATTAGGCGAGCCGTCGGCGGCGCCACAGAAACTCTGCAAGCGCGCGAGATGATGACGGCGAATCCACGGACTATTACACAAGATGGGCTCGCGGCAGAAGCGCTTTCAATGCTTAGTGAGTTTAAAATTACCGCGCTATTTATCGTCGATGCCCAAAGTACACCCGTTGGCCTCTTACATGTTCATGATTGCCTTGCGATTGGCGTCGTTTGAGCTAGGAGAGCCTAGGTACGGTTTTTGCAAGATCGGGCGCACGAAGAACTGTCAGGTCAGACTCAGACGAAGTGGGGAAATGGATGACGTATAAGATCCATCCGGTCATTTTATGTGGTGGGTCTGGTACCCGGCTATGGCCGCTATCGACACCAGAAACGCCCAAGCAATTTTTGGCGCTGACGTCGTCGCAAAGTATGATTGAGGAGACAGCGGCGCGATTTGGGACGACGGAGCGCGAGGATCTGGATTTTGAGTCGATCCTAGTGGTCGGATCGAAACGTCACGCTGACTTACTCTCGGCAAAGCTTCCAGACGCGCAGAAAATTCTTGAACCCATGGGACGAAACTCTGCGCCTGCAGTCGCCGCGGCTTGTTTGGCCCGCGCACCAGACGATCTGATCCTCATTCTCCCGGCAGATCATAACATTCGCGATGTTCCTGCATTTCATGATGCGATCGCTGTGGCTGCCGTTGCCGCCGAGGCTGGGATCCTCGCAACTTTTGGTATCGAGCCAACGCATCCAGCAACCGGATATGGTTACATTAAATCTCGCTCCGCCGGGTTCGGAAGAGTGCTTGATGTCGAATCCTTTGTCGAAAAGCCCGATCTCGCCACGGCCAAGGCATATTTAGCTTCTGGCTCATATTATTGGAATGCAGGAATCTTTTTGTTCAAGGCTAGTGCAATGCTACAGGCGTTAGAAAAGTTTGCGCCAGCAGTATTACAGAGCGTCGGACGAGCCATGGTCAATGCCGAGAGTGACATGCGCTTAGATTTGGATCCGGACCTATTTGCAGAAACGCCAAGTATCTCGATCGACTACGCTGTTATGGAGAAAGCGCAGAATGTTAAGACGGTGCCAGTGAACATGGGCTGGAGCGACGTAGGAGGTTATCGAGCATTGCACGAACTGATGACCTCTAAAAACACCGAAAACTTGAAGCATGGTCCGGTCATTATCAAAAACTCGGAGGGGCTCTATGTTCGGTCTGAGGGCCCTGTTGTTTCTGTCAATGGTGTCTCCAACTTGGTAATTGTCGCAACCGAAAATGAAGTGATGATAACACCCAAACACGATGATGCAGCCGTCAAAACGCTCGGCTCAGAAGTGCAATCTGGTCGATATGCGCTGGGCTTATCAAGAGAGTCGCTAGCTAATGTCAAAACTTGGCTATGGGAAGCGCTTACACACTGGTCAACAGTCGGCTGGGATGCTCAACATGGCGGATTTGTTGAGCAACTTAAAATGGATGGGAGCGCAGATACGGACGCGCCGAGACGAGTCCGTGTTCAAGCTAGACAAATCTACAGCTTCAGCAAAGCGATCGAGATGGGATGGCCAGAGACCGATAAAGCCAGGGAGCTTATCGATCAGGGCATCTCCTACATAAATTCCCGCCTAACGCATCCCGACGGCGGATTCGTACATTTGATAGATGCAGATGGATCCGTTATCGATAAGCGACGCGACCTGTATGATCACGCATTCATGATTTTGGCAGGATCAGCAGCTTATAAAACTACTGGCAGTCCGAAAGCTTTAAAAGTCGCCGACGAGGCACTCTCATATGTCAATTCACATCTGAAAGACACTGTTCACGGCGGATGGTTTGAATCTAGTCAATTAGAACAACCTCGCCGAGCAAATCCGCACATGCATATGCTCGAAGCCATGCTGCAGTATCATTCCGCCACAGGCTCGCTAGCAGCCCTCGACCACGCCAACGAAATTGTGCGACTCTTTGAAACAAAGTTCTTTAACCCTGCTACTGACACGATGGCGGAGTTTTTTAACAACGATTGGTCACCCCTGACTGACGACCAAAACGTCGTCTGGGAACCTGGGCATCACTATGAATGGGCGACATTACTGTATCAGTTCGAACAAGTGACGGGCCACGATTCACGGAGCTGGAGGCGACGTCTGAATCGAAAAGCCGACCAGTTCGGCATCAACAAAGAAACTAAATTTCCAGCCAACAAACTGAAAGCAAGCGGCAGTGTTATCGATTCAAATAGCCGTCTTTGGCACCAGTTAGAGCGTATTCGGGCCTATCTCAACCATCCGCTTGACTACTCTCGCACCGAATGCGACGCGCTCATTCAACATACGTTCACGCATTATCTGAAGCGAGGCCCAGTCGGAGGTTGGATCGATGAAGTTGGACGATGTGGCGAGCAGATTTCAAATAATGTTCCAGCCAGTATGCTTTATCACGCTGTCACGGCTTTCGCTAAATTGGTTTAGCCGACTTTAGACTTTTACCCTCAAACGCAACTGAAAATTATACGTGCAATATTCAATAAGTGTTCCCATTGGCGCTTGGAACGATCTGCTTCCTGAGACCATAAGAAGTTTGGCCCGCCAGTCCGCCGACGTACAAATTGCACTTTTGGATGCGTCAAATGATGCACGTGTCGCATCAGTCGCGGACGAGTTTGATCATTTGCTGGCATACCGACGGCATGGACCAGATTTAGGGCAGTCGGACGCCATACTGGAAGGCTGGCAAAATACTGATGGAGATATACTTGGTTGGCTTAATGCCGATGATTCGCTGTTTCCACGAGCTATGCAGCTAGCTTCTGATCGGCTCTTGCAGGACCCGACGCTGGACGTTGTGTACGGGCATAGCAGTATTATCGATGGCGAAGGCCGTTTGCTAGGTTATCACCATAACGTCGCGCCGCCGAGCGATTTCCTTTACGAAAGTTGTATTATCTCTCAACCATCTTGTTTCTTCCGCCGTGAAGCTTACGATCGCGTTGGCGGACTGAATCGAGATTTGCACTATGTTATGGATTGGGACCTCTGGCTGAGATTGTATTCTGATGAAGCCAAGTTCGGCTTCATCAATGAGCCAATGTCGCGGGTCTTGTGGGATGAGCGCACCAAATCGGCATCTTTCAACGTGAAGCGTCGTTCCGAATTAAAGTCTCTGATTGAAACATATGCACCCGCGGGAAAACGGAACGAAATTTTGCGGGCATATGCTATACATGCATATGCCGACATGATTTGGCCCACTCCTCTAAAAAACAGAGTACTGAGACATTTACGCCGCTCGGGCCCCAAAGTCTTTGGATTACGGGCCGACGGTTGTTTGCTGCCCACGACGGATCTTCACTTGGTCCACTATCAAGAGCACAGCGCTACAAAAGTACTATTGGCTCTCGATGGCGATCCTCAAAATTTAACGATCGCAGAGGGAGATAAAGGTCTCGACTATATAATACACGCTAATCACATCGAGCTAAGCTTAGCCCAACCGGTATCAGCAGGCCAACATATCACACTGCGAATAGGCGGGATCATTGTCCAGGCCTA
>JBCBBY010000027.1:0-41608 GCA_038531195.1 Pseudomonadota bacterium
ATCTTGCTCTTTTTAGGCGCTTTTACGTCTTCCGGGATCGCCGGAGCCGTCGCTTCCAAGGGCACAAGCGATATGCGCCAGTCTTTTTCATTCTCGAGGCATGATTGGAGATTATCCATCAAGGTCTGCCGTGTGCCATCCCTTAAGAAGACGGAGACATAGCGCCGGTCCTTTTGTTCCAACGGGATGACAACATAATCGACAGGATTGGCTGCACGGATCGCGCGCAAAGCGGTTTCGAACAGTTCACCATCGCGCATATGGAGATCGAGTCGCCGCATTTAGCTTTTCCTCCGTCCCATCCGGGCCAGCAAGCTGCTGGTGTCCCATCGTTGTCCGCCCATGGCTTGGATATCGGCATAATATTGATCCACCATCGCGGTTAATGGCAGACTGGCGCCATTCTCACGCGCGGTCTCGAGCGTTATGCGCAGGTCTTTGCGCATCCAATCGACCGCAAAACCATGTTCGTATTCGCCTCGGCTCATGGTTTCCCAGCGGTTTTCCATTTGCCAGCTTTGCGCAGCGCCGCCGCTAATCGCCTCAATCACTTTGGCGATGTCCAAGCCAGCCTCATCAGCAAAGTGCATGCCTTCCGCCAGCCCCTGAACAATCCCCGCGATGCAGATTTGGTTCACCGATTTTGCTAATTGCCCGGCACCGCTCTCCCCGATCAGCGTCATGCGCTTTCCATAAGCGGCCATGACCCGTTCCGCTTGCTCAAACGCCGACTGCGAACCGCCACACATGATCGTCAGTTGACCGCTTTCCGCCCCGGCTTGCCCGCCAGAGATTGGCGCATCGATAAAGGCTGCACCTTTCGCCGCGCTCCGCGCCGCGAGCGTTCGCGCAAGGCCGGCGCTCGCTGTTGTGTGGTCAACCACAATGACATCCGCCGAGAGCGCATCTTCTAGCGCATCAAAAACCGCCGCCACATCAGGATCGTCGCCCAAACAAAAGAACACATAGGACGCGCCAGAGATGGCGTCTGCTGGGGACGTCGCCGCGCGCCCGGCATACTCACTCGCCCACGATTCCGCCTTACTGAGCGTTCGATTCCAGACGGTGACCTCATGCCCCGCAGACACCAGATGTCCCGCCATCGGATAGCCCATCACTCCTAAGCCCAGAAATGCGACTTTCGCCATTCGCTGCTCCTCCCGCGCGTCCCACTCAATCGGTCAAATTTTACACAAATCTATTGGCCGATTCTCAATTGATATTCACCGTGATGCACTATGCACTCGGACTAGACCAGAAAGGTCTTCAGGGAAAAATATGGCAATTGCTTATTCATCCCGGCGCAATAAGGGCAGAATGCCCGCTGCGTCCGCCCGCAAATTGGGCACTTGGAAATTGGCATATGCTGATTTCCTAACGGCCTTATGCGCGTTCTTCCTCATCATGTGGATCATTCACGGCGTGTCAAAACAGGAACGCCAGACCATCGCGCAACAATTTGGCGCCCATTCTGAGACACCAGCCACAGCGGACCAGCTCGCGAGCCCGTCAAATTCGATCGTCCAAGCACTGCGCGAGAATCCAGATTTGGCGGCTTATGGATCCAGCGTATCGATCTCGGCAGAAGCCAATTACATCCGGATCGAATTATCGGATATGGAAGCGCGCCCTTTATTCGAAACGGGCGATGGACGTTTAAACGAAACGGGTCGCCACCTGACCCAGCTGACAGGACGCGCCATTGCCGCCCTTCCTTTGGCCATCCAAATTGAAGGACACACGGATTCTCATCCCAGCCGGACGGTTGGATATTCGAACTGGGAGCTCTCCTCTGATCGCGCTAATTCCGCGCGTCGATTGCTGATACAGGCAGGCGTGGAAGAATCCCGCATTCAAGCCGTCACCGGGCTGGCACATACCCGGCCATTACTGCAAGACGCGCCTGCAAACCCAGCCAACCGACGACTCTCAATAGTGCTGGTCATCCCCCAGAAGACCGCCTAGAACAAAACGCGTCGCGATTGATTTAACGGGGAGGCAGAATGTCCGCAGAAATACTGGCTCACTGGCCAATGTGGGCAAGCCTTGCGGCCGTCGGCGTCACCATCGTATTTTACATGCTCGATCGCTGGTCGATGGAATTGGTCTCCGTCTCCGTGATCGCCGCGCTTCTGCTCCTATTCAGCCTCCCGGGCGCGACAGCCTATGATGGCGGTGAAATCTCATTATCATTATTGCTGACCGGTTTCGCCAACCCGGCGCTATTGACCATCATGGCCCTCTTGGTCGTCGGGCAAGGTCTATTCCAAACAGGTGCCCTGGAAGGACCAACCAAGGCGCTCGTAAGATCCTATGGGAAAAGACCTTTCATCACCTTGATTGGGGCATTTGCGGCAGTGTTTGTGACAAGCGCTTTTACCAATAACACTCCTGTGGTGATTATGTTTTTGCCCATCATGTCGGCCATTGCCGCACGCATGGGCGCATCAACCTCCCGTTTGATGATGCCGTTGAGTTTTGTGTCAATTTTTGCCGGTATGACCACTCTGATTGGGACGTCGACAAACCTGCTCGCGGCAGATGCGTATGAGCGTTTGACGCCCAATCAACTCGGCTTTTTCGATCAAACCATCTTCGGCCTGATGCTCGCCGGCGTCGGGATGTTTTACATTCTGATCGCCGCCCGCATCTTGCTACCAAATCGGGAAGAGTTGACTGAGACCATGGTCAAGTCTGGTAAGCAATTTGTGGCTCAATTCGAAGTGACACCAGGACATTTTCTAGCCGGAAAACAGGCTGTTGCTGGGATGTTTCCTGATTTGCAAGACATGACCGTGCGGATGATCCAACGTGGGGAGCGGGCACTGCTCCCACCATATGACGACATAGAGCTCATTCCCGGAGACCTCGTGATTGTGGCCGCTACGCGCCAAGCCCTAACCGACCTGCTATCTGACAAACCGGCTTTGCTGCAAGATATCTGGCAGAGCGGCGTGCCTGAAACGAGTGATGGCGGGGAAAGCCAACTCGGCCTGGTCGAAGCCGTCATTGCCCCTGGCTCTAGAATGGCCGGTCGGACAGTCGAAATGCTCGGATTTCGCCGGCTCACAAAAGCGGTCACCCTTGGCATTCAGCGTCGCAGCCGCATGATCCGTACGAAAATCGGTGAAATTCGTCTCGAGGCCGGCGACACGCTCCTTTTATGCGGCCCGATTGGGGCTTTTCGTGACCTCCGAACTAGCCGCGATTTGATCTTGTTAGAATGGTCTCAAAGTGAGTTCCCGACGACAGCCAAAGCCCAGCTGGCACGGTTGATCACACTTGGTATGGTTGTTGCTGCGGCGACAGGGCTGGCGTCGATAACCTTGGCGTCAATTGTTGCCGCCACTGGGATGATCCTGCTCCAATGCCTCAATCACCGCCAAGCCGCTCGATCGCTCGACTTGCGCATCTATCTCGTGATCGCAGCCGCGCTCGCGATGGGCGTAGCGCTAGAAAGTACAGGCGCCGCGCAGCTCATCGCAGAGACCGTCGTTTATTTCGCATCGCCTTATGGAACGCTCGCCATCCTATCCGCGATCTTCCTCGCGGTGGCGATTTTAACCAACATCCTCTCCAACGCTGCCACCGCGGTCTTGTTCACCCCGATCGCAATATCGGCAGCGGAACAAACAGGCTCAGACCCATTTCCATTCCTTCTCGCGGTGATTTACGCAGCGAACTGTGCCTTCGCGACACCGATTGCATATCAGACAAACATGCTCGTAATGGGACCAGGTCATTACAAATTTGGAGATTTTTTACGCTTTGGGGGCCCGCTCGTCATAATTATGTGGGCAGCGTTTACCATTATAGCCCCTTGGCGCTTCGATCTTTAAGTGCATAGTTTGGAAGTATGAAGCTAGACGAGTCGCTCTTTCAACTGCCGGGCCTCCGGCATGGACTTCGGTTCTACGTGACCGGTGCGAGCCCCTGCCCGTATTTGCCGGGACAAGTTGAACGCAAAGGCTTTACACATCTCACCCAGGATAATCCGGACGCGTTACACGACCAGTTGAGCCGGGCTGGATTCCGTCGCAGTCAAGGCGTTGCTTATCGCCCAGCTTGTCCATCTTGTAATGCGTGTCGCTCTGTGCGTGTCGATGTCTCGCAATTCGCACCGAGCCGAAATCAAAAGCGCATCATTCGCACCAATGCTGACTTGACGCGCCGCCCAATCGAAGCCCGCGCTAATCGCGAATATTTTAGGCTGTTGAAGACTTATCTGCGCAGCCGTCATGATGGCGGCGGCATGTCTGATATGGGCTATCGTGAATTCTGCGCGATGGTGAATGACAGCCCCGTGCAAACTCTGATGTTTGAGTATCGCGCAGGGCCAGAATTAGATTCGCCGCTTGTTGCGGTTTCGCTCACCGATGTGCTGCGTGATGGCTTTTCGATGGTCTACACCTTCTTTGACCCGGCTTTGCGCCGTCGAAGCCTCGGCACCTATATGATCCTCGATCATATCATGCACGCGGGCGAGCTTGGTCTACCACACCTCTATCTTGGCTATTGGATCAAAAATAGCGAGAAAATGGACTATAAGCGGCGCTTTAGGCCGCTCGAAGTCCTGGACGCTGGCACTTGGCGTCCGCTAGACGACACAGAATAAAAATTTCGGGAGAAACCGCATGATCGATCGCCGTAAACTCTTAGGCGCGGCCTCGCTCGGCGCTGCAGGTTTGGTCACGACGGCTTGCAGTCAATCTGCCTCAGATGGCGATGGTGTTGCAGCTCCAGCCGTACGACGCAAGAAAACGCGCCTGACAATGACGACAACCTGGCCTAAGGATTTGCCGGGTTTAGGCGCGGCCGCTCAACGCGTTGCCGATCGGATTGGTGAACTTTCAGAGGGGCAAATGGAGGTTCGCGTCTATGCGGCGGGCGAACTCGTTCCAGCCTTCGAAGCGTTTGACTCGGTCGCATCTGGCAATGCTGACATGTATCATGGCGCGGAATATTATTGGCAATCAAAGTCCAAAGCCTACAATTTCTTCACCGCGGTCCCAATGGGCATGACAGCCGCTGAGATTATGGGCTGGATTGATTTCGGCGGTGGCCAGGAACTTTGGGAAGAGCTTTCCGGACAATATGGCATTATCGCTTTCCAAGGCGCGAATACGGGCCATCAAACGGGCGGCTGGTTTAAGCGGGAGGTCAACAGTCTCGAAGACTTCCGCGGCTTAAAAATGCGGATCCCCGGCCTCGGCGGCGATGTTATTCGCGCACTGGGCGGTGCTGCAGAAGCGCTTCCTGGCAATGAAATCTATCAAGCCCTGCAAACAGGCCGGATTGATGCAACAGAATGGGTCGGCCCGTGGAACGACTATTATCTCGGCTTCCATCGCGAAGCGAAATTCTATTACGGCCCTGGCTTCCACGAGCCCGGCAGCTCGCTCGCCGTCGGCATCAATCGACGCAAATGGGACAGTCTGACGCCAACGGAACAACAGATCATTCGTAGCGCCTGCAATGAGGTCAATCATCTATCCGTCGGTGAGTTCACCTATCAAAACGGCGTCCATCTGGAGAAACTCGTCAACGAGGAGGAGGTGCAACTGCGTCAATTCCCAGAAGACGTCATGGCACGCGTGCAAGAAATCTCAGCCGATATTCGAAGCGATGCGGGATCAGGCGGCGATATTGAGCGCCGGATCTATGAGAGTTTCGAAGACGCGCTGAAGAAGATGCGTGGTTGGGCGCGGATATCTGATAGCCCATACCTTGCCTCAAGAGAGCTCTAAGGCGTAAACCCTTATGCCTCCGGGCAGAGGAAACGGGTATAATGGAATCATTTGTGGAAATCGCAGGCACCGGACTTCGCTATGCCGGATACGCAGCGTTGCCCTTGCTTTTGCTCCCAATCTTAGTCCTCGCTGCGCCCGGCCCTTCGCACAAGATCACCGGCGTAATGACACGGGCCCTCGACCGCGTCAGTGGAGTCGCGATGGGATTTGCTGTCACAGCGGCATTTCTCATCATTTTGATTCAACTCACAGCGGTGCTTTTGCGTTACGTCTTTGGGCTTAGCTTCTCTTGGCTCAATGATAGCGTAATCTTCAGCTTCGCGATGATCTTCATGCTTGGGGCAGCAGGAACCTTGCGAGACGACGGCCATGTTCGCGTTGATATCATGCGCTCCCGCTTTGGACCGAAGACGAAAGCCTCTATCGAACTCATCGGAGCAATGCTGTTTATCTTTCCGATCGGTATCCTGATCCTTTACGCAGGTTCAGGGCTCATTGCCCGCACGTGGCTCGATCTGGAACCGTTTAATGAGAGCGACGGTTTGCCGATCCAATATCTGTTCAAGACACTGGTCCCGTTATTCGCGACCCTGATGATCAGCCAAGGCCTCAGCCAAGCCCTAAAATCTGCGCTCACCATTAGAGGGTATCAAGCTGCAGAACTGCCTCAGGTAACCGAGGGCGCGATTTAATGGATATCGAACTTCTCCTCGCGCTGGGAATGTTCCTGACCGCAATTCTTGCGCTTCTCGCGGGCTACCCTGTGGCTTTGACACTTGGTGGCGTCGCCCTGATTTTCGGTTTGATCGGAGTTCAACTCGACCTCATCCCGCTGCCAATATTGCGGAACCTGCCGAGCCGGATCCTCGGTTCAATGGAGAACCAGGTTCTCATTGCCGTACCGCTCTTCGTTCTCATGGGCGTTATCCTCGAACGGTCTAAAGTGGCGGATGATTTGCTGCACACGGCGAGCCGGTTGCTGGCTCGCGTGCGGGGCGGCTTGGGCTATGCCGTTGTGATTGTAGGCGCTCTCTTGGCGGCCTCCACCGGCATCGTCGGCGCGACCGTGATTACGATGACTTTGATTGCTCTGCCAACCATGCTCCGCCAAGGCTATGATCCAAAACTTGCAACGGGTACGATCGCAGCAAGCGGAACGCTCGGGCAAATTATCCCGCCGAGCATTGTCTTGATTTTGCTTCCGACGCGGTCTCAAATGCCAATCAGTCGGCGGCGATGCGGTCTGGCAATGGCGCAGGGGTCGTCTCGGTGGGTGACCTGTTTGCGGGCGCGCTCCTACCCGGTTTGCTTTTGGTGGGATTGTACCTTCTCTATCTTGTGATCACCGCGATCTTGCGGCCAACTGCCAGTCCAGCAGTGACGATCGATGAGGATGCTGAACCGCTCACAGCTGCAGAAATCACGCGCAGCTTAGGCGCCCCTCTTCTGCTCATTATCGCTGTTCTTGGTTCGATATTGGGCGGTCTCGCGTCTCCGACAGAGGCGTCGGCCATTGGCGCGGGCGGCGCGCTCTTGCTCGCAGGTCTTCGTCTCGCCCCAGAACATGGAAAGACCGGCGACCTCGCCAGCATTTGGGGCGCTTTCGTGAGCTTGCTGGCATTGGGACTTTTGTCCAACACAGTCGATCTAACGGTCAATCGTGATGGTATTCAAACAATCGAACTGGTTGCGATCTTGATCGCTATGTTTGCCAGCCTTGTCTTACTCGGCGGCTTGCTTTCCGCCGCGCGCGTGCTCTCGCGCGCTAGCCAATTGTGGAGCGCGCTCACCTCCGGCACTCAGATCACCAGTATGGTTTTTCTCATCCTGATTGGAGCAAGCCTGTTCGCCCTCGTCTTTCGGGCCTATGGCGGCGAGCATTATGTGGAAGACCTACTGACCAGTATTCCAGGCGGCCTGTGGGGCGCGCTCGCAATCACTATGCTGGTTATGTTCATTCTCGGGTTTTTCCTCGACTTCATTGAAATCGTCTTCGTCGTCGTACCCATTGTCGCGCCGCCTTTGATCATTTTGGGAGCCGACCCAATTTGGTTGGCAATTTTAATGGCGCTCAATCTTCAGACGAGTTTTCTGACGCCGCCATTTGGGTTTGCGCTATTCTATCTTCGCGGCGCCGCGCCTGAAGGTGTCGAGACCTTAGATATTTGGCGCGGCGCCATTCCGTTTATTGGCCTACAGGTGATTATGATCGCTCTCGTGGCAGCTATACCGGCATTGGCGACTTGGCTACCGACTGTGGCGGGATAAAAAAAATGGGCACCCGAAAGCGCCCATTTACGTGTCTTTTTCATTTTCGATTTGTCTGCTTAGAACTTCACTTCCGGCGGCGTGCTCATTGCGGCGCGATCTTCACCAAGATCGAAGAATTCACGTGGTTCGAAATTAAAGCTCCCCGCCACAAGCGACCCCGGGAATTGCTCTCGGGCGGTGTTATAGTCCTGAACAGCAGAGTTATAGAATCGCCGCGCCGCGGCAATTTTGTCTTCGATCACAGACAACTCGTCCTGAAGATCCAAGAAGTTTTGGTTAGCTTTCAGGTCTGGATAAGCTTCTGCGAGCGCAAATAATTTGCCCAGCGCTTGTCCCAGCATGCCTTCCGCTGCGCCCATTTCGCCGGGCGTATTTGCATTCACTGCGCCTTGGCGCGCTTGAATGACCGCATCTAGCGTATCTTTCTCGTGCGCGGCATAGCCTTTAACTGTCTCAACCAAGTTTGGAATGAGATTTTGGCGTTGCTTGAGTTGAACATCAATGTCCGCGAAGGCTTGGTTGCAGCGCTGCCGCTTGGCGACCAGGCCATTGTAAATGCCGATGATGAAAACGGCGAGCAGGACAATAATACCTAAGACGACATAAAGCGGCGTCATGCTTGAAACTCCCAGTTAGATTCGATCCCTTCCCTATTAGCTAATGGCGCGACCGATGCCGTGCAACCTTTAGGCGTCGATTAGCGTTTTCGCACGGGCAAAGACCTGCTCAAACATCTCGGCCGTGAGCCGTCCAGTATTGGTGTTGTAGCGTGAGCAATGATAGCTTGAGAGGACAGTTAAGTCTCCAATTTGATACTCAGCTCCATGACCGAATGGATAATCCTTCAAGCGTGCACCAAGCATGCGCACAGTTGAATCGTGGCTGATTTTTCCTAAACACAACAGCACTTTGACGCTCTTAAGCGCTTTAATTCGCGCTTGTAGAAAAGGCCGACATTGATTGATCTCGGCCCCGACGGGCTTGTTTTGCGGCGGAACACAGCGCACCGCGTTGGTCACCATGGTCCGGCGCAATTCCAAGCCATCACCAGGCCTTTTATCGTATGTTCCGTACGAAAGTCCGAATTTACCCAGCGTATTGTACAAAAGATCGCCGGCCCAATCCCCCGTAAAAGGGCGTCCGGTGCGGTTTGCCCCGGTTACCCCCGGCGCCAAGCCAATGATTAAGAGTTCAGCATCTTCATCGCCGAAGCTCGGAACGGCGCCATTATACCAATCCGGTTGTTTCTCACGTTGGTCCAAAATGTACTGGCGTAGGCGTGGACAAAGATCACAGTCTCTCGGCGCCTCAGGTGCAAATTCAATCGTCATGTTCTCTCCCTCTCCAGCGCGATTCGCACGCCCATTTCTCACATCGGACGGCGCGCACTGTTTACCATAACCGCTCCGAATCCGTTGCGGGGTAAACTGCGCCACATTTCGATGCAAGTTCGGGTTGCGTTCGTCTGCTGCACTGCATATAAGGGCCTGCTACAGGAGATATGCATGGCCCGTGTAACCGTTGAAGACTGCGTCGACAAAGTCCCAAATCGCTTTGACCTGATTCTTTTAGCTGCTCAGCGTTCGCGGATGATCCGTGAAGGCTCGCCAATTACGGTTGACCGCGACAATGATAAAGACCCTGTTGTTTCTCTTCGCGAGATTGCAGACGAATCCATCGACCTGAAGGTCGTTAAAGAATCTCTGGTAGCAGACCTTCAAGAAGTCCGTCCGGGTGAAGAAGAAGAGCGCGAAGCAGATCGCATTGCCCTTCAGTCTGGCCCAGCCGCCACCGAAGAAGACGTTATGCGTGCCTATCAAGCCGAGCTTGAGTCTGGCCGCGACGACCGAATGTAGGATTAGATGACACCAGCGACCGTCACAGCAAAAGATCGGTCGCGGGCTTCTGAACCGCCGCGTGGAATACGTGATGACGTTCCATTCCTAACCAAGGAGGAACTGGCCGGCACAGTGCTGGCTTATCAACCCGACGCGGATCGGGGCTTACTGCATAAGGCTTACGACTTCGCGCGCGAAAAGCACGGCGACCAACTTCGCCAATCTGGTGATCCTTATTATTCGCACCCTGTACGGGTCGCGACGCTCTTGGCGTCTATCCGCTTAGACCAAGCCACCATCATGGCGGGCTTGCTGCACGACACAGTGGAAGATTGTGACGATGTCGATCTCGCGACCATCGAAACCCTCTTCGGCGCGGACGTGGCCGAGCTCGTTGATGGCGTCACCAAACTCGGTCAGCTAGAATATCAAAGTGAAGCCAGCAAACAGGCTGAGAACTTTCAAAAGTTCATCCTCGCGACCGTCAATGACGTACGTGTGCTGTTGGTCAAACTCGCAGATCGTTTGCATAATATGCGCACGCTGCATTTCAAAAAGAAAGAAGAGTCTCGCCGACGCGTCGCGCGAGAGACCATGGACTTGTATGCCCCGCTCGGACGGCGCATAGGCTTGCACTACGTCGCCTCAGAGTTGGAAGATCTATCCTTCCAGCATTTGAACCCTGAAGCACGCGATCAGATCTTAACCCAGCTCGAAGCCCTTGAGTCACGTAACAAGGATGATTTGGAGCGGATTCGGCTAGCGCTACGACAGGTTATGGAGCGCGAGGGCATCGAGTGCCGGATCAAAGGGCGCCGCAAAGAGCCCTACTCCATCTGGCGAAAACTCGAAAAAAAATCGATTTCTTTTGAGGACGTTGCAGACATTTTCGGCTTCCGCGTCATCGTCAAAGATGTCTCCGATTGCTATAAAGTGCTCGGCGTCTTTCACACCGAATGGGCGTGCCTTCCAGATCGATTTCGCGATTTCATCTCGGTCCCGAAACCAAACGGCTATGCCTCGCTTCATACGACGGTGCGGGCCAGCGGTAATCGGCTCGTCGAACTGCAAATCCGCACTGAGGAGATGGATGAGACCGCAGAGCGCGGTGTTGCCGCCCATTGGACATATAAAGACAGCGCTTACGGCTTCGACCTCGACAGTTCCAAAGCCGCCGGTCTGGATCCCTCCGCCAACCTACGCGCGTTCGGCGACCTGTTGGCACATGGCGGCGACGCTGACGATTTTCTCGAGCATGCTAAGATGGAGATGTATCGGACATCTGTTTTCGCGTTTACACCGAAGGGCCGACTGGTGCTCCTCCCCGCGGGTTCAATGCCGCTAGACTTTGCCTATGCCGTTCACACGGCGGTGGGGGACACATGCGATGGGGTCAAAATAAATGGCGTCCCGCGTAGCCTCAGAACGACGCTCCAAAATGGCGACGTTGTCGAAATTATCCGCCGCGAAGATCCTCGCCCTCTCCCCGGGTACGAAACGCATTGTGTAACGGGTCGGGCGCGCGCAGCACAACGGCGTTTGCGCCGCGAGCAAGAGAGTCAACAATTCGCGAGTCTCGGGCGGAATATGCTTGAGCGCGCCTTCCGCCAGCACGAGATCGAGCCCGTAAGCGTGGATATGCGCAAAGTCAGCGAACGCGCCGGCTTTGACCGGGTGCAAAACATGTTCGAAGCCATCGGCCGTAGCCATGACGAAGTCGGTCGTATCTTGCTTGTCGCCTTTCCAGGCCTAGAGCTCGATCCCGTCGACGCGAGCGCCAAACCGAAATTGGACGACGAGCACGCCGCAAGCATGATTGCAGGCGAAAACCTAACGCCCGGCGTGACATTGCACTTGGCCGAATGCTGCCACCCGATTCCTGGCGACCGGATTGTCGGTTTGCGCCAACCCGACAAGGGCCTCGTGGTCCATACCATTTATTGCAATCAGGTTGCCGAGTTTGATGACCAACCGGAACTCTGGGTCGATCTTCAATGGACGGAACTTGCAAAATCCGGCGTCCGCGCGGTCGGACGGCTCGCCGTCAATGCGGCCGATAATAAAGGCGTAATGGCGCAGCAGTGCAGTGTCGTCGCGCAAGCTGGCGGCAATATCCGTCAGGTCTCGACGCGTAGCCGTGGACCGGGATTTATGGAACTCACATTCGACATCGAAGTCGATGACCTAAGACATCTTGAACAAATCAAAGCCGCCTTGCGCGCGCTCGCCGTGGTCGAACGCGTTGAGAGGATCGAGGAGAGCGAATTTGAATAATGATCAAGTCCTGCAAGTGTTTCGCGATGCCGGAGCGCTGCTGGAGGGCCACTTCATCCTGTCGTCTGGGCGACGAAGCACAGTCTTTTTGCAAAAGGCTTTGGTCTTTTCGCAACCTGAATTGTCGTCCAAGCTCTGCGCGGCCTTAGCGGAAAAAGTCAAAACGCAACTTGGTGATATTGATGTGGTCGTTGGCCCCGCCATGGGCGGCGTCATCCCGAGCTATGAACTCGCGCGTCATCTTGGGTGTCGGGCGGTGTTTGTTGAACGGGTAGACGGCGTTTTTCAACTCCGCCGCAGTTTCGAAATCGGTGCGAATGACCGCGTCTTGATTGCAGAAGACATCGTGACGACGGGGCTTTCCTTCCGCGAGACTGTGGATGCATTGAAATCCCTGCCAGGCACGCTCGCAGGCGGGTCTTGCATCATCGATCGGAGCGGCGGCGAAGCCGATGTCGGCTGTAACCTTGTCTCGCTCGCCGCGATAAAATTTCCTGATTATGACCCAGATGATCTACCACCTGAATTGCAATCTATGCCTGCCATTAAGCCAGGCAGCCGAGGATTGAAGTAATGCCCGAGCGGATCCGATTAGGCGTCAATATCGATCACGTCGCCACCATCCGAAACGCGCGCGGTGGACGCCACCCTGATATTGCCCGCGCCGCAGAAATCGCGACAAAAGCTGGCGCCGATGGGGTCACGTTTCACCTCCGCGAAGACCGCCGGCACATTATGGATCCGGACCTCGCAGCCATTCGCGCCGCTACAGATTTGCCGCTCAACATGGAAATGGCTGCGACCGACGAAATGCACGTCATCGCCATGGGTTACAAACCTGAGACGGCGATGTTCGTTCCCGAGAAACGCGAAGAACGTACAACCGAAGGCGGCCTTAACGCCGCGCGAGAGCACAATAAGCTGACGCCGATGATCCGCGCCTTGAAAGACAATGGCAGCCGCGTGTCGCTCTTTATTGAGCCTGATCCTGTACAACTCATTGCGGCCCAGCGTATGGGCGCGGACATTACTGAGTTCCATACAGGCCGGTTTGTTGAGCTAAGCCTCGCTGGAGAAGCTGAACTGGCAGAGGTTGAGTTGCAACGTATCGCCGACTGCGCCAAACGCGCGGTTGATATCGGGATCGAACCTCAGGCCGGACATGGTCTGACCTACGAAACAGTGAAACCGGTCGCCGCTATCCCTGAACTTACCGAACTCAACATTGGTCATTTTCTGATTGGCGAAGCGATCTTTGCTGGGCTGGAACCCGCGATCCGTATGATGCGCCAGCAGATGGATGAAGCGCGCGCATGATCATCGGTATTGGCAATGATCTCTGCAACATAGAGCGCATCAAGGGCTCGCTGGCACGGTTCGGCGAGCGGTTCGAGAAACGTTGCTTCACGGAAGGCGAGATCGCCAAGGCCCGAAAACGTCGTTTGACTGCAGAGACTTACGCCAAGAGATTCGCGGCGAAAGAAGCATGTGCGAAAGCGCTCGGTACAGGCGTTCCGCGTCGCGGCGTGCATTGGAAGATGATGGAAGTCGTTAATCTCCCATCTGGCAAACCCACGCTGAAACTCACAGAGGGCGCTGAGAAGCGTTTGGCTGAGATCACGCCTGACGGCTATGTCGCGCACGTCCATCTGACGATGACGGACGATCATCCTTGGGCCGAAGCACAAGTGATCATTGAGGCATTGCCGGAATGAAACGTCCGTCACGCCCCAAACGCACACGGCATCGTGCGTCCGCCAAAGCCCGCAAACGCCCAGAGCTCTCCAGTGAGCAACGGAAAACGCTCGAAACGGCCATCGGCTATCGGTTTAAAGACGTCGCGCATCTCACGCGCGCGCTCACACATCCAAGCTTGATTGATGAATTTCATGGCGGTGCTGAATTCTCCAATCAACGGCTGGAATTCCTAGGCGACCGCATTCTTGGTTTGATCATGGCCGAGGTGTTGATCAATAAATACCCCAAGGAACGCGAAGGGTTCCTCACTAAACACTTTCATCACCTGGTGAGCGGCCCCGCATGTGCGCGCGTAGGCGAGCAATTCGACCTTCGCGATTACCTCTTTATGGACGCCTCCATGCAGTCCAATAAACCGAGCCAGTATGACAAAGCCGTCGCCGACGCGATCGAGGCTTTGATCGCCGCGATTTATCATGATGGCGGCTTAGACGCTGCAGAGCGCTTTATCAAAAAGTGTTGGGTCTTCGATACGTTGGAACAAGAGACGCCTGACACCAACGCAAACCCCAAAACCCGGCTGAGCGATTGGTGCGGCGCGAACCAGACAGCCTATGCAGTTTATGAGACGCTTAGCACCAGCGGACCGGATCACGCGCCTGTCTTTACCGTTAAAGCGTCTGTGGATGGCCATGGACAAGCCACCGCTGAAGGCGGCAATAAAGCCGAGGCCGAACGCGCAGCAGCCAGCGCCCTTTTAGATATTTTGGAAAACACATGAGCGACAGCGATCCCCAACTTCCCGATCAGGCGGATATCACTCATGCCGGGTTTGCCGCGATCATCGGTGCGCCGAATGCTGGCAAGTCGACACTGACCAATCATCTTGTTGGCACCAAAGTCGCGATTGTGACGCACAAGGTTCAAACCACACGCTTTCCTATTCGGGGTGTCGCGCATCATGGCGCCGCACAGATCGTTTTGGTCGATACGCCCGGCATTTTCCGCGCGAAGAAGCGCTTGGATCGCGCCATGGTCAAAGCGGCCTGGTCTGGAGCGGAAGAAGCTGACGCCGTTGTACATTTGATTGATGCGTCGGCCTGGGTTGCGGAACAAGCTGGCGAAGCGAGCAGCGCACAAAAGCTATCCGTTGAAGATGATCGCCGGGTGATGCAGACCCTAAACGAAACGGGGCGCAAGGCCTATCTGGCGCTCAACAAAATCGATCTTTTCCCACACGAAAAGGTTTTGCCGATTATGGCTGAGCTCAGCGCTGCGGACGTCTACGAAGAGATGTTTATGATTTCCGCACTCAATGGCGATGGTATTGCACCATTGCTCGAGCATTTGGCGACAAAAATGCCCGCAGGGCCCGCGCTCTATCCGCCTGAACAGACGGCTGACCTGCCGATGCGTTTGCTCGCTGCGGAAGTCACGCGCGAAAAATTGATGCTCCGCCTGCACCAAGAATTACCGTATCAATTGATGGTAGAAACAGAAAGTTGGGAAGCCTTCGATAATGGCTCTGTGCGCGTGCGTCAGGCTGTGATCATTGCCCGCGAACAGCACAAAGGCATGGTGCTGGGCAAAGGCGGCAGCGCGATCAAAGCGATCGGCAAAGCGGCGCGCGAAGACCTCTCAGAAATGCTCGGCCAACCCGTGCATCTCTTCCTCTTCGTGAAAGTCGATCCCAAATGGATGGAGCGTCGCGAAGCTTATCAATCCGTTGGCCTGGAGTTTGACGCTTAAGGAGGTCGCCAAATGGAATGGCGAGATCAAGCGCTCATTCTCGGCGGTCGTCGATTTGGCGAGAGCGGCCTGATCCTCGACGTCCTGACCGCCAATAAGGGGCGTCGCTCCGGTCTCGTCTATGGCGGTGCGAGCCGCAAGAAACGCCCGCAATTTGAGCCTGGCAATGAGGTCGAACTATCCTGGTCTGGGCGGCTAGAAGAACAACTAGGCCGCTTCACCGTCGCCGAAGTGATCACCAGTCGCGCTGGACGCTACTTAGACCGTCCAGAAGCTTTAGCCGGCATCAACACGATCGCCGCCCTGTTGCGAGGTGCTGTGGACGAAGGCGACGCGGCTGGATCTGCGCTTTATGGCCCGACCACTCTGCTGCTCGACGCTTTGGACAATTGGCCCGTCTGGCCTGCGCTGTATGCGAGGTGGGAACTCGGACTACTGGCGGCGCTTGGATTTGGCTTAGACCTCGATCGCTGTGCTCTCTCCGGCGCGAATGATGGATTGACTCATGTCTCGCCCAAGACCGGGCGCGCTGTGCGCGGATCAGAGGCGGAAGACTATGTCCAGCGGCTGTTCCCACTCCCGGCCTTCCTGATCGAGCCAACCGCAATCGCCATGGCCGAAGACATTGAGGACGCACTAAAACTTACCGGCTATTTCCTGGAAGAACGGCTGTTTTCCTCGGTCCACAAGCCCATCCCAGAGGTGCGGGCACGTCTCGTTCCAAAACTAATCGGTTAAATCTGCACCTGTTCAACTTTCATTCAGACGAACCTGCGTTATGGAGGACGTGCGTATCGGGGCCGAGAGAAAAAATAAAAGGCTGATTATGACTAAAACTGCTTTGTTTGGCGCGATGAGTGTTGCGTTAATTGGTTTGGCGGGTTGCATTCACGTAGACGAAGGCGACTGGTCCGACTCCGAAGAGATCGCCCGCAACACAGATACCGCCCTGCGGGTTTGCGGCGGTCCAGGCACCGTCGAGAAAGTCACCGAAGACGGATATACTTGTAAAAGCGAATAACACGCCGTTACTGACAGGTTTCAACGCTGCCCATGTCGAGATGAAAATGATCGGCATGGGCAGCGTCATAATCCGGGCCCAGTGTCACAGAGAACAGACGACAGGCCTGTTTGTGGACCCGGGTGAGGTATTTGCCGGCTTTACTCTTTTCGCGCCAATGCTCTTTGACTGAAATGCGCGTTCCATCTTCGAGAATAAACCCAGAAATATCGATCGCATTGGCGTAGGAATGCTGTGATCGAACGCCCGTCCCAGCGATATTCCGACAGCTAAACGACCCATACGTCTGAATTTGGCGCAGCGGCGAATCAAATAGCTTCTCCGCCTGTGGCCGTAAGACGTGGCGTTCCCACATGTGTAAAGCTGCCATCTGATGACACGTCATGCGCAAAGGCGCCGCATTATATGGCGTCAGAGACCGTTTGAGCGCGAGGGTTTCTTCGAGTGGACAACGCGTTTCTGCACCGTCGGCAGGCAACACTTCAAACTCCACCTCGGCCTCAAGCAGTTTTTCTCGGCATAATTCTTCGTTATATTTCAACCTGGTAAGCTTATCATAGCTCGCCAACCCCAAGGGCTCCGTCAAATCTGGCGGACGCAGAGGATTGTGCTGGGTCGGCAAGTAGCGATGGACCAAATAGCCCAGCGCCACGACCGCGAATCCCGCTAAAACAAGTCGCCAGTGGCGCATGGTATTCCTTCGTTAACCAATCGGCGTTTTCTGTTAATCTGTATACGAGTGTGGCGATTCTACGCCGCCGGGAGCTTTTAGAGGCGCGCATGACTGATCTTATAGATTCAGACGACGATCGCATTATCAACGAACCGCTGAGCGAAGCGCTGACCAAGCGTTATCTGGCCTATGCGCTGTCGACCATTACCTCTCGTGCCCTGCCCGATGTTCGGGATGGCTTAAAACCGGTACAGCGCCGCATCCTGTACGGCATGCGCGAGCTCAAACTCAATCCCGATGGCGGTTATCGCAAGTGCGCGAAAGTCGTCGGCGAAGTCATGGGTAATTACCACCCACACGGCGACGCCTCCATCTATGACACCATGGTGCGCCTCGCGCAGGATTTCTCCGTTCGTTATCCGCTGGTCGATGGACAAGGGAATTTCGGCAATATTGACGGCGATAGCGCAGCGGCGATGCGTTACACGGAAAGCCGCATGACCGAAGCCGCGCAGCTCCTGCTCGATGGCTTGAGCGAGGACGCGGTCGATTTCAAACCAAACTTTGACGAGAATACCGAAGAGCCCGTGGTGCTACCCGCGGGCTTCCCCAATCTACTCGCGAATGGGGCGACTGGGATCGCGGTCGGAATGGCGACGAGCATTCCGCCACACAACGTTGCCGAAGTGATCGACGCCGCCCTAATGCTCGTCGACAAAAAGACGACACCGACGGCCGAGCTGCTCGAAGTCATGCCGGGTCCCGACTTTCCAACAGGCGGCATCATCGTCGAGCCAAAGGACTCCATTCTCGAAGCCTACGAAACAGGGCGCGGCAGCTTCCGCATGCGGGCCAAATGGGAGGTCGAAGACCTCGGGCGCGGCACCTGGCAAGTGGTTGTCACCGAAATTCCCTACCAGGTTCAGAAATCTAAACTCATTGAGCGGCTCGCCGATCTCATAGAGACCAAGAAAGCGCCTTTATTGGCCGACGTCCGCGACGAAAGCGCCGAGGACATTCGCCTTATCCTAGAGCCACGCGCTAAAACCGTCGAGCCTGATGTATTGATGGAAAGCCTCTTCCGGATCTGTGATTTGGAAACCCGATTCAGCCTCAATATGAACGTGCTGCACAAGGGTGCCCCGCAGGTTATGGGGCTGCGAGACGTTCTGCGCGCTTACTTGGATCATCGCCGTGAGGTCTTGATCCGCCGGTCGCAGTTCCGCCTCGATAAGATCGAGAAACGCCTGCACCTACTGGATGGGTATCTCATCGCCTTCCTCAATATTGACGAAGTGATCCGCATCATCCGGGAAGAGGATGAGCCGAAACAAGTCATGATGGAACGCTTTGGGATTACAGATATTCAAGCCGAAGCCATTCTCAATCTTCGTTTGCGGGCCCTCCGTAAACTAGAAGAAATGGAAATCCGCAAAGAGCGGGATGACCTCAACGAAGAGCGCAGCGAATTGGTCGCGCTTCTCGGTTCTGAAGGCCGCCAATGGACCAAGGTCAAAAAGGAGTTGAAGGAAGCGCGCAAAGTATTCGATCCGAGCACAGAACTCGGCCGGCGCCGCGCGAACTTTGCCGAAGCACCTGTTATCGACGTCGGCGCAGCGCTGGAAGCCTCTTTGCCGAAAGACCCCTTGACGGTGGTCTTGTCGTCGAAGGGTTGGATCCGCGGCATGAAAGGCCATGGCATCGACATGAAATCGGCAAAATTCAAAGATGGCGATACGCTCCTCTTCTCCGAAGAAGTATTCACCACCGACAAGCTGATCCTAATGTCATCGGATGGACGAGCCTTTACGCTCACCTGCGATAAGCTGCCAGGCGGACGCGGACACGGTGAGCCGATCCGGATCTCGATCGACCTTGAGGACAGCGTCGATATTGTCGGCATGTTCAAGCTGGATGGTTCCCGCAAACGGATCATGGCCTCGGATGCGGGGTACGGCTTTATCGTCCAAGAAAGCGAATTAGAATCAAATCGTAAGGCTGGTAAATCGGTTGTCAGCGTACCAAACGAAGCAAAGCTGCTCTGTACAGATCTGGCGCGCGGCGATCATGTAGCTGTGATTGGCAGCAACAAGAAGCTCCTCATTTTCCCACTCGACGAGTTGCCTGAAATGTCTCGCGGCAAAGGCAATAAGCTACAAAACTATCGCGGCACGGATAAGCTCGCAGATGTCATGGTTTTCGACTCTGAAGATGGACTCATCGTTACGGACGGCGCTGGTCGGATGCGCGGCTTCTCAGAATGGCGCGAATGGATCGGAAAACGCGCTCAAGCTGGTAAGACGGTCATGAAAGGCTTCCCGCGCTCAGGAAAGTTTACGGGCTAAGCCGCAGTCGCTAAATGTAGAGGATGATCACACCCTCCTATATCCAGCGCATGGCGCGCTATAATCTTTGGCAAAACGAAAACCTGTATGGCGCATCGGACACCCTTGATGATGCCGGGCGGCGTTTAGATCGCGGCAGTTTCTTTGGCTCAATCCATGCCACCCTTTCGCATATTCTGTGGGCCGATGAGCTCTGGATGAGCCGTCTCTCCGATTGGGAGGTACCGACGGGATCCTCCCGCGAAGATCCGCTTTACGCCGATTGGGCCGCCCTCAAATCTCGGCGCGCCGCAGCAGACGAGAGATTTATTGGCTGGGGCGAAACCCTTTCGCAGGCTGAGATCGATGGCGACTTAGAATGGTATTCCGGGTCGCTCAAACGAGGCATGACCTCACCGCGCGCGGTATGCATCATGCAGGTCTTCAACCATCAGACCCACCATCGTGGGCAAGTGCACGCGATGCTCACAGCCGCGGGCGTGTCACCAGATGACACGGATATCCCATTCATGCCGGATAGCTATCTCTAATCAGACGCCCAGGACGTCCGTCATGTCGTACAGGCCAGGTTTTTGGCGAGCCGCCCATTCCGCAGCTTTGATGGCGCCATGCGCAAAGACTGAACGATCGAGCGCCGTGTGCCGTAAGGACAAAACTTCCTGCTCTGTCCCGAGCGTCACCTCATGATCTCCAATCACGCCGCCGGTTCGACGCACCGAAAATCCTATTTCACCTGACACGCGCTGCGCATCTCGGCCGTCATACGGCGCAGCACGCAGGTCACTTAAAGGCTTTCCACGTCCTTGCGCCGCCGCTTCTGCAAGCATCAGAGCCGTGCCGGATGGCGCATCCACCTTGTGGCGATGATGCGTCTCAAGGACTTCGATATCCCAATCGTCTCCGAGGCGTGCCGCCGCTTGGCGCACCAGTGCCTCCAGAAGATTGACCCCAAGCGAATAGTTTCCAGCTTTTACGATGGCGATGTTCTGCGCCGCCGCAGCGATCTCTTCTTCTTGTTCAGCATCAAACCCTGTCGTTCCAACAATTACCGCAGAAACACCGAGGTCGGGTAGCGCTCGAAGCGCCTGAATCGTCGCTTGAGGGATCGTAAAGTCTATCCAAACAGATGCATCTTTTGCTGCCAACGCGACGGTATCCGTTACGACCGCCCCCACAGGCTTTTGCCCAACGAGGCGCCCAATATCCTCTCCGATCGCAGCACCACCCAGTGCCTCCGTACCGCCGACAATTGTATGCTCGGCCGCGAATGCCGCTTGCACCAATTGGCGCCCCATTCGACCGGCGCACCCGGCCACTGCTATGTTCAATTTCATCGTCATGCCCGCCTTATACAGAGCTTCGCACGCCTGACCACTAGGCATGCCGATGCGCCGCTGCTAAGGCCCGCTCATGTATCAAATTTCTGCCCGCGGCCCGCGCGCTGCGATCGAAACAGCTTGGGACACGCTCGCCTGGACAGATCCGTCCCCAGCCGGAGCGGTTGATGCCAAAGAAGACACGCGTCTGACTTGGCGATTGGATGCCTATGCCGAAACCCGTGAAGACGCCGAAGCCAGCGCCGCCCTGATTATTGAAGCAGCGCCTGAGCTCAATCCGATGATTGAAGCGCTCGAAGATCAAGACTGGGTGACCATGTCCCTAGAAGGGCTGCCACCCGTACGAGCCGGGCGCTTCATCGTCGCTGGCAGTCACGCCATGACGAAAACAGCGCCTGGCAAGATAGACATTCTGATTGAAGCTGGCCCAGCTTTTGGCACCGGCCATCACGGGACAACATTAGGCTGTCTTCTCGGCTATGAACATGTACTCGCCTCTAGCGTACCGAAAAAGGTTTTGGACGTTGGAACAGGCTCAGGTGTCCTCGCGATCGCAGCCATTAAAACCGGCTCCAAACGCGCCATTGGCACTGAAATTGATGCCCAAAGCGTCGCTGTCGCCGATGAAAATGCGGCGAAGAACAATGTCGCCAACCATTTTAAGACCTATCAAACGCGCGGCGCCACAAATCGGATCATCGAATCTGCGGCGCCTTACGATTTGATATTTGCCAATATCCTAGCAAGACCGCTCACACGGCTAGCCCCAAAATTGACGCCCCTGCTCGCCCCTGGCGGACACATCATCCTCTCAGGGCTGCTCACGCATCAAGAGCCGCTCGTTCGCGCCGCCTATAACGGTCGCGGATTACACCTCGTAAAGCGCTTACGCCGCGATGGATGGTCCACCCTGGTGTTGCGGCGCAGCAAATAGTTTAGTGCGCGGCGCGGCGTGCGCTGCGAGCGTTTCGCTGGGTCAAAACACGCGGACGGTCAGCGACTATCTCTTTCGCATCGCCGGCCACCAGAACCTTGTTCGTTGGCGCGATTTCTTGAACGTTCTTTGATGTGCTTGGAAGAAATGCCTGAAGACCGGCATAACCGCGCATAATAGAAATGTTTTTCATCGTCTTACTCCTGGGAGGATTATTTTTTATCTTTTGTTGTGCGGCGCATATAAGGTCTAAAGCCTTGCGAAAAAGTGCATAAACATAAAAAAATGTATGATTTTCTGCATGCCTCACTTTCGGCTTTGCAGGTATTGCTGTTCGAGCCTAATTAGAACGTATGAAACAGAATTTTGACGTCAAAGGTGGCCCAAGTATCGGCCGCGAAAATCTACCCAAACTCCGGCTGGAATTGGCAAAAGCCCAGCTCGATGGATTTTATGTCCCGCACGAAGACGAGTATCAGAACGAATATCTGCCCGACGCGAATGAGCGCTTGGCATGGGTCAGCGGCTTTACAGGTTCGTTTGGATCGGCGCTCATTATGTCGGATCGGGCTACCCTATTCATCGATGGGCGCTACACAATCCAAGCGGCCGACCAGACAGACCATGACTTGTTTGAACGGGTTGCGGTCCCAGATCCTGGACCATTTGGGTGGCTCTCCGCCCAAGATTTTACCGGCAAACGAATTGGTTACGATCCGGCGCTGATGACACCTAATGATGTCGCAAGGTTTGAAGCCGCGGCGATCAAAGCGGGCGCGGACATACAGGCTGTTTCCGTCAATCCAATTGATACCGCATGGACCGATCGACCGGCGCAGCCGCTTGCGCCCGTGGAACCACATGGAATCGCGTTTTCCGGACAAACTGCGGAAGAGAAACGTGACCTTATCGCTCAAAATTTACGAAACGCAGGCGCTGACGTCGTCGTCATAACCGCGCCCGCGAGTATCGCTTGGTTGTTCAATATACGGGGCGGCGACGTTGCCTGTTCGCCGCTTCCTCTGGCACGCGCTATTGTCAGGGCTGGTGGCAGCGCCACGCTTTTTCTCGATCCCGCCAAGGAGACGGACGGATTACGCGAACACCTTGGCAATCATGTCACCCTAACACCGCTCGACCAGCTTGAAGCGGGCTTGGCGCAATTAAGTGGCCAAACCGTCAGTCTCGACCCATCATTGGCGTCCGCATGGTTTTTCCAAACGCTGGAGAAAGCGGGTGCCACCATATTGCGCGCGCAAGACCCAGTATTGCTCCCCAAAGCCTGCAAGAATGCCACGGAACTTACTGGCACATCCGCCGCCCATCGACGCGATGGGGCTGCCGTCACGCGCTTTCTGCACTGGCTCGACACCACCGCACAATCCGGCACAGCGACAGAGATCGATGCGGCTCTAAAGCTCCTCGATTTTCGCTCCGTTGATACAAGTATGAAGGACATGTCGTTCGAGACAATTTCGGGTGCCGGTCCGAATGGGGCGCTACCGCATTACCGGGTCTCTTCAGCGTCCAACCGGACATTGGAAAAGGGCACCCTGTATCTTGTCGACAGTGGCGGACAATATCCGGATGGCACCACCGATATCACCCGTACCGTTCCTATCGGAACACCAAGCGAAGATATGAAACGCCACTACACGCTTGTCTTGAAAGGCCATATCGCCATGGATCGCGTGCGCTTTCCAGAAGGCACAACGGGAACACATTTGGATACGCTTGCGCGTCATGCGTTGTGGATGGCAGGATTCGATTATGACCATGGCACGGGGCACGGGGTTGGAGTCTATCTTGGCGTGCATGAAGGCCCACAGCGGATCGCCAAAGCTTGGAACGCAACGCCGCTCATGCCCGGCATGATCGTCTCAAACGAACCCGGCTTTTATAAAGAAGGGGCGTATGGCATTCGCATCGAAAACCTTCAATACGTGACACCGCCGGAGGAGATCGAAGGCGGCGATCGGCCAATGTTAGGGTTTGAGTGCGTCACGTTCGCGCCGCTGGCACGCGCGCTGATTGTCAGCGACCTCCTGACAACCGAGGAACGTGATTGGGTGGATGATTACCATCAACGCGTGCTTAGCGAGATTGGGGACTTGGTCGATGGCCCAGCGAAGGACTGGCTTCTTAGCGCCTGTGAGCCACTTTAAAGCTCGCGGATCAGGTCTATCCATTCCGCCTCTGTCATCACGGTGACTCCGAGGTCCTGCGCTTTTTTCAATTTTGATCCCGCAGCCGGCCCGGCAACTAGGATATCGGTTCGGCCCGAGACGGAGCCCGAGACTTTCGCGCCCAGCGATGTCGCGCGGGCCTTAGCTTCGTCCCGTGTCATCGCTTCGAGCGAGCCCGTGAAGACCACGGTTTTTCCGGAAACCGGGCTTTCATGCGCAGGCGCTTCACCATCGAGAACTGTAATCTGCGAGAGCAAATCGCGCATCATGTCTTGATTGTGCGGCTCGCTTGCAAAAGCGGTCAGCGCCCCAACCGCCGCCGTGCCAATGCCGTCAATCGATGTGAGGGCGAGTTCGGCCTCTCCGCATGGCGCGTCCCGTGCCTGTTCGACCATATTCCAGAACGTCTCCCATTGGACGAATGTGCGTGAGAACAGGTCCGAAGTCGTCTGCCCGACATGGCGAATCCCCAATCCATTGAGCAAACGGGCAAATGGCGCATTCCGGCGTTCATCGATCGCAGCTAGAAGTTTGTTTGCTGAGACGTCTCCAAACCCTTCCCATGTCGAAAGCGGGTCATGCCCGGCGGCTTCGATACGTTCAGGAAGCTGAAAAATATGCTGCGGCGCAGAGACAATTCCACGATCATAGAACAGTTCAATTTGTTTCGCGCCGAGCCCATCAATGTCGAGCGCTTTGCGCGAGACAAAGTGTTTCAATCGTTCCTTCACTTGCGCGGGGCATATCAGACCGCCTGTACAGCGCCGACGGACATCTTCTTTGCCTTTATCGTCGAGTTCCCGCACCGCGGCTGAGCCGCACTCTGGACAGTAATGCGGCATCTCGAACTTGGGGGAGCGATTTGTCCGCTCTGGATCTAAGACGCGTAACACTTGCGGAATGACGTCGCCGGCGCGCTGGATCTCGACTTGATCCCCAACGCGGACGTCCAATCGCTCAATCTCTTCTTCATTGTGAAGTGTGGCATTTGAGACGACGACGCCGCCCACCGTGACCGGTGTCAGGCGGGCCACCGGTGTAAGCGAGCCCGTCCGTCCGACTTGAATATCGATCGCTTCGAGCGTCGTGATCGCCTTTTCAGCTGGAAATTTGTGGGCAATCGCCCAACGCGGAAAACGGCTAACTTGACCAAGCCGCTGTTGCCAATCGAGCCGGTCGACTTTGTAGACGACGCCATCAATATCGTAGCCAAGATTTGCTCGCCTTTGAACCATGTCTCGATAAGCGGCGAGCAAGCCCTCCACAGAGGCGTGGGCATGGAACAAGTCATTCGTTTGAAAGCCCCAATCCGCCAAACTTTGCACCGCCTCTGTTTGCGTCTCAGCGAATGGCGCGCTGACTTCTCCCCAAGCATAAGCGTAAAATTTGAGCGGCCGCTTGGCAGTCACGGAAGGGTCTTTTTGTCGAAGCCCCCCCGCCGCAGCGTTTCGGGGGTTCATATAGAGCTTTCGTCCAGCGGCTTCTTCTTGCGCATTGAGCGCAAGGAAATCCGCATCGGCCATATAAACCTCGCCGCGAATTTCGATGCGGTCGGGCCATCCAGAGCCGGCGAGGTTTTCTGGCACATCCGACAAGGTACGGGCGTTCGCTGTCACATCTTCTCCGACGCGGCCATCGCCCCGCGTGGCAGCTTTTTGGAGTTTCCCGTTTTCATACGTCAAGCTGAGCGACAGACCATCGATCTTGGGTTCAGCCGTAATTGCCAACTCAGTCTCTGCTTCGAGCCCTAAGAACCGGCGTATGCGATCTGCAAAGTCGTGCACGTCTTCATCGCTGAAAGCGTTGTCCAAAGACAGCATAGGGGCGCCGTGTTCAATTTTGCCAAAGCCGTCACTGACCGCGACCCCGACACGATCACTCGGACTGTCAGATCGCTTCAGATGTGGAAATCGTGCTTCAATCTCTAGGTTACGACGACGCAAGCCGTCATATTCGGCATCGGTAAGATGCGGATTGTCATCACTATAATAACTCGCGTCCGCGAGTTTGATTTCAGTGACCAGTCGCGCCAGCTCTTTGCGCGCTTGGTCTTCGGTTAGGGTCCCTACCGCAATGTCCGCGTTCATGCCGCCTCCAGCAATTTCAATGCGGCGGCACGCGCCTCATTGGTAATGCTGGAGCCTGACAACATTCGAGCAATTTCTTCAAGTCGTTGACCGTCATCTAATTGAGCCACCTGGCTGGTGACTGTGCCTTCCGAACTGATTTCTTTCAGCACACGCCATTGCCGCGTCGCAGCGGAGGCAACTTGTGGACTATGTGTGATCGCAAACACCTGGCGATCTGCTGCGAGTTGCGCCAGACGTTCTCCGATGGCCGCCGCGACGGCCCCGCCAACCCCTTGGTCCGCCTCATCGAAGATCAAAGTGCACGCTTGGCCGGTTTGGCTGAGGGCGCACTTCAAGGCGAGCGAAAAGCGCGCCAATTCACCGCCTGACGCGATGGCTTTGAGCGGACCATAGCCAGATCCAGGATTGGTCTCGACTTCAAAACTGGCGCGTTCCAATCCTTTTGCACCCGACTCGCCAGACTCAATTTCAGCAAATGCGACGCGCACGCTAACCCGCCCCAAATGCAATGGTTCCAATTCGTCTTGGATCACCGTTTCCAGCTTATGCGCGCACTCACGTCTTTGTTGGCTCAAACGTTCAGCCGTTTCGCGCCAAGCCGTTTCCGCCGCCCGTTCTTCCGACCGCGCGTCGTCCAAAGCCGCAGAATCGGCATTGCATAGCGCCAAATCGTGTTTGAACCGCTCCAGAGTGTCACTCAGATGCTCCGGCATACAGTCATATTTCCGCGCAGCCGCACGCAATGTGAAGAGCCGCGCTTCGACATGTTCAAGCCGCGTTGAATCATGCTCCGCAAACCGTGTAAGCGCATCGACGGCGCTTCGCGCTTCACTCAATTCAATCAAAGTACGCTCTAAAGCGTCTGATGCTGTCCCAGCTTCGCTCGAAACATCTGTCTCGAGCGCTTCGAGCCCAGGGACCCGAACGACGCGATCGACGGCCTTGGCGGCGCGCATTAAACCTGCTTCAAGCTTTTGGTCCCCAAGCGCACTTGACGCTTCATCAATCGCATCGCTGATCCGTTCTGATTGCAGCAGTGCGCTCCGCTGCGCCGCAAGGGTTTCGGTTTCTTCGGGTTGGACGGCCAGTTTACCAAGCTCTTCGACCGCAAAGCCCAGCCATTCTTGATGCTCTTTCGCAGCGCGTACCGCTTCTTCGAGATTACGGCGTTGAGTGCGTTTTTGCTCAAACAACCGCCAGAGTTCACCGCAGGCAGAAACATCGGCTTCGTGACCGGCAAACGCATCCAAGAGATCCAAATGCGTCGAGGGGCGCATCAACCCTGAGGCGGCATGCTGACCGTGGATTTCGACCAAGACCTCCCCGAGCTCTGCAAGCACAGCCGCAGCTACAGGCTGGCCATTTACGAAGGCGCGAGACGGGCCCTTTAATGGAACCGTTCTACGTAGCACCAGTGCCTCTTCCGCATTGAATGCCAGGCCTTGCGCATCAAGCCGCTGCCAGGCCACGTGTGATGGATCCAAAGCAAATTCTGCCGTAATGCTCGCTTGCTCAGCCCCGGCACGCACCTGCTTGCGATTAGCCGCACCGCCGAGCACCAAATTAATGGCATCGAGAATGATCGATTTACCTGCACCGGTCTCCCCCGTGAGGGCTGTAAACCCGGATGCAGCGTCGAGCTGAAGGCGGTCAATCAGGACAAAAGATTGAATAGAGAGTGCATACAACATGCCCTCTCATACTATAAGAACAAAATGAGAACAAGCTCTATTTTCCGCCTGGTATAAGGCGTTGCAACCAAGTCCGTTTTTGCGCTTCAGAGGCGGCTTCAGGATCGAGACCTTGACCGCTCAGTAAGCGATAAGAATACTGATACCAGACCGTGTCAGGGTAATTGTAGCCAAGCACAGCGCCAGCTGCGAGCGCTTCTTGTTTTAGCCCCATCGACAAATAGACCTCGACCAAACGGTGCAGCGCTTCAGGCGCATGGTTGGTTGTATCATACTCCGTCACGACCGTGCGGAAGCGATTGATTGCCGACAAATGTTGATTGCGGCGCAGATACCAGCGGCCAATCGTCATTTCCTTACCCGCAAGTTGATCCTGGACCATGTCCAACTTGATCGTCGCATCGCGTGCATAGTCTGTTTCAGGGTACCGGCGAACCACGTCGAGCAAGGCATCCCGTGCAAGTTCAGTCGTCTTTTGGTCCCGTCCCACATCCATGATCTGGTCGAAATGGCTGACCGCTATGAGATAGTATGCGTAAGATGCGCCCTGTCCGGCTGGATTTAGCGACAAGTAACGCTGCGCCGTCGATACGGCTTCATCATATTTGCGAGATTCATATGCGGCAAATGCCGACATTAGAGACGACCGACGCGCCCATTCTGAGTATGGGTGCTGACGCTCAACTTCGTTGAAAAGAAGGATCGCCTGATCGTAATCGCGTTTATCCATCTCATCCGTCGCACGCGCATAGAGCAGCTCCACCGGGCGTTCGACATAAGCCAATTCCTGACGCCGATTTGAGTTCTGGCAGGCCGTCAAAACCAAGGCAGCAGCTGATGTCGCGAGCAAAATCAAATGAGTTTTACGCATGAATTCTCTTTACCATCTCGTCTCTGGCCGCAGTTTCCCTAGGCCGCCCCTTTTGTAAAGTCCAAGACTGTGCCCATCAATCAAGCAATATCAGTATAACGCACTTGTCATAATGCGACTCCGATCTAGTTATTTATACTATATGCCAGGAACTATCGGGTTTCGGCAGGCGAGGATGTCATGACAGACCTTGAAAACACTACACTATCTGCCAGCGAAGTCGATCGCCTGGTGGGCGATCGCATCCGTCGTCGTCGCATTCTAATGGGACTGACACAGGATCAACTCGGAGAGTCACTGGGAATTTCTTACCAGCAGATCCAAAAATATGAGACAGGCGCCAATCGCGTGAGCGCAGGCCGACTTTACCTTATCGCCAATCGGTTGGACGTCTCTCCTGGCTGGTTCTTCGATCCAGTTAAATCAGATGCCTCAAGTGAAGACTTCGATGAACTTGGATCGTCTCGTCTGTTAATGGAATTCGTGCGCAGCTTCGCACGGATCAAAGACGAACGCCTGAAAACGGTGCTTGTTTCCCTCGTTCGCGCCATGACGGACGAAGAAGATATGGATGTCTCATCAACGGGCAATGGTCACGCAAACGAAGCTGCTGGATCTTATTCGCAGATTGACTAGGTCTGGATCGTTCGGGCTCAAATTCAACCCTTTCCGACGAATCAAAAGAATCTACGCGTCGCTTGAGCAGCGAATTCCGTCCGACCTTCTCTCGGCAAGACATAGACGTGCTCGATTGCAGAATATCGAAGAATATCAGCGCAGTCCCAAGCGCAATATCAGCGCTTTAAAACAGAAAAAGGGAGGTCAAAAAGACCTCCCCTTAACACTCTACATTTACTCAACTGAGCTTGTATAATACAGAACTGTGTCCTTTTTGCAATCATTCCCTTCAGGGCCTGTGCAAAATGTAAGACGTTACCCCATGACTTTCTTGGCCAAAGCGCCCGCCTGGGCTTTCCAATTGTCACGTGCCATACGGCCGGGGAAACGCAGAACGGTCTCCAAAGCGTCCATTTGAGCTTTGCGTAGATCTGCGATTTGCCAGAAGTGGAAGATGCCAGCATCATTCAAACGGCGCTCCAGCACGGCACCAACGCCTTTGATCAGTTTCAGATCATCTGGCTGGCCGATTGGAGCATTCAAGCCACCCTTTTCGTCAGTTTCAGGTGCTTTTGAGGCGGTCGCAGCTTTCGCTTTTGGCGCTGCTTTGGCTTTTGCTTTCTTAGCTTTCTTAGCCTTCTTGGTTTTGCCGCCAACAGACGCGATTTCTTCGCTCAGGCGTTCGACGCGCGCTTTGACCTTCTCGTCAACACCGTCCGCATTTGCACGCAAGTCTGCGACCTGCTCTTCCAGTTCATCGAGTTTGGTGTGCAGCTTTTCAGCTTTTTTCGCTTTCAAAGAGAACTGCTTCAAACCCAACGCTTCACGCATACGTTCCATGCGCGCCTCGAGGCGTTCGCGCTGCTCAGCTTGAAACTTTGTCATTGCATCCGTTGCTTCCGTGGTCGCATCAGCGACACGGCCACGGACTTTCGTTGCTTCAGCAGCGACACGATTCATCTGCTCGGTCATTTTTGCGATCGCAGTGTTTGAAGACAGGCGCGCGCGAACATCGCTTTCAATCTCTTCGCCGCGAGCCACGAGGTCATCAAACAGAACTTCGCCTTGACCGCTGACTTTTCCGACACCCTCAGAGGCGGCATCATAGGCTTTGCCATAGGCGCCCACACCAGCGAGCCAGATTTTATGCGCGACGTCGAAGCCTTTGGCTTCAATGGCAGCGCCCAGGAATTGAGCGTTCGCCTTCTTCGCGGCTTTCTTTTCGGACTTTGATTTTTTGTCTTTTTTAGCCATGTCATGGCTCCGTTTCTGGGACCGGAATAGCCCAACGCCATTCCTCATGAGTTGGGTAGGTAGAGGATGTGTCTAGAAATCGCATACTAAGTCTCAAACACACGAATCCCGTGATTGGCGAATTTGTGATTGGGCGAATGTTCTGAATGAGTTATCGTCTCACCTATGCGTTGGTTGATCGCCCTTTTGGTGCTGACCGCGCCGAGTGCGGCGGCGGACGAAGAAGCACACCATATCGCCTTCTCGGAGGGGCGTTACAGCGAGGCTGCTAGCGTTGCAAACCAAACGCAGACACCTGACAATTTAGCTTTTGCCGCGCGCAGCCTGCTCGCAGAAGCGATCAGCACGCCAGATTTCATCCCCTCTCCTGTTTTGCTCGATCAGGCGCAATTATTGGCCGAGGAAGCCCTGGCAGAGGCCCCTCATCATATCGAAGCCCGGCTACAGCTCGCGATCGCCTTGTCCTTGAAAACGCGTCCGATGAGCATGCGCGCGATACGGAAATCAGGATATGGCGATCGCGCCAAAGATCTCGTCGATTCTGTATTGGTCGATGAACCAAGCAACACCTACGCGCACGGCTTTTTATCGGTATGGCACATTGAGGTTCGCAGACGTGGCGGCGCCATAGGCGCATCGATAATGGGTGCCTCAGTAAAACACGCGCGGCAACACTACCAAGCTGCTGTGAAGCTCGATCCTGATGACGCCTCGGTTCATTGGCAATATGCCCGCGCCTTAACGTCGCTCAATGCCAAGAAATATCGTGAGGATATAGATCAAGCACTGGCGAAGGCCGCGCTCTGCTCGTCCAATTCCGCACTTGAAGACGTCATGAAATCGCGCGCCGCCAAACTTCAAGCCGCCTTAGGAACGAAGACCCGCAAAGAGATCGAAGCATTAGCGAGCGAGATGCTGTAAAGCTATTCAGCTGCGACCGCTTCCAGCGCCTTGCTCTCTTCAAGGAATTTCTCAGCTTCCAACGCCGCCATGCACCCCATACCGGCTGCCGTAACAGCCTGCCGATAGGTTTCATCTGTCACGTCGCCTGCTGCGAAAACGCCGGGAATGTTTGTCGCGGTCGAATCTGGAGCGGTTATCAAGTAGCCATTATCATGCATATCCAATTTGCCGACGAACAATTCTGTTGACGGTGCATGGCCAATGGCGATGAAAACGCCGTGGACCGGTACGTCTTCGACCGAATGGGTATCGATATTTTTCAATCGCGCCGCCGTCACACCGAGAGGTGTTTCTTCGCCTAGAATTTCGTCGAGCACCGTGTTCCACCGCACCTCAATTTTTGGGTGATTGAGCAAGCGATGCTGCAGGATTTTCTCCGCACGCAAGCTATCGCGGCGATGTACAAGGATGACCTTGTCAGCAAAGTTCGTCAAGAAGAGCGCCTCTTCTACCGCCGTATTACCACCGCCAACGACAACCACGTCTTTGCCGCGATAGAAGAATCCATCACAGGTCGCACACGCGGACACGCCAAAGCCTTGGAATTTGTTCTCACTTGGCAAGCCGAGCCACTTAGCTTGGGCGCCGGTCGAGATCACAACCGAATCGGCGGTGTAAACCGTTCCACTATCCCCGACCGCCTTGAACGGGCGACTATCAAGGTCAACGGATGTGATATGATCTTCCGCGAGCTTCGCACCCATTTTGAGCGCATGCTCTTTCATTTTTTCCATAAGCTCCGGGCCCTGGATTTCCGCAAACCCTGGATAATTCTCGACTTCTGTCGTGATGGTTAGCTGACCACCCGGTTGCGATCCGGCCACGACGAGCGTGTCGCGCATCGCGCGCGCCGCATACACGGCTGCTGTCCAACCTGCCGGACCAGAGCCAATGATCAAAATCTCAGTATGACGTTGTGTTTGTGCTGTATCCGTCATCACCATCTCCATGTGCCCATTTTTAGGCGTGAATCATCGTCAGCGGTGGTTATGGGGATTCGCGGCGAGAGAATAAAGGGGGTGCGGTGCTCAAGACAGCGTGAAGCCGCGCTAATATTAGCTTTCGACGCCCATTTCCCAGGCCCAAACACCTTCGCCGCCCGACCACATCGCGTAAGTGACCGGCCCTTCAAGCCCACCAGCTGCCATCAAACGTCGCGCCCAATCCTCGCCCGGTTCCATCGTTGCGGCGTGAACACCCCATAGCAACTGAGCTTGTCGTAGTCGTTTATCGTCGAGCGAGCCGTAGAGTATAGGCTGTCCCCCGCGGACGCGCGAGAATTGCGCCAGACGAAATATGTCGCCTGTGCGCAAAGCGAGCGGCGTTTGATTACGTTCAGCCACTTCCATTACGGCTTTTGCGGTGGTGTCGACATCATCATAGGCCCCGCCGCCGCCATCATATTGGACCAGTGCTTGTCGATAATCGTCAGCGTTTTCAACCGCTCCGATGATCCGATTCATAATCGCCACCGCGGTTGCAGGGTGGCGCCCTACTGCAGTTTCAGCGGATAACATGACGGCATCCACACCTTGATAGATCGCCGTCGCCACGTCGCTTGCTTCAGCACGCGTTGGCGCCGCATTCTCGACCATGCTTTCCAGCATTTGTGTCGCGACGATTACCGGCTTCCCGGCACGTCGGGACACACGTACAATCTTACGCTGGATAAGCGGAACTTCTTCCGGAGGAAACTCGACTCCAAGATCGCCGCGCGCAATCATAACCGCGTCCGTTGCCTCGATAATACCGTCTAGATTGTCAATCGCGGCAGGCTTTTCCAACTTGGCGACAATCATTGCTTTGTCCCCGATGAGACTGCGCGCTTCTTCTATATCGGCAACTGTTTGAACGAATGAGAGTGCAATTATATCGGCGCCCATTTCCAGTGCGAAGGCGAGATCGCTGCGGTCTTTGTCAGATAAGGCTGGAACAGGTAGCGCTTTGCCACGGACCGTGAATCCCTTGCGATCTTTCAAAACGCCAGGCAATTCCGAACGCACTTTTGGCGCGTCCCCCGCCTGCGTGACGGTAAAAATGAGCAATCCATCATCGGCCAGGATCGTGTCGCCCTCATCAAGAACGGAGAGAATCTCGGCACGCGGCACCGCAATCGTGTTCGGCGCGTCGGTTTGATCTCCGACAACGAGATCATACTCCGCGCGCATTTCAAGTTTGAGTTCGCCACCCGGGAATTTTCCGACTCTGATTTTCGGGCCTTGAAGGTCCGCCAGAACCGCCAAAGGGCGACCTAATAGTGCTTCCGTACTTCGAATGAAGTCATAGGTCTGCTGGTGCTTTTCTTGTTCGCCATGGCTGAAATTCAGGCGGAACACATCGACGCCAGCCTCCGCCAATAAGCGGATCGTGCCAGGCGCTGAACTGCCGGGTCCGAGCGTCGCAACGATTTTGGCGCGGCGCCCTCTCAACCCTGCGGTTTTTCTGCTCATTTTAGATACCCTTGCCGAGTTCTGCTGCTTCGCGGACTTTGGCCTCGATTCCAGCCCAATCGCCAGCATCCATTTCGGCAGGCGAAGCAATCCATGTCCCGCCAGCCGCAATCACATTCGGAAGCGAGAGATAATCCATCGCATTGTGGGGTTTGACCCCACCCGTTGGCATGAAATCAATGTGTGGGAGTGGCCCCGCTAATGACTTCAAATAGTTTGCGCCACCCGCTGCTTCTGCTGGGAAGAATTTTTGAACACCGTACCCTTGTTCGAAGCGCGTCATCGCTTCGCTTGCTGTCGCAACGCCCGGCAGAATAACGCCGTCATGATAAGCCAGTGCCTTTAGCAACTCAGGTCCGGCCCCTGGTGAGACGAGAAAATCTGCGCCCGCCTTTAACGCGGCATCCACATCACCTTCAGAGCAAATCGTACCCGCGCCGACCACAAGGTCAGGCGCAGCCGCTTTCATTTCGGTAATGACCTCAAGCGCAACTGGTGTCCGCAGTGTAACTTCGGCACTTTTCAAACCGCCTTTGAGCAACGCATTTGCCAAAGGCGCGGCGTGTTCAATTTTATTGACGGTGAGGACTGGAACGATGGGGGCACCATGTAAGGCCTCACGGAACGTTGCCAGATTAATCATACGTCGAGATCCTCATCAAAATGCAATGCCGCCGCACCGATAAGGGCTGCTTCGCCTTCCATCAACAGGCGAATGGGAATAGGCTCCATGTAATGACTCATGGGTCCACGCTGGAAGAAACGCGACAAAGCTTCTGGTTTGGCGAGCCAGTCGACAAGTCGCTCCGCGACGCCGCCCGTAATCACGACCCCGCCGCGTGTCCCGTTGATCAATGCAGCATCGCCAAGCGCGTCCAGAGTCGCACCGGCTCGGATCTCGCAAATATCCCGGCAAAGCTGATCTCCAGCGTGCGCGCGGCTCATAATTTCTGCCGGAGGCGTGACTTGCCATGGTAGTCCATCGATATCGCAGAGAGCTTTGTGAACCGCATTCAAGCCGGATCCAGAAAGCACCAATTCTTTCGAGACATAACCATGCGTTGTACGCAGGCGTTTGGTGAGCTCCCACTCGCGTTCGGAGCGCGGCGCGAAGGCAGCGTGACCACCCTCACCCGTCATAACCCGCCAGCCGCGATCGCCTTCTGGAAGCAATGTTGCCATGCCCAGACCGGTTCCCGGCCCCGCGACTAAAATTGGCGAGCGTTGGTCAGGCGTGCGGCCATCATGAAGCAAGCGGAAACTCTCGTCCCCCAGTTCCGGAATTGATCGCGCCATCGCGGCGTAATCATTGACCACGCGGATGCGTTCCAGCCCGACTTTGCGTGCTAAATCCCGGCTATTGACCGTCCAATTGCGATTGGTCAGACGCACGATCCCATCTCTCACCGGTCCAGCAAACGCGAACAGTGCGCGCTCTGGCCGCTTATTCCCCAATTGCCCCAAATAGACGTTCAACGCGTCGTCGAAAGAACCGAAATTGTCCCCCGGCAGGACGGCAATGTCTTCCACTTCCGGGTGCCCGGCAAATCCCAATCGTGCGCGTCCGAAGCGGACATTTGTACCGCCAATATCGCCAACAAGTACACTGTCTGGCATTACGATCCCCCCAACATCGAAAAGACGCTACCGCCTTGTTCTGAGTTACTTACCGTCGCCCGAAAGCCGCCAAACATTTCACGTCCCAATCCCATAGAGGATATGTTCGGTCGATATGACGCCGCTTCACGACGCTCAAATTCACTCGGATCGACATTAACATTCAGCTGGCCCGCCACGGCATCGAGCCGGATCACGTCACCATCTTGAACTTTTGCGAGCGGCCCGCCGCGGCAAGCCTCAGGTCCCACATGAATGGCGGCTGGAAACTTACCAGAGGCACCTGACATACGGCCGTCCGTCACCAAAGCAACATTGAAGCCTTTGTCATGCAACGCTCCAATCGCGCCAGATAGGCCATGAAGCTCAGGCATGCCGTTCGCCGCGGGACCTTGGAACCGCACGACGATCACAACATCACGATCAAGTTCGCCGGCTTGGAACGCTTCTTTTACAGCTTCCTGGCTCTCAAATACGCGTGCCGGCGCTTCTGTGACATGCCGCTCAGGTTTGACCGCAGAGATCTTAATGACACCGCGACCGAGAGGTCCGTCGAGCATTTGCAGACCCCCTGTCGCTGAAAATGGGTCGTCAATCGGTCGAATGATTTCGAGATCGCCGCTCTCTGTCGGCGCCTCACGCCATTTGAGCGTCTCGCCATCTAACCATGGCTCTTGAGAATAGGTTTGAAGTGGGCCCGACACACCCTGCGCATCGCCTTGAAGCAAGCCAGCTTTCAACAATTGTCCCACGATAAAGCCCATGCCGCCAGCCGCATGGAAGTGGTTCACGTCCGCAGGTCCATTCGGATAGATCCGGCAGAGAAGCGGCACCACTTCACTGACGTCGGCAAAATCTTCCAGTGTCACGTCATACCCAGCCGCCGCCGCCATGGCCGGTATGTGCAGCGCATGATTGGTCGATCCACCGGTCGCCATGAGACCGACGAGCGCATTCACGAAGGTCCGAGCATCGACCAACTCACCCGCCGGTTTGTAATCGCCCTTGACGGAGTTGTGCAGCGCTTGTCGCACCGCAGCCCGCGTGAGAGCTTCTCGCAATGGCGTACCGGGATTTGGAAATGCAGCACCTGGTAAATGGAACCCCATAACTTCCATCAGCATCTGATTGGAGTTTGCCGTTCCGTAAAACGTGCAGGTCCCTTGGCTGTGATAGCTTTCCGCTTCTGCTCGTAGCAATTCATCCCGGCCAACATTGCCGAGCGCGAACTCTTGGCGAATGCGTTGCTTTTCCGGGTTGGGAAGGCCTGACGGCATCGGTCCCGCCGGGACCATAATATGCGGCAACCATCCGAATCGTAAAGCCGCGATTGTTAGGCCAGGAATGATCTTGTCACAGACGCCGAGGTTCAACACAGCGTCGTATGCGTCATGACTGAGCGAAACCGCCGACGCCATCGCGATCACATCGCGCGAGAAGAGCGATAGCTCCATCCCTTCCTGGCCTTGCGTAACGCCGTCGCACATCGCGGGAACCCCGCCCGCCACTTGCGCCGTTGCGGTGTTCTTACGCGCTTCGTCACGAATAATTTCGGGATAATTCTCAAATGGCGCATGCGCGGAGAGCATGTCATTATAGCTCGTGACAATCCCAACATTCGGCCATCCGGATCCGAGGATTTGGGTTTTGTCTAAAACTGCGCAACCCGCTGAGGCGTGTGCGAGATTGCCTTCCGTGAGCTTGTTTCGCGCAAACCCTTCCGGCTTGCGATGGCGGATAAGATCCAGATACGCCGCTCGGCTATCTCGGCTACGCGCTTCAATGCGAGCGGTTACTTCAGCGATGGTATCGTGGATCTTCAGCACCGTTCTAAGCCTCCCACCAATCTCGGCCGTCACGCCGCAGCAATAAACGCGCCTCTACGGGTCCGTCTTCCAGCCCTGCTTGATAACTGGTCATCGGCAAGTCTGCGTCTTCCCAAGCCGCAAGTAGACCATCGACCCACTTCCAAGCCGCTGTGACTTCTTCGCGGCGCATAAACAGCGATAAGTTGCCGCGCACAACGTCCATTAAGAGGCGCTCATACGCATCCGGATAACGGACCATGAAATTGTCCGCGTAAGCCAAGTTGAGCGGTAGTGATTTAATCCGCAATCCACCTGGACCAGGCTCTTTGATTTGCAAATACAACCGCACGCCTTCATCCGGCTGCACGTTGATCACGAGACGATTGGATTGCGTTTGAGTATCACCGAACATTGAGTGGGGTGTCTCACGGAATTGAACGACAATCTCAGAATGACGATCTTTCATCCGCTTACCCGTGCGAAGATAGAATGGCACACGCGCCCAACGCCAATTATCGATGGCAGCCTTAATGGCGACAAATGTCTCTGTGGAGCTGCTGTCTCCCAATTCTTCAGTATAACCAGGGACGGCTTCTCCATTGACTGCGCCTTTTGTGTATTGCGCCCGAACGGTATCGGTCGCCGCGCACTCGGCTGTCATGGGACGCAAAGCTTCTAAGACTTTGATCTTTTCTGTCCGAATAGCATCGCCATCGATTGAGTTTGGGGGCTCCATAGCGATCAGACACAAAAGTTGCAGCAAATGGTTTTGAACCATATCACGCAACGCGCCCGAACCATCATAATAGCCTGCGCGGTCACCGACCCCGTAATGCTCCGACACCGTGATCTGAATGTGGTCGATGGCGGTCCGATTCCACATCGGCTCGAACAAGGAATTGGCAAACCGCAAGACCATCAAATTTTGCACAGTTTCTTTGCCGAGATAATGATCGATCCGGTAGATGCATTCTTCTTCGAAAACCGCACCAACACCGACATTGATCTCATTCGCAGAGGCGAGATCGGTCCCAATTGGTTTTTCAAGGACAACGCGCGCGCCGCCGCTGTTCAATCCAGCCTTTCCAAGCGCTTCACAGATCGGCACATATATTTTCGGTGTCACCGCGAGGTAGAACACCAATGGCCTGTCCGCCTCCAAACTCAGCAGGCTTTTCAGGGTTGCCAAATCGGCATCCGGCTTCGTCGCATCCATAGCGACATAGTTCAGGTGCTTTTCAAACTTTTCCCATTCGGCTTTGTCTAACGCCTCCGCCGTCGCCTCCTCGCACGCTTCGAATGCAAAGCTGCGAAACGCAGCATCATCCATCTCAGATCGCGAGATACCGATAATTCGGGAATCTTCCGGAATCTGGCCATCCGCCCAGCGGTGATAAAGCGCAGGTAAAAGTTTGCGTCGAGCCAAATCGCCCGTACCGCCAAAGATCACAATGTCGAACGAGCCGACGGGAATAAACTCCGCCATACCGCTCCCTTTTGAAACAAATCGTTTGCACTCGTATGCGCCGACGTGACAGCGGTGTCAATGGGTGTCCTGTCCAGAGGACCGCGCTGAAAGTCGTGCTCTCTGCGGATAATCAAACGATCCTAAAAAAGTCAAAACGAATGAACGTCTCGAGAAAAAATCTGACCTGCGAGACCAATAGATAAGCGACGGGAGACCAGGTCATCCCGCCGCTCAATTTTTGTATTGGCCTAGGGCCATGTTCAAGCCGTTTAGTTGCGCGCCTTATCGACCAAACGGTCGTTCTGCGCCCAGTGCATCATACTGCGTAGCTTTTCACCAACTTCTTCGATCAAGTGATCATTAGTTCGGGCCCGCATCGACAAGAAAGATGGGGCACCCGCCTGATTCTCAAGCACCCAATCGCGAGCGAATTTGCCAGACTGGATGTCGTCCAGCACCGCTTTCATGGCCTTCTTGCTTTCGCTGTCGACGACGCGAGGACCGGAGACATACTCGCCATACTCAGCCGTGTTTGAGATTGAGTAATTCATGTTGGCAATGCCGCCTTCATAGATCAGGTCCACGATAAGCTTGGTTTCGTGCAAGCACTCAAAATATGCCATCTCTGGCGCATAACCCGCCTCAACCAGGGTTTCGAACCCAGCTTTGATGAGCTCAACGATGCCGCCGCACAGCACGGCTTGTTCACCGAACAGGTCAGTTTCAGTTTCCTCTTTGAACGAAGTTTCGATGACGCCAGCGCGCGTATTGCCGATGCCTTTAGAGTAAGACAACGCGACGTCTTTCGCCGTTCCCGACGCATCCTGATGGATGGCGATGAGGCCTGGCAGTCCAAAGCCCATTTGATACTGCGCGCGCAGTGTGTGGCCTGGTCCCTTAGGCGCTGACAATGAAACATCTACCCCGGCAGGTGGACGGATCAGATTATAATGTACGTTGAAGCCGTGGCCGAACATGATGTGCTGACCATCGCGCACATGCGGTTCGATTTCGTTCGCCCAAAGCACGGCTTGCTTCTCGTCTGGTACGAGGATCATCACAACGTCTGCCCATTGGGTGATCTCACTTGGGCTCATAACGGTGAGACCCTCAGCTTCCGCCTTCGGCTTCGAGCTTGACGTCGCCTGCAACCCGACGCGGACTTCAACGCCGCTATCTTTGAGGTTCAATGCGTGCGCATGGCCTTGGCTACCATAGCCAACAATGCCGACCTTCTTGCCTTTGATCAGGGCGAGATCTGCATCCTGCTCGTAAAAAATGTTCATCTCTACAGTGCTCCTTAAAGGGTCATATTCGCGGCCTTGAAGACCGCTATGTGTTTTGGGGAAGTGCTCAAATGTAACCTATCACCGCGGCGCATCAGGCATTGCTCTAGCATGCGGACTTGGCCGAATGCGGATGCATCGATCGCGCCGAGTTTGGAAAGATCGAGTCGGCAATCGCCAGGTTGGCTGATGGCGTTTTTGAATTCCCGGCGCAAGGCATCGCGATTTGCGATGGTCAAATCTCCGGAAAGTCTAATGGTCCGCTCCGAATGGCGGCCCTCGAATGACGATAAAGGCGTTTTCGACTTGGACGCTGATTTCAATTTGCCAAGGCGGCTTGAAACCAACCTGACAAGATCCACCCCATCATTCCAATATCGTCTCCACAAAGACGGCTCAGCAAGGATGCGACCGACCCATTCCAAACCGATACGCGTCGCCCATCGCGGCGCCCGCTTGATCGACCCAGCGACAAAATCCACGACCGCGCCGAGATGCGCGATGACGGGGGCGTCGAGTTGGTTTTGGTTCTGTTCGATCCACGCTTGTCCTTTTGCAGCGCCAAGCGAGACGACGATAAAGTCAGGCTTTGCTGAATTAATCTTATTGCGGATCGTATCGCTGCTCATACTGTCGACATCGCCAAAGCCCGGGTTTTGCCAGCCAGCCGCGACCAAGCGCCCATTCTCTGCTTCGATCGCTTTATATGCGGCCTCTGCAGAACCTTCTCGCCCGCCAAAAAAGTAGACGCGAATGGGTTTCGATGTGTCTGGATCTGCGCGGCGTAGTTCATCAAACAAGTCCGAGCCCGCAACCCGCTCTTTTATCGGCATCCCTAGCTGACGCGCGAGCCACACGACCGGCGCACCATCCGCAAGACTAAGGTCCGCGTTGACGATTTGGCGCATCGCCGCTTCGTCCTTCAATGCGCGCACCATCCAATTCACGTTGGGCGTCACAAAAGACAAGCGCTCACCGGTGTCCACAGCATGCTCGACCCGCGCCGCTGCTTCTTGCAGCGTGAGATTGTCTATGGGCATTCCAAAAATCGCCCAAACATCGCGGTCGAACGCTTTGCTCATCCTTTTTCGGCGCCCCGCTTAATCGACAGCACGCCTGTACGGCTGACTTCGACCAGTCCTAACGGGTCCATGAGCGCGCAAAATTGATCAATCTTGTCGCTGGCGCCGGTGAGCTCGAAAATGAAACTCTTATTGGTCGTATCGATCACGCGCGCGCGGAAGATCTCTGCAATGCGCAGCGCTTCGACCCGCTTGTCGCCTTCGCCAGCCACTTTGATCAGCGCCAGCTCACGCTCGATACCCCGTTTCGACTTGGTGATGTCCGTCACGTTTGCGACCGGCACCAATCGCAACAATTGAGCCTCAATCTGCTCTAAAGTATGCGCCGTGCCAG
>JBCBBY010000028.1:0-40021 GCA_038531195.1 Pseudomonadota bacterium
TGCTTTGTGCTTCGTGTTCGTCTAGTTTGAAGCAACGTTCATTGGTGACCCAAATTGGTACAGTTGAGCAACCATCCAATTCCGAGAAACGAAAGCGAAGCGCTCGCGTTGCAGTCTGCTGCACTCAAACAGCATCGGAAACAACTGCGCAGAATCAAACGCGCATATGACAATAAAAACTGGCCTGCAGTTCGTCATGCTGTGCGTGCATTCCTGAACCATTTCGCTAACAAGTACGTTGCAGCGGAACAAATTCTCCGCTGTTCCGATTTTTATCCATCGGAAGATGGGGATTGGGACGGGGTCTATCGTCTTGCCAGCATGATAAATGTGTTTGAGACGAATGATGAAGAAGTACAAATTCGTTCCAAGCTGAAAGGCAATGGAACGCGACGTTACTATTGCGATTTTGGCTGTCTAAACAAATCTAGGCAGCTCTTAGTGAAGTTCGTGGTGGACGAGCTTCATGAACCAAATCCCCTCACGTTTGGCGTGAGGGGTCAAGGTATCAGTTCAATGACTGAACTGATCACCTGCGCACTCAGGGATGGTTATGGATGGGCACAAGTCGCGGACGTTCGCGACTGTTTCCCGTCAATAACTCAACAACATGTCTCCGAGTGTTTTGGCTGGCTTCCGGCGGCTTGTGTGAACTCCGTATTGCTTAGTGCAGGCTACAATTATGTGGTGAGTGGGAGGGATCGCAGACGTCTTGGCAGGAGTGCCAGTGTCGTTGTCGGGGCTCGGCGAGGAATTCCTCAAGGGTCAGCAGTCTTTAATCTGGTTGCGAACGCGGTTATTAACCGCATCTTTTCGCAGGAAGAGCTTAGTGGATCACTTGTTCCGCGCTTCGCGGATGATTTCCTTCTTCTGGCAAAGACCAGGGAAGAGCTGTCTGTGAATGCCCTTATGCTGGAAAATGTCTTCCGGCGAGAGGAAGCTGGGCCCCTGCAATTGCGTTTTGATGAAGTGAGACGCGTAGATCACGGGTTTTGGCACCTGAAGCGGCACTTTAAGCACCGCTATGAAGAATGGTCGATGGTCTCACCCATTTCTGTACGAATGCCAGCGGGGAAAATTCTGGCTGTCATTGAAGATGTCGAAGCGAGTTTGGCGTGCGGACGACCATCGGGCCAAGAATACCGGCGACTGTTGAATCGAGTGCACGGTTTGTTTGGAGCTTACAAAGGCATCAATTTTCTCGCCACAATCCATCATGAGCTCGTTGCTTCGATCAAGGGTGCCAGAGCATCGCAAGTCAGAACCCGACGTGTTTTATCAGGTTTTACGCGCGATGAATTGTTGCCCCTAGCGATCGCACCGGCGAGATGACTTCAGATTACGGCGGTAAACATGCTGAGAGATCGAGCCCCGCATACCCAATTCTATCAGCATATCGCGCGAGCACCGGTACGGTATACTGGCCGTAGCGTTCGTGTACTTCTTTGAGTTTCCATCCGCCCAAGCGGCGGGTAATGTCCAAAGGAACTTCAATGTCGCGAGTGGCGTTTTTGAACGTGTGCCTGAAAGAGTGAAAACTGATTTTCTGCCGTTTTACACCGGTCTGAACAAGGAACCTGCTGAACCATTTTTGGTATCTTGATGAGTAATATCCACGACCGCACAAAGTAAGTTCGGGGAACAGTCTTGTGTGTCCCGCGGCTCGGGTTGCTTCGACAAATTCCATGAACCCCAAGCTTTGAATGTTTGGATGTAGCGGTATGTCCCGACGCGACCACTGCGTTTTGAGTAGCTGGCCTGGACTGCCGTGATCTGCATCTCGAATGGCGAGATACGGAATGCCGCGTTCGCTGCGCACATCGCTAACTTGTAATTGGCAAAGTTCATTTAGGCGGCAGCCGTGGAATAGCGCCAGCAGTGGTATCCAGAAGCGAGCTGGTGTTTTCTTCATGGCTCCATGAGTTTGCCGCGTCGGTCGGGTGAATAGAGGTGCGCTAAAGATCGCCGTTAAGTCTTCTGCCGAAAACGGTAGCCGCTGCTCATCTGGTCTTGTCTGATTTCGTTTGGGGAAACTGCGCCGAGGCATTGGATTTTTGGCAAGCATGCCCTGGTTGATGGTCCAATTGAAAATTGCATTTGCCGAATTGATGTCACCCTGAATGGTTGCGGCAGCTCGCAAATCTAACTTTTGATCCAGAGCAAGCTGCGCGGCCTCTACGTAACCGATGTCGCCGAAACGTTTACGAGCGTTTGGAGGGATGTTTCGAAGAACGTGTATGAAGCGCCTGCAGTCCTGGTTGGTGACATCATCCATAAGCGTTGATGGACCAAACACTTCCACCATGATTTCAGAAACTACGTTGTAAGCGAGTAGTTTTCTTTTTCCGTAGTTCTCACTTTCCTTTTGGGCCTTGAACTGCCGAAGCATCTCCGCAAGTTCAATCTGTTCGCCGCTAACTGGACCTGGCATTATCGGATTGAGCGCCGCGTCTATGCGCGTTTGGCCGTTGTGCTTCGCAAGCGTCGCGCGCCAGATTGACTTCAGTCCCTCCTCAACACTTCGCTTCAGAAACGCGTATTGGGATGTGTCGGTGTCGACGTTCGCTCTAAGCGCAATTGAAGGCGTGATGGATTGGTTTGTGATGGCGGGCTCCTCGGGAAATCCGTTAGTCAGAAGTAGTTGGTGGATGTGGCGCTCGACTTCGTTGTTCGAAGCTTCCCCGCCACCGAGCTGCAGCTCACGTAGTAAATCAGCCAGCTCGTGCATTTCAGTGTCGATCTCTGACTGGTCGTGCCCTGTAGAGAGTTCGGTTTGAGCTGGCTCGAGTTGGACCCGTTGCAATTGTTGCAACGTCCAATCATGAGCCATTTGGGCAGCTTCCCGTCTGGTCAATACCTTCGTGTAGTGAGGTTCGTTGGCGCGAAGTCGCTCGAACTCCTCATTGATCGCCACCAATCTCCGGCTCAATTCGATCTTTGCTTTATAGCGATCTTTTAGCCTGAGGCTTTCGCGAATGGTCGTTCGTCCAAACTGATCCTGAACGTCTTTGGGAACCCTCATTCGAAGATAGTAGACGCCGTTCCGGCACTCCAAGTTTTCGGGTCCGTTCTTCAAGCCATTCAGGTCCATGCGTCACACCAATGCGTCACAGTTTGATCTGAAAAAGCTCAATAAAGACAAAAAATTACGGTAACCCAAAGGGTTAAGGCAAAATTTGGTGGGCCCGGAGGGACTTGAACCCCCGACCAGACCGTTATGAGCGGTCCGCTCTAACCAACTGAGCTACAGGCCCGAAAACCAAATAAATTGGCTCAAGATGAACACGCGTATAAAACGCGAGACTTGATCTCGCCGCAATGGCGCAATTCAATAGAGACTGCAAGTTTTTACAGCCGCATGGAGGGATGCATGTTTGAGAATACCAAATCACGCTGGACGATTGGCTTGTCCGGATTGGCCTTAGTCACGCTCGCAGCCTGCGGCGGGGCCCAAGAGGGCGCTGAACCAACCGCCGCGGCGCCGGCTACGGTCGAAACCGCGGCTGCTGCTGTGCCAGAGCCGACGATCACGCCAAATGCGGATCCGATTGAAACCAATCACCCAAACTCGATCCAGCCCGAGACAACGCTCTCTTTATCGGCGGAAGGGTCGGTGAAGCGCCAACCCGATATCGCTTTCCTGAATGCCGGCGTACAAACGCAAGGCGAAACAGCTGAGGCGGCGATGAGTGCCAATGCCGCCGCGATGAATGGTGTGTTCGATGCGCTCGCCGCCGCAAATGTCGATCGCGGCGATATGCAGACCTCAAACTTCTCGCTCAACCCGCAATATGATTATTCCAACCGCTCGTCCGGCCAGCCGCGTCTGACCGGTTATCAGGCGACCAATCAATTGACTGTTTTGGTCCGTGATTTGGATAGCCTGGGTGAAACGATGGACGCGCTGGTGTCTGCCGGTGGTAATACTTTTAACGGGCTAAACTTCGCGCTCGAAGATGATCGCGCCGCGATGAATGAAGCGCGCGATATCGCCATGAAATCTGCGATCGCGCGGGCAGAGCTCTATGCGGCCGCATCCGGCTATGAAGTTGCCCGTGTGGTGACGATTTCTGAGAGCGGCGGATTCTCACCGCAACCCATGGCGATGATGGCCGAAGCGCGCAGTATGGACCGTTCGACCCCGATTGCGGCGGGCGATGTCGGCTATTCTGTCACTGTGAATGTCACGTTTGAATTGAGAAAGCCCGCCAACTAGGCGGGCTCTCCCATACATACTTAAACTCTACGCGTTAAGCCGCCGCGTGCCTAATAGGCCGCGCTTGGCGTCTTAATCTCGTTCTGTTCGTCCATCAGGGCCACGTGCGGCTTATGTTGGCGCGCGAATTCGGCTTCCATTTGCACGAAGGCGGCGATCACTACCCGGTCGCCAAGGGCGAATTTGCGGGCCGCGCCGCCATTAATCCCGATTGTGCGAGAGCCACGCGGGGCTTCGATCGCATAGGTTGAGATGCGCTCGCCATTGGTGATGTTCCAAATGTCGACGCGTTCATGCGGGAGAATGCCAGCGGCATCGAGCAAGTCCTGGTCGATCGAGACCGACCCTTCATAATAGACATCGCACTGCGTCACAGTCGCTGCGTGCAATTTGCCTTTCAACATGTTGACCAGCAAAGCCCGTCCTCCCTATCGAAATCTACCTGGCAGGCCCCGCCTGCTATGCATATGTGGGTATTGCCTGCCTTCGGGTAAAGGTTTTTTGTGCAGTGCAAGACGCGTGCAAAAAGCATAAAATCCGCTTAACGAAAAGGGGGGTGACCGCGCTGTCAGCAGACGGTTGTAATTATTACGGTTTTACGGCGTGTCGAGATGCTTCAAAAGGCCTGTTTTTACAACAAGTTCCAGCTTCAAATCTGCGTGAGGTTCAGAATCTGCCAGTCGTTCGAGTGGCTGCATGACGGCTTTGAGAAGATCATAATCGCGGTCGTCGCCAATCGTCTCTCCAGATTTTGAGACAGAGCGAAGTGTGTAGCGCGTCGTCGGTGTCCCATCCTCTAACAGTTGCATACGTTCGAAGGTGACGATTTCAGCGCCGGGCAGGGCGGCAAATCGTAGGGCTTTGACCCAGGCCTCGCTCATTCGAGCGGCGCCCCGAGCAAGCTCATCGTCTCACGCAAGAGCGGGCCAATCTCGGTGTTGAGAACAAGATCTGCATAAACATCATGCTCGGTCTCTTCACGGTTGATGATGACGTATTTCGCACCGCCCTGTTTCGCAATGAGCGGGATATTCGCCGCCGGGTAAACGACGAGTGATGAGCCAATCGCGATCATCAAGTCGCAGGATTCAGCTTCGCTCTGGGCGAAGAGCATTTTGTCTTCCGGCATGGCCTGTCCGAAGGAAATCGTCGCCGATTTTACCAAGCCACCACAGAAATCGCAGGTAATATCTTCATCTGCCTCCCAGCGGGGGCGAAGCGTCTCGTAACTGTGCCGCTTTCCGCAGTTCAAACACTTGGCGTACGATGCGTTCCCGTGCACTTCGATGACTTTCTCGTCGGGAACGCCGCCATCTTGGTGGAGATTGTCGACATTTTGCGTGACGACGCTGGTGACTTTGCCCATCTCGACCAATTTCGCGACGGCACGATGTCCGATATTGGGATCAGCGCCCGTCCATCCTGCCGAACGTTCGAACACACGGCGCCAACCCTCCCGGCGGGCTTCGCGATCATTCACGAAGTCTTGGAAATAGATGGGCTGCATCTTCGACCAGACGCCGCCAGGAGAGCGAAAATCAGGAATACCGCTTTCAGTTGAGATTCCGGCGCCGGTAAAAATCACCACACGATCCGCGGCATTAATATGTTTGGCGAGGGTTTCGGCAGCTTGCATGACCTCATGGCTAGCGCAGGACCCTGATGAAGCCAACTGGAATCCGATGTCGAACGCGTCCGTGCGCGACCCCTTCCCGCTTGGTCACGTCTTGGCGGCGGCGCCCGGTAGGTTCAGTATGCCCGCAAAATTAGGGAGCGTGTTTGATGGTCAAAGCAACAGGTATTCACCACCTCGCGATCATGTCGGCGGATATTAAGAGCCAGATCGCGTTCTTCTCAGATGTCTTGGGCTGTAAGCTTTCGGCTTTGTTCGACATGCATGGCGTGCCAGGTGGCATCCACGCCTTCCTTCACCTGGATGATCATTGCTATTTTTCGGTAGTCCAATTGCCGCAAGTGAAAGACATTCCGGTCGAAATGGGTGTCACCCATGCCGGGACCGGCGCTGGCCCTTGCGCGGCGGGAACGATGCAGCACCTGGCCTTCAAAGTGGATACGCCTGACCAATTAAAAGCGATCCGCGATCGCATTCGCAAGAAGGGCGTCAATGTAATTGGGCCGATCAATCATGGCATGTGTCAGTCCATTTATTTCGGCGGACCGGAAAACCTGGTCCTCGAAGTCGCCACTTCTGAATCAGAAATTGACCAGGCCGCCTGGGTCGATCCATCGGTTTTAGAGAAAGTCGGGATCAGCGCGGAAGAAGCTGAGCAATATCAAAACCCAGATCCCTATGATGGCGAGAACGGGACGGTTAAACAACCGCCTTATGACCCGGAGAAACCGCATCAAAACTACCCGAAAGAGATGTATATGCAGATGCTAAAAGCGCCGGATGAGGTGATCTGGTCGACCGCCTCATATGCTGAGCCGCCGGTTAAAGTTTAAGGGCGATGATGAAGCGTATTCTGCTTGGTGTCGCGGCCTTGGTCGTCGCGGTTGTGATCGCGGCAGGGGTCTATACTTGGGATCCATTGCCGAGCCATCCTAGTGCAGAGGCGCTATCGGCTGCGGCGAGCCAATATGATGTCGAAATCATTCGCGACAATTGGGGGACACCGCACATTTATGGCGTGACCAACGCGGATACCGCGTTCGGCGTCGCTTATGCGCATGCTGAAGACGATTATGACACCATCCAAGACGTGGTGGCCGCAACGCGCGGCGTACTGGCGAGATATAAAGGCGCGGCGGCGGCGCCAACCGATTATGTGGTCGCGTTGCTTGATGTCTGGGGCACGATTGACCGGCGCTATGAAAGCGACGTTCCGGCGGATGTAAAAGCGATCGCGGAGGCCTACGCTAGTGGATTGAATCTCTATGCCGCCGAGCATCCAGATGCGACATGGCAGGGTCTCGCGCCATTTACCGGCAAAGACGTGATTGCCGGCTTTATTTTAAAGACGCCCTTCTTCTATGGGTTCGATGAAACGCTTCAGTCTCTCTTTGCGGAATCGCGCAATGCGCCCCTCGCAGCGGATCCAAGCGAGCGCGCCTGGCTGCTCCACCCGAGCTTGAATACAGAGCGTGGGTCAAACGCCTTTGCCGTGACGGCAGACAGAAGCGGCGATGGAACCACGCGCCTTTTGATCAACTCTCACCAACCTATGACGGGCCCTGTCGCCTGGTGGGAAGCTCACATCGTCTCTGAAGAGGGTTTAGACATTACCGGCGGATTGTTCCCAGGCACCCCCGTGATCTTGCATGGCTTCAATCGCCATCTCGGCTGGGCCAACACCGTGTCGAAACCAGACCTCACCGACATTTACCGCCTCACGATCAATCCCGAGAATGACCGGCAATATCAACTCGATGGTAACTGGCGTGACTTTGAAACCGAGTCTGCCTTGCTACGGATCAAACTGTTCGGGCCATTTGCGCTGAAAGTGCGCCGGCCGGTACATCGCACGCAGCATGGCCCGGTGATAGAGGCGGCGCATGGCACGTACGCGGTACGCTATGCTGGCATGGGCGAGATCCGTCAATTGGAGCAATATATCCGCTTAAACCTGGCAACCGATTGGCAAAGCTTCGACACCGCCATGTCTCTGAACGCGTTGCCGAGCATTAATTATGTCTATGCTGACAAAGACGGAAACGTCGCCTTTATTCATAACGGCCAATATCCAGACCGCGCTGCGCGCAGTGACTGGGATTGGCAAGCCGATTTACCAGGCGATCGCTCTGAATTGATTTGGCCAGGCTACATTCCTTATGCCGATGGGCCGAAGCTGGTGAATCCAGACTCAGGCTTTGTCTATAATGCCAACAACACCCCCTATAGTGCGACCGATGGCGGTGATAATCTCCGCGCGGAAGACTTTCCGAAATGGCTCGGCTTGCAAACCAATGAGACCAACCGGTCCTTGCGCATTCAGGATCTAACGCAAGGGACGGCCCCCATCGACAAAGCCCGCCTGTTCGCCATCAAATTCGATACAGCCTATGCCAAAGGTTCTGAGGCGGATCTGTTCATTCAAAGCGTGCTCGATCACGATTGGAGCGGAGATCCCGACATGAGCGATGCCATCGCACACCTGCGTGCTTGGGATTACGGTCATGAGATTGAAAACCGCCACGCGGCGCTCGGGGCGTTGACGGTTCTACGGCATGTCACCGGACAATTCACCGGCGATTACGGCCCCGCCCCTGATCAAGCGTTTCGCGACGCCGTCGCGCTCTTGCTGGAGAATTATGGCCGCATCGACCCAGAATGGGGAGAGGTTAATCGACTGGTGCGAGGCGATGTAAATGTTCCGATTAGCGGCGGCCCGGATATCCTGCGTGCGATCTATCCTGCGGAAATGCGTTCGGATGGCCAGCTGCATGCGAATGCTGGCGATACTTGGATTGCCTTGGTGGAATGGACCGCGGACGGAGAGCAGACGGCGGAGCTCATCCATCAATTCGGCGCGGCGACGCTCGATGTGGGCTCACCGCATTACGCTGACCAAGCGCCGCTCTTCGCGTCTGAAGACTGGCGCCCCGCGCTGCTGACACGCTCCGACGTCGAGGCCAACGCGACGCGAACCTATCGCCCAGGCCGCTAGTCGAAGGCCCAACCCCAGCGCCTCACATCTTCGACAAACAAGTCGGGCGCTTCCATCGCTGCGAAGTGTCCACCACGCTCCATTTCGGACCAGTGGGTGATATTATAAGCGCGATCACACCAAGACCGCGGCGGCGGCTTATAGATCGGTTCACCTGGGAAATTGGCGAACCCCGTCGGAGTCTCGCAGCGCTCACCTTCTGGTAAGCTGGGACCGCCCTCACCAAAGAATGCGGCATAATACCAAACGGATGTCGCGATGGCGTCATTCACCAGATAGAGCATCACATTGGTCAGCAATTGATCGCGTGTATAGACGCTCAACAAGTCTCCATCCATGAGGTCAGACCAGCTGTGGAATTTTTCCAAGATCCAGGCGGCCGTCCCCATTGGGCTGTCCATCAGCGACATTGCCAGCGTCTGCGGCTTGGTGGCTTGTTGCATGAAGTAACTGCCCTCCATCTGCATTGCGGCTTGCGAGTTTTGGACCCAGGCGATTTCGTCTTCATTTTGAGGTGTGGCGGGTGTCGGCCGAAATCCGATCATGTTGAGGTGGATCGCTTTGCATCCGCCTTTTCCGTTCACCGTGCCATGATCAAAGCCGAGCCATGATGTGACCATGCCGCCCCAATCGCCGCCTTGTGCGAGATAGGTGTCATAGCCGAGGACGTCTTGCATCAATGTGTTCCAAAGACGTGCTGTCGCGCGTTGACCGAGGGGTGCGTTTGGCTTTCCCGAGAAGCCATAGCCGGGTAGGGATGGGATCACGAGATCGAACGCATCCGCGACGCGCCCGCCTTGCTGGCTCGGAAATGCTAGAGGTCCGATAGCGTCATAGAACTCGAAAAACGAGCCAGGCCAACCATGTGTGAGGAGAAGCGGCCGCTTTCCCTTGGCCTCACCAACAATATGCAAAAAATGGATGGGGAGGCCATCAATCTCGGCTGTGAAATGAGGGTGTTTGTTCAGCTCGGCTTCCGTGGCGCGCCAATCGTATTGCTCTAGCCAATAGGCTTGCATCTCCTTCATGACGGGCGTCGACATGCCGAGCTGCCAGTCAGGCAGACCCGCGGGTGCCGCAAACCATTGATAGGCCGCAACTCGCGCGTGGATGCTATCCAATTTCGATTGCGGTACGTCTATTTTGAAGGGTGTTACCATCGCCGTCAGCTCCCATTCCATTTTTGATATGGAACGTGCCGGGGATCAGGATTTGGTCAAGAGCGAACGCCGCGTTAGGGGGGCTAAACGCCGGCATCCTCCATGGCTTTTCCGATATCATCAGAGATGCCATTCCATTTATCGCCCGTGCTGCTGCCAGTGGCACCGATCGCGCCGAGCAATGCTATGGTCATGAGGGCCATGATCAGCCCATATTCGACAGCATTCGCCCCGGATTCATTGCGGCCCAAACGCGCCGCACTCTTGCGAAATTTGGTCATCAATTTTAGGCCTCGTCCCGGCAAGCTAACGCAGTGAAAAGCGGGATATCGGCTTCCGGTGCTGGATAGCTATGCAAGTCTTGCGGGGCCACCCAGGCGAGCTCCTGCCCCTCAGTCGGACGCGGAGACCCAATCCATCTTTTCGTTCCATATAAAGGCATGAAAAGATGAAAAGACTCGTAAGTATGGCTGGCAAATGTGAGGGGAAACAGGTCAGATTCGCTAACCGTAATGTCGAGTTCTTCCTGTAACTCTCGGATTAAAGCCTCCTCTGGGCGCTCACCAGGCTCGATTTTTCCGCCCGGAAACTCCCAAAGGCCGGCCATCGATTTTCCTTCCGGCCGGCGCGCCAAAAGGATGTCGCCGTCCGAATTGTAGAGCGCTGCAGCGACCACATAGACGACCTTCATGTCCGGTAGGCTCCGTTAATATCGACATAGGCGTGCGTGAGATCGCAGGTGTAAATTTTCGCGCGCCCTGAACCGGTTCCAACATTCACCCGGATCGTGATTTCGGGTTTCGAAACGGCGACTGTCGCGGCCGCTTCATCATAGTCAGACGCCCGGGCGCCGCCTTCGGCGACTTGGACGTCGTCAAACCAGATATGCAGCTGCTTTAAGTCGATCGGTTCGCCAGATTTTCCCACGGCCATCACCACACGGCCCCAATTGGCGTCATTGGCGGCCAAAGCCGTCTTCACCAACGGGCTATTGGCGATGTCTGCCGCGATGGTTCGAGCAGAGGCATCTGATTGAGCGCCGTTCAGCTCGATTGTGATGAACTTGCTCGCGCCTTCGCCGTCTTTCACGACTTGGAGTGCGAGGTCGAGGCAGATGCTCGAAAGCGCCGCAACGAAGTCCGCGTATCGAGGGTCGTCTTGCGTCGTGAGCATGGGCGCTTGGCTTGCCCCTGTTGCGAACACCATCAGGCTGTCTGACGTCGACGTATCGCTGTCGACCGTGATCGCATTGAAACTCTTACCGCAGGCCAGGCGCAAAGCCGCATCGAGCACATCCGGCGCGATCGCCATATCTGTAAACACATACGCCAACATCGTCGCCATATTCGGCGCGATCATGCCGGAGCCTTTGGCGATTCCGGCAAATTCAATCGTGTCTGACCCGATCGACCCGCGCCAAGCTGCGCCTTTCGGGTACGTATCGGTCGTCATGAACGCTTTTGCACAAGCTTCCCAATCAGGGGCGGTGAGCGCAGCGCTAAGGTCCGGCACGATGCTGCCCACGAAGTTGGGATCGTCCAATGGCTCACCGATCACGCCCGTGGCGCCGAGAAAGCAATGATCTTTGGGGACATTCAGCGCGCTTACGATTGCTGCGAGTGTGGCCTCATTCTTCAAGACCCCTTGTGGGCCCGTGAAGGCATTCGAATTACCAGAATTGACGACCAGGGCCCGCGCGCGCCCAAGGCCCGACTCCAGCGCGTCTCGACACCATTTCACGTCCGCCGATGCGGTCGTCGAGCGGGTAAACACGCCAGCGCACGTGGTGCCAGGCGCAAACTCGAACAGGAAAACATCATCGCGGTCCAGGCCGCGTCCGGCATAAAATCCGCGAGATCCCGCGGCGGCGCGAACGCCGGCAATGCTGGGTAGAGCAGGAAACTTTGCAGGCGCGAAAGGGGAGGGTTTGAACATTAGTCTTCCGTTTCTGGCGGGTTTGCAGCGCCCGCTTCCTCGGCTGCTGTGGCATCGTTTTCAGCTTCTGTTTCAGCCTCGCGGAGGATCTCTTCTGGATCGCGTTGTTGAATATCAGCCGAGAAGCGTAACTCACGCAGAATGTCGCTAATCTGCGTGAATGTCATAAAGGTAATGATCTCAGGGCGCATTTCAGCTTTGGTTTTCGGCGGTGTCGTACGGCGCTCATCCACTTTGAGGATGGTCCAACCAAGGTCAGTCTGAAACACGTCCGAGACGCTTCCCGTGACAGTATTGCCGATCACTGCCGGATACGGGTCATCCATCTCATTTGGACGAATCCAGCCTAAATCACCGCCTTCAAGCCGCGTTCGTAAATCTGTTGATCTTTCCAAAGCAGCATCCGCAAAATCGAGATCCGCATTGAGCTCTGCCAAAGTTGAAATGGCGTCTGCTTCGGTTTCCAATACAATCCGGCGGACGCGGACTTCATCATCGAGCTGCTGCAATTTGACTTGCTCTTCATACATCCGCTCGATCGCCTCTTCGGTGACCTCATTGGCAACCAGGCTCTCAACTAAGATGTTGCCAAGCAGTCGTTCGCGGCCCGCTTCCAGTCTGCGCGCAGCGTCAGGCTGCTGATCGAGCCCGCGTCGGATCGCTTCTTGCGCCAATAAGCGTTGATCAATTAGCTGCTCCAAGATGGATGGGAAATCTGGGTGCGATGTGCCGAAATCTGAGCCCGGCTCGATCATGCCTTGCGCAACCGCTTCCATTTCGACATCGCGAATATAGATCGGTTCGCCATTGACCACGGCGGCCGTGGCGCTGTCGATGACAGCTGATGGCACCGTTGTTCTAGTCTCCGTGTCGCACGCGCTGAGCGCGATCAATGCGGTTGCCATAAGGATGGGAAGCGCACACAATCGTGATCTAATTGGCATTTCTGGCCTTTCTTTGCGGCAATCGGCTAATTGACACAGGTTTGCGGCGTTCTTAAGTCCGCAGGAGGTGGTGGTCGAGAGACGATTCAGCGATATGCATTCCCGCATGTCCACGTCCTAGAAAGACTTTTGTGATTTCTAGGATCAATTCAAACAGTGTGGTATCCCCTTCTATGTTGTCCGTAGCTCAGAAGATTTTCGGTTCCGTAAATGATCGCAAGCTCAAGCCCTTGCGACGCCGAGTACAAAAGATCAACACATTAGAGCCGATGATCGAGGCGCTCTCGGATCAGGCCCTTCGCGCGAAAACGGATGAATTCCGCAAACGCCTGGCAGATGGCGCGACGCTCGACGACATTCTTGACGAAGCTTTTGCTGTCGTGCGCGAAGCGGCCAAACGGTCGCTCGGTATGCGTCATTTTGATGTGCAATTGCTGGGCGGCATGGTGCTGCACAATGGCGCCATCGCAGAAATGCGCACCGGCGAGGGTAAGACCCTGGTGGCGACTCTGCCGGTCTATTTGAACGCGCTCAGCGGCGAAAGCGTCCACGTCGTAACGGTGAACGATTATCTCGCCGCCCGCGACGCCGAGTGGATGGGTAAGCTTTATGGCTTCCTCGGCCTAACGACAGGCGTCATTCGCGGCGAAGTGCCTGGCGGTGGCCGGATGTCAGATGAAGAGCGCCGTGATGCTTATGCCTGTGACATCACTTACGGCACCAATAATGAGTTTGGATTCGATTATCTGCGCGACAATATGAAATATTCGCTGGATCAGATGGTCCAGCGCGGCCATTCTTTTGCGATCGTCGACGAAGTCGACTCAATCTTGATCGATGAGGCGCGGACGCCATTAATCATCTCCGGTCCAACCGATGACCGGTCTGAGCTTTATCGCACCATCGACAAACTCATCCCCGACCTCGACGACGAAGACATTGATCTCGACGAGAAGATGCGCTCGGTCGTCTTCACCGAGGAAGGCCTCGAAAAGATGGAAGACCGCCTGACGCGGGATGGCATCATTGAAGGCTCGTTGTGGGACCCATCCAATGTCTCAATCGTGCACCATTCGAACCAGGCGCTGAAAGCCCACAAGCTCTTCCACCGCGACAAAGATTATATCGTCAAAGACGATCAGGTCATGCTGATTGACGAGTTTACCGGCCGGATGATGGAAGGTCGCCGTCTCTCCGAAGGCCTACACCAGGCCATCGAAGCCAAAGAGAATGTCGACATTAAGCCAGAAAACCAGACCCTGGCCTCGATTACCTTCCAAAACTATTTCCGTCTTTATGACAAACTCGCCGGTATGACAGGGACCGCGATGACCGAAGCTTCGGAATTCGCTGACATTTATTCCCTGCCGACCTTCGAACTGCCGACCAATCGCAAGATCCAACGTCTCGATGAAGACGATGTCGTCTACCGTGTCGCGGGCGCGAAGTATAAAGAGATTGTCGAAGAAGTCCGCGAAGCCCGCGCCAAGGGTCAGCCTGTTCTACTCGGCACTGCGTCGATTGAGAAATCAGAAGTCGTTTCGACGTATCTCACCGCAGCTAAGATCCCGCACAAAGTTCTGAATGCGCGACACCACGCACAAGAAGCTGAAATCGTCGCTGATGCTGGCGTGCCTGGTGCGGTCACCGTCGCGACCAATATGGCGGGTCGCGGAACCGACATTCAGCTTGGCGGCAATTTGGAAATGCGCGTCGCCAAAGCAGTCGAAGAACACATTGCCAAAAAAGGCAGCGAGCCGTCCGAAGGCGAACTGCAGCTGATCACAGATCAGATCAAAGCTGAAATTGAGGTGGCGAAACAAAAGGCCCTCGAAGCGGGCGGTCTTTATGTGCTCGGCACCGAGCGTCACGAAAGTCGCCGGATCGACAACCAGCTCCGCGGCCGAACCGGGCGTCAGGGTGACCCAGGCAAGTCTAAATTCTTCATCTCTGTTGATGACGATCTCATGCGCGTCTTCGCAGCGGAGCGTCTCAATTCGATCATGAAGGGGCTCGGCATCAAAGAAGACGAGGGCATCACCCACCCTTGGATGAATAAAGCGATCGAGACCTCGCAAAAGAAAATCGAAGCGCGCAATTTCGACATCCGTAAGAATGTTTTGAAGTATGATGACGTGATCAATGATCAGCGCAAAGTTATCTTCGAGCAGCGCATCGACTTTATGCATGCTGACAGCGTCCTCGACGAGATTGAAGACATGCGCGAGCAAGTGATTGACGGCATGGTCGCCCATCACATGCCTGAAAAAGCACATGCTGAGCTTTGGGACACTGAAGGTCTTCGCGAGCGCTGTGTCGAAATGCTCGGGCTCGAATTGCCGATCGCGGAATGGGCGGGCGAAGAGGGCGTTGCCAACAAAGAGATTGGCGAGCGAATCCTAGAAACGGCCAACACCGCCTATAACCAAAAGGCTGCTATGGCTGCTGACGGCCAGTTCCGCATGGTTGAGAAGCAGATCCTCTTGCAAGTCCTCGATGGGCGTTGGCGCCAGCATTTGCAGCAGATTGACCAGCTCCGCTCGGTCATTCACCTACGCTCTTATGGTCAGCGCAATCCGCTGAACGAGTTTAAAGAAGAAGCGTTCAAGCTGTTCTATGACATGTTGTCTGAGATGCGTTTGGAAGTGACTCGCTGGCTGATGACAGCGCAAGTCCAGCCGCCGCAGCCGCGGCCGGTGCCAAGCGCGCCGCAGCCGACCTTCGAAACCAGCTTGGATCCGGACACGGGCGAAAACCAACAGCCGGGAACGCCTCAAAACGTTGCTGTGCAGGCGCCGCATTCCATGGTCGCCCAGGCCGAAGAGAGCTGGAAGAACACACCGCGCAATGCACCGTGTCCATGCGGATCGGGTAAGAAGTACAAGCATTGCCACGGCTTGCTGACCGCGTCCGGAAACTTGAAGGGCGCTTAAGCGCGCTGACCTGATGATTAAAAAAGGCCGCCCGGTAATGGGCGGCCTTTCTGATTCTAGAGTGTATCGAACCTATTTGCTCGACTTCCAATTTTCCAATTGCTTGCCGAACCAGTCGCGGCCGCCCCAGCCAAAGCCGAGGGCAATCGCACCAGCGACACCGATCGCGGCGCCCATGGCAAGAAGTTTGGCGACGTCCAAAACAAACTCACCACCGGTTGGGTCGAGGCCCATTCGAGAAATGCCAAGGATCAAGGCCAGGCCAATGATGATCCATTTCACGATAGTGGCCGCCAAGTCGGTTGCGCCGCCACCAGCTGACGTCATTGCGTTCGAGATGAGCCGCGCTAGGAACACACCTGCGAAAATGATGAACGCTCCAAACGCGATCGAGGCGCCCATATCGAGCACCACATTCATCGCATTGGTCAGGATTTCAAAATTCAACACGCGAAGCGCCTGAATGATACCCAAAAGCGTGATGAAGAAGGTCGCAGCAATGGAGACGATGCGGCTGGCGGTGAGGCCCTCATCAGCTCCTTCGAGCAAACCCATTTCAGCGATCGCTTTGTTGAGGCCTGTCTCCGGTAGCGTCTTATCGATGAGATTGGACACCACCCGAGCGACCAGAATGAAGCCGGCTAAAAGCAGGCTTGCCAGGATGACGTTTGGAATAACATCCAAAATGTTGCTCAAAATACCGCTCAATGGTTCCGTAATCGCGGGCACTTGAAGCGCGCCGAGCGCCGTGATTCCGCCTATAATATATATAATGTTGGACAGCACAGTCGCTGATACACCCGACACATTCACGGGTCCGGATGCGAGGCCCAATTGTTCTGGAATTGGATCTGCAAACACAAACACCGCTTGCGCGGTCTGACGAACGATCCGTGCGACAAGTGCAAACACAACGAATAGAACCACCGCCGCAAAGATTTTCGGCATGTAGAACATGATCTGATCGATCATATTGTTAAGTGGCTCAGCAATTTGTGTGAGCTCTAAGCGGGTCAAGGCTTGGATAACCCCGATCAGCAGAATGATCCAAAATGCTGCGGATCCAAGACTTCCACCGAGTGAATCGCCTTTTGGCCCCAGATCGTCGAATCCGGTTCGTTTCACAGCGCTTTGAATGGCCCACTGGACCAATTTGCCGATGATAAAGGCCGCGGCCAGTATCACGATGGCCCACAAAACGCGTGGCCCATAGGCTGTGAATTGTTCAGTAATATTTTCCCAAATTTGTTCCATCAACTTCCCCTTTCTCGTTGTGGAAAAGGGAATATACCTGAAATTAACCAAAAAGTTCAGGGAACTAGCTGCGATTCAACTGTAATCTATATTTTAAAAGCCGTCTCAGGCCCCGCAGCCAAATGCGTTGAGACATACTCGCGAAGCGCCAGCGTGTGCGCGTTCGCATCGCCTTCGAACCGCTCAGGTTCAATCAAGGGGCCAAACGTCATTTCAAACGAACTGCCGCGTTTATTGAGCAGTTCGTGGAACAGGGTAATGTCGCGCAGCTCGCCATTCACATTTGAGAAAAAGTAGTAAAGCCAGGAATTTGCCGCTTGCACATTAAGCGGCTGGACAGGGGCTTTGTGCTTCCGTGCCAAGCTGACAACGGTCGGCATCCAGTCTTGCTCAGTCAAAACGCCATCGATTTTCTTCGCCAGTTTACCGGATGGAAAAATCACGACGCACTTTTCGTCTGCAAAGGCTTCCTTAGCGAGCCGGAGCGTCTCGCGCGTTTTCGCAGGCGAGCGTTTATCAATCACCCACTCAACCGGGATCAGCACATCGGAAAAACCTGGATTCACACGTAAAGCATCGGCATTTGCGAAAAACACGATATCCCGTCGCACCCGTCGCAACGCATCCCAGACCGCGACCCCATCCGCGAGCCCCGTGGGATGGTTTGCTGCAACCACAAGGCGCCCTTCGCGCGGCATCTTTTCAATCGCGTTCAGCGTGAGATCAATTGATAGCTCTTCGGCCAGATGATCGAAGCTGTCACCGCCATTCAGCGTTTGTAAATAATCGGTCGTGCGGCACGCGCGATCATAGCCGAGAACACTGTAAAGCATCGGACGAATCACCGGCCAAGACCAATGATCCACAAAACTTGGACAACGTTCTTTAATCAGCCGATCGACAATATGCGCATCGCTCGACTCAAGCTCCGCCAAAAAGGCGGCTTGTGTGCTTGCAGCGGGGAGCGTTTTACTGGTCATAAAGGCCCGTCTTCATTGGCGATACGATGATTATGACATCTCTATCACAGTTCGTGCCAGCTTGGCGATGGAGTGGCTTCAGCGCACTGTAATATATAAGATTGTCAACACTTTGGTCACTTTCGCTTTACCATCCCGTAATCCACTCATGGCAATGTGCTTTTCATTAGAGGGCTAGGCGAGGATCGCCGGGGAAACACGGTAGAGTTGTAAGGGTGTATTGATGAAAGTTCTTTGGGTCGAGGATCACGAACCGGTTCGTGAATTGCTATTGGTGGCAGCCGACAAAGCTGCTCGCGCGCGCGTTCCAGTTGATCTCGTGATGGCAACGACCCTGATGGAAGCGGAAAACCGTTTACGTCTTGAGCGCTTTGATCTTGTCGTCCTCGATCTCACTCTACCCGACAGCTTCGATGGCGACATGACCATCGCGCGCGTCGCCAATATGGGCAAACACCGGATCGCGGTGTGCTCTGCCCAACCCGAACGAGATCAATGTGTAGAAACGGCGTTGAAGTGCGGTGCCAACGTTGCGCCGAAAGCGGTTTTCAAAGCGAAGCTGCCGTTTAATCGCTTTATCCAGCGCGCGGAGACGTTCCACGACTTCCTGCTGGATCAAATGCCATCCGCGGATGGAAAAATCGCCGTCGCGGCTTAGCGAAAAATCTATTCTGATTGCCCCGCGCGCCCCGGACTTGATCCGGGACATGGGTTTGCGCGGATACACGTCCTACAATCCGTGTTCCTGACGCAAGTCAGGATCCATGGCGGTCGAGGGCATCGGCCAGCCGCCATGGGTGCAAACGTGTGTTGGCAAAATGGGTAAATGGGAAGGTTTATCCGACCGAGTTCGCACGGTGTTAGGCTAAGCCCCATGATCACCCACCGCTATCACCTCCCTCATTACCAACAGGTTGCCGTCTATTTCTGGCCGATCCTGTTCTTTGAGCTGTGGCGGGTGGACCTCTGGCAGAATGAGACCGGACGCATCGCCTTTGTCAGACCCGACAAATATGGCCGCGCTTGGGTGCCTTATTTTGAGGGCATGAGCCAGAAGCCGCATGTGAATGACATGTATGTGCCCGTCTATAAGCCCGATGATGTCGACGTGCTTTGTCCAGGTTGGGTCGAAAGCGCGCTTTCTCCTCCCGCCGACGCCAGCGAAAGCTGGGGTCTAAGGACCTCAATCTCCTATCTTGCTTTCGGCACGTTCATGCCATGGACCCCAGCTTGCGCTGGCGTCTACGGAGATCTCAAGCACCTCGAACCCGGCTAGCCCCCCGCGTCCTCCTCGACCGCGCAGCGGTCTGAGGATCCATCTTCGAAACCATCCACACGCCGAAAAGGCACGTGATGGGCCCTCAGACGGCTACGCCGTCGAGGGAGACGCCCCCAACACAATCTCACCCATCGCTCCTCCGCCCTGCGCCGAGGAGACGCCCGCGCACCCGCAAGACCAAACGCGCCCACAATTACCCCTTGCGTTCGCACCCGCCCTGCGCCATATGCGCGGTGGGCCAGCCTTCCCCAACGAAGGTCAGCCTATCTGTAAGGATAGGAGTACAAACAGATGACTGACGTCGCCAAGCCGGACGTGCGCCCTGCATGCCCGCATTTTTCTTCCGGACCAACTGCTAAGCGTCCTGGATTTTCCCTCGAAAAACTCGAAACCGCTGCGCTCGGCCGCTCGCATCGATCTGCGACCGCCAAAGCCAAGCTGAAACAAGCGATTGAGCGCACGAAAGATATTCTCGGCCTGCCTGAGGATTACCGGGTTGCGATTGTCCCGGCCTCAGACACCGGTGCCGTCGAAATGTGCCTATGGTCCATGCTTGGCCAACGCGCCGTCGACATCTTTGCCTGGGAAAGTTTCGGCAAGGACTGGGTGACCGACGCCGTCAACGAGCTGAAACTTCAAGACTGCAACATCCATGTCGGCGACTATGGCGTTCTGCCGCCTTTCGACCAGGCGCGCGATGATGCGGATATCGTGTTCACTTGGAACGGAACGACGTCCGGCGTCCGGGTTCCAAATGCCGATTGGATTAAGCCCAACCCAGACCGTGTCGTCATTTGCGACGCCACGTCAGCCGTGTTCGCGCAGGACATGGAGTGGGAAAAGCTCGATGTCGTGACCTATAGCTGGCAAAAAATTCTCGGCGGCGAAGCGGCGCACGGCATGCTCATCCTCTCGCCGAACGCTGTGCGGCGCTTGGAAAGCTATAAGCCAGATCGCCCGCTGCCTAAAATCTTCCGCATGACCAAAGGCGGCAAGCTGAATGAAGCCTTGTTCGAAGGCAGCACAATCAACACGCCGTCTTTGCTTTGCACGGAAGACTATCTGCAAGCCCTCGATTGGGCCGAAGAGTGCGGTGGCTATCAAGGTCTGAAAGCCCGGTCTGACCGATCGCTACAGATTTTGACTGACTGGGTCGCGAAAACCGATTGGATCGAATTCCTTTGCGCGGACGAGGATGTACGCTCGAATTCTGGCGTCACGTTTTCTTTGGTGCACCCAACTTTCGAGAAATTAGACGAAGCCGGCCAACGCGCCTTCATCAAGCGCATGATGAAGCGTTTGGAAGATGAAGATGCCTGCTTTGACGCAAATGGCTACGCCAAAGCGCCTCCAGGCCTTCGCATCTGGTGCGGCGCTACGGTTGAGCCAGATGATGTCGCGAAGCTGACAGCCTGGCTCGATTGGACGTTCGTCGAAGAGCTGGCCGCTCTGTAAGCGGGTGGGCCTGGCCCATGTCACTGATCCTTCGACCTGCCACGCCAGCGGACGTGCGACATCTGGAAAGATGGGACCACGAACCGCATGTGATCGCCGCGACGAGCGACGACCCGGATGCCGATGTGGCCTTCGAGGATGCGGAATGGAAGGATGAAATCAGCGGTGATGATCCGGCCAGCGCCTATTTTATTGCCGAGGTGGATGGTCGCCCCATCGGCGCCATGCAGGTCATCGATCCCGCTCTGGAGCGGACCCACTATTGGGGCAAAGACTGCCCGCCAAACCTCCGCGCTTTGGATATCTGGATCGGTGAGAAAGACTGCCTAGGCCAAGGCTATGGCACGCAAATGATGACAATTGCGATCGATCGCGCGTTTGCGGATCCGAAGGTCGAAGCGATTGTGATCGACCCCTTGAATTCTAATACGGACGCCCATCGCTTTTACCAGCGCCTGGGCTTTCGTCCCCTCGAGCGTCGTCTGTTTGAAGACGATGATTGCCTTGTTCACAGATTGAATCGCGCCGATTGGCGCCCTGGAGACGAAAATGCCTAAAGTTCTAATTGCAGACAAACTCGCCCCCGCCGCCGTGGATATTTTCCACAATCGCGGCTTGGAAACCGAAACCGCGGTCGGCCTCAGCAAAGATGAGCTGATCGCCAAGATCCCTGAATTTGACGGACTGGTCGTGCGTTCGGCCTGTAAGCCAGACGCCGATGTCATCGCCGCGGCGGACAATCTTAAAGTCATTGGCCGGGCCGGGATTGGGGTCGACAATATCGACATCAAAGCCGCGACGGGCAAAGGTGTGGTCGTGATGAACACGCCATTTGGAAATGCGGTCACCACAGCTGAACATGCGATTGCCATGATGTTCGCCGCGGCGCGTCAGATCCCGGCGGCAAATGCTGGAACGCAAGCTGGCGATTGGCCGAAGAAAGCCTTTATGGGCACCGAACTCTCTTACAAAACACTCGGCATGATCGGTTGCGGCAATATTGGTGCGCGCGTCGCTGAGCGGGCCAAAGGTCTGCAAATGAAAGTGCTCGCTTATGATCCCTTCCTAACCGAGGAACGCGCGATTGAGCTCGGCGTCGAAAAGGCGGCGGATCTCGACGCGATGCTAGCGCGCGCCGATGCAATCACGCTGCACACGCCGCTGACGGATCAAACGCGTAACATCCTGTCCGCTGACGCTTTGGCGAAAACTAAGAAGGGCGTGATCCTGGTCAACTGTGCGCGCGGCGGCTTGGTGGATGAAGCGGCGGTCGCCGAAGGTCTAAAGTCGGGCGAGATTGGCGCCGCGGCATTTGACGTCTTCGCCGAAGAGCCCGCGAAAGACAATGTGCTCTTCGGGGCCCCGAACTTCATCGCGACGCCGCACCTCGGCGCTGCCACCACTGAAGCGCAAGAGAATGTGGCGCTGCAAGTTGCTGAGCAAATGAGCGACTATCTGCTCACCGGCGCGGTGACCAACGCTCTCAACATGCCATCGATCTCCGCCGATGAAGCGCCTCGGATTAAGCCGTTTGCCGCCTTGGCTGAGAAGCTCGGCCTGTTTGCGGGTCAGATCAGCGATTACGGCTTTGAAGAAGTCATCATTGAGTATGAAGGCGAGGTTGCAGAGCTGAACCGCAAGCCGCTGACCGCTGCCGCGTTGGCCGGACTGCTGCGCGCCTCCCGCGGCGATGTTAACATGGTTTCGGCGCCCGCCATCTTGAATGAAAGCGGCGTCAAGCTCGCTGAAACGAAGACCGAAGATAGCCCCGTCTATGACAGCTTGATCCGGATCAAGGTCCTCACCAAGCGAACTGAAAACGATCCTGAGCCAGGTTGGCGCTCATTAGCAGGGACGTTGATCGCGGGACAGCCGCGCATTGTCGAAGTCAAAGGCATGGCGCTTGAGGGCGACTTCAATGAGACCGTTCTTTACGTCAACAATCTCGATAAGCCTGGCTTCATCGGATCGCTGGGCGCTTTGCTCGGAAAAGAAGAGATCAACATCGCGACCTTCCACCTGGGCCGCACAGATGCAGGCGGAGAGGCGATCGCATTGATTGGGATCGATACGGAGCCGTCGACGGACCTCGTGAAGCAGCTCAAATCACTACCGCATGTTCGTTACGCGAAGGTGCTGAACTTCTAAATTTCTGGTCGCCGGATCGGCTTTTGAAGCCGATCCGGTCGTTCACAAAAAAGATTAACTGGACTCTTTACGCGAGTCGCAAATCGGATTCTGATTCGCTTATCAAACGAATTGAGGTGAGCGAAATGGCGATGACACAAAGACAGGCCTTAGATCTATGGCGCTGTGCTTTGACGGCCTATGTCCGTAGTGACGAGTCCGATATGACCGCCCGTCAGCAAGCGGTCTTGATGACCGTTGCGCTAACCCCTGGTCCGCATACCGTTCGCGGCCTGTCGACGCATTTGAACATCGCCAAGCCAGCCGTTACGCGGGCGCTCGATGTCCTGGAGCGTAATCACTTCATCAAGCGTACTCCAGATGAGAACGACCTCCGCAGCGTCCATATTGAGCGCACGACGGAAGGCATGGATTGGCTCCGTGCCTTTGGCGGCCGCATCCAAGCTGCTGAGGCTGGCGAGATCGACCCGCAAGACGAAACCGGACTAAACCGCGCCGTCGCCTAAACTTTTCCTTGGTTTTGCGTCTATAAGTCTACCCTCTAACGCGAGAGGTGACGCATGGATCCTAAAAACGACAAGCGACTGACCCTTCCGGAGGGCGGCGCGCGGGCGCTCTTGCAAGTGAGCGCCGGGGTTGTCTCTCTGCGCAATGCGCCGGAGCCCGATGCAACGCAGATGAGCCAAGCCTTGTTCGGCGAGGTCCTCATCTTGCATCACGAAGAGGGCGAGTTTGGCCTCGTGCAAAGTGTGCAGGATGGCTATGTCGGCTGGGCCCTGATGGCGGCGCTCTCAGCGCCTGTACTCAAGCCGACGCATCGCGCAACGGCGCCCCGCTTGCACACCTATGCAGAGCCAAAAATCACCGCGGCGCCGCATTTTGTGCTTGGTGTGGGCGCGCAGCTCACCGCCACCGGCGAACGTGATGGACGATATATGAGGTTCGAGCGGGCGGGTTGGATCGTCGATCATCTCGTCGCGCCGCTCGAGACCTTGGAAACCGATCCAGCCAGCGTCGCCGAACGCTATCTCGGCACGCCCTACCTTTGGGGCGGGCGAGATTGTCTCGGCTTGGACTGTTCGGGTCTGATCCAGATCGCCTTTGGCGCTTGCGGTGTGAGTGCGCCTCGAGACAGCGATATGCAATTTGAGTGGTTCGGCGATTCGGTTGCCGATTGGGATCAGCCGGGCAACTTAAAGCGCGGTGATATGATTTTCTGGAAAGGCCATGTCGGTATCATGCTCGATGCCGACACGCTCTTGCATGCCAATGGCACCTTTATGACGACGATGAAAGAACCGCTGAAACCCGCCATTGCAAGGATCGCAACGGAATACGGCGAGCCCTTAGGAGCCCGCCGCATCGATCTTGTTAAATTGCGCGGCGTGACGCCGGATTGGATTACTCTTCCGGAGTAACTTCCTCGGCCACGTCTTCAACGGCCTCTTCAACAGTTTCAGTAACGGTTTCGACCACGTCGTCTGCTTGATCTGTGGTCTCTTCTGCAACCGTTTCCACGACCTCTTCCGCGGCTACAGTTGCCTCTGCAATGGCACCAGCACCTGCATCCGCCGCCGCTTCAATGGCTTGGTCAGCGGCCGCTTCAGCTTCGATCGCAGTCTCTTCTGCGGGGCTTGCTTCTCCGCCATCAATGACAGTCGCGTCTGTTTCAGACACGTCACCCGCCGCTTCTTCCGCATCGCCTTCTTCAGTGACTTCTGGAAGTGGTTCAGGCGCGGGCGGCGCATCCGGGCTATAAGAAGCGAGGTATGCGAGGACCGCAGCGCGCTCATCATCGCGTTTCAGACCGGCAAAGGCCATGCTCGTGCCGCGAGCGTAGCTGCCTGGATTTTCGAGCCAAGCATCCATATTCTCCCAGCTCCAATCGCCTTCAGTGTTACCGAGTGCGCCTGAATAGCTGAAACCCGCGTGGCTTTGTTTCGCCGCGCCGAGCGTCGCGTAGAGGTTTGGACCGGTTCCGTCGGACCCACCTTGTTCAATCGTATGGCAGGAGGCGCATTTGGCTTTGAAGCTGCGCTCGCCGCGCGCGAGGTCCGCGCCAACCAATAAGGCACCAAGATCGTAAATCACTTCAATGATAGGGCCGGTTCCGCCCGTTTCAGGAATGTCGACGCGGTAGCCTTTGAAATTGTATTCGGCCCATGCGTTAAGCGATTCGTGCTCTTTATGGTGGTGATGCCCGCCGCCAAAGACGATGGTTGAGACCTCTTTCAGGCCCATAATCACAAGCGCGACGGCCAATAGAGCCCCAAAAATCTTATTCAGTCCGAGTTCGCCCATGGGTGATCCCTCATTTCCAATCTTGCGCGCGCCTTCTTACACGCTATGCGTTCGCGATCAATATATACAGATGTGGCAGATTGCGCGTTAAGCTTTTCAGCGGCGAAAGCGCGCAGGTCTGATAACCAGATCTTCATGTCATACCGATTGCTCGCTAGGGGCAATCAGCTACTCGGCAGCGAATTGGAGGCCATCACCATGGCGCAAGGCAAGATCGCGTATCAAGGCGAACGCGGCGCAAATTCTCACATCGCTTGTAAAGATGTGTATCCAGACTTCGAACCGATCGCTTGCCGGACGTTTGAGGACGTTATTGCCTCTGTTGAAAGCGGTGAGGCGCAATTGGCGATGATCCCCGTGGAAAACACGATTGCCGGCCGCGTTGGCGATATCCACCATTTGCTGCCCGCGACGAGCCTACATATGATTGGCGAACACCTGATGCGGATCAGGTTCCAGCTGATGGCTTTGCCAGGAACCCCTTTGGATAAGATTGAGCGCGCCTACAGCCATGTCATGGCGCTCGGCCAATGCCGTAACTTTTTGCGTGAGAATGGCATTCAAGCCCGGACAGCTGCAGATACGGCGGGCGCCGCGCGCCAGGTTGCGGAACGCGGCGACGCGGCTGCCGCTGCGATTGCGCCGAGTTTGGCGGCGGAAGAATATGGCTTGGAGATTATCGCCAACGACATTGAGGATGCCGCGCATAATACCACGCGGTTTGTAATCATGTCGCCGGAGCCGCTTGATCTCGCGCCCGGAGATGGCCCGTCAATGACGGCATTTCTTTTCCAGGTCCGCAATATTCCCTCGGCGCTTTATAAAGCGCTTGGCGGGTTTGCGACCAATGGTGTGAACATGACAAAGCTCGAGAGTTATCAGATCGAAGGCTCCTTCGCCGCATCGCAATTCTATGCCGAGATTGAAGGCCATCCAGATGAACGTCCCGTACAATTGGCGCTCGAGGAATTGGGCTTCTTCTCCAACTCACTGAAAATCTTAGGAGTCTATCCGCGTCACCCCGCGCGCGAAGCGACTCGCGGCGTCTAACCGCGCAAGTCTTTTCCTCGCGTGACCCTTGCCTTGCCAGGGCGATCCGGCATCCTGCGTCAAAACGATAAAATGACGGAGGAGATTTAGCCATGGCGGGCAAGCACGTCATCATTATTGGCGCTGGCCTGGGCGGCCTGTGCGCAGCGATTAAGCTCCAAGAAGCTGGGCATACGTTCGACATGGTCGAGAAGATGGACCGCGTCGGTGGAACTTGGGCGCAGAATACTTATCCAGGTGTGGCCTGCGACGTCCCGGTGGCGCTGTACCAATTCAGTTTCGCGCAAAGCGTCAATTGGAGCCGGGCTTATCCTCAAGGCGGCGAGATCCAGGCCTATGCGGAGGAAATCACCGATCGCTATCAATTGCGCCCAAATGTACACTTAAGCGATGAAGCGACGCGCGCGATTTGGAACGAGGCGGCGAAGAAATGGACCGTCACAACAACGAGCGGTAAGACGTATGAGGGCGACGCGGTCATCGGTGCGCTCGGTCAGCTCAATCGACCGAACTGGCCGTCTATTCCAGGTAAAGACAGTTTCCAGGGCGCGATCACCCATTCCGCCGACTGGGACCATTCAATCGAATTGAAAGGTAAACGCGTTGGGATCATCGGCTGCGCCGCGAGCGCGGTTCAAATCATTCCTGAGCTCGCTGAACAGGTCGATCAATTGATCGTCTTCCAGCGCAGCCCAAATTGGGTCATTCCGCGCCGGGATATTGCCATGAGCGCGGAAGAAGGCGCCTTGCTCGCAACCGACCCAGAGCTCGCGGTCAAACTCGGCGCGATGAACCGCCAGATTATTTACGAGCAAGCCGACACCTTCTTCTGGCAAGCGTTCAAGTGGACGCCGGAAGGGCGTGCCGCCTATCACAAGATCGCCATGGATCAGCTCGAATCGCAAGTTCCGGATGCCAACCTGCGCGCAAAGCTTACGCCAGACTATCCGATTGGCTGCCGCCGGATTTTAATTTCGGACGATTATTTCCCGGCCTTGGTGAAGGAGAATGTGACGCTCGAAACAAATGGCATTGAGACCATTGATGCGACCGGTATCCAAACCGCTGGCGGCGGGCATCACGACCTCGACGTCATCGCCTATGCCACCGGCTTCGAAACCACAGGCTGGCGCTGGTCGGTGGATGTTGAGGGCCGCGATGGACAGCATCTGAACACCGTTTGGAAAGACTATCCTGAAGCTTATCTCGGCATCACTGTCGCGGACTTCCCGAACCTCTTCGTGCTCTACGGGCCGAACACCAATCTCGGGCATAACGCGATCACATTCATGCTGGAGCGCCAGGTTGAGTATGCCGTGAAAGCGCTCGACGGTCTTGGCCAAGCAGGTAAGTCGGCCATGGTCCCCACCAAAGCCGCGCAGGACCGATTCAATGCGCAAGTTCAATCTGACCTAGATAAAACCGTTTGGGCCGATCCCGCTTGTAACTCATGGTACAAGAATGAGCATGGCAAGATTACGCAGAATTGGTCCTCTCACACGCGGGACTATGCCGCAGCCGTGGCCGAGGTGAAGCTTGAGGATTACGAGCTTATCTAGTCTCCGCGCAGGCGAGCGCTGCGCGAACTATGCTTGCGCAACCATTGCGTGAATTTCGTGTAATTTATCGTCGCCTTCACACTTGTTTCACCCGTCTCGCCGATCCTCCTCGCGACCACAGCTCGGAGGACGACCCATGCGACTTCAGATGAAACTTGCAGCCTTTGCGATCGCGGCGATGAGTGCGACAGGCATGTCTGCGGCTCAAGGCGATTTCGCGGTAACAGGCGGCGTCGGCACACTTGGCGGCAGCGTTGAAGGTCAGTTCCAAGTGAACGACTATTTTCAAATCCGCGGCGGCGTGAACTATCTCACTTTCAATGAAGATATTGATGTCGACGACATCACGTATGATGGCGATCTCGACTTTTCCGGTTTCGGGGCGTTTGTGGATGTGCACCCGTTTGGCAACAGCTTCTTCCTCACCGGCGGCGCTTATGCGGGCGGCAAAGAGATTGACCTCATCGCGACGTCAGACGTGTCAGTCGATATTGGCGGGGTGACCTTCACGCCGGCTGAGTATGGCCGCTTAGAAGGCGATGTGGCATTTGATGATGTTGCACCTTTCGTTGGGCTTGGCTTCGATACGACTTTTACGGGCAGCGGCAATTGGGGCTTCAACATCTTAGCTGGCGCGGCCGTGTTTGGCTCAGGCGATGTGACGCTCGAGGCTGTTGGCGGGACTTTGTCGAACGATCCCGTCTTGCAAGCGCAATTGGCGCAAGAGGTGCAGGATATTGAGGACGAGATCGAGGATTATGAGCTGTGGCCGGTGTTGCAGCTTGGCTTGAGTTATCGGTTTTAACGGTACTCCGCCGACGCCTGCGAACGCAGGGGTCTAGGGATAGTATTCTCGTGAAGCTTGGTAGGCTCTTTTGGTCCATGGATACGTGCATTCGCAGGTATCTGCGGAGGGACTCTGAGAGCTTAGTTCACCGCCGTCATGAAAGTTGGCAGCCAACTTTCATGAGCTTCGCGGAGGCGGGCGAGTGAGACTTTGAATTCTCGAGAGATCGGATTCGCTGCGTTTTCTTGGTCTTTCCAAAATAGTTCAGAACCGCCGCACTCGGCGAATACGCCATCCCATCGGCATTGGTTCTCTCCAACTAGGTCTTCTATCTGCAACAAACGATCAGAGGCGATTGCTAATAGGAAACGGCCCTGCGATTCTCCAAAATGATAGCTTGCATCTGTTGGGAAGAAGCTCGTCCATCCAATGCCATTGGACAACGCCAGTTCGGCGGCTGCGCAAGCGACACCGCCATCGCTAACATCGTGAACCGAATTCACGAGCCCTTTATCAATCAAGGTTCTTACAAAGTCTGCCGTCTTTTTAGCCGATTCCAAGTTGACGGTTGGAGGCGGTCCAGCTTCCTCGCCGTCTAAACCAAGAACTTCGCGAGCGTATAAAGATGCGCCCAAATGCCCTTTGGTTCCTCCGATAAGAACAAGAAGATCTCCGGCCTGCGCGCCCTTCAGCGTCGCAACCTTATCCAAATCCTCAATCAGCCCCACGCCACCAACCACCGGCGTGGGCGGGATTGCGATGCCGTCTGTCTCATTGTACAAGCTGACATTGCCCGACACGACCGGGAAATCCAATTCGCGACAAGCCTCGGCCATGCCCTCGATCGCCTTGACGATGTACCCCATCGTTTCCGGCTTTTCCGGATTGCCGAAATTGAGATTGTCTGTGATCGCAATCGGCTTCGCCCCCACCGCAGACAAGTTACGGTACGCCTCAGCAACAGCCTGTTTGCCGCCTTCATAAGGATCAGCCGCTACATAGCGCGGGGTACAATCTGAGGTAATCGCCAGCGCCTTATTCGTTCCGTGAATGCGGACAATCGCGGCATTGCCCATGCTTTGCGAGCTATCGATCGTGTCGCCCATGACGTGGCGATCATATTGCTCCCAGATCCATCGCTTGCTTGCCATATCCGGGCAAGACATCAGTTTGAGCAGCACTTCGCCATAATCTTCCGGCTCGGGATATTTGCGAATATCCAGAGGCGCGCGCTTCTTCGGTTCAACCCAAGGACGGTCATAGTTCGGCGCATCCTCGGCGAGCGGCGCGACCGGAATATCGCACACCGTCTCACCGAACTGTTTCAATACCATCCGGCCCGTATCGGTCGTCATGCCGATCACTTCTGCGTCGAGATCATATTTCTCGAACACCTTTTTCGCGACGTCGATCTTGTCCGGATAGAGCACCATAAGCATGCGCTCTTGGCTTTCTGACAGCATGATCTCGTACGCGCTCATGCCGGTCTCGCGTTGCGGGACTTTGTCCAAGTCCATCTCAACGCCAATGCCTTCGCCATTCTCGCCGCCACTGTCTGCCATTTCAACCGACGACGAGGTGAGACCCGCCGCGCCCATATCCTGGATCGCTTGAATGGCGTCGGTCGCCATCAGTTCAAGACAGGCTTCGATCAGCAATTTCTCCGTGAACGGGTCACCGACTTGCACGGTAGGGCGATTGTCTTCATCGCCTTCTGAGAATTCCGCCGAAGCCATCGTCGCGCCATGAATGCCATCGCGGCCTGTCTTAGAGCCGACATAGAAGATCGGATTGCCAGGCGTCGCGCCGCGGGCATAGAAAATCTTGTCCTGATCGGCGAGGCCCACGGCCATCGCGTTGACGAGGATATTGCCATTATAGCCTTCATGAAACTCTGTCTCACCCGCCACGGTTGGTACGCCGACACAGTTGCCATAGCCGCCAATGCCCGCAACGACACCCGCCACCAGACTGCGTGTCTTGGGATGGCTAGGATCGCCAAAGCGCAGCGCATTGACTAGAGCAATCGGCCGCGCGCCCATTGTGAATACGTCCCGCAAAATTCCGCCAACGCCGGTCGCGGCGCCTTGATACGGCTCGATGTAAGACGGGTGGTTGTGGCTCTCCATTTTGAAAATCGCCGCTTGCCCATCGCCAATATCGATCACACCCGCATTCTCGCCCGGGCCTTGAATGACATGTTCGTTCTTGGTCGGGAATTTCGACAAATGGCGGCGCGAAGATTTGTAAGAGCAATGCTCAGACCACATCACCGAATAGATGCCGAGCTCGACCAGATTAGGCTTGCGATTGAGCCGCGTAATCAGGCGGTTCCATTCCTCAGCGTTGATCCCATGCTCTGCAGCGGACGTCTCGTCCTGTTCAGCCTGCATAGCGGCGACAATCGCGGATGTGTCTGTCATGCGCGCGCTTTAGCGCTTGCCGCAGGGATTCGCTAGAGCCTTTCTGCGCGCCGGGTCAGCGGCTGCCGAGATAGGTGAAGCCCCGCAAGATGTATTCGAGTGGCCCGCGATTGAACGCGGTTCGCCACAGGCTGGTAAACGCGATCGAAAAGAGTGCGACCAATGCGGCTATGCCAATGGCTGAGGCCGCGCCAAGCTTGGCGTATAGCCCCAAGGCAAAGCCATAGAAGATCAGCGTGAACAGCATGTTCTGTAGCAAATACGCGGTCAGCGACGCTGTGCCGCCGCGGGCGAAGAAAGTCTTAATTGGTCCGTCTGAGGCGAGTGACCACTTGGCGATGATGCCGAGATAGCCAGCGGTCGAAAACGGGCTGCCGAGCGCGATAATGGCCATGCCGAGCATCATTGTCGGGTCCATCATGCTCGTGGCATTCGTCGCGAACCACGCGCCGACGGCGCTGATCACAAGACCGATCGGCAAATAGACCCGGCGGCTGGTTTTCCAGAACTTGGCATCGGGTTGCGCAATCGTGTCGTTCCGAACGGCGGCGAAGCCGAATAGGAAAAAGGACATCGCCCCGACGCCTTGGAAAAGGAAGAAGAAGGTGACGCCGTTTGCCCATTCTGTTGTGCGGGCGACGACGGTGTCGATAAACGAACCTTCGGTGTAGACGATGTAAGCTTCGGCGCCCATTTTGGTCATTTGCTCCATCTCTTTTGCCATATCTTCAGGCGCGAAGGCATTTCCCATCGCGATAAAACCGGCGAACATAAACACCAAGGCGACTTGGATGGCATAGAGCCAGACCGCCCATTTGATCAGCGTTGACGCGCGCGAATTGCGAAACAAGAACAACACGCTTCCGAGCACGGCATAGACAAAGAGAATGTCGCCTTGAAAGAAAAGGACGATATTGATCGCGGCAAAGAAGAACAGGCCGACAATCCGGCGCCAATATCTGGCGCTAAAGGACGCGCCAGCGCGTTCTGCTGACGCGATCTGATACGCGAACCCGACCCCAAACATAAACGAGAAGAGCGTGTAAGACTTCATCGCGAAGAGCGCGTTGACGCCAAAAAAGGCGGCTTGGTCGAGCCCCGTTTCCATTCCGCCATTGGCATATCCGCCTTTCATGGCGGGCCAGGCGAACAGACCCACATTGACCAATGCAATGCCGAACAAGGCCCATGCCCGCGCCAGGTCTGGAAAGACGTGGCGGCCTGCGGCTTTGGTTTCTTCTAAATAACTCATACCCGAACTCCCTCTTACGAGCAGCATAGACGAGCTGGAGTGATTTTCAAAAACCTTAGGGTTGAGCGATTATCTCACCCAGTCTCTTTACCCATGTTCCTGGCGCACGTCAGGACCCATGCCGGTTGAGGGCATCAGCCAGCTGCCATGGGCGCCAACTTTCGTTGGCAAAACGGGATACGTACTGCCGTTAAGCCGCCGCGAGCAGGCTGTTGAAGACGCCGAGCCCGTCGGTGCCGCCTTCGTGACCGCCAATGGCCCGCTCGGGGTGAGGCATCATGCCGAGCACCCGGCCATTCTCGCTCAACACACCGGCAATATCGCGTGCAGACCCGTTTGGGTTTTCAACATAACGGAACGCCACGCGGCCGTCGCTTTCGAGCTGGTTAAGCGTCTCGTCATCGGCAACATAATTGCCATCATGGTGGGCGATCGGGATCGTCACTTCGCTGCCACCGGCATAAGCGCTGGTGAATGCGCTATTCGCCGTTTCCACTTTCAGCGCTTGCGGTTTGCAGACAAAGTCCAGGCTCGTATTGCGCATCAGAGCCCCTGGCAGAAGGCCGGTCTCGCAGAGGATCTGAAAGCCATTGCAGACCCCCAAAATATAGCCGCCACGCGCTGCATGCGCGTGCAGCTGAGAAATGACAGGACTGTTCGCCGCCATCGCGCCGCAGCGTAGATAGTCGCCATATGAGAACCCGCCGGGAACCATAACCAGATCGGTATCCTCAGGAATGCTGCCATCCTTGTGCCAGACCATGGCCGGTTCAGACCCGGTCATTTGCCGGAGCGCCACTTGCGCATCGCGATCGCAATTCGATCCAGGGAAAACAATGACAGCGGTTTTCATAGCGTCACCTCCAGCCGTTTGCCCGCCTTTAGCAGGGAGTCGCCGCGATTGGAAATAGCCCTTTCTGGCATTTCTCAATTGACGACATCGCGGCGCGCCGTCACACGAGCGCGCATGGCAGACGAATATCTCTACCGCGGCAACGCGCCGGTGCGCTTAAACAAGTGGATGGCTGAGCTTGGCCTATGCTCGCGCCGTGAAGCGGAAGCCTTGATCGAGGCGGGCGGCGTCTTTGTCGATGAAGAGAAAGTCGAGCGTCCGGGACACAAGATTGAACCTGGTCAGACTCTGAAGCTTGCCGAACGGGCGCAGCGCGCGATTGCGAGCAAGTTCACGGCTGTGCTCAATAAGCCAGTCGATTATGTGTCAGCGCAGCCAGAAGAGGGCCAGATTCCCGCAGTGCGCTTGCTCAAGACGGCCAGCGCCACCGATGGCGCACGGGGGCCCGCTAAGCATGCGAGTCTCGCGCCGCTTGGACGGCTCGATCAAGATTCCCATGGTTTGCTCTTGCTCTCAGATGATGGCGTGCTCGCCAAGGCGATTATCGGTCCTCAACACAGTCTTGAGAAAGAGTACCTGGTTGAAGTGCAAGGGGAGATCACGCCGGGACGCCTGACCCTTCTGCGCAATGGACTCAGTCTGGACGAACGAAGATTGAAACCTGCGAAAGTGACCCGAGAAGAAGGCCAAGTGCTCCGCTTCATTTTAAAGGAGGGGCGTAAACGCCAAATCCGCCGGATGTGCGATTTGGTTGGATTGCGTGTCGTCGACTTGCAGCGGATCCGCATCGGGCCGCTCGAGCTCGGCGACTTACCTGAAGGCAAATGGCGGGCTCTGAAAGCGAAAGAACGGGCAGCGCTAATCGCCGCATCACTGCCGCCGCGCACCAAACGCGTTACAGATGAAAATGGGAAGCCGATCCGCAAAGGTCGGAGTTTCGTTGGACGAGGGGGCGCGAAGCCTAATCGTTCAAAGTCGCGAGAGATTGCGGAAAAGCGGGGCCGAGGTCGAAAGCCGAAGCCTGATTAAGACCCCACCTCAACGCGTTCGTCGACAAGCCCTGCACTGGCGTCTTCATCGCCAGGGATAAACTCGCCGCCGCCGACAGAATAATCTGGTGCCGCGGTGTCGCGTTCTGTCCATGGCAAGCGAACAGGCTCGGCCGGTGTGCTAACAGTCTGTGGTGTCGGTGCCGACTGGCTCTCTCGCTTCAGCACCGCATTATAGTCTGCCACGGGCTGATCTGGCGCGACTTGATCGCGAGAAGGATCCTTGAACACCAATTTCGAGTTGGTTGGCGCGGCGACCCGCTTAGGGGCGCGGTACAGCGGGTGAGGTTCCGCCGGCGCAGACTCAGGGGCAGGAGCTGGCTGTTTCACATAGCGGGGTGTTGCGCCCGCTGCGGGACCACGCGCCACGACGACTTCGGAGAGCGGCTTTGGCGCCGCGGTCTCGATGCTGATCACGTCAGGCTTGGCAATCGGGGTTGGCGCGACGGGAACAGCTGCGGTTTGGATGGGTGCCGGTGCAGCAGGTGGAGGCGTGGGGCGGGCTGGCGCCGCCATGATGATTGGCGCTGCAGGCGGCGGCGTATCGACACGATTGGCGGGCGCTACTCTGGCTTGCACGGGCGCTGGTGCAGCTGGCGCAGGGGTTTGAATTTCAGCGGATGTCGGAGCTGTGGGCGCGCCCATCAATTCGGGTTCGCGCTCTGGCAGCGGCTCACCGAATGCACGCGGTTGATAGCGCATTTCAGCATGACGGCCGGCATCCATTTGCCACATCTCAGACATGCCGGAGGCGGCACCGGGACGGTGGCTGGCCACACCTGGCGAGGTTTTCAATTCACAGCGTGGGCCCATTCGGAAGGTCGCAGGGACGAGCGTCCAAGACATGCAAGCGCGGTCTTGGCTGCACATCATGGCGCAGTCTTCGATCGTCGTACCGCGTTCAGATCGCAAGATTTCACCAAATCGATAGGTGTTTGTCTCGTAAGCGATGTTGACTTTTGGCTCGGCTTTTTCCGCACTTGCCGGGCCGGTGAAGACCATAGCAGCTAGAATGACTGGCAAAACACGCATTGTAATATACTCTCATCGACCACGTCCGGTTGAGAGAACATTGCCATAAGCGGCCTTAATAAGACGTGTGCAACGCCCTAAAATTCAGTGTTTTTCAGGCAATCTAATTGCTTTCCGAGACAACGCGGCGGGCGATGACCATGGCTTGCACTTCCCCGGCGCCTTCGAAAATATTCAAAATCCGCGCATCCTGAAGGACGCGGCTGATCGGATATTCTAAGGCGAAGCCATTGCCGCCATGGATCTGCAGCGCATTGTCTGCCGCTGCCCAAGCCGCGCGGGCCGCAAGAAGTTTTGCCATCCCCGCTTCGAGATCGCAGCGCTTGTCTTCGTCCTTCTGGCGCGCCGAGAAATAGGTCAGCTGACGGATACCCACGAGCTCCGCCGCTATTTTGACGAGCTTGTTGGACACGCGTGGGAAGTTGAAAATGGGCTGTCCGAACTGATTTCGGTCGAGCGCATATCGCAAGCCAAGTTCGTAAGCGCACTGCGCCACACCGACGGCGCGCGCAGCGGTTTGAATGCGGGCTGACTCGAAGGTTGCCATTAAGTGTTTGAAACCCATGCCTTCGGTTTCACCGAGCAGGTTTGAGGCGGGCACTTCGAATGCGTCAAAGCCAATCTCATACTCTTTCATGCCGCGATACCCGAGCACTTCAATTTCGCCGCCTGTCATGCCATCTGCCGGGAAGGGATGCTCATCAGAACCGCGCGGCTTCTCCGCGAGAAACATTGAGAGACCTGAGAAATTGTTCGTCTCCGGATTGGTGCGCGCCAACAAAGTCATGAGATCAGCGCGTACGGGGTGCGTGATCCAAGTCTTGTTGCCCGTGATCTTATAGGTGTCGCCGTCTTTCACGGCGCGTGTTCTCAAGGCGCCGAGATCGGATCCAGTGTTGGGTTCCGTGAAGACCGCCGTCGGTAGGATTTCGCCACTTGCGATGCTGGGTAAGTATTTGTCTTTTTGGGCCTGCGTGCCACCAATCAAGATCAGTTCAGCGGCAATTTCTGACCGCGTGCCGAGAGACCCTGTTCCGATATATCCGCGGGACAATTCTTCCGAGACCACGCACATCGCCGTCTTGCCCATTCCAAGCCCGCCAAACTCTTCAGGAATGGTCAGGCCGAAGACACCTAACTCCGCCATCTCGCTGACGACATCCATTGGAATATAGTCATTGTTGAGGTGCCATTCGTGAGCATGCGGTACGATCTTATCATCCGCGTACCGCCGGAATTGATCGCGGATCATGCTCATTGTTTCGTCTTCGCCGGTCTGCTCTACCGTTGCGCGGCCGAGGCTGTCCGGCAGGAATGCCGCCGCGGCGGCCATGACCTCCGCGCTTGAGCCCTCTTCGATGAGACGCCGCACGGCTGGGGCAGCGAATAATGCGTCCGCCTCAGCAACTGCGCCAAATTCATGTGGCCGGATCGTTTCGCCTTGGTTCATCGGCACGCCGCCGACCAAGTCGGCCAAGTAATGGCTGAAAAGAACCTGGGCCAGAAGTCCATCAATCTCGCCAAATTTGCCTTCGTCCTGAAGACGTACCGCCCAGTTCGCGGTTTCGCGAAGCGTCTCGACATAGGTGACGATCCAAGCAAAGCCATGCGCGATGTGTTGATTGGCGGAGAAGGCGGCGCGATCGATCTTGCCAGAGGGGGCTAGAAGGGCGGAAACTTTTGATTGCAGACCCGTCTTATAGATGTCCGCCGCGCCAACAGCCTCCTGAAGCAGACCTGGTAGATCGTTCAGCACGTGACTGGCCTTAATGTCTGATGATCCGTCCATAGCCCATTCCTCCTCGTCTTTGCGATAATCTATGTGGCACAGTGAAAAGAGTCACGGAGATGATGCTGCGGCGCAGCGAAGCATGACGCGAGGTCAGATCAATGGTTGCGGGAGTTTTCGCCAATGTGTCGGTCGATCCGGCAAGACGCACCTAGATTATGGGAAGTAAAATGGTTAACAAAAACAAGCGTTTTATTAACCATTTTACTGTTGAACTGCGCGAATTTTAGGGTTAATAAAAGCTTAACAGTGGGCGCAGAAGCGCTTTTGGTCTCCCTACTATTTTTATGAAGACACTCCTGGGCAAAGCCCAAGCGATAGTTGTTTGTATGTCGCTTTTTAGGAGCTGATGTACGAAGACAATATAGAACATCCTTGGCGGATTGGCAGTGTAAGACCTGTGTTGCGTCCCCCCCTTTCCACGGGCCGCTGTCCGACTTCGCGCTAAGGATTAGAAGAGCGGTTTTCCAGAAAGGGGAGCCGCTCTTTTTGCGTGTAAAACGGGAGCAGAATTCACTTGCAATCCATTCTCACTTCGCTAAGCCGTCGTAAAAGTGATAACATAACGTGAGTAAATCCATGACGCGCATTCTCCTCCTCGCAAGCATTTCGCCGCTTGCGCTGACGCCGCTGGCCATCGCCCAAGATGCTGAAGAGTTACGTGAAGAAACGATCATCGTTTCTACGCCTGGGCCAAATCGCTCGGCGGATGAATTGATCGGCAATGCGACGGCATTGGATCGCGAGGCGCTGCTCGAGAACCTGAGTGGGACCTTGGGCGATACGCTCGATCGTCAACCGGGTGTGTCCACCACGTTCTTTGGACCCGGCGCGAGCCGTCCGGTTCTGCGCGGGCTTGGGGCTGAGCGGGTTCAAGTCCTCACCAACGGCATTGGCGTCATCGACGTTTCTGCCGCCTCGCCAGACCACCAAGTCACAGCGGATGCAATCGATGCCGAGTCAATTGAGATCCTGCGCGGGCCAGCGGCGCTCGCCTATGGCGGCCAAGCCATTGGCGGCGTGGTCAATGTTATCGACGGTTTGATCGTCGAAGACCTTCCTGAAGAAGAGTTTTCCGCCGATCTTTTCACCGCATACAATAGCGTGAACGAAGGGGCAGAGCTCGCTGGCCGCGGCCAATTCACGGCTGGCCAACTGGTGTTCACATTGTCCGGTTCGATGCGCGACTTCGACAATTACGACATTCCGGACTTTGCCGAGTCCTCCCTCTTGCGCGCGCTCGAAGAGGCTGAGCACGAAGAAGAGGAAGAAGAAGGCGAAGAGCACGAGGAAGAGGAAGAAGTGCAGGGCACGGTCGAGAATTCGTTCGTTGAAACCCAAACGCTTTCGGCAGGCGTCAGCTGGGTCGGTGAAAACGCCTTCTTCGGCGTCGCAGTTCGCCAACAAACCGCTGAGTACGGATTGCCAGGCCATGGTCATGAAGAAGAGCATGGCGAGGAAGAAGGCGAAGAAGAGGGTGAAGAGCACGAGGAAGAGGAAGAAAATCCATTCATCGACCTCGAGCAAACGCGCGTGGATCTGCGCGGCGGCGTTTCGGTCGATAATGGCTTCCTGACCGATGTGATTGGTACACTTTCCATCGTCGACTATGAGCACACAGAATTTGAAGCGCCTGGCGAGGCCGGCACTGTGTATGCCAATGAGGGCGTGGAAGGTCGCGTAGAGTTCGACCACACGTTTGCTGGCTTTGATGGGGCTTTCGGTATCCAATATGGGGATCGTGAATTCAGCGCCGTGGGTGAAGAAGCTTTCATCTCTCCAACCGATATCCAAAGTCTTGGTATCTTTGCCTATGAAACCAAAGAGTGGAATGACACGATCGGTATCGAAGGTGGCCTACGCTTCGATAATGTCGAATATGACAATGTCCAATTTGGCTCGGCAGACTTTGATCTGTTTAGCTTTTCGTTCGGCGCGCACCAACACCTTGAAGGCGGTTTCTGGTTCGGTGGCCAGATCGCTTACACAGAGCGCGCACCAAGTGAGAGCGAACTATTTGCGTTTGGCCCGCACTTGGCGACCGACCAGTTCGAAGTCGGCGATCAATCACTCGGCAAAGAAAGCGGTTTAAATCTCGAAGGGTCAGCCCGTTGGCGCGGCGAGTATGGCGGTGTGGGTATCAACCTCTTCGTCACTGAGTTTAACGATTTCACATTCCTGACACCGGGTCAGGCTGTCGTTGACGGTGTTCTGACTGACGAAGGTGATGGCTTGCCGGTCTTCTTGTTCGTCCAAGACGATGCGAGTTTCATTGGCGGTGAGATTTATGGCGACCTGTTTGTTGATGACGGTCCACTCGGCGCCGACTGGGAATTTGGTGGCAGCCTAGACTTCGTTGAAGCCGACCTCGATGGCGGCGGCAACGTACCCCTTATCCCACCAGTGACTTTGAATGCGGACGCAAGCGCAGAATGGGGACCTTGGGAACTCGGCGCTGCCGTGACGGTCGCGGGCGATCAGGATGACCCAGGCGCGGGCCAACTTCCTACGGATGGCTACACCACACTCGATCTGCGTGGCGAAGTTGACTTATCCGACTTCGGATTCGGCAGCGATGGAACAGAAGCCTTCGTAGAAGTGCGCAATGTAACCGATGAAGAAGTGCGGTTTGCGACATCCGTCGTGAAAGATCTTACGCCTGCGCCTGGTCAGAACGTACGCGTTGGTTTACGCCTCGCCTTCTAATGGAACAGCGACCTCCCAGAGCAGCTGCGATTGATGGAACCGCCATTACTTTATCAGGCCTATGTTTGATACACTGCCTTGCGCTCCCTCTCATGTCATCGGCGCTCCCAATCGCCGGTGTTTGGGCGGAGGCGGAATGGCTCCATAGATTGTTTGTTGTTGCTGCTCTGCCTTTCGTGATCCTGGCTCTGGCCTCTAAGCGCGTCACCTGGTTGAGCGGATCAATGATCGGACTGGGCTATTCGTTTTTGGTCGCCGGCGCCTTTGTTGAAGCGTTCCACGATTTCG
>JBCBBY010000029.1:0-38666 GCA_038531195.1 Pseudomonadota bacterium
CCAATAAGCGTGCCCGTACATAATTGCTCAAATTCTGTTAGGCTCGCCTTCGCTAAGAGTTCTGATATCTCGAGCGCCTTATCGACTTTGCTAAGGCGGCGACTGACCTTGGGAAAGGCTGATAGAAGGCCGCGACCCATCCGAGGATAAACCGCCGCCGATCCCGTAAACATAAAGGCAAGTTCGCCCTCCGCGGGACCTTCTCCAACATAGATACCCTCTCCACCCGGTCGGTGCCCTGCCAGAAGGGATTTCGACGCTGTTTCTAATCGATTGGAATGATCGCTTTCGCTCGGGCTGACGATCGCAATTCGAAGCGAACCTTTTCCACCTGGTGTCCCTTTTCTCAGCCTTTTCCCCAAGTCCTTCAGGCTCGAGGCCGCTGCCCAGAAAAGAAAAGGGGGTGGTCTAAGGACATCCGGGCATGGACGCGGCGCACTGGGTTTAATTTTGACTTGCGCAGCGCCATTGCTCGGCGTGGACCGAACGCCGATGTCAGTCGTTTGAGGGCGCTTTGCCAGAATGGGATGAGCACCAGTCTCATGTAGACGAACACCTCGTTCGCTTGCAAAACTCGTTAAACCGATTTCGAACAGAGTGCTTGCGGCTGGGGCGTAGCCATAAGCTTGCTCCAATGCATTCGAGGACGAAGTTTCATTTGTTTGCCAGACAGTATCGCCGAGAGTTGCAATGATCTTGTCATCAGAGATATCTGTCGAACGTTGGAGAACGAGTGCTGCAGCTAGGTCACCAGGGCGTGCGCCAGGCTGTAACATAGATAGCGCATGTGCGCGAACGGGCTCTGTCGCGAAGTCGGCGGCGGCAACAATAGCTACATCAATTGTACCCGCATTTAATGCGCCAAAGGCAGCATCCACTGCGGCGATGCCAGAGGCTGCACCCGCGGAGATCGCGAATCCCTGGCCGCGGAGATCGCGGCTGCTATTCGTGCGGTTCGCCATCATGTTGGCCATAGCCCCCAGGACTGTAGGTGCTTCAAGCTTTGGTGCGACTTTGTCCAAGTCGTCTTCATCATAATTGCGTGTTTCAGGTTGGCCTAAGAGTCGCTCACGCATCAACCAACGGGCGGAGTCAGCTGCACATTCCATAGCAACGAAGATACCTGTCTTCTCAGCGGGGAGCTCTCCAAAACTGGTCAACGCCTCTTCAACGACATCCAGTATGGCTAATTGCTGTGGCTCAGCTTGCATCAGGTCATTGGGGGGGATGCGAACTTGTCGAGGGTCTGCCCCGATTGTCGCCGCTTGTTTGGCTTGATTAAGAGGCGAATTCATTAAGCGCCGTAAGACCGCGTTGCAGCCGCGATCGCTCCCCCCGAGCAAACCTATACCGCATATGCCGATATTTGAATTCTTGGTTATGACCTCTAGCTTCGGTTCTCGCGAGTTTCGTTTCTCGAATTGCTCAACGATCAAGTGCGCATTGTTCCCGCCAAAGCCAAAATTGCTTATAGCCGCACGCCGCGGCGTTTTCCCGCGAGGCCAGTCCGTGGCGTTTGTAGGTACGGTAAACGGTGTGCCGTCCAATTCATCGACTAGGGAGCCATCGATCGGCGTAGACGGTAGAGTCTCGGCAGCCATAGCTTGCGTTACCTTTAGCAAACTCGCTAGCCCCGCGGCCGTGATCAGATGCCCCATATTGGATTTGAGGGATCCTAATTTTAGATCTTTCGCTTTTTTGAAGACGCGTGCGGACGCCTGAAGTTCGGTGCTATCTCCGACTGCGGTGCCCGTCGCATGACACTCAAGGAAATCGATACTTGTCGGATCAATACTCGCCATCGCATATGCTTTTTGCATGGCTTCGACTTGTCCATCCGCTGATGGCGCAAGATAGCCCTTTCGTCGTCCATCATTTGAGAGACCAACGCCTCGAATAATTCCGTGCACACTGTCTTTAGGGGTGACGTCTGCAAGACGTTTTAGCACCACCGCGACGGCACCCTCAGATGGAACCAGCCCGTCTGCCCCAGCTACAAAAGGGCGTGACCGTCCGGTCGGACTTAGCGCATGCAGCGCGTCGAATCCTATATGTAGAATGAGATTATCCGCGGCATTGACACCAACGATAAGCGCGCAATCGATTTGCCTGGCTTGTAACCGGCGACAACCAATTTCGATTGCATAGAGTGAAGATGCACACGCGGCGTCGAGTGCGTAAGCGGGGCCGCTCAATCCAAGCTCAGTTGAAATTAGATGCGGGGGTAGCGACGCATTTAGAACGCTTTCAGCAGAACGCTGCGATGTGCCATGTTTCCAAATGTCTGATGCATATCCCGCATGTGCGCGGCTCGGATATGTGAGGTTTGCCACGTAAACACCGGCACGACCGGGTCCAATTTTAGGAGTCCCAGCATCGTCCCATGCCCTCTTCGCGGCGTCGAGTGACCATCGACAAACCGGATCCATTTCGTTTGGTTTGGGCATGGTCTCGCTGACCATGGCAGATGCAAATGTTCGGCCAGTGCGAGCTGTATTGCTAAGTCCGAGCGCTTCGGCGGGCACGTCTTTGTATAAGATCGCATTCGCGCAAACATGGTCCCACAACTTTTCGGGCGAATCGGTTTTCGGGAGGACACAGCCTTGTCCAACGATCGCTATGGGTTCGAACGAGGGATTGCCTGTTCTGCTCACCAGCGATCACCGATCAAAAGATTCACGCAGTCATCTTCGCCAAACAATAAGTGCTTTGCGAAAATCTCGGCGCCATCCTGAAGCTCGATTAAGTTGATGCCACGTTCTGCAAATTGAGCCGCCAGCGTTTCATCGACCATGCCTCCTGCCCATGGCCCCCAACAGAAGCTCCTAACGCGCAGACCTTTGTGGGTCGCATGAAGCTGGTCTGCGACATTGTTGAGCCATGCATTGGCCATCGCATAGTCACTTTGGCCAGGGTTCCCAAACACGGCTGCAGCAGACGAAAACAAACCAAGATGATCTAAAGCAGACACATCAATGGAATCGAGAATATTTAGAAGGCCTAGTACTTTTGGCGCAAACACTTTCGTCAAGTCGGCTTTCGTTTTCTTTATTGCCTGTCGATCGGCGAGAACGCCGGCACCGTGAACCAAACCTGTGATGGGGCCGTGCGCTGAGGTTAGTTGCGCAATGGTGGACTGAACACTTCGGCGTTTTGAGATGTCCAGCTTCATATAATGCGCTTCGATTCCCGCGGCGGTGAGTGCGCCGAGTGTTTGTTGTGCCTCGCGACTGGCGAGTAACCCTCGTGCCTGCCGGTCTATTTCTGGCAAGCGTGGGCGTTCGCCGTTGCGTTTAGCGCGCTGAATGAGGTCGGCTCGCAGGGACAGAAGATCTTCGCAGTCCGGGATCGATTCCGGCCATTCTACAATATCCGAACGCCCCGCAAGGAAGAACTTTCCGGTTCCCAGCTGTCTCGCAAGACCGATCGCGCATGCCGCGGTTACGCCGCGTGCGCCCCCAGTGATAAGCCAATTTCCAGACTGCGAGAGTGATTTAGTGTTCGGAAGCGCTAACGGCGTTTCGAGTATTTGCGTGGTGGACAATTTGCCAGCGTCCAAGTGGCTATCCGAAGGTGTCTTGAGTAGCGTTTGCGCGATCTGTTTTACGCTCGAAGATGGGGAAATATCCAGGTTAGTTATCGGCACTCCTGGCCATTCTTGTCTCAATGTTCGAGATAGACCGGAAAGACCAGTGATTGACTCTAGGTCGTGTTGATTTTGCCGGCCCAGCAAGACGATCGGTATCTCCGTTTCTCTTAGCGTTTTGCAGATACGCAGCACCGCCCAATGTCGGCTTATCGCGGGTTCGCCATTTATGCTGCCCTCGGTTAGAACAATGAGATCGGCGTTCTCTGCTTGTGGTTTATCAACGAGTTGAACAGCAACGTTCAGTGCAGAGAGCTCATGTTCCAATGATTTCGCCAGGTCCGTGTTCGCGGTCGTAATGACGATCTTAGAAGGTTTCGATGCCTTCTTCGCGCGCGGAACGGAGACATTGTCTATGCGATGCACAACAGTGCGATTTGTCGGCGCTATTTCTGAGGTCTCTTCGGGACGAAGCGGTTTGAGCTTTACGGCTTCGCCCCTTAACCGAAAAAATCTGCGATGGCTCGAATGCTACGCAACTCGCTGAGCTCTTCAGGATCGACTTCCGGTAAGTCTGGAAAACGGTCTCGCAGGGATGAGAGAATTTCCACTTGCTTGATTGAGTCGACGCCGAGCTCACCCTCTAAGTCCATGTCGGGTTCAAGTATGTCGACAGGGTACCCCGTTTTCTCCGCTATCAGTTCTTGCACTGCAGAGAGGCTGACGCCGGTCTGCTGAGACTGGCTGCCGGGCGCTGGCGACGGCACGCTTGAAGTGACAGGAGCAGGATATGATGAGACGGGAAGGGCTGCCGACGCAGGATGTCCGCTGACCATTTCAGCAATTGCCCCGATAGTGCGTAACTCCACTAAACGTTCCGGATCGATCTCCGGCAGGTCTGGAACGCGTTCCCTCAGGGTAGAAAGGATCTCAACTTGTTTGATAGAGTCGACGCCGAGTTCACCTTCAAGGTCCAAATCACTGGCGAGCATATCTTCAGGATAGCCTGTCTTCTCAGAGATAATCGACTTTATAAGCGCTTCGGCACCGCCGTTTAATGTGGCCGATATGGCGGCACTTAAAGGCGCAGGTGAAGGAGCTGAGGCAACGGGTGGTGAAGGAACAGACGGTGCGGGTGCAGCATGAACCGTCTCTGCGACTGGTGGCGCGGCTTGAGAAGCGACGGTGACGGTCGGAGGTACCGGCACGACGAGGGGCGTTGGCGGCGGGCTAATCGGGGTTGGTGCAGGGATGGCCGGTATCGCAGCAGGCATCGCGGCTACGGCCGTACCACCCGTTAGCTGCGCGACTGTCGCCAAGTAAGACTGATGCGCTGCCGTTAAAGCATTGATGTAGCTCGCATGACTGTGGGCAAGAGCGATAGCGAGCTGGTCTTGGCCGCTGGGTGCCTGAGGTGGTATTGGAGCGGCTTCAGTCGGAGAAGTCATGGCGGATCCTGTAGTGGTCTGGCGCGGTTCGGGATTGGGAGTTATTTGCTTTTCCGGTGCGATGTTTGGAGGTGTTTTTCCGGTCGCACCTTTCTTAGGCGGATAGGGTTTATTGTAGTTGGCCCCTGAAATTTCGATGGCGTGCTTCGACGGAATTGCGGCAATTGGTTCGGGTGGTGTCTCTTCGAACAAAGCGGCCAAGTCTAGGTCGTGTCCGGCGATGCATAGATCGCCCAGTGCACTCAAAAACTGAACGCACGAATTGATCGATTTGTGATCCAGTGCGATGGCTTGATGAGTTTGAGTGCCTAGTGTGTGCCCAACAAGATTGGTGAGTACGTTTCCCGGGCCCACTTCGACAAAGGTGCGTACTCCGTCTTTGTGCATCGCCTCGATGATCTCACGGAAGCGAACGGGATTGGCAAGTTGCGACGCAATTTCGCCAGCTAACTTTGTTGTTGGTGTATCGTAAGGCGCCGCGGTGCGGTTGGCGTAAACCGCCAGTTTAGGCTTTTTGAATTTAATTTTTTTCAGGATTGCCTCAAACGGTGCCACGGCACTCGAAACGACTGAGGAATGAAAGGCGGTCGCGACAGGAAGCAGTCTCGCCTTAAGGTTTTGTGCTTCGCAGAGTTTCCGGGCTTCAGCAATCTCGCCGGTTGGTCCCGAAAGGACAACTTGGTTTGGGGCATTGTCGTTTGCCAAAACCACGCTGTCATCGGCACTTTCGAGAACTGACCGGACGGATTTAGCATCCGTTTGTACCGCGAGCATCGCTCCTTCGGTATTGGATGCTGCTTCTGCCATTGTTTTCCCGCGTGCTGCAGCCATGCGAAGTGTGGTCTTCGCATTCATCACCCCCGCATAATGAAGCGCCGGGATTTCGCCGAAACTATGACCTGCGACCATGTCGGCTTTTAAGCCGAGTTGTTCCAACAAAGCGAGTTGCGCAAGCGCAGTGGCCGCGATGCAGGGCTGCGCGTTTTGCATCTCGGTTAGCCGCTGTGAGTTCTTAATCTCATCAGTCTGATCAAACGGCGCGGGGGGGAAACTTAACGCATGAAGTCGCAAGCTACGGAGGCTTTGATGTGAGGCCGCCATGTCCCAGACGTCGCGTGCTTTGGGGAACGCCATCGCCAGTTCAGCGCCCATCGTAACGTACTGGCTGCCTTGCCCAGAAAACAAAAAAGCGACTTTGCTTGGCTTTGCTGTCGCTGTTTGTACGGCACACCCCGTTTTTAATAGCGGTGTTCCATTCTTGAGGTGTAAAAGCAGGGCGCTTACTTTGTCTTCAAAGTCTTTCGGTGAGGATGCATTTATGTAGGCTCTCAACGGCGCAGCTGGCTTGAAAAACTGGTGCGTCTGGGTCGCCGCAATCGGCATGGCCTGCTCAGTAAGACTTTGCTGAACTCTCTGCAGTGCGATAGCGAGATCTTCCAAACTGTCAGCCGAAAACAAAAACAGCTCGCTTGGATTGGCGCGATACGTCGGGGCCTTGTTCGGACCAACATATTCTTCAAGCGCGACATGGAAATTGCTACCGCCAAATCCAAAAGAACTCACTGATGCCCGCCGCGGATTTCCCGTGGGTGCAATCCATGGGCGCGCTTCTGAGTTTAAATAAAATGTCCCGCCATCTTGAATGGCTTCGGCAGGGTCTTCGACTTTGATGGTAGGTGGAAGAACTTTACGACTGAGCGCCTGCACAACTTTGATGAGACCGGCGGCACCTGCTGCGGCTTTGGTGTGGCCGATTTGCGACTTGACCGATCCCAATGCGCACCAAGGTTCGCTTGCTCCCGATTTGGCGAAAATACTGTGTAAGCCATCAAGTTCAGCTTTGTCTCCGGCTTTGGTTCCAGTGCCATGGCCCTCAACGTATCCAACGGTTGATGGGGCATATCCAGCTTGATCATAGGCGCGTTTCAGCGCCGAAGCTTGGCCTTTTGGAAGTGGACTATAAATCGCAGTCCCTTTGCCATCGCTTGAACTTCCAATTCCTTTGATAAGGGCGTGTATCTTATTGCCGTCGCGTTGTGCGTCTGACAGACGACGCAGCGCCAACATACCAAGCCCTTCGCCGAGCATCGTGCCATCAGCGTCACTGGAATAAGGGCGACAATCACCCGTTGGCGAGAGCGCTGGTGTTTTCGAGAAACACATATACATGAGGATGTCGTTCAGCGCGTCTACACCGCCCGTCAGAACGGTATCGCTATCGCCAGCGCGGAGTTCATGGAGAGCGATCTGAAGCGCGGAGAGACTGGAGGCACAAGCTGCGTCCGTCACATAGTTGCAGCCACCCAAGTCAAACCGATTGGCGATCCGTCCAGCCACAACATTACCGAGCAAACCCGGAAACGTCGCTTCTTGCCAAGGCGCGTATTGTGCTTCGATTTGATCTGATGCTGCTTTCACATCTGTTTCAGAGAATCCCGCTTGTCGCAGGCCTTCAACCCAAACCGGCTTTTGCAAGCGGCCCGCCATATGCGCGGTGAGTTCTGTTGCAGAGGCAACGCCCAATACGACACTGGTGCTGGCTTTGTTTATCTTCCCACCGCTATCGCGTTGGATTTCGTCCAACACCATTTTCGCGCCGATAAGTGCTAGCATTTGCGCACTATCTGTTCCTTGCATCGCGGTGGGCGGAAGCCCAAACATCAGAGGGTCAAAGGCCTGGGGCGCTATAAAACCTCCGCGATTTCCATACGTTTTATCCGGCGCTTTGGGATTAGGATCATAATAGTCTTCCGCCAGCCAATGCGAGGCCGGAACCGGTCCAAGCAAATCGCGTCCCTCAAAGACATCACGCCAGAACCCGGTTACATCTCCGCGGCCCGGAAATATGGCGCCTAGACCAATAATGGCGATGGGTTCTGCGCTCGATTTGGGCATTCAATCCTTGATCCTCATGCAAATAGTCTCGGGGTGAATTCAAACGCGTCTTCGTCAACATCGAGACCTGCGGCTCTTATTTGAGCGGCGCGCGTGAGGTGCGCAGCGCCTTCAAGCAGGTTCCAAGCAATTTGGCGTACAGTTCTGTTTTCGATCGGCGCCAAAGCAGATCCCGCGACCCACTCATTAAATGCACCTTGCGCCGGACCGCACCAGATTTGGAAGTCGGACTGTCGTGAGAGATCGCCTTCGCGTGCCCATTGTGCCCCCATGAATAGGTATCGACGCGCGACCAAGGCGAACCGTTTGTTACCATCAGACTCTGCACGTTCTGCCTCGCGAGGATTCACACGCTCTATGTAAGCGCGGGTTTTCGCCCATGCTCGATCAAACGGCTCGCCTAAAACACTTTCAAGCCATGACCGATCTTGATCAGTCAAAGACTCAAACGAATATCCAGCGCGATAGAGGTTAAACAGCTTTTTTCCCCGCATCGCGAACAACGTGCCACGCTTCAGCACTTGCACTTCGGTGCCTTGCTCAAACATATCCGCAGCCGGCGCCATGGTGACGTCGGCGGGGCCCGCCTTCGCCAGGAGTTCGCGCGCTGGTTCCGAAAGACCAGATTCTTGTGCCGCTTGGTTGATCGATCCTGTTAGAACATAGGCCGCGCCCATGTTGAATGCCGCCGCCACTGCGTGCGGCGTTGCTATACCTCCCGCCAAACCAATTCGGACGGCTTCTAATGGCCATCCTTGTACGTCGCATACTCGTTTGCGTGCCGCCCGAATAGAGGCGTAAAGAGGGCCGCTCGGTCGATTGTCCGTATGACCACCGCTGTCGGCTTCAGCAGTGATGTCCTCTGCCACGGGGACCTGTTTTGCTAGCTCCGCTTGTTCGGCACTAATATGACCCGCATTGACGAGTGATTGAAGGATTTCAATTGGCGCAGGATTCATAAACTGCGCCGCGACTTCTGCGCGAGATACTTTCGCGAACACATGCGTTTGGCGTTTGATGGTGCCATCTGCACGCCGTGACAATCCAAACGCGCTGAACCGAACAGTCTCTGGAGACAGTCTTTTGTACGCCGAAGTGGATACGCGTTCAACTTGGTGAGCTAAAAAAAGGTCGACCACCTTCGCTTCATACGCTGGTTGTTGGGGCGTGTGGATGAGGTTGGCTCCCCAAGACACATTCTCTGGTGAGAGCTGAGATTTTATCTCCTGAATGCCAAGCTCGATTTGTTCCGGTCGCAGGCCGGCGCTTCCATAAAAGCCAACGCAGCCTGCATTGACAGAAGCGACGACCATGCGCGGCGTTGCGATGCCGCGCGCCATTTCTCCCACAATATAGTTGAAGCGGCTACCGTGCGTTTGTGAGAAAGATCGGTGCCCCAACCATTCTGGATAAATAGCGGGAAATGTCTGACGTTCAGAATGATTGTTTGGCGCGTCCAACACAAGCTCGCGTCGAATGTCCAAACGATCGATATCTGTCAGCGCTGACATAAATGCGTTCTCATTTCACGTAGGATTTCTTCCTATAGCCCCCGCATCATAGGCCCAATCTGGTGTCAAGAAATAATACAAAATATTTGCTGAATACAATTGCCCAGTCTCGAAGCAATAGAGAAACTTAGACAAAATTACTGTATTGAGGAGCGGGCCGGGTTCTCATAATATATCCAAATTTTACAAAGCGCTGCTTTTGTATTGCTCAAGTCTAATTGCGAGTGTTTTATTCTTAGTCGTTTGGGGGATTAGATTTTTTTGAGCCCAAGGCGGGGCACTAATTATAACCCAGTGAGTGGTTTTGAGGCGACTTAGTCCACTAAAGCAGAATTGATCGCAGCTTGAAACGAATCGGGTTGATCCAGCATCACAAAGTGAAATGCATCATCAATTGCGATAAGTGAATGGTCGGATATCGGCTGGTATAAATCGTGGTAGTAGTCTTCAATCACCGCCATATTCGCGATCGCGTCATCTCTCGCATAGATGATTGTGGTGGGTGTTGCGATTCTTGATACATCTGACCGCAGGTCCGTCACAAGGACTTCCGACATGGCTTGTGCCATCACTGCACGGTCGCTGGCAACGGACCAACTTAAGGTCAGATCGAGGTCGTCTTGATTCTTCACCAGAGCGGCGAGGGCTTCAGCTTGGCGTTCGGAAAATACGTCTTCTGACTGGGCGAGTAGGGCGGCTGTCATGACCGCTGAAACGGGCGCTATACTTTCCGAAGTTGCTGATGGATCCATTAAGACAGAGAAGAACGGTAAGACATCTACGATGACGAGTTCCTCGAGTGGTGTATCCGGTATCAGCGCAGTTTTCATTGCGACTAAGCCGCCCAAAGAGTGCCCAATCACTACAGGCGATGACGGAAGTTGCTTCGCGTAGCTCGACAAATCTGTGGCGAGATCATCGAGGATATCATCGTTTCCGGAATTGCCGGCGGCAGGGGCACCCGCAAATCCATGGACTTGTATGACGTGCAATGTGTTCTGGCTCTGCAATGCGGAAACGGTTTGATCCCAAACGGCACCACTAGATGCTAAACCGGGCATCAGAATGATGTCAGGTCCGCTGCCGCTGACGCTGACTGAAAAGTATGGGCTTTCAAACGGCGTGTCGTTTGCCTCAAGGGTTGTATCTTGTGCCGTTGGTGTGCACCCGCACATTAAGAGACCGGAAAAGAAGATACACGTGATGACAGACTGAATTCGCATCTAGTTTATTTCCGCGGCGCGCGCCGCGTCCTTCGCATAGGTTCGTGACGACATAAATAATGCAAAAACGCTCAATAGGTTCAACGAGAGCATGATTTCCAAAGCGGACTTTAAGGGCAATGGCGAGCCGGATGCCGCGAATGTATCACTCAACCAGCCAACAATTGTGGGACCGCCGCCAATGCCAATCAGTGTCAGGCAAAACAACATAAAAGCCGACGCGAAGGCTCTCATTCTTAGCCCCACCAATTCTTGTGACGCGGTGTAAGCGATGCTCGCATAAATCAGGCCGATAAAGCTTGGCACAAGGTTCCAAAGATAAGCGAACGTAATTGTCTGCGCTTGCAGGAAGAGCCAAGCAAAGGGCAATGCTAAAGCGGCGCATATTGCAATCATCAAAGGTCGCCAAGCCAAGCTTCGCTCAGACAAGCGATCGCACACGCGTCCCAGGACGATGGCGCCGATGCTCCCCGCGCCGCCAATTAATAGCCCGAGTGGGACCGCGATATCTGCCGGACCAACATCGTAGGTTCGTTGCAAGTGACTAGGGGTCCAAGCGAGGAACGCGTTCGCAGACACACAAATCAAACAGCACCCCGCAAGCAGCCACAAGAATGAGCTCTGCTTCACGATAAACCCCAAGGTTTCGCCAAAGCTCGATGCTTGCCCATCGCTCTCACGTTGTTCGACCGCGCCGCGCTTAGGTTCGCGAATGGTCAAGAAAACAACGAGCGCGAGCACGATCCCAGGGATGCCGGCAACGAAAAAGGCAACGCGCCATCCGAATGCTTGATAAACATAGCCGCCGATCATGAACCCGGCGAGAATGCCGAGCCCAATACCCGATGTATAAATTCCGAGCGCGAAGGCGCGTTCTCGTGGGGCATATAAATCAGAGATCATTGAGGTAGCAGGCGGCGTTCCCCCAGCTTCTCCAATGCCGACGCCCATGCGCGCCACGAGCAAATGCCAGAAACTGAGTGCCAAGCCGGAAAGTGCGGTCATTCCGGACCAAACGGCTAATGCGATAGAAAGTATGTTCCGGCGATTGCCTCGATCTGCCCACATTGCGATTGGAATTCCGAAGGTCGCGTAGAAAACGGCGAACGCAAACCCTGTGAGCAAACCAATCGCGCTATCGCTAATCCCGAGCTCTGCTTTGATGGGCTCGACGAGGATCAACAATATTTGTCGATCAATGTGATTGAACGTGTAGACGAGGGTCAGGATGGCGAGTACATAGACTCGCCCACCAAACTGACCCCCGGCTTGGGAGGAACGTGCGTCCATCATCTTCTTCTCGGGGACTAGAAGTCGACGGAAAGAGACGCCGTCACGGTCGACGGAGGGCCGTAGAATGCAGAGTAGGCGCTGTCGATCCCAAGCTGGCTTGGCGTGACGAAATTATACGCCGCGACACGATACTCCTCATCTGTGAGGTTTCGACCGTGAAGCCCAAGGCGATACTTTTCGCTCGGTGATGTCCACACGATGCTTAAGTCCGCCAGCGTGTAACTACCAGGATCGAGCGCCGGACCGCCTGCTGGGAAAACCGCATTCTCACCCGCCCCAAAGCCCGGGTTCTCGACATTAAACAAGAAATACTCATCGCGATATGAAAGCGCGCCGGTGACCGAAATTTCGCCCTTGTCGCCCAGATTGTTGGTGTAGTTCAAAGAAACCTGGCCCTGCAGCTCAGGCGTATTCTGGGTAACGAATTGATCCGCGATATTCACGTCTGCCGAGATGATTTCTGTGATCTCTGCATCTATAACGCCGAGATTGCCCGAGAGCGTGAATAGGTCGTTGATGAACCACGTGCCTTCAAGCTCGAACCCAGTATACTCTGACGCGCCGGCATTAAAGACGGAAGAGACAAACGTATCATTGGTGCCATCCCCGTCAGAGTCGGCACCGCTTTGAACCGTGATTTGCTGGTCTGTGTATTCAGCAAAGAAAATTGCCGCATTTAAGGTCAGTGTATTCTCAAGGAATGAGCCTTTCGCGCCGATTTCGTAGCTGTCGACAAATTCCGGTCCGAAGCCTTGTTCAGATAATCCAAGCGGGTCTAAATCCGCCCGTGCGCGTGGATCGAACCCGCCGGCTTTGAAGCCCTGAGCGTATGTCGCATAGAGGTTCAAATTCTCCGCCGGCTTATACGAAAGAGAAACCCGAGGTGTGAATTCCTCGTCGGATCGTTTCAGGTTTTGGAAGTCGGTTTGAGTCACAAAGAAGATGGACGAGGTGTTGGATGGGTCGAAAGCCCCGGATCCGAGACCCAGCCACAGCTCGCGTAAGACATCAGCTGTGGTTTCGTCCTCAGTGTAACGTCCGCCAACGGTTAATGCCCACTGATCATTAAAATCATAAGTAAAGTCGCCGTAGATTGAGAAGTTCTCTTTGGTCTGATCTCCGCCCTGGAACACCGTCAATCCGAGGCCCCCTAAGATCACATCGAATGCGCCGTTAGCGTTGCCGTCAAGATAGTAGATGCCTGCGACACCTGAAATACGGTCACCCGTGTAGAGCAATTGGAACTCTTGGCTAAACTGGTCATCCGCATAAATCGCTGGCACATCGAAATCTGGTTGCGGTAAGGCATCAAAATCGATTGGCGTGGTTGTCTCACCCTCGCGGTAGGCTGTGATTGATTTTAGCGTAACCAAATCGTTCACAGTCCACTCGGCGGTTAAAGAGTAACCTTCGGTTTCAACCGAATTATCGTCCCCGAGACCTGCGCGTGTGTCGAAGACATTGCTTGTAACGGGTAGGGTGCCGTCTGCACTTGGTAGCAGACGATGGCCATGCTTCGCATTGGAATCGTCCTCTGTTCTGTCATACGCCGCTCTGACAAAAAAATCGTCACTTGGCATCCATTCAGCGCTTAGACGATATGCAAGAACATCTTTGTCATAGTGCTCAGCGCCTGTGTTGAGATTTTCACCGAAGCCGTCGCGCGTGTATTTCGCGATCGCACCCCCGACAGCGAATGTGTCGTCGATTGGTGTTGAGCCAGAGACGATCACATCCGCTTGGTTATAGCTTCCAAGGTTGAGCTTGGCTTTGAGATCGGGTTCGTCACCTATGCGGCGCGTGACATATTTGATCGCGCCGCCAATCGTGTTGCGACCATAAAGAGTGCCTTGTGGGCCGCGCAAAACCTCTATCCGATCAATGTCGAATATGTCCAGGATCGCGCCTTGAGGGCGAGCGATGTAAATATCGTCGACATAAAGCCCAACGCCGGGTTCAAATCCCCACAAGGGATCTTGCTGTCCGACACCGCGGATGAAAGCAATCAGAGTCGAGTTAGAACCGCGCGCGACTTCTATAGTAGCGTTCGGGGTGGCGCGCTGGATAGCTGTGATATCTACAGCGCCGGTTGCTTCTAGATCTTCGCCACTAAATGCTGAAACTGAGAGCGGCACATCGAGCGCATTTTGCTCGCGACGTTGCGCCGTAACAGTGACAGTGCCAAATCGGCGTGCCTCTTCCTCATCTGAAGCAGCGTCTTGGGCACTGATTGTGCCGTGTCCCATCGTCAGCGCAAGCGTCGATGAGAGCCCGAGATACAAAAGGGTATTCTTTTTAAATGTCATAGAGTCCTCCCGCGGACATATCTGTCTTTTTTGAAACAGTTAGCTGGAGAGTGCGGCAGAAGCCTATGACTGATTAGCTTTTCAGGAGTGAACAGTTTCGCTCACGCGTCCTCTGTCAGCGCTGCTTCTCGGCGAGCGTATTGTGCGGGCGTTTCGCCTTTCCAGCGTTTGAATGCGCGATTGAAAGCGCGAACGTCGGAGTAGTTGAGAAGCTCGCCCACGTGTGAAACGGAATAGCCCTTGCGCAAAAGTTGCGTCGCTTCGTTTAACAGGTGAGTTTGGGTCAGGTTCCGGAAGTTCGTGCCTTCATCCTCTAAGCGGCGGCGTAGAGTTGCCACGCTGATTGAGAGGCGCTGCGCCACGGCATCTTGTTGGAAAATACCGTCGCGAATCAACTCTAGGACTTTCGACTCAAATGTCGTTTGACCATCGAATGGTTGCCGCTGCTCCAAGTAAGAGATGACTCGGCTAAAGACGCCCTCGGAGCTCAGATCAACTGTATCGGGCGTGCGCATCGGAGCTAGCGCCTGTTCACGATCAAAGCAGAGCTCATAGCTTGGCTGCCCAAAGGATACCGGCTTGGTCCAAAACTCTAAATGAGAGCTGAGATGGGGAATCTGATGGCGTTTCACCGCGATCCGCCGCAAGGCGCTCTCGGCTAATCCATTGCTCAGACTGTCGAGAATGCATTGGACTTTGATGAGCACGCAGTCGCCAACAAAGTGCACCATCTCGAGATCGTCACGCATTGTGTAGGGAAACGCTCTGTCATCAATAATCAGAGAGACCGTCCGGTCCGTGGTGCGGATGGAGTTGTAGTGCTCGCCATGCATCATATTAAAATACTGAGCGAGATTATAGAGCGCTTCACTCAGGGTGGTTGAGCCGCGCATCTGCGTCGTGACGAAGGCGCCGGTGTCATAGGTAAGCTTGCGTTCCGATAAGTGTGCTGTGAGGTCATCCAAGCGCCGCGCGACTTCGCCCTCAATCCGAAAATAGTCGATGAGTGTTAGCTCTGCGTCAATCCGCATAGCCTTGTGCGCAAGCGCCTTGTAACCCAGGCTGTGAAGAATTTCTTTCACCCGGATACCAGCGCGTTCGGCTTCATCCAGCAAGGGTTCTAACTGGCGGCCCGTGACGTGTGTTGCGCTACTCAACCGATTATGCACTTTCGCTTTAAGAGCGCCAAACACGCTCACTTTGGTCAGCTTGATAGCATAGGAATTTGCAGAGCAATATAGCAGCGATTTTGCACTCTGAGTTCGGATGTCCGCGCCGCCGATCGTACCCTTTTTTGTGTTAGCGCTGAAGAGTAAGGTTACTTGATGCGGGCGTGGTGTTTTTATCGACTCGCGCTTAAGCGGGCGCTGCCTCTCGGGCGAGTAAGCGAGATTTGAGTCGCGCCTTGTCAGTTAGGTCGAGTTCTCCATCCCGAAGAGGGGTGAAATACTCAGATACCATATCGTAAGTGACGTTAAAAACGCTATTCGGTTTCCAAGCTGGCCAATAATCCATATCTTCGAAAGCTGCGCGCACACCCTCTCTAAAATTTCTAGATTGAACCAATCGAGAGAGCGCGCGATATTCGAGTTTCAAAGCTTCTCGCGTTGAGTCTAGATACTCGCTGGTGCGTAAGAGCCTTAGCGCGATTTTGATTGAGAGAGGCGATCGTGCCGCAAACTTGGTTGCTTGAGATTTCGCCCAGGTGCTGCCGCGCTCCAACCGAAATTTTATCTGATTTGCACATTTTCCAGAAAAAACGTGATTGATCTCTGCGCGGTGTTCTTCGAATGAGAATTCGCGGTCGGTATGACAGGCGTCCAGTGCGTGCAATCCAGAATTCTGAAGAGCTGATATTAGGTTGCTCAGGTTGTTGGATGAGGAATAATGGGTGGCTAATCCCGCCGCATAGATGTCGGCGCCTGAGAGACGAGCCCCAGTCAGCACGAGCCAGGCCCCTATCTCTCCTTCAAGTCGAGATAGGATGCGGCTTGCTCCGGCGCTGGGAATGGATCCAAAACTTGTTTCCGGAAACCAAAGACGAGCGCGCTCTGTCACAACTTGATGCGAGCTGAGTAACGCAAACCCCGCACTCTCTGCGACCGTGGCGCCGTCGATGATCGATACAATCGGCTTCGGATACGTCGCAATCAGATGACAGATTCGCAAGTAGGTTTCGAGGTACTTCGTGGCTGCATCGCCGATGTAGCGACCCGCGAGTGACAACGTTTTTGCACCCTGACTTGCGCAAAAGTCTCGAGCTGTTGCCGCGCGGTCCATAATCACCAGATCAATCGACTCGTCCTCCGCCATACGCGCGAGGTCCCGGTGCAGTGTCTGAAGTAGGTCAATATCGATCGGTCGATTAGATGTTTTTAAGTGAAAGGTGATGCGGCCGGTTCGATTTTGCTGCTGAGTCCAAATTGTATTTTCCATCACTTCACTCCCCGTTCTACTGCGCCTCAGGTGCCGCTCGCGACGATCACCGATGACTTTTTAAGCTGATGAGGGGTTCATATGGCAGGTGCTCAATCCTGAGGACCCTTGAAATAGCGAAGAAATAAAGTATGCAATATTGCGAATAGAAAATTGCGAAAATGCAAAATCATGCGCCAGAACAAACTTTTCGTGGGCAGAAAGCTCAGAGCCATTCGTGAGGACCAGGGCCTCACACAAGCGAAATTTGCCGGGATCTTGGGGATCTCGACGAGCTATCTCAACCAGATTGAAAATAGCCAGCGTCACATCACTGCACCCGTGCTCATTGCGCTTGCGGAGCAGTTCGGCACGGATGTCGCGATGCTGTCTGATAGCGACTCCGAACGATTGCTGGTCGATCTTGCCGAAGTGTTTTCAGATGCCAAGCTCGACGCTGAGCGCCCTACGCAAAGCGAACTCAAATTGGTCGCTGCGAACGCGCCAACGATTGCGCAAACCCTCATTTCTCTGCACCAGTCGCTCAAAAAAACGTCCGAACAAATCACTGAGCTTGGCCATGCGGCAAGCGACGTTGAGTTAGGGACCTCGCCTTACGAAGAGGTTCGCGACTTTTTTCACTATCAGAACAATTACATCGATGAGCTGGATCATGCCGGCGAAGCGCTCGCTGCGAGAATCGAAGACTCGGACGGGCTACCTGGTTTAGAAAAATATCTAAAAACCGAGCATGCTGTCTCGGTCGAGTATCTTGAATTTGAAACGCCCACTTACGTGCGCGTATTCGATCGGCTGACAAAGACGCTTCGGATGAGCCACTATCTCACCTCTGAAAGTCGGCGGTTTCATATGGCGCATACAATCGCTCACCTAGAGCATCGATCGACGATAGATCGAATTGTTAGAGAAGCAGGGTTTCGATCTCCGGATGCAGCAAGTGTCGCGTCGATTAGTTTAGCCAACTATTTTGCGGGCGCCGTGATCTTGCATTACGAAGCGTTTATTCAAACCGCCGAAGATTTGCGATTTGATCTCCACCTTCTAAGTAACAAGTTCGGCGCGAGTATCGAGCAAGTTGCGCACCGTCTTTCGACCCTGCAACGACCTAATCGGAAAGGGCTACCGTTCTTTTTTGCTCGGGTTGACCGGGCAGGCAATATCACAAAGCGACACAGCGCTGCGCGCTTGCAATTCGCGCGCTTCGGTTCTGCGTGTCCGTTATGGAATGTGCATAGTGCTTTCGAGACGCCCGATCGGATTCAAAGGCAGCTGGCGCAAACGCCAGATGGTGAAAAGTACCTCTGCTTAGCTCTAGCTAAGTCAAAACATATTGGTGGGTATGGTGATCCTGTGCAGAATTACGCGCTAGCTCTCGGGTGCAGTATCAGTCATGCGGATAAACTCGTTTATGCTGATGGCCTCAATATTTCCAATGATGCGAGTTTTGAACCGATTGGGATTTCTTGCCGTCTATGCGATCGTGAAAATTGCCACCAGCGTTCCGTTCCGCCCATGCAGCGCCGATTGCGCGTGGATCCAAACCTTCGCCCAGTCGTGCCGTTTGAGTTGGGTTAAGCTGGAGCAATAATAGCTAGAATCGAAGTGTGTTGCCCAATCGGATAACAGATCGACTTTGAATCGACCTAAAGTTACGTCCGAAATCGCTACCCTCTATCAGCGCCCCGTGGGCGAATGAAAAGAAGAGTTCGGTTTGTGGGCGAAGCTCCCACCGCATGCGGCCGAAGAAGGATAAGCTTTCCGAGAGGTTGTCGTATTGTGTCTGCGTGGACACCGAGAGGCGAGGACTGACATTCACCACAGCGTCGAGCGAGCCGATTTCGATGGTGACATCGCCAGCTGGAACTAAAATGTCTTCACGCGAGTAATTCGCTTGCAGATCGAAGAAGCGGCTGGGGCGCGCTAAAAGCTCGATCCCGACGGCTTCAGACTCGCCACCAAAAAAATCCTGTACTTCGAGACTGAGTTCCATCCCATAAGGCCGTGTCCTCGAGGTGCGGACGTTGAGCGCTGCGCCATCATTCGCGTATCGCCCGGCGGGCACGAGCAAATTATCTGGTAGGGTGAACGGCTCGAAAATGCGCTCCTCAACATCGAACAGCGTGACTGAAATCTCATCCGTCCCAGCAGTCTCAACCGTGAGCGCGATCTCGTCTTCCCGGGTTTCTAGATCGCCATCTAAGTTCGTGACACGCTCATGATCGCTGCTGATTTGCCACCATCGCAACGGACCGCTCGATTGTCGAAACCGCCGGTGCCAATTTGCTTCATAGGACTTCGTTGCTGGTCGATTTACAAACCCCAGCGCGGGGCGAAAATCCTCGCCGATCTGGCGGTACTCAACCGTCCATCGCCATCGATCATTCGGATAGTCGAAGCGGGCGCCAAGGCTGTCATCTTCACCCAGTACGTCTGAGAATGTGCGTTGATAGTAAAGATCAACATCGAGCCGGCCGCCGCCCAAGAACGAAGGATCCTGATATAAATAATCGATGCCGAGCAGTGAGTTATCGGTTGCACCGGTTGGATCACCTGAGGTGCCAATCACGCCGAGTCTAGAATGCCCGAACACATCGCGTGTAATTCTTGCGACAGAGAGGTTTTGCGAATCGATGCCCTCGACCTCTCCAGTTATGGTCGATAGGGCGCCGATCTCGAAACCGGCATACTCGCCGCTCAGTTTCAAACCGCCGTCTATTGGAACCGATTGTCCGCCGACGATCCCAATACGTCTTGAAAAGAACGGCCTTCCATTAGGGGAGCGGGCGAATGCATTGCCGCCAAACTCAAAGAACGCTGTGTCTTGTAAGAAGAAGTCACGCGTCTCCGGGAAGAAAAGCGAAAATCGCCCTGTGTTGATTTCTCGATTGTCCAGAGGCGTGTCCGAGAAGTCAGTGTTAACGGTTGCCAATCCGGTTAGGCCGGGCGTGAACTGATAGCGCAGCGTGGCGCTCGGCTCGAGTTCGAATTCATCTTCTCTAGGACGGATCCAGTCGCGGGTGCCGATCGCCGCCGACTGTAGATCAAGTTCCAAGCCGCTTCCGCGATTCACGTCCTCTATCCCCGTCAGCCGACCAGCGCGGTCGAATGAAAAGGCTTGTAGCGACTGATCGATCGCTGCCCAGCGATACTCTTCATTCTTATGCGAGCGTTCGCGCGTGAGCATGAGGCCCCAGGCGTCGGCGTCGGGGTCAAAGTTGATGGAGCGGAAGGGGAGTTCCAGCTCCGCCGTCCAGCCATCTTCCGTGCGCTGACCAGCGGCGCCCCATATCGTGTCCCATTCGTCAATAGGGCGGCGATTGGGTTGGATCAGTCGGTCCAATCTGGCTCCGAGTGAGTTTACATCAAAGCCAAACCCCGAAATGCCGGTATCAAACGGGTCGATATAGAACCGTACCATATCGTCACGCCAAACATCTCCGTCGCGTTGCATAACAGTGGCGCGAATGTTTTCGGGCTCATCATCAAAGGCGTAAATGCCTACGTACAAAGCGTCTTCGGAGAATGCGAGATAAACGCGTGTTTCAACAGGCGGTGTGTCGATGGTGGGGTCGACTTGATAGAATTCAGAAATCAGCGTCGCGGTTTCCCAAACTGGATCATCCAAAACGCCATCGATCTTAGGGGCGTCGTCGAGTGCAATCCGTTGGGGCGAAACGCTCGGTGTGTAGGACGCAAAATCGCGATCGTTCAACTGTGCCTGAGATGGAACATTTACGAACGCTGCCGTGGACGCTGCCGCGCTAAGAATCATTTTGGTCTTACACATGCGGAGTGCTTTCCATCCAAACGCCGACGAATCAAAGAGAATGTTTATCATTCGTCTAAGATTTCTAGAGTCGCGCCGCGGAAGCGAGCAAGAACGACGGTCGCGGTAATAAGGGCGCCCTTTGTATGCTCTATGCTGCCCAAAGTTTTATCGGCAACTGCATGGTCTCCGCCATACTACGTTTGGTCCGTTTTTACGAAGGTCATCGCGAAAGCGGCCAGGCAGAAACTCGCTGCACCAAACAACACAGCTAGAAGCGGAACGCCTCCGACAAGCGGTGCGATGTTGCTTTCCAGGGATCGCAATATCGGACCCATCGTGCCGCCCACAAGGATTTGCGGCAGCACGATGAAAAAGTTGAAGATGCCCATATAGATCCCCATTTTTCGAACGGGCAGGGCGTCTGCCAAGATCGCATAAGGGAGGGCGAGAATCGAGCCCCACGCCATGCCAAGGCCAATCATAGGGATAAGCAATCCGTATTGCGATGCAAAGAGGTGGTAACCGATAAACCCGGCTGCGCCCGCTAATAAGTTGAATGCATGCAAGCTGCGCGTACCGACCTTGCGAGCGATCCCGGCAATCACGAACGCATAGAGTGCGGCGACGCCATTTTGCACGGCAAACATTACTCCGACCCAGTCCCCAGCATCCTGGAATGCTTTTGTCGAGGTATCGACGCCGTCCCAGCCGAACGCTTTTAGCGCGACTGCAGCGGTAGTGTAGATCCACATGATGAACAGGCCGAACCATGAGAAGAACTGAACTGCCGCCAACCGTTTCATAACCAACGGCATGGTGGTTAGGTCTCCCAGCACGTCCGATAGGAAGTTTCGAGCATCCGGATCTTCGCGCACAAATAGGCTATTCAGGAGAAATAGCAGGCCCAGAAATACGGTCCCGCCGGTAATTATGTAGAATTGTTGGTCGCCATTTAGCGCAAAGACAGAGTAAGCTAGGACAGCACCAACTAGCGTAACAATCGCGCCCCACCTGCTGAAGAAATTGGCTGTCGGGCGCGGACTGATTTCGATCCCGCCTTCTTGCTCGAAAATGTTTTCCTCATCTTTCCCAAACGTTTCCAATTCTTCGGGCGAGTATTCTTTTGTCGAGAATACAGTCCAAAGCACCGCTAGGAGCAGCGCCGCACCGCCTATGTAGAAAGACCATTTCACATTATCGGGAATTACGCCCTCAGCAGCTTCGTTCGAAACGCCGATTTGGGTCAATACGAACGGAGCAAAACTTGCGAGCACCGCGCCGGCACCTATAAAAATGGTTTGCATCGAGTAACCAAGCGGTCTTTGTTTGCTAGGCAACATGTCGCCAACAAACGCACGAAATGGTTCCATTGTAATATTGAGGCTGGCGTCCAAAATCCACAACGTACCGGCTGCAACCCAAAGCCATGGCGAGTTGGGCATAATGAAGAGGGCGAGCGTGGTGAGGATGGCGCCGACCAAGAAATATGGACGTCGACGCCCTAGCGGCCCCCAAGTTTTGTCGCTGAAGTATCCGACTATCGGCTGCATAATGAGGCCGGTGATGGGGCCGGCCAACCAGAGCAAGGGTACAAGGCTCATATCCGCGCCGAGGGTTTGGAAGATCCGGCTGACATTGCCGTTCTGCAGCGCGAAGCCGATCTGGATTCCGAAGAAACCAAACGACATATTGATGATCTGAAACAGATTGAGTTCGGGTTTTCGAATAGTGTCGTCCGCGCCGGCGGGGCCTCCTGAAACAGCCATTCTTATCCTCCGCTAAGTCTTATCTTTATTTGAAATCAGTACCATACCTTGCCAAGCGTCCAATCCCCGTGTCGCGCCCAAGCGAATATTGTCGCGATCGCTGCTCAACCCATCCGTCCATGCGCCCGCCGCGGGACCGTCCGTGATTTGGAATTCTGCAGGACTGGCTGACAGGTTGAAGAAGACCAAGACTCGGTTGCCATCTTTCTCGCGAGCAAAACTCAGCACCTGGCTTGGATTGTCAGTTGATACGGGGATGATGCGACCGCCAGCTGCGCCATTATGGAGTGCAGCGTTCGCCTTTTTGAGGGCGATCAATTTTTTGATAAGCGCACCATCAGCGTGATCGCTCGCGCTCCAATCGATCGGGTCACGTTCGAAGAATTCTAGCTGATTTTGGTTGCCGACTTCTTGGCCGTTATGAATGAGTGGAATTCCTTCAGTGACGAAGGAAAGCGTCAGCATCGCATGATAAGCGTCGCCATAAATGCTGCCAGTTGAGCCGTCCCACGCATTCTGATCATGGTTTTCAGTGTACAGCATGCGATAGGCATCCAACGGCCAAGTTGAGATCTGGTCGCCCAAGAAGCCGCGCAGGTCGCCCGCATCCGACTGGCCTTTGGCGATTCGCTGCGCCGCTTCTTTCCAAGCCCAGCCATAGGTCGCGTCAAATGCGTGTTTATGCTGATCTCGCTGTTGCCACTCCGCGAGCATAAAGACGGGCTTCACCGTTTCGAGTTCGGCTCTTGCGGTTTCCCAAAAGTCGAGTGGGACAAATCCAGCGACATCACAGCGATAGCCATCAATGTCGAATTCTTCGACCCAGTATTTTAAGGCGCGGGTTTTGTAGGCCCGCAGATCTGGATTGGAATAATCTAGATCAATGATGTCGGCCCAATCGGTCCAAGGCGTTGGGTGAAAGTCACCCTTCCAATCTGTTTCATACCATTCTGGATGTTCCTCAACCAAAGGATTGTCCCAAGCGGTGTGGTTGGCGACCCAGTCAAGTATTACCTTGAACCCTTGTGCGTGCGCATCTTCCACGAATGCTCGGAAGTCTACTTCGGTGCCGAATTCGGGATTTACGCCGAAATAGTCTTTGATCGCATAGGGGCTGCCAAGGCTGCCTTTGCGGTTCGTCTCGCCTATGGGGTGAATCGGCATGAGCCAAAGAATATCAACTCCAAGATCTTTTAAGCGGGGCAGGTGGTCTCTTGCAGCGCTAAATGTGCCCTCTGGGGTAAATTGTCGGATATTGATTTGATAGATTACGGCATCACGCGTCCAATCTGGATGTTGGACCTGCACGTATGGTTTCGGCCTAAAATCTAATTGTGCTGTTTCATTATTTGCATTAATTTGCGAAATCGATTCTGGTGTCGCGCATGCCGAGAGGGCGAGGCCGGCGAGGGCAATGAGTGCGCGCAATTTCATAGTCTCCATCCTGCCAGTATTGCAATATTATATGGCTTTATGTTCGTGCTTAGTTAAACCCATCTTGGTCGCTTTGGCAAACATTTGTGAGGATAAAATCCAGTTGACCAAACCCGCCCGCTCGGAGAATGTGTGAAATAAATTGCAAAAAATTGCGGGAGGCGCATTTGCGACGGATTAAAAGAACTATTTGCGCATTAATGACGGTTGGATTGGCAGCTTGCTCAGAGTCGGTGGGGGGTGATCGTGTTGCGCCAGGCGCGCCAGGCGCGCCAGGTGCGGCGCCGACTTGGTCGAATGCGCAGAAGTCTGGGATTGGCACCTCTTATGAGGCGTATGACGCGGATGGACAGTTTTCTGAGCAAGGTCCAACGGCGCCAATTTCTAAAGTCTGGTTCTCGCTCGCAGAGGATCGCATCACGGAAGTCATGTGGGGCCTAATTCACGAGGCGCAAATTCGAGAATTGCGGTATATCGTGGTTGGCCCTCAGGGCGCGATAGCGCCAGAAACGAGCCGGGCCACTCCCATCGTTCGCGTGGTCGGTGGTGTGGGGCATCCAATGCCGCTTCACTCGCAAGTGATGACTTTCGATGATGGGGCAATTGTTTTACGGGCTGAGGCTTTCACTGATCCCGATCGCCAAACCTTGGTCTCTACAGTTCAAATGGAGTCTGAAAGGGATGATGTGCGGGTATTCGCATACATTGATCCGGCGCTTGGGAATTCGGGGTCAGGCGACCGAGCGTGGGTAGAGGGAGATCATCTCTACGCGGAGGGCGATGGGGCGACCCTGATGGTTGCGAGCCCGGGCGGATTCGGCAGTGTCCGCACGGTTGGGTTTGTGGGTGGTTCTGAAGCCTTAGATGATCCGCTAACGCACGAGATGTTTGACAGCACGGGCGAGGTGGGCGGAAACGTCGAGATGCTGGTTGAGGTGCCTTTCTCGCCAGGGCGCTCGAAGGTGGGTGCGCTCTTTATTGGATTTGGTGAGGATGCGGCCGCCGCTAAAGCAGAAGCCGAGGCAAGTCTTGCCAGGGGGGCTGAGGAAATTTCCGAACACTATCTGTCTGGCTGGGAAGCTTACTTGGCGTCCCTAAGCGAGCTTCCGCGACTTCGCGCTCGCGCAGAAGACGGGGGAGCTCTTGCCAGCATGTCGGCCATCAATCTTAAGATTATGGAAGATAAAACTCATGCGGGGGCGTTAATCGCATCCCTCTCAAACCCTTGGGGTGAGACGGCGCCAGCGGTGCAGCCGCAGACCGGTTACAAGGCGGTTTGGCCGCGTGACTTTTTCCAGGTCGCTTCTGCATTCCTGGCGATGGGGGACCCTGATACAGCGCGCGCGGCGTATCGGTATTTGCCGTCCGTGCAGGTTACTGAAAAAACGCCCGGCAATTTCGGTGTTACGGGTTGGTTTTTGCAAAAAACCCAAGTCGATGGCGAGATCGAATGGGTCGCCATTCAGCAAGACCAAACCGCCATGCCGATCATGCTTGGCTGGCAGCTCTGGCAAGCCGGTGTCATCTCTGATGAGGAAATCGCAGATAGTTATGCCGCGATGCTCAAGCCTGCTGCAGACTTTTTAGTGGACGGTGGTCGACCGGGCATCCTCTGGAACTCAGAGTTCGAGGCCTCGCTCGGTTATACGCAACAAGAGCGATGGGAGGAGCAGGAGGGGTATTCTCCTTCAACCATCGCGGCAGTGATATCAGGCCTGGTCGTGGCCGCGGATTTGGCTATGCGGTTTGGTGAGTCATCGGACGCCGTGCGTTATCTGGAGGCGGCAGATAAGCTTGAGGCAAGCCTCGAGAATTGGATGTTCACGACAAATGGTGCGCTCGGGGATGGTGAGTACTTCATTCGCATCACGCGCAATCAGGATCCAAATGATGCAGCTTTGCTTGGCGATAATAATGGCCGTCCAGGTTTGCCGGAAAATCAAATCATTGATGGCGGGTTTTTGGAGCTCGTGCGCTATGGGGTTCGCGCTTGGGATTCAGAGAGTGTGCTGGATACGCTCGAAGAATTGGATGGCGAGCATGAAGATAACTTGCGGGTGCGATACACGTTCGACGATGGGCGGCTTGGCTGGCGGCGATATGGAAATGACGGCTACGGTGAGGATGGTGAGGCCGGAACTAATTATCATGAGATAGATGGCGGAAATACACTGGGTCAGCGTGGGCGCGTTTGGCCTTTTTTCTCCGGCGAGCGTGGCCATTATGAAATGGCGCGGTTAGAGGGGCTGCTGGTGCGATTTGAGCCCGATCATCCGATCGTGCTTGAGGCTGAATCGCGGATTGAAAATCTCGTAAAGAGTATGGAGGTCTTCGCGAATGCGGGCCTGGCTCTGCCGGAGCAAGTCTGGGATAATGTTGGGCCAAACCCTTTTGGCTATAGGTTTGGTGGGGGAACAAATTCGGCCACCCCGCTGGCGTGGACGCATGCGGAATACATAAAGCTGCTTCGCTCGGTCGCGGATGGGGCGGTTTGGGACCGCTACGAAATCGTGAAAACGCGATACGCTGACCGCGCGGCCAACCGGGGTTTGGATTAATCCTCCGACAAAAGGAAAGTCAGGACTTCTTCGGCGCGTGCGGCCCAGGCCTTTTCGCTGTGATTGGTTCCCGGATATGTGCGAAAGATCGCTTGATCGCTGTCCCAGCCTTGTTCGCGAAACCAGGTCTCCATGACTGAAGCATGTGGTGGGTAGGCCGCGTCGAGCGTTTCCGTGCCATGGTCAAACCAGATGGTGTGCTGAGACGGTGTTAGCCCGCTCGTTGTCAGATAGTTTTTCATTGCTTCATCCGCCTGCTGGGCGACGGCGCCTTCGGGCTCGGTTAGCGGCCAGTGAATCGAGACGGCGGCGGCTCGGCTAAACGTGGCAGGGTATTCCGCCACGGCGTACAGCGAAATCAGTCCACCCATGCTCGACCCCATTATGTGCGTATGTTCTCGGTCAGGGCGGGTGGCGTAAGTCTCGTCGATGAATGGCTTGAGTTCTTCGGTGATGAAGCGCAAATACGCATCCGCTTTCAGCTCAGGCAAGTGTGGGCCGAGCCATTCTGATGACGTGTCACCAGATAGGCTTTCAACGACTTTTTGAGGCGCATATTCTTGCCAGCGCTCATCCGTATTCCAGATGCCGACGATTATTGAGGGGCCGACGGTGCCGTCTTTCATGATTTTGCTGGCGGCCTCGTCAAGCTCCCACTCGACGCCGCCATAGGATCTATCAGGTTCAAACAAGTTCTGTCCGTCATGCGCATAAATAACGGGATACGTTTCACTGCCTGATGAATTGTAACTCTCAGGTAGCCAGACAGTAATGTTCCTTGGTTTGACAAAGGCGGAAGGAAAACTCGTGTGCTCGATCAAATTTTCACTTTTGAGCGTCTGCTCGACGGCGGCTTTTACTTTATCCTCGGTTGATCCATCGGCCAGATTTGGGGGCGCGGAGCAGCCTGCTGCGAGGAGGGCGATGGCGATCGTTCGGGCGGTGAGTGTGTGGCGCATGCGAGTCTCCTTGCTGTTTCATTGAGGTGTAGAGTAATCTTGCAAAAAAATGCAATTGTAAAACCTATTCTTATCTCATGAGCACCATAAAGCCCATATCGGCGGTACGAAGACTGCTTGTCAGGAATGCAAAATGATGAAAAGGATGATGGAGAGTAAAGCTGACCATAATTTGGAAGGATGTCATTATGCTAAGAAAACTCAGACTGGGTTCTGCTGCGATGGCCTTTTGGGCGGTCGGTATACTGTCCGCATGCACGGGTGTTGTATCTGATGATGCAGGTACGCAGATTCTTCAAAGTGCTGAGGCTCAAGAACTGCCTGAGAGGGATCGCCGAATTGAAGATGAAATCATCTATTTCGTGTTGCCAGACCGGTTCGAAAATGGAGACCCGAGGAATGATCGTGGCGGCATCGAAGGGGGGCGACTCAAAGACGGATATGATCCGACGGATTTCGGGTTCTATCATGGCGGAGACCTCAAAGGGCTGACTCAGCGATTGGATTACATTCAAGGCCTGGGTATGACCGCAATTTGGCTGACACCAATTTTTGAGAACAATCCCGTGCAGGGGCCAGAAGGTCTCGAGTCCTCTGGGTATCATGGGTATTGGATCACCGATTTCACTAATGTCGATCCACACATCGGGACTCGCGAAGACTTCAAGACATTTGTCGATGCGGCGCATGCGCGTGGCATGAAAGTCTATATGGACATTATCACCAATCACACAGCCGATATAATCGCCTACCGTGAATGTCATGACCCCGAGGTGACTGGGGGTCCAACCTTCCGCTGCGAGTATCGCTATATCGGTGATTACCCATGGACGCGTCGCGCCAGCGATGGGGCATCTATCAATAACGGCTTTTTGGGCGATGATGCGGTCCACCAAACAGATGTCAATTTCGAGAAACTGACCGAGGCGACTTGGGCCTATACCCCGTTTGTGCCTGAGCAATTCGAAGGTGTGAAGGTTCCCGATTGGTTGAATGACACCATCTATTATCACAACCGTGGAGATACTGACTTCATCGATGAAGATTCTCTCTATGGTGATTTTGCGGGACTAGATGACTTGAACACCGCGCACCCCCGCGTCGTCTCGGGAATGATCGATATCTACAAAGACTGGATCACCCGGTATAATGTGGATGGCTTTCGCATCGATACTGCTAAGCATGTGCGCGATGAATTTTGGCAGTCGTTCGCGCCGGCAATTTTGGAGCACGCGGCGGATCTCGGGATTGATCACTTCCACATGTTCGGAGAAGTGTATGTGGATGGTCAGAAGCCGCAACACCTCGCTCGATTCACGACCGCGGCGGCTTTGCCCACTGTTTTGGATTTTGCGTTCCAGTCTAGTGCGCGGGGCTTGATCGTTGATGGCAAGCCGGGCCTGTATATGGACGAACTATACCGGGCAGATGTGATCTATGAGAATGGCGCGGAAACTGCCCGTCAGTTGCCTACATTCCTGGGTAACCACGATATGGGGCGGTTCGCAGGCTTTCTGCGCGCGCAAGACCCTGACATGAGCGACGAAGAGATGTTCGCGCGTGTGCGATTGGCAAACGCGCTGATGTTCTTCGGGCGTGGTGTGCCGACAGTCTATTATGGGGATGAGCAGGGCTTCGTGTCAGATGGGGGTGATCGTCTGGCGCGCGAGAATATGTTTCCCAGTCAAATCGATCTTTACAACGATAACGATCTGATCGCGACAGATGCGACGACAGCGATAAGCAATTTTGATGTGCAGCATCCATTGTATCTGGCGATCAAATCATTTGCCGATATTCGCACAAGAGAGCCGGCCTTGCGTCGCGGTGAACAGATTACGCGCTTAGCGCACCGCGAAGACAGCCTGTTTGCCTTTTCGCGGATCGACTATCGGGCGGGGACTGAAATTGTGGTCGTGATCAATGCAGAAGAAGAGGGCCGTGAGATCAATCTTGCGGTAGATGGGCGCGCAGAACAATTTTCTGCGCTGCTCGGGAGCTGTGCAGCCAGTGTTGCAGTGCCCGGAAGTTATGCCGTCTCAGTGCCGGCGCTTGATGTCGTGGTTTGCAAGTCTCAGTTTGAGGTCGACTAAATGAGTAATGTGGCGGACGCAGAAGGCGCAGCGATGAATACGATGCGTATGGATTTGCCTTGGTGGAAAGGCGCCGTTATTTATCAAATCTACCCACGCAGTTTTCGCGACAGCAATGGCGACGGAATTGGGGACCTAAAAGGTGTTTTGCAGGGGTTGGATCATATTGCTTCGCTTGGCGTTGATGGTATTTGGATTTCTCCATTTTTCACATCGCCAATGGCTGACTACGGCTATGATGTCGCTGATTTTTGCGGCGTTGACCCGATTTTCGGTACACTCGACGATTTCGATGCGGTGGTTGAGCGCGCGCATGCGCTCAATCTCAAGGTTATTATCGATCAAGTGTATTCTCACACATCCGATCATCATGACTGGTTCATCGAAAGTCGTTCGAGCCGAGATAATCCGCGCGCGGATTGGTATGTCTGGGCGGACCCTAAATCAGATGGGTCGCCGCCGAACAATTGGCAGTCCGTTTTTGGGGGACCGAGTTGGGAGTGGGACGCACGCCGGGGGCAATACTACTTCCATAATTTTTTGAAAGAACAGCCTGATCTAAATCTCTACAATCCTGATGTGCAGCAGGCATTGATCGATGCGGGAAGATTTTGGTTGGATCGAGGCGTCGACGGATTTCGTCTCGATGCCTTGAACTTCTCGATGCACGACCGCCAATTGCGCGACAATCCCTCGTCGGGCATCTCGGCGCATCAGGCGACACGCCCGTTCGATATGCAGATCCATAAGTATAACATGTCTCAACCAGACACTGTTGGCTTCATTGAAAAGTTTCGCGCGATGCTGGATGAGCGCCCGGGCACGTTTACCGTAGCTGAAGTCGGCGGGCCAAACCCCATTAAAGAGATGAAGGCATTTACCGAGGGTGATGCGCGGTTGAATTCTGCTTACAATTTTGACTTTCTCTACGCGCCAAACTTGGGCGCACAACGCGTGAGGCAGTCGGCGGATTTGTGGGATCAATCCGAAGGTGAGGGGTGGCCGAGCTGGGCGTTCTCTAATCATGATGCGCCGCGCGCTGTGACGCGATGGGCGCCAAGCGCTCATCGCGATGACATGGCGCGACTTTATATGATGTTGTTGCTAACCCTGCGTGGCAATCCGATCATTTATCAGGGCGAAGAGTTGGGCTTGCCACAAGCCAATGTGCCATTCTCTCATCTCAAGGATCCCGAGGCGATTATCAACTGGCCGAAAACGCTTGGTCGTGATGGCGCGCGCACGCCTTTGCCATGGCAAGCCGCAGCGCCCAATGCTGGGTTTTCGAGCGGCGATCCGTGGTTGCCAGTGGATCTAGACCATATGGACTTGGCCATAGATCAACAGCAGGGAAATGACAGCATGCTTCGGTTTACAGGGGATGCATTGGCGACGCGGAAGCGATTTGCGGCCTTACTTCACGGACGAATGGACTTTGAAGACTCTGGCCGAGACTCGGTCCTCATTGTTCGGCGTTCGAAGGGAAAAGAGTCAATTTGTGCCATCTTCAATTTTGGGAATGATCTGTACCGCCTCCCAGAACATCTTGTTTCCGAAGGGGATTTGATCCTCTCTTCAAGGCCTTTTAACGAAGATTTGTTACGGGAAGGTGCAATCCCAGAGCGCGCTGGAGTGTGGATCCGCGCGGTGTAGCGAGGAGGTCGTTATGGAAACTAAGCCGACAACGCGTTTGGAGGATCTCGCAAAATTGGCGGGCGTTTCCATCTCAACCGCGTCACGCGCACTCAATGATAGTCCTGCGGTCAACGTTCGCACCAAGCAAAAAATCTGGAAGCTCGCGCGAGAATTGGATTATCCGTTTCGGGCCTATATGCCTGCGGGTCCGATCGGGGCGAACGCCACCATATCGATCGTTGTGCCGCGCCCGCAAAGCCGTGAAGGTCGCATGGCGGACCCATTTTTCTTTGAGTTGTTAGCAGGGATTGGCGACGCCGCGCGTGAGCGTGGTTGTGATATTCTGTTGAGTTACATTGCTCCATCTTCTTACGATGAGCTGGCGACGGCGATGTCGACGAGCCGATCCGACGGAGTAATATTTCTCGGACAATCGACCCTACATGAAGCGTTTAATCGGTTGTCGGAAGTTGAAGATCGATTTGTAGTCTGGGGCGCTGCGTTGCCCGAGCAAGCTTATTGCTCGGTCGGCAGCGACAATGTGGCAGGTGGCCGTCGAGCAGCATCGCACTTGGCGCGATTGGGGCGCAAGAAGATCATCTTTCTCGGGGATTCTGATGCTCCAGAAGCTGGGCAACGCATGCGCGGCTATCGTGAGGGCCTGGAGCTTTCGGGGTTGCCCTATGAGGATCGTCTCCTCGTTCCGGCACATTTCCAGGTCGCCTCCGCGCGTGCGGTCGTGGAGGCGCTGATCCAAGAAAAAGCCGACTTTGATGCGATTTTCGCAGCAAGCGACTTGATCGCGCTTGGTGCCATGCAGGCGGTACGGCGCGCCGGGATGTCGGTACCCGAAGATATCGCGATCGTGGGGTACGATAATGTTCCCTTCGGCGTCTATTCCGAGGTGCCTCTGACCACTGTCGATCAGGATACAAGCAAAGCCGGCCGTGTTCTGGTCTCAAAACTGTTGGATTCCTCAGGGCAGCGTGGCCCTGATGATGACCGGATTCCCGCTGAACTAATTATTCGGGCCTCATGCGGGGCGCCGTAGCACAACTATTGCGCGTGAATTTTCAAAAAATTGCAAACCTTTGCAATAATTTGCAATACACCTGATGTGGCTGAATTCGACGTTATTCGTGCAGTCCTCTGGGTTTTTTCGACTACAATTAGCTAATTCCGGCCGAAGATTCGGTCGAATGATGCTTTTAGGTCACATTGTGTCTGCGAAAAAGCATGACGATTATGCGAAAGGGCTTGGCGTTTTCATAAATTTGCAATAAGCCGGAAGGGTCAGAGCGTGGTGGAGTACCACGCCACTGGATACGCGTTCAGGGAGGAACAATTGAGAACACCAATTACCAGCACCAAAAGTTGGCTACTCGGCACGGCGGCATTGGCGCTTGCTGCGAGTGTGCCCGTTTATGCCCAAGATGCAGCTGACGCTGTCGAAGAGGATGAAGAGGCCACGCTAGACGTCGTCACCGTCACAGGTATTCGTGGGTCGATCCAAAACTCACTGAACGCGAAGAAAAACGCAACATCGATTGTTGAGGCCATTTCGGCTGAGGATATCGGCAAGCTGCCAGATTTATCAATTGCTGACTCTCTGGCGCGGTTGCCAGGTGTCACGGCGCAACGAGTGCGTGGCCGCTCGCAACAAATTTCGATCCGTGGCCTCGGCCCGGATTTCTCGCTTGCCCTATGGAATGGCCGGGAGGTCGTTTCGGCAGGTAACAATCGCGGCGTTGAGTTTGACCAATTCCCATCTGAGCTCGTTGCTCAAGGCGTCGTTTATAAGACACCTGATGCAACACTCGCGGCGACCGGGATTGCTGGAGCGGTGGACCTGCGCACCGTACGCCCGCTCGACTATACCGAAAGGAAACTGAACTTCTCGGGGAAGTATGTCATCAACGATACGGATCAGACCAATCCAGATTTTAACGAGGACGGCTATCGTCTATTCGGATCTTATATCGACCAGAATGCCGAGGGTACGATTGGTTGGTCGCTTGCAGCAACGGTTCAATCCAATCCGACACAGTTCACATCGCGTGAATTGAAAACCAATAGTGGACAAACCTCCATCGACCCAGCTACCGGCTTGGTCTATCCGAGTGATAACCCTCGAACCGGTGCGGTTTCTCGTGAATTCGAACGCACCTCAGTCGCTGGTTCGCTACAGTTTGAACCGAACGATCGCTGGCAGACCACAGTCGATGCGTTCTATACAGATACCGAAGATGCTGGAATTTTCCGTGGTGTCGAGACTCCGATCGCGTCTTGGTCATCTGCTCAGTTTCAGGGAACAACCGGAACCAGCGGTTTTGCCGACGCAGCGACATACAATAATGTCACGACATTCTTGCGCACCGATACAGAAGGTAACACTGCTGAAATTTTTGCAATTGGCTTGAACTCTTCTTACCAGGTCACCGATCGATTGACTCTGACTGGGGACTACGCCCGTTCAACACTTGATCGCAACGACATCGATTATGAATCCTATGCAGGCACCGGTTTCGCAGGTTCGGGCCCAACAGATACACTTGGTTTTGGCTTCGATGACGATGGCGCCTACGGTATCGCCGCAGGGCTCGACTACACGGACCCAAATGTGGTCCTGCTGACCGACCCAGGCGGTTGGGGCCAGGTCGGCTTCATCAAGGAGCCTAAGATTGAAGACGAACTCAACCAATTGCGTCTTGAGGCTGAGTACGAGCTTGGGAACAAGTTCATAAGCAGTGTCAAAGCGGGCATATTGATGACGGATCGGGAGAAGAGTTTCGATTCAAATGAGAATTTCATTCGAGCAGGCGACTCTTGGGTGAATGGATCCCTCGCGATCCCGAGCAATCGCATTGTCGGGGCAACGGACAGTGGCTCAATTGGGCTGGATATTATCGCGTATGATCCATCTAGTTTCTTGACCGATGGTACTTATAATCTCGAAAAAGCGACATTCGACACCGAATGGACGGTCGAAGAAGAAATTCAGACATTCTACGCCATGGCCAACATCGATACGATGTTCAACAGCGTTCCCGTAATTGGTAATGTTGGATTCCAATATGCTGAGACCGAGCAATCATCGACCGACTCTCTCACGTCGGGTGGCGCGTTAAGCTACGAGAACTTCTTACCAAGTGCGAACTTGAGTTTCGAAGTCTCGCCAGACACGTTCTTGCGGTTTGCCGCAGCTCGGACGGTGACCCGTGCGCGCATGGATCAACTGGCTTCGAACCGGAGCATTAGCTTCAATCCACTCGTGTGTACCGATGTCGACGGTGACCAGATATATACTGAGCAATTGGATATGAATGGTGCCCCAATTTATGATGGCGAAGAGAACGTTTGTTTCTCTCAAAGCGGTGGTAGCACCACTCTGGAGCCATACTTGGCAACCTCATTCGACTTTTCTTTTGAAAAGTACTTTGATCCTACCACGGCGATTTCATTCGCCGTATTCCACAAAGACCTCGAAGATTGGATTGTCGATGTGACAACGCGAGGTGTTGACCTGACAGAGTCTCTTGCTTTGACAGGAGACGATGCAACGCTCGCAACCAATCCGGAATTTGCGATCGGGAATGTAAGTGGCCCGCAGAACTTTGCCGAAGGGACAATAACAGGTTTCGAAGCAACCATGCGACTTGGTCTAGACCGCTTCTTGCCTGAGCAGTTTGCTGGCTTCGGTTTCAATGCCAGCTATACCTATTCTGACAATGAACTCACCAATGATATCGGCTCAACGGATATTCCTGGATATTCGGATACGGTTTGGTCGGGTGACTTGTATTATGAAAATCACGGCTGGCGCGGCCGTGTCAGTGCGCGTCACCGCTCAGAGTTCCTATCTGAGGTCCAGAACTTTGACGGCAGTTTGAGCGGCGCACAAGCGCAAGATGAGACGATTGTCGATCTTCAAATTGGTTATGAGTGGGATGACGGTCCGCTTCAGGGCGTTGGCGTGAATTTTGAGGTGTTTAACCTTACGAACGAACCTTTCGTCACCGAGAACGTCACAACGGACCCAACTGTCGTCTTCCCAAGTCGATATGAAGAATACGGCACCACTTACAACTTCACGGTGTCAAAGAAATTCTAACTTGGTGTGAGAGTTAGGATCCTCCCGAAAGGGCCTGCTTGAGCGGCAGGCCCTTTCTTTTTTAGGTGTTCACCCTGGGCCAATGCTTGAGAGGCGGGTAAGACAAAAGACATGCAATATCAGCACTTAAAACAGATTGTGATTGTCGGTGGTGGGACAGCCGGATGGATCGCCGCTGCTGCGATGTCTCGCCTGCTTGGGTCGACCGCCAATATCACACTAATCGAATCGGACGCTATCGGCACTGTTGGCGTCGGCGAGGCGACTATACCACAAATTCGACGCCTCAACGGCGTACTAGGTCTTGATGAGAATGAGTTTGTCCAAGAGACCAATGGTACGTTTAAACTCGGCATAGAATTCAACAATTGGGGGCATATCGGCGAGAGTTATCTGCACACATTTGGAGATGCTGGGATAAACCTCGCGAGCCTGCACTTTCACCAGTATTGGCTGCGCAGTCGGGCGGAAGGAAGCACCGCGAGTTTATGGGATTACTCGCTTCATCATAAGGCCGCATATCAAAACAAGTTTGGCCGATTGGACCGGGTCGGGAACACTTCTATGACCGGCTTGGCATACGCGTTTCATTTCGATGCTGGGCTCTATGCGCGCTACTTGCGCAAGCACGCAGAAGCGAATGGCGCTTTGCGAATTGAGGGTAAAGTTGTCGATGTGACTCTTGCGGCAGAAACCGGGTTCATTCAGTCGGTGACTCTCGAAAGCGGTGTCCAAATTGAAGGTGATCTCTTTATCGACTGCTCAGGGTTTCGGGGTTTGTTGATTGGAGAAGCGCTCAAGGTTGATTATCAAGATTGGTCGCGCTGGCTGCCGTGCAATGGCGCCGTTGCGGTGGGATGCGAAAGCACCGCGCCTCTGTTGCCCTATACAAAAGCGACCGCGCATGAAGCGGGTTGGCAATGGCGCATTCCCCTCCAGCACCGCACCGGCAACGGTCATGTCTTTTGCGATGCATTCACGACAGAAGAGAAAGTCACGGAGACTTTGCTTGCACACTTAGATGGCAAGCCTTTGAGCGTCCCAAAACGTCTGCGATTCACCACGGGGAGGCGCGAAAAATTCTGGTACAAAAATTGTGTGTCTCTAGGTTTGGCGAGCGGTTTCTTGGAGCCATTGGAATCGACGTCGATTTATTTGATCCAGTCGAATGTTTCGAAGCTGATTGAACTCTTTCCCGACGCCGCATTCGATCCTGCAAATGAAGCAGAATATAATCGGCAAGTGAGCCGCGAGTATGAGCTCATACGTGACTTTTTGATTTTGCACTATCATCGAACGAACCGCGAAGACTCTGAGTTTTGGCGGTATTGCAAAACCATGACCGTACCCGATAGTTTACGAGACAAAATGCGACTGTTTGAGGGAAATGGTCTGCTTTACAAAGACCCAGAAGACTTATTCCGAGAGTCGAGCTGGGTGCAGGTTATGGCTGGGCAGGGGCTGATGCCAAAAAGTTTCCACGCCATGGCCAATCGATTGTCGTCTGAGCAGCTGAATCAGTTTCTGGCGGATATAGAGAAGCTTATTCAGCGCGCGACAGATGAATTGCCGCAACATCACGACTTTATCGCCGCTCATTGCAAAGCAGATTTGCAATAACGCTCAATAAACACTTCATGGGGCGGCATGGCGTCGACGGCTTGAGCCATCGCGGCGCGAATGGCCAGCATGCGATCTTTCACCGGAACGTTTCTTCGATGCTGTGCCATGGCTGGCGCACGTTGGGGAACAATGTCCTGGCCCAGATAAACCGCGATCCAACTTGGATTGTGGAACAATTCTCGTTCGTCTGCGATGATCATTCCATGCGTTTGAAAGTGCTCAATTTTATACGCCAGTCGATCGGGAATTGGCATGTTTGCACAGTACCGCCAAAACTCTGAATCGTCACGCTGTGTGGCCGTATAGTGCAAGATCAAGAAGTCACGAATTCGCTCATACTCTGCCACCGTGAGGGCATTATACTCTTCTGCAAGCAGCGGTGACATTGATCTATTCGGGAATAATGCCAGTAACCGCATGATGCCATACTGTATGAGGTGAAGGCTGGTAGATTCCAGGGGCTCCATAAAGCCAGCGGAGAGGCCGATCGCGACGCAGTTCTTGTTCCAAAACTTGTTCCGCCGACCGGTCACAAACCGCAAGTGTTTTGGATCAGCCAGGGGCGCGCCGTCTAGACTGGACAATAAGCTTTGTTCCGCTTCGTCTGCGTCAAGATAGCCATCGCAATAGACATAACCATTTCCGGTGCGATGTTGGAGCGGGATGCGCCACTGCCATCCTGCGGTCTTCGCGGTCGATTTGGTGTATGGAATGATTGCGGATGTTTTTTCGCACGGCACCGCGACCGCGCGATTTGCGGGCAACCAATGTGACCAGTTCTCGTACCCCGTTTTTAACGTCTTCTCGATCAACAGACCAAAGAAGCCAGAACAATCGATGAAGAGGTCTGCGGCGAAGGCCTCACCGTTTTCTAGGCTCACAGATTGAATGAAGCCTGACTCTGGATCTTGGACGGCTTCGACCACACGCCCTTCGATACGAGTCACGCCGCGGGCTTCGGCAAACTTTCGTAAGTAAGCGGCGTAAAGCGTCGCATCGAAATGATAGGCATAATCAAACCTGGATTGGACGTTGCGTCGATCGGCGAGCGGGTGCGAAAATTTGCCTGCTTTAGATGCGGCCCAGGCCATGGAGTATTCATCTATTGGTGTAGAGTCACCGCTGAGATGCTGGTGCATCCAATGCTGATAAAAGGGAACTTGATCAAATTCGGCGCCATAATGGCCGAACGGGTGAAAATACGCGTGTCCGATCCGCGACCAGTCAATAAACTCGATGCCAAGCTTAAATGATCCGTGCGTTTCGCGCACGAATGTTGCTTCGTCTATGCCCAATCTTTGATTGAAGTATCGAATGGGTGGGATCGTCGCTTCGCCAACGCCAACCGTGCCGATCGTTTCGGATTCAATGAGTGTGATGTTGCAGCTTTCACCAAGGTCATGGGCGAGGGCTGCAGCTGTCATCCAACCCGCAGAACCGCCGCCGACGATCACAATCCGTTCAATAGGCGCTTTCGATTTCATCTTGTTACCGGTCTCAAATTTTCAATTTTTCTCAGACTTCCTCTTCCGTAATGTGTAGCAGTTTTTTATGCTAACGTAAGCTGAAGATCCTCAGTTGTAGGCAATTGTTTTTGTTGGGAAATCAAGGTGAGCGCATTCCGATTTAATCTATCAAGTGCGACCCATCTTACGATTGGATTTGAAAACACTAGGGTCGTCCAAGTTTCGAGTTTTTTCGACGATCCTGACGCGGTCATCGAAATTGCGAACCAGAAAAATTACACGCACATAAATCCGCATTATCCGGGGATCCGTGCCGCAGTGGGGAGCGATTTATTGTCGTCACTTTGCCAGTGTGTTTCCCAACTGTCGGCAACTCAGCTGGGGGGGCAACTGCTCGAATGGGAAGGGCAAGCTTGGTACTCCATAGTGACGCGGGAACCACGGCAACTGACCGCGATCCAGCGTTTGCCGCATTTTGATGGTTTTGATGAAACGCAGCTAGCTATTATGATTTATCTTGATCAAACTGAGCATGGTGGGACGGCGTTCTATCG
>JBCBBY010000030.1:0-37961 GCA_038531195.1 Pseudomonadota bacterium
CTACACCCAGAAAGCCATCGTCGGCGGCCACAAGGTCTACCTGCGGACCGGCGAATATTCCGACGGCAACCTCGGTGAGATCTTCATCGACATGCACAAGGAAGGCGCGGCGTTCCGGGCGATGATGAACAACTTCGCCATCGCGGTCTCACTGGGCTTGCAATACGGAGTACCGCTTGAGGAATATGTGGACGCATTCGTCTTTACGCGCTTTGAGCCAGCTGGCGAGGTTACCGGGAATGACCGCATCTCTCGCGCGACGTCGATCCTGGATTATATATTTCGGGAGCTGGCCGTGTCTTATCTGGCCCGGGAAGACCTGGCTGAACTCGGTGATGTGACACATGACGGGCTCGGGCGCGGATTAGAGGACGGGATTGAGAAGTCTCACGCTCAACCGCTACCAGACGAAGCAGCACATTTAATATCGCGAGGTTATGCGCGCGGGCAAATCCCCGACAATATCGTCATATTGAACAAGAAACGGGAAGAACGAGACGCGGAACGCGATCATGAAGACGAAGAAGCCGCTCAGACAGTGATTGAAACACCGGAATACTTAGCCGACGCCTGCCCGAGTTGCGGCAGTTTCACGCTCTACCAAGATGACGCGGATGGTGACGTCGTCTGTGACACGTGCGGTCAAGTCGGCGGATTGGAAGCAACCGAATAGGGTAAATCGTAGCCTGGCCCAGGCTTTGCGTGGTTCGACTCAACAAAAATTCGTAATTCGAGCGAGCCGTACCATGCTGAAACAGATTCTATGCATATTCGGAGCATTTGGACTGGTGTTAAGCCCTGCCGTTGCGCAGGATGCGGGTGAAATTGCCAAAGTGCGCGATGGCCAGTCTTGCGCGGGCTGTAATCTGTTTCAGGCCGAGCTCTCCTATCAAGACGCCGCCAAAATCGATCTGTCTGGATCCCGATTGCGACAATCTAATATGGCGCTGACGACATATGATGATGTCGATATGTCGAACGCCAATCTGTCGCTCGCCAATCTGTTTGGAGCTCGCTTTAATCGCGTCAATTTGACGAGCGCAAATCTTCAAAAAGTTATCGGGGTCGGTGCCTATTTCGGCTCCTCGGATCTCACCGGTGCGGACCTATCAGGCGCAAATTTCTCAGGGGCGGACCTCACTTTGGCGAAAGGCCTCACGCAAACTCAACTTGATCAGGCCTGTGGGGATGCGAAAACGGAATTGCCGAAGGGCAAAACCATTCCGCGTTGTTCATAGCCCACTCGGGTGAGACAAGAATGCAACAGCTGACAGCTGCGCAAACAAATTACGACAATTTCAGTTCAGCGCAGGACCGGTTTCTCTTATGAACCGGATCATGATCACTCGATTTGGCATGCGTTCTTTGGCCATTTTGGGGACCGCGCTAGCAGCGACCCATTTGAGCTACGCCCAGGAGATTCCGAACCGGATTTCTTGGTCTCCATCCTATAGCGGGTCTTGTACGGACTGCTCCTTGGTCGGTCAGAATATGTCCGGGTGGGATATCTCAGACGTCAATTACCCTGGCGCTGACCTGACCGCCGCAAATCTGCAGCGCGTTCAGGGTCACGATGCTAACTTTAGCGGCGCTCAAGCCGCTGGCGCAGACCTACGGCTTGGCGATTTTACTGGAGCGTCCTTCGAGGATGCAACTTTGGTGCGCGCGCGGGTCGGCCACGCGACGTTTAACAGCGCGAAGATGAGCGGCGTTGTTCTGACCGGCGCGACGATGGAAGACGGGAAGTTCATCGGCGCCATTCTCACGGATGCGCAAATGCAATCTGGCATCGCTCATAATGCTGACTTTTCAGCCGCGACGCTATCCGGTGCACGCCTCATGGCGGCGGATTTGACCGGATCTGTTTTCGACAATGCTGTCTTGATCGACACAAATTTTGCTGACGCCAATCTCACCAATGTGAGCTTTCGAGATGCGCGCTTACCGGGCGCCAATTTGGAAGGTGCTATTGGCGTAGAGACAGCGGACTTTGAAGGCGCGTGTGGTTCGGTGGGCACTCGATTGCCGGACGGCCTAACGCTTCCAGAGTGCGTTGCGTTTTAGGCATCTGCCTCTTCCTCGGCGGCCTTTTTCTCCATCATAGAGACGATCCAAATACTCACCTCATAGAGCCCGTAAACGGGCACGGTGAGCATGATCTGTGAAATGAAGTCCGGGGGCGTCGCAAATGCGGCAACCGCGAGAATACCGACGATCGCATACTTACGACCACTTCTCAGCGTGTCTGCCCCGACCAATCCCGCGCGACCCAATAAACCAAGCACGACGGGCAACTGGAAGGACAAACCAAACGCCGTCATCAGCGCCAATGCGAGTGACAGATACTCCGAGACTTTGATCTGCGCCTCGATTTGCACCGCATCGATTCCGCCGGCTTGTTGCTGGCTTAAAGCGAACGTCATCACCAGCGGCATCATCACGTAAAACACAAACAGCACGCCAGCTGTGAACAGGCCGGGCGCTGCAATGAGAAACGGTAAAAACGCCCCGCGTTCGTTTTTGTATAAACCCGGAGCGACGAAGGCATAGACCTGCCACGCCATGAATGGAAAAGAAACGAACAAGCCGCCAAAGAGAGCGATTTTCAGCTTCACAAAGAAGAATTCGAGCGGAGCCGTGTAAATCAGGCGCGGATCCTCCGTCACCCCATGCGTGCGGAAAGCATCGATGAACGGTTCAACGAGAATATTGAAGATTGGGCCGGCGATAAAGAAGCAACCAATTGTGCAGATCGCAAATGCAATCAACGCCCTCATCAAACGCGAACGCAACTCATTGAGATGGTCGAGCAGTGGCGCACGTGACGCCTCAATTTCGCTTTCGAGCAAGTCTGGACGTTGATCGGCTGGTAAGTCTTGGCTCATGAAGCCGCCTTATCTTGCGGGGCTTCTTCCGTTGGCTGCGGGTCATCATCTGGCGTCGATGGATCTGGCAGCGGTTTCGACATCTCTGCCTTCATCGCGCGTTCTTCTCGCATGACGCTTTCATTGATGTCTTTTTCGACGTCTTTGAGGTCGTCGACGGCTTGCGTGATAGCATTGTCGCGCTTCAGGTCTTCGATCTCTTTGCGCAAATCATCCAGCTCTGCTTGCCGGGCAATATCATCAAACGCAGCACGAAACTCATTCGCCATGGATCGACCGCGGGCCACGAACTGGCCAATTTTGCGCATGGTCAGTGATAAATCCTTTGGTCCCAAAATCACCAAAGCGATAATGACCAAGAATAAGAGTTCACTAAAACCAAACTGCGGCAGCATGTTTGTCCGCCTTCCGCGCTGTTAAAGGCTGCTCAGTCTGCTGACTTCGCCTTTTCCTTCTCTGGCGTGATATTGACCATATCATCGCCTTCCACGGCTTTGCTCTCGGCATCTTCTTCCTTCAGTCCCTTGCGGAAACTGGTAATGCCCTTCGCGACATCTCCCATAATGGAAGAAATGCGTCCGCGACCACCAAAGATCAGCAATGCGACCACCGCCACAAGCAAAAGCTGCATCCAACTTGGAGCCATAATTTTTCTCCTATCGCAGTCTTGGAGATAACGCGCCATCAGGCCCGTTACAATGGGCCAACCGAGGTTTCATAGCGACAAATTCCTAATGAATGTCTTCGTCAGAGGCTTCAAAATCAGTGACAAAGTCCGAACTTTCTTCAGGCTCTGCCTCAGAACCGAGCTCATCGGCCTCATTGTGCATGCTTGTTCCGTCGGCGAAGAAGCCGTCTGGAATAACATCCGAAAGCAGGCCTTCGGACTCCAATTCGGCCCGGCCGGGCAGCACATCGAGGCTTTCAAGACCGAAATGCTCCAGGAACTTATCCGTCGTTCCCAGGGTCACAGGGCGACCAGGTGTTCGCCGGCGGCCTTTAATTTTGACCCATCCGGCTTCCATAAGTGTATCGACGGTTCCCTTGGAAACCGCCACACCGCGGACCGCTTCAATCTCGGCCCGCGTAACGGGCTGGCCGTAAGCGATGATCGCGAGCGTTTCGAGCGCCGCTTGGGAGAGCGATTTTTTTTCATGCCGCTCCTCAACAAAAAGGTATCCGAGGTCTTCGGCCGTTTGGAACCGCCATTTCCCGCCGACCTCCACGAGGTTCACACCCCGTTCGGCATAGGTCGCTTTCAGCGTCATCAGCACCGCGGGCACATCCACGCCTTGAGGCAAGACTTCGGCAATTTCGCCGGCCTCTAGAGGTTGGCCAGCGGCAAATAAAATCGCTTCGGCGCGACGGACGGCTTCAGCCATGGTGTCATCTTCCGCTTCATAAAGCGTCTCGGCGGACCGTTTATACGCAAATGAGAGTTGCTGCACGGCGCGGCGGATATCCTCTGGGGCATCCTCGATTGGGATGGAGGTTTCTACTTTTGTCATGGCGCGATCCCCTCTGATTGCTGAGTTTTTCCACGCAGATAAAGCGGCCCAAAATGCGCATCCTGGCGAACGTCAAAGTCGCCATCGCGCGTCAATTCTAGGGTCGCAGAAAATACACTCGCCGTCACCGACCGTGGTGGCACATCAGGGTCCACTTTAATCATGTCTCGGCGGATTTGATCCAGGCTCGCCCATTCTGTGAGTTTCGGGCTGAGACTTCGAAGATTGTCACGCGCGCTTTCGAGCGGCAGCACGTATTGGTTTTCAATCGTGTGCGGCGCTTCTTTCGCTTTGCGTTGCCTTATGCTGCCGAAGGACTGCATCAAATGGTAGAGCGTCGTGTTGAACTCGGTGGTTTTGACGACTTTTGGTTGCTCTGGCATGCCGCGCAGAAAGACATCGCGGCCGAGAATATTCCCATCAATAAGTGCTTCGCCCGCTTCACGCATGGCATCAAGGCGGCGCAGACGAAAAGCAAGCTTACGGGCATCGTCTTCGGCAGATGCCTCTTCTTCACTGTCTTTCTTAGGTTTCGGCAGCAGCAATCGCGACTTCAAAAATGCCAACCACGCGGCCATCAGAAGATAATCCGCGGCTAAATCAATCCGCTTATCCTGAGCCGCCTGAATGAACCCGAGATATTGAGTCGCAAGCTCCAGGATAGAGACATGCAGCAAATCCACTTTTTGCTTGCGCGCGAGGTCCAGAAGCAGATGCAAGGGGCCTTCATAGCCAGACACATCAATCGAGAAGATGTCACCGGCTTCTACATCTTCATCCATTGTCACGAGATCATTGGAGACGAGTTCCATCTGCTAAGCCCTCGCTTCCATATCTGACGTGAGATCGTTAAAGCGCGCCCAGCTTTGCTCAGTATCGATCGATTTACGCCGCTCAACAGCGCCGTCTGCGGCCTGTGCTCGTTCCAAGGCGATGCCATCCAAAGTGCCGGCTACGGCTGCGACTTCTTCCATTTCGCGCAAAATTTCATTCGGGTCCGTCAAAAATCCAGAACAGTGCAACAGCACGTCGCAACCCGCCGCAAGCGCTTTCGCGCCGCGATCGGTGAGCGTTCCGCCCAATGCAGCCATCCCCAGATCGTCCGTCATCAGAAGACCTTCAAAGCCGATTCGTTTTCGAATGGTCTCAGAAATAACCGTTGGGGAAACAGTTGTCGGCAAGTGTGGGTCAAAAGCCTCAAAGATCACGTGGCATGTCATCCCCATAGGAACTTGGTCGGCTAACGCCTTGAAAACAGACATATCTTCTAAAAGCGTGGTGACATCATCTTTGACCGTGGGAAGATCATAATGGGTGTCCATTGTCGCGCGCCCCTGCCCGGGCATGTGTTTGACAACCCCCGCAACGCCACTGTCTGAGAGCCCCTTGAGCGCTGCCTCTGTCAACACTGTGACGCTTTCAACCGTGTAACCAAATGATCGGTCGCCGATCGCATCATGCGTATTCCCTTGCCGAAGATCTCCGCAGGGTGCGCAATCGGCATGAATTCCCAATGATGCGAGCTCATGCCCCATCAATAAATGTCCAAGATAACAAGCTTCTTCAGCCTTTTCGGGCGCTTGTTCGTATAGCGCTCCATACACACCCGCCGCGGGAAATTTTGGCCATTCGGGCGCTTTCAAGCGCGCCACCCGCCCGCCTTCTTGATCAATAAAGATCAGAGCGTCGCGCCCAAGAGCGTCTTTTATGTCGGCTGTCAGCGCGCTGATCTGCGCTTTATCGACACAAGAACGCCCCATCAGGATAACGCCCCAAGGCTGTGCTTCACGCAAGAATGCCTGCTCATAGGCGCTGAGCACCGGACCAGATACGCTTGTTATGCACGCGGACAAACTCATCCAGTAGCCTTTGCAACGACCATACAATCTTTACCGGCGGCTTGGACATCGACGCAAAAGCCTTTTGCAGTCGCGCGATCCGGGAAAGATCCGATTCGGAGCCGATAAAACACGCCTTTTGAGCCCAGATCCGCACGTTGGATGTCCAAATTTGCCCCAAGGAACAGGTCTGGCGCTGTGCGTTGAAAGCCGGACCAGGCTGATTCTGCGGCTTCTTTTGAGCGAAGGGCAGACAATTGGACTTGAAACGCACCGGTCGATGAGAATCGCGAGGTGACTTCAACCGGCGGCAGGCTCTCTTCTTCAACGTCTGCGAGAGCGGTGTCGACCCGTGACGGGACCTGGACAGCAGCGATCTGGATGTTTTCCTCTGGAACCGAACGAGACGCTGGGGCATCAGATTCTGCATACACGATCGGCGGTAGTTCGTTGTCCGTCGACGCCGTCTCATCTTCAGTCGGACCACCTGCAAGTGCTGGGTTTCGACGTCGGATGTCGAGCGGGGTGTTGGCTGCCGTCTTCTGAACTGCCGGATCGCCCATATCGTCCATAGATCCGTAATATGCCATGTCTTGGCCGGGGACTTCGACGCCGCCGCGTTCATCAGGCGAGCGTTTATACGGAGCATCTTGAGAAGCGATCACCGGCAATCCGCCTTCGGTTGGGCGGACGCCCTGCCGATAAGTATTCCAAACCACACCTGCGAAGATCAATAAGACGCCAAGCGCCAATACAAGAATCAGCGGCCCTCTTCCCGTTTCGTCGTCGCGAATCTCAAATCCGCGATATTCATCTTCATAAGGCCCGAAATCGTAGTCGGGCTCGCCTTTTCCACGGCTCATAGCTACCCCTGCCATCCTGTTGGTAGTGTTAACAGCTAGGCCCGTTTTGTTAACGATGCCTAAATTCAGGGGCGGAATTAAGGCGCGAAATCGGACGATTTACAGCATGCTTTCCATGCTAAAGAGCCGGCGATGGAGATCGATGGCGTAATTGTCCGTCATTCCCGCCAAATAGTCACATACTAAGCGCGCTCGGCGCACGGCTGTGGCTTGTTCCGCATCGCGCCGCCAGAGATCTGGCAGCGTTTCTGGCTCGGCCATAAATAGCTCGAACAATTCGTTTAGAATACGTTTGCCTTGGCTGCGCATCCGATTGACTTTGTAGTGTTTATACATGCGCTCGTACAGAAAGGCGCGGAGTGCGCGTTGGTCGCGTTCTAATTCATCGGAAAAAGCGACAAGCGGTTCCGGCAAGGCCCGCACATCCGCCGCACTTTGCGGATCATATTTGGCGACACGCCGCTTGGTTTCCGCTGTTAGGTCATTGATCCAATGTCCGATCAGCCGACGAACCGCCTCACCCACCGTCTTTTTTAACTCCAATGCCGGATATTCGTCGCGCACACTCTGGAAGATATCGCCAACGAGAGGCAACTCAAGGAGGTCCTCGACCGTGAACAGTCGCGCCGCTATGCCATCGTCTATATCATGATTGTTATAGGCAATATCATCCGCCAAAGCCGCAACTTGGGCTTCAGGACCAGCGAATTGGTCCAACTCGAGTTGCTCAAGCCATGGAAAGTCACGAAACGCGATGGGCAGATCTTCGATTGAATTGTCCGCCGTAATCAACGGACCATTGTGTTTGACCAAGCCCTCGAGCATTTCCCAGGTTAGGTTCAGCCCCTGAAATGTCGGATAGCGATCCTCCAGCCGGGTCACCACCCGCAGGGTCTGGGCGTTGTGATCAAACCCCTCAAATTCCGCCATGCATTCATCGAGTTGGTCTTCGCCAGCGTGCCCGAAGGGCGGATGCCCCAAATCGTGGGCCAGCGCCATAGCTTCGGCCAAGTCTTCATCCAACCCCAGCGTGCGGGCCACCGAGCGCGCGATTTGCGCAACTTCAAGCGAATGGGTGAGCCGCGTCCGATAATGATCACCTTCGTGCGCGACAAAAACCTGCGTTTTCTGTTTTAATCGGCGGAACGCGGACGCGTGAATAATCCGGTCACGATCGCGCTGGAATGGCGTTCGTGTGGCCGATTGCGGCTCATCAATGAAGCGTCCGCGAGAGGCTTCCCACTTGGTTGCGTAACTTGCCCTCTTTTCAGGGATGTCTGGCGTCACTATCTTCTTGCTCATGAGCAATATTACCCTGTCTGAGTCGGCTGCTAAGCGCATTAAAGCGATTCTGGAGAAACAACCGGATAAGTCCTACCTTCGGGTTAGCGTCGAGGGCGGTGGCTGCTCTGGATTCTCATATAAGTTCGATTTGGATGACACCGCCAATGCGGATGACCTGGTCGTCAGCCGAGACGGCGTGAGCGTTTTGGTCGACGAAATGAGCTTGGAATTCATGGATGGGTCTGAGATCGACTTCTCGACCGAATTGATCGGAGCCGCATTCAAGATCAACAACCCCAATGCGACGGCGGGTTGTGGCTGTGGAACAAGCTTCTCGATCTAGACTCTTCCGCTAGCGCCGCGCCGATACATCAAATTCTGGCAAGCCTTCAAGCGCCGTTTTGAGCGAAGCCCCCCAACCGTCTGAGATGGCTGAGAAGGCCGCGTCATTTTCCTCAATGCGAAATTGTGCGCCGGGTTCCAATGTATCAGCATCATAGACGTGAACATCTAACGGCATACCGACAGAGAGATTGGCGCGCAGCGTTGAGTCGAACGAGACGCATAATAACCGCAATGCCTGCTCAACGCTCATCGCGGGATCAAATGCTCTCAAAATGATCGGGCGGCCATATTTGGTCTCGCCAATCTGCAAAAACGGCGTTTCAGCGCTGGCTTCGATAAAATTGCCTTCGGGATAGATCAGGAAAACGCGCGGCTCCTGTCCAGCGATTTGCCCGCCCATGATAAGCGTCGCATTGAACGCTGCTTCCGCCACCTGCCCTTCTTCGGCGTGCGAAGACACAACTTCTTTGAGCGTATCTGCGATCATGCGCGCGGCCTGAAACAAAGTCGGCACTTGAAGCAATGTTGGGTCGCGTTCTTCGGGCGCTTTCGATCGTTCATCCAACAGGCTAACGACCGCTTGCGTCGTCGCCAGGTTGCCTGCGGTCATTAAGGTGATGACCCGTTCACCGGGCACGGACCAGGTGAACATCTTGCGAAACTTAGAAATATTGTCGACGCCAGCATTGGTGCGCGTGTCCGACATGAAGATCAAATGGCGATCCATTTTGAGCGCTGCGCAATATGTCATTCTAGTTATCCCTCAACCCGACTGGTTCGCCTTACTGTTGAACTTGGATGGAGACGGAAAGATTCTCTTGTCCCGCTCCCAAAGTCAGACCTGTCGTCGGCGCCGCATCCATATAATCTGCCCCCTGAGCAATGCGAACATATCTTGCATCCGGGCTTATTCCATTTGAAACGTCGAAGCCGACCCATCCAAGACCGTCTATGCAAACTTCGGCCCAAGCGTGACTGGCATCCTGATCGGCGCGGTCATCCATTAATAAATACCCGCTGACATAGCGCGCCGGTAAACCTTTCTCCCGAACGATGCTGAGGAATATGTGCGTATGGTCTTGGCAAACACCGGTGCCAGCCGACCAAGCTTCACCCGCGGTTGTTGAGATATCCGTCTCGCCGGGCACATAAGCAACCCGGTCTCGGATTAGCTGGCTGAGCGCGTGGAGATCTGAGATCGTATTCTCAGCCGAAAATATCAAAGCTTCACCGGCGGCGCGAATATCTTGCGTTGGTTCTGTAAGCGCGCTTTGACGACGGTAGAACCAAGTGGGCATGGCATCGCGATGATGCCCGTAGACACCATCTTCTGACAGCGTCTCGACTTCACCTTTAACATCGATGGAAATGCGGGTGGTGTCCGGAAGCACTTCGATGAGTTGCACCAAATTACCGTGATGATCCAAGAAGCGCACCTGCTCTTGCCCGCCTTCAAACGCTGTCGCCCAGGAGATCACGCGTTGTGCCGCTGAGGTTTGCGGCGTCGTGCGCAATTGCAACAATCCATAAGACGGCGGCTCGTCATATTGAAAAACGGTTCTATGATCGATGTTCAGCCGCATCCTAATTTGTGAACCTGTAGTCTTCTTCGATTTGATTAGAGAGAGCCGCGTTGCGGGCGATGAAATCGATTAGAAATTCATGCAGTCCCGAGCCAATAATCGCATCACTCGAGGATTGCTCGATATGCGCCTCATGCTTGGCCGCAAGATCGTGAGACTCGGTTCGGCGCTCATAGTCGGCTTCAAGCCCCGACAGGTTCTCGATGATTTCGTCGTAACAATAAGCAATTGAGCGCGGCAGACGAACATCATGGATCAGAAATTCGACGATCGCCGCCGGTGAAATTTCGCCGCCATAGAGCCAATGAAACGATCGCTCGGCTGAGGCAGATCGTAAAATCATTTCCCATTGCACCCGGTCGAGAGACGAGCCCACAGATGCACTGGATGGAAGCAAGACATAGTATTTTGTATCAAGAATACGGGCGGTGTTGTCAGCCCGTTCAATGAGCGCGCCGAGCTTCACAAATCGGAAAATATCGTTTCTGAGCATCGTTGCGTTAATCGTGCCACGCACCAAGGCCACTTGCCGGCGAACAGACGATAACAGGTCTTGCAGATCTGTTCGGTGCCGCTGATTGAGCGCATCCCGCTTAAACTGAAGATATGTCGCGTTCACCGCTTCCCAGGCATCTCTCGTTAACGCTGTGCGGGTCATTCGTGCATTCTCGCGCGCCGCCGCAATCGAGTTGAGGAGACTGCTCGGATTGTCTCTTTGCGAGACCAAAAAATCGACCACTGGTCCGGTGCTGAAACGGTCATGCCCAGCCAGATAGAGATCGCGCGTACCGGCCGTAGTAAGCACCGATTCCCATTCGCTCTCGGCAGTACGCACCCGTGTAAGCGACATGCGAAATCCTGCATCGATTAAACGCGCGGTGTTCTCGAAACGCTCCAGATATCGCATCATCCAGAACAAGCCGGAGGCTGTTCGGCCCAGCATCTTACTCATCCGACAGCACCCATGTATCCTTGGTGCCGCCACCCTGGCTCGAATTCACGACCAACGAGCCCTCGGTCATGGCAACTCGCGTGAGACCTCCAGGCACAACATCGATCGAGTTTGGTGAGACCAATACGAATGGGCGTAAATCAACGTGGCGCGGCGCAAGTCCGGCTTCCGTCAGGATCGGAACGGTCGATAAGGCCAATGTGGGTTGCGCAATATAGTTTCCAGGATTTGCGGTGAGCTTGTCCCGAAAGGCATCGATCTCCGAGGTGCTGGCGGCTGGCCCGACCAGCATGCCATAACCACCTGACCCGTGCACTTCTTTGACCACCAATTCAGCGAGGTTCTCAAGCACGTATTTCAGAGAATCAGGCTCTGAGCAGCGCCAGGTTTTGACGTTTTTTAGGAGCGGTTTTTGGCCGGTATAGAACTCAACAATGTCAGGCATGTAGGAATAAAGCGCTTTGTCATCTGATATGCCCGTGCCCGGCGCGTTGGTGATCGTAATCTCACCTGCGCGATAAATATCGAAAATGCCCGGCACCCCGAGCAGCGATTCTGGATTGAAATTTAGTGGGTCCAAAAACTCATCATCGACGCGTCGATAGATAACATCAATGGGCTCGTAGCCGCATGTGGTGCGCATAGAAATCTTACCGTCAACGACTTTAAGGTCCTGGCCTTCAACCAGTTCCACACCCATTTGATCGGCCAGGAAAGCGTGCTCGTAATAAGCAGAATTGTGAATGCCAGGCGTCAAAACGGCGATGGTTGGTTTGCCCACACATGATCTCGGCGCCGAGGCCGCGAGCGCCTTTCGCAACAGCGCGGGGTAGTCACCAATCGTTTCCACCCCGACCCGGGTAAAAAGCTCTGGAAACATTTTCAGCATCGTTTCCCGGTTTTCCAGCATGTAGGAAACACCGGAAGGCGTGCGGGCATTGTCTTCTAAAACATAGAATTCATCAGGTCCGGTTCGGACCAAATCTGTTCCGACGATATGCGTATAGATCCCGCCCGGTGGATTGACGCCGACCATATGCGGTAAGAACGCTTCATTATCCGTGATCAGATGGGCTGGAATGCGCCCAGCTCTCAAGATTTCCTGCCGATGGTAAATGTCATGCAAAAAGGCGTTGAGCGCCTTGATGCGTTGTTCAATGCCTTTGGTGAGCGTGCGCCATTCGCGGGCGCTGATGATCCGGGGCAGAAGATCAAATGGGATCAGCCGCTCTTCCGCGTCAGCCTCACCATAGACATTGAATGTAATTCCAGTCTGACGAAAAAAGTCTTCAGCCTTTTCTGCCTGGCGTTTCAACCGGCCCCGATCAATTTCCGAAAGCAAGCTATGATACGTTTGATAGGGTTCGCGGACTCCCTCGCCATAGCCCAGCATCTCATCGAAGAATTTTCGGTCATCAGCCATGTTGGAAATCACGCATACGTCTTCCCCCAAGACAAGCTCTCGCATCTTGGGAGGGAACAATCAAATGTCAGTGCTCAATATCCGAGCGCAACATGATTTCTAGGATTTGGTTCGCAGCGTGACGATCTCTTCTGCGATCGTCGGATGCACCGCGCACGTCTCGTCAAACTGCTGCTTTGTGGCCCCCATTTTGACAGCGATTCCAAGCATTTGGATCATTTCTCCCGCATCAGGAGATACAATATGTGCGCCAATGACGACTTGATCTTCCGCACGCACAATCACCTTTATGAACACCCGTTCCGATTTGCCATTGAGCATATTTTTCATGGGGCGGAATTTGGTTTTGTATACGTCGACCGCGCCATATCGTTTGCGCGCTTCGTGCTCTGCAAGTCCAACTGTGCCGACTTCGGGTTGCGTGAAGACGGCAGTGGCGATCAAGTCATGGTCGAAGTGTCTAGGCTGACCACCAAACTCGGTATCCGCAAACGCATGTCCTTCACGGATCGCCACCGGGGTCAGTTCCGATCGCCGGGTCACATCCCCAACCGCCCAAATATTATCAATGTTTGTCTTCGAGTATTTATCGACGACAATCTCGTGGCGCTCGCCAACCGCCACACCCGCAGCCTGTAAGCCAAGTCCATCAATGTGCGGACGCCGGCCCACCGCCATCATGATGACATCTGCGTCCAGCGCCATGCCATTGGTGAGCTTCAAGTGAAGCGGCGCATCAGCATTGTCGGTTTTTTCGATCGACTCAAACACCGTATTCGTGATGACGCGAACACCCGCCTCTTTGAGCCCTTCATGCACTTCGGTCCGAACATCCATATCGAAACCGTTCAACACCGTGTCGCCGCGATATACGAGACATGTCTCAACCCCTAATCCCGCAAAAACATGCGCGAATTCGCACGCGATATAGCCCCCGCCAGCGATCACAATATGCTTAGGGAGCTCTTTTAGCTGAAATACCCCGTCTGAGGTTATTGTGTGTTCCACGCCCGGAAGCTCTTCCGCGGACGGTCGCCACGGCGAACCACCCACCGCGATGAGGATCTTGTCGGCCGTCACCGTTTTTCCGCTCTTTACGAGCTTCACTGTATGGGCGTCCACAAATTCAGCACGGTCTTCAAAAACATCGACGCCAGCGTTCACTTGACCGCTCATATAAAGGCCAGACAAGCGATCGACTTCGGCATGCAGGTTCGCCATGAAGCCTGGAAAGTCGAATGCGCCGACTTTAACATCCCAACCGTACTTCTGAGCTTCTTCGAGTTTGTGACCATAGTCGCTCGCATAGACCATGAACTTCTTCGGGACACAGCCGCGTATGACGCAGGTTCCGCCCATGCGGTATTCTTCGGCTAATGCTACTTTCGCGCCGTGTCCGGCCGAAATACGAGCGGCTCTGACGCCCCCCGAACCGCCACCGATGACGAAGAGATCATAGTCATAAGAATGGGCCGCCATTGCGTCTTCCTGGGTTAAGAGAGTTTGTTGAGTTGAGCCCTATATGGCCACCACAGCCTAGTATTCAAATATCGTCGCGCCGTCTTCTGCACCTATGATCACGGTGCGCGCGAGATCGATAAACAAACCGTGTTCGACGACACCAGGGATCATCGACAAATGATGCGCGGCTTTGGCGGAATCTGGGATGACACCGCAGGCGCAATCGAGAATGTAATTGCCGCCATCAGTGACGAGAGGTTTGTGCCCCGCATCAGTTCGCACTTTGATCATAGGCTTGAGCACGCCTGCTTTTTTAAGCGCGTCATAGACCTTCTTCGCCGTAATCGTGTATCCAAATGGCGTCACCTCGACCGGCAATGGAAACTTTCCGAGCGCCTCAACATGCTTTGAGCTGTCAGCGATCACAATCATCAGATCGCTGGCGTCAGCGATGATTTTTTCGCGCAAGAGCGCTGCGCCGCCGCCCTTTATGAGGTTTGCATTTTGATCAACCTCATCAGCGCCGTCTACCGTCAAATGGATCCGGTCGACTTGCTCAACGTCGACCAAAGGCACACCAAGCGATTCTGCTAATCGACGCGTCTGCTCACTTGTTGGCACACCGCGTGCGACTAATCCATCTGATATCTCCTCGGCGAGAAATTCAACGAAGTATTTCGCGGTGGAGCCGGTGCCGAGACCTAGCGTCATCCCATCTTCGACAAAGTCCATTGCGGCTTGAGCAGCATTCTCTTTTTCCAGCTCGTTCGCCATCGCCCGTCTCCTTTAGCCCTTTTTCTTCGCCGCTTTGATCGCAGCCATCTTGTCTCGAAAAGAGGTCGCCCAACCCGACTTTTGAATCTGTCGTCCACGCGCTACAGCAAGCCCGTCTGGCTCAACATCTTTGGTAATCACAGACCCAGAACCGACAAAGGCCCCGGCGCCGATCGTTACGGGTGCGACAAGCGACGAATTTGATCCGACGAATGCCCCATCCCCCACCGTAGTTTGGTATTTGAGGAATCCATCATAGTTGCAGAAAATCGTACCCGCCCCGATATTCGCTTCAGCGCCGACATCGCCATCACCAAGGTAGGACAGATGGCTCGCTTTCGCGCCTGCGCCCATTCGGGTTTTCTTGATCTCAACAAAATTACCAATCTTAACGCCCCGCTCGAGCACGGTGCCCGGGCGCAGGCGAACATAAGGACCAATCACGCAGTCTTCCGCCACTGAAGCACCTTCAAGATGCGAAAAAGCGCGGACTTCCGCGCCGGATTTTACGGACACTCCGGTCGAAAAGACGACCCCAGGCTCCAGTACAACATCGTTTTCAATTTGCGTATCATGGCTGAAAAAGACGGTCTCTGGCGCCGTCATTGTCACCCCAGCTGCCAGGAACTGAGCGCGTTTCTTGGTCTGGAAAGCCTGTTCGGCTTGCGCCAATTCGACTCTTGAATTGACCCCCAAGACGTCCGCTTCATCACATGAAACGGCTCGGCATGATTTTCCAGTCGCGCGCGCTAATCCAACAATATCTGTCAGATAATACTCATTTTTCGCGTTGTCGTTGGTGACCTTAGAGAGCAGGTCGAACATCACCGGCGCTGGGGCCGCCATTACACCAGAATTACAAAAACTGATCTCTAATTGCGCTGGCGAGGCTTCTTTAGCCTCGACAATTTGCTGCAAATTACCGTTCTCATCCGCGACTAAACGACCATAAGCACCTGGCTCTGCGGCATCGAACCCAAGCACGCCGACGGCCGCCCCCTCATCAATCTCTTTGAATAGCGCGTTGATCGCGTCCGCTGGGATGAGCGGAGTATCGCCATAGAGAACGACGAGCTCTCCTTGGAAGCCGGCAAGAGCTTCCTTCGCCGCAAGCACAGCGTGGCCCGTTCCGAGGGGTGGATCTTGAATGGCGATTGCGTCTGCACCGAGCACCGATGTAACATGCTCTTGCACCGCGACGCCATTTGGACTGCAGACAACAATTATGGTTTCGCACCCCACCGACTTGGCCAACCCGATCGACCAGTCCACCATCGCCCGTCCACCGACTTTGTGCAAAACCTTTGGCAGCGATGAGCGCATACGGGTGCCTTGCCCCGCAGCTAAAATAATGGCGGCTCGATTGCCCATGGCAAAAACACCCTCGCGATTGATCTGCGACTGCCCTAGAGCAAGATCTGAGTCGATGCGAGCCCTATTCTCGGGAGGACCTGTAGATCAACTTCGATTTCGCCCATTGGGCTCTGGTGTTCGATTTGGACGGCACTTTGGTGGAAACTACGCCTATTCTTTATTCAGGGCTAAACCGAAGCGCGCCCGTATCGTAGGCTATCTCCTACGATACAGCGCGCAATCATTTTTACGTTGCGCTACCGCTTACGATTTGGGCTCGGCGCCGCTAAGTTTGCCGCATTTGTATCCGGCAGCATCGTAGGGGGTTCCGGTTCCCATCGAGTTCTCGATCCAGGTCACTTCATTGCTCTTCCAACTGTTGGAGCTGGTCGTTCCATCGGTCTTGGTCACAATCTTACAGCCCGGCGTCAGAAACAAATTCATATCCTTGGCATTGCCGGACTTAATCTTGATCTTCAACTTGTAAGAGCAACTCGCAGGCAAGACGAACGTGTCGTAGTTTCCCGGCGGAATGTTAACGTCCAGCTTTTTATTAACACCGGAACATTTTGGATGGATGGTGCCAGAATCAGGTTGCGAAGAATGTGCTTTCACTTCTGCATAATCGGCATAATAGCTGGACGTCGCAACGGCATAGACGATGACCCCACAGACGGCTGTGCTGGAATCTTCACAGGCTGAATGGGTGTAACGCTTCTCTTCAGAGCTTGCAGCAGACGCCGGCGCGATAAGTACACTTGTTGTTAGCGAGGCACCAAGCAACGCGCTCATTAGGGTCTTTCTGAATACACTCATGATCTGTTCCTTTTCGATTTGATCGCACCCATCAGGTGTTCGCAAATCGTAGGAGTCACTGCAGAATGCATGAACTGTCAGAACTGCCAGGTCGCGCCCCAAAACGAAAAGGCAGCCCGCAATGCCGGACTGCCTTTCGTTTTCGTATCGTTCGGATATGGCACCCTCTCAGACCAACCCGATCCCTATACTCGGTCCATTGATCACTGGCGTGATATGCAGCAAGCCCTCTCACAGCTTGCTACCGGACCCTAGTCGGGACGATACTCGCTGCGCACTTCGTTTACATTTACGAGTTTGCGGCGTGGCATGCCATTGACCATGTTGCTGCGAACGTCTGTACGTGCGCTGCGCATCGCTGGAACAAAGCCAGCGTCGACTAAATCGACTTCGACTTCATATCCACGATCTGCCCAATATTCGGCAATTTTATCCTTAAGACGGCGTGCGCCGTCTGTGTTGCACCAATCTTTCATTTGTCTCACTCTCCACATCTTGGATGTCGTCTTCGCAGGTTAAATTATGACGACTGCTAAAAGATGTCCTTCACTGCACTACGGGGCTTGATGCCCGTTCAAAGCCCCCCCTAGATGCCTGTAACGAAACCGACATACAAGTTCTTTTTTGAATGAATTTTCCCTAACGATTTTCGATGAACAACTGTTCATAATGAACAGATATTCATATGCAAACTTGTTTACATACCATGTTCACAAAAGTGTCTAAAAGCCTGTAGTTGCCGGACGATTGCTACAGATCGCTCGTTCAGCTTTCGAGTCCCAATTTTGACAAAAATTATAGTATAACACCCAAAAACACCATTCTCGCATGTCTGGCATTCTTTTTTGCATGTCTAAATTAACCATCAGCTGACAGCGTTCGACAATCGTTCTCTAATAAAACACGTCAGCAAAGCCGTCTTTTTCTCAATCGAACGTGATTCTTTCGAACTCGCGCCTCAACGGCCGGTTGGATTTTCTATAAGAACCGCCTCAATATCTCTTTGACCAACCATCCAGGTCGAACCCGGGATGGTATGGGCGCCTAATAGATGGTTAACGAGATGCGCTAAAGCTCGCGCAACTCTTAGCGGAATCTAAGACAATCTCTGCGATATCGGTCAAACGAGGTCAAAAGGCCCGCATTGCAGCCAAAAGCTGCACGATCATGGAGATAAAAATGAGCAATCGCAAACTGCTTCTGGCAGGCGCAACCCTTGCTGCAAGCACAATGGCTGCAGTCGCCCCCGCAAACGCATCAATTATTGACCGCCCGCACTTTAAAGTTCTGGGTGTCGTAATCGTATGGGCTGCGGATGAAACTGATGGGAGCACGCCCATCGCCACAGATTTTGTTATTGATGACACGACGGGTTCAGGTGACACAGACTTGATCGGTAACACTGCCACCGACGGACGCACGGTCTTGACCGGCACGCTGACAGCAACCGCTGACTCAGCCTCTACAGCGGGCCTGGGATCTGTTCTCGACATCGACAATGGTACCCCAATTGCCAGCGTTGACCTCGATAGCCCATCGAGCTTCAGCTCATTCGACGTGACTGGAGCTTCCGTCACCGGCGACGCTCTCACGTATGAATCAAGCTTTTATGTTGCTTCGAATACGGCGTTCGCCATCGACGGCGTTGCCACCGAGACGACACAAAGCGGCGACTTTGAGATGACCGATATTGGTTACAGCATGGATGTTACTGTTGCAGGTACCGACGGCGCGTTGACCTTCGGTGGCAATGCTCAAAACCCAGGCGGTAGCTTCACGTCTTTCGCTGACCTCAGCGAAGTCGACGGCACGAGCCCTGTCTTTGTTGGCGCGCAACGGACCGCAGCTTCCACGGGCACAATTGTTGGCCAATCCGTTCGCTTTGACGCAACCTATACACTGGGCGCAGGCGGTGCTTACGACCTTTCACAAGGTGCCGGCGAAATCCAGGCCGACGTGGTTTACACAGTCTACGTCCCATAAGCGGACCAAACTCTGTATTATCTTTGATGTGCAGCGCGCCCAGTTCATGAAGAGCTGGGCGCTCTTGCATTCACACTCTTTTCGCGTTGGGCGATCAGGTCTACACACCCTCGCCATGAAAGCGATCTTACGCAGCGCCATAGTTACCACCCTGCTTGGCTGGATCATCTGGTCCTATATGGCGCTTTGCAATCGCACGATACGGTGGTCAGTAGAGGGCGATGAAGCCGCCTTGAAGGTATGGCTGGGCTATCCAAACATCATCGTCGCATCATGGCATTCTACCATTCTATTGCTGCCCTCCGGCTGGAACCGCATCATTCGCAAATGGCCGCAACAGAAAACCCGATCTGCCATGCTGATCTCTTTATCCAAAGATGGTGAACCGGTAGCGAAAGCCATTAAACACTTAGGGCTAGAAGCCGTTCGAGGATCATCGACCCATAAACGAAAGAAGCGAGATAAAGGCGGCATGAAAGCGCTAGCCGAAGCACTGCGCATTCTGAAAAATGGTGGCGGGATTTGTATTACACCAGACGGTCCACGCGGTCCGGCGGAAAAAGCCCAAAATGGCCCCATCATCATGGCACAACGCGCGGGGGCGCCGATTTTACCATATGCCATCGTGTCAGCCCCGCGACACAGATTGAGCACGTGGGATGGTTTTCGGATTCCTTATCCGTTCAGCCGCGGAGCTTTGGTCTTTGGTGAAGCCGTCATTCCGACCGCAGAGAGTGATCGCGAAACGTTACGCCAGAAACTCGAAGACAATCTCAATATGGCAATGGCACGAGCAGAAATCATGGCGCAAAAAAAAGGTCGCTCTTAAGAGCGACCTAAGTCAAGCAAGAAGGACGTCGTAAGGACAATCGTCTAAAGACCGATGTCCCTGTCGACATGATCTTTATACGCGATCCAATATGAACGACATTGCACCGCCATCTCATATTCCATTCATAAAAGTCCGAGAAATTGGGCGTTTTCTGAATGGCTATTCAGACGGCCGGGTAAAAATCGCCTCTAAAGACCGCAAATTCATTCCGTTCTTTAAATAATTGGCGGGAGTCAAATTCACGGCTTTGATCATTGCGCGCTCGATTCGAGTGTTTCCGGCTTCATCGGGCACCAAATCAAAATCGATGATATTAATGCATCCAGTATCCTGCTCGAATCCTGCACTAGAGCCGAGCGGTGCGCCAATCGTCCATGATAAGATCATCCGATTGATGCCTTCATGCGCAACGAGCAAAGCTGACGCCCAGCCAGGGCGGGACAGCAATCCTTTCAAACCATCTTCAATGCGCGCCATCGCTTCAGAGAACTTTTCGCCGCCGTCCAGGAATGTAGCCTCTGCTTGACCCGCGCGCTCAAATTGAAATGTCAGCGTCGCAGCGAGGTGTTCCGGCGACTTGAAATCGATGTATTCACCCGAGCGCAACTCTTGGAAGCGCCGCTCAACTTCCAATTCAGGCACCTCTAAATCGTGCTGGGCGAGAACGATCTCAGCTGTTTCTTTTGTACGCCGCAAACCAGAATAAAACGCCACATCAAGTTGGACGTCGGAGAGCGCGATCCCTGCGGCTTTCGCCTCCTCCCGCCCCCGTTCGGTTAAATAAGCGATCGAAGGATCTCGCGCTTCGCGCACCTCAGGGGATGTGTAATCAACAAATCCGTGCCGCATCAAATAGAGGCGACGGCGGCCCGTAGTTCCTGGCAATGCACCCATGTCTCGCTCCGCTGACCCATTCTTCGACCGATAGCGGTTTAGGCGATTCCCCAGTCTTTGAGGACTTCTTCTTGATGCTCGCCAACCCCGGCGGGTTTACCTTGAATCGCTCCCGGCGTTTTCGAAAAGCGTGGCGCTGGGCCCGGTTGGACGACGCCATCGACAGTTTCAAACGTATTGCGATCGACATTGTGCTTGTATGTTGGCGCTTCGGCCATGGATAGCACCGGAGCAAAGCAGATGTCAGTGCCCTCCATAATTTCGCACCATTCATCGCGCGACTTGGTTTTGAAGACCGCCATGAGTTTTTGTTTTAGTTCAGGCCACTTGGACTTATCCATTTGAGCCTGAAAGTCGGGATCTGTCAGGTCTGCCTTCTCGAGCAGAATGGCGTAGAATTGTGGTTCGATCGACCCGATCGATACCCATTTCCCGTCTGAACATTCATAAGTGTCATAGAAATGCGCACCGCCATCAAGAAGGTTGGCTTCCCGATCGTCTGTCCAAGCCCCCGCTGCTCGGAACCCATAGAACATCGTCGCGAGAGAGGCGGCGCCATCTGACATCGCGCAATCGATGACCTGACCTTCGCCGCCATTTTTGACATTGATCACGGCGGCAAGCAGGCCCATTGCGAGATACAATGCACCGCCCCCATAATCGCCAATCAAGTTGAGGGGTGGGCGTGGTCGTCCGTCCCCCTCGCCCATTGCGTGAAGCGCGCCGGTGATGGCGATATAATTGAGATCATGTCCGGCAGAATGGCTTAAGGCGCCATGCTGTCCCCAGCCGGTCATGCGACCATAAACGAGTTTTGGGTTGCGCGCTAAAACCACGTCTGGGCTCAGCCCGTTGCGTTCCATAACGCCGGGTCGAAAACCTTCGATCAAAGCGTCCGCTTTTTCGAGGAGTTTGAGCGCCGTTTCTCGATCCTCGTCACTTTTCAAATCTAAAGCGATCGAGCGCCGACCGCGGCTCATGACGTCGGTTGGATTGCCAGGGCGATTGCGCCCCGCTCGATCGATTCGAACGACGTCAGCTCCCATATCGCTGAGCAGCATTCCACAAAACGGCCCTGGCCCAATGCCGGCGAACTCAATGATTTTGACACCCGATAGAGGCCCTTGCGCCATCACACTCTCCTTAAGCTGCGGATCTAATCCCGCTATAATCAACCAGACTTTAAGACTCTGCAGCGCAAAAAAAAGGCTGACCCTACGTCGACTTCAGGGGATTCGGTCATGTTCAATGAGCAGAGTTTTGATGCGCCTGTGATGCACGTCGTATCCGAAAGCCCGCGTTTGGAAATGCTACAAGCGCGCTTAAGGCAGGCTGGCATCCGCCCCGTGGCTGTACGTGGGAATTGTCTGCCTCCGGACTCCGCTCCAGCTTTGATCGATCTGCTCACGCGGGATATCCAAATTCAACCAGATGATGCACGCGTTTTAGTGACCATAGGCAAACAATTTGACGCGCCAACGAAGAGTGAGATCCACCTCAATGACATCGCGCAAATTGCCACACTTCCGGCACGCCTCGCCATTCGACAGCGCGAACACTTAAGGCGTCGCGAAATCCAATTGCGTGCTAGGACTTCGGAGAAGTTTGCTCCATCAGCGCCTGAGCCGCAAACACGAGAGAAGCCACGTGTTTTGTGGTTGGGCCACGACGCGCCCTTTTTGAACGGTATCAAAGCGAGCCTAGCGTCTGATGATATCACCCTGGTTGCCGCCATCAGTCGACTGACTGCCGAAGACTATCTCATAAGCGGGGCGTTTTCGACGATTGTCTTATGTCCGTCATCCATTGACGACGAAGCCGCCAATCTCCTGAAATCGATAAAGCAAGTTCCTATGGCGCAACATTGCCAAGTGGTATTGCTGCTGCGGCCTGACCTGGCGAATTCGTTCGGCAATGACGTTGCAAGCGCTGATCAGATCGTCGATCTATCCCCAGATCTCGACTTCGTCGCGAAGCGCATCCAGTCGATTTGCTTGACCCCGGAAACAACAACCGACGCTTCGTTCGGATTGTCTATCGCAGCCCAAGACCCATCAACCGGTTTGGTCTCTCGCGAATATTTAGAATCGCACGTTGAAGCGCAAATGGCACAAGCCGACAGATTGGCGACGTCTTTGTCTCTTGTCGCTGTTCAAATTCCATCGCATGCAGATATGAAACACCTGGCTCAGATCATCAGGCCCCTTTTGCGGGAGACGGATCTCGCTGCACGTCTAGATCAGGCGCATATCTGCATTACGCTCCCTAATACGCAATACCGCGGCGCCGTCGTGCTCGCGCGTCGAATCGAAGAAGCGGTAGACTTTTCCGTCACTTGGCGCGTCATCGAGCGTCGGCAATTTCATTCGCTAAAAACACTCTTAGGCGGTTTGACGGCAAAGACCTCGCTGTCACCGCGCAAGTCGGCTTAAGCTAAAACAGAGGCGGTCGCTTCCAATTCTTTGAGGAGACCTTTGATCGCCAATATTCGGCTTTTAGGGTCAGCAGATACGCCCATCACAACCAATTTGCTATCCGGCCGTAATTTCATCTTTCCCGGCCGTGAGCGCACGAGCATCATCAACTGAGCTGGATCAACTTTCGTGTCATCGCGGAACGTGATGACCACGCCCTTGGGACCCGCGTCGAGTTTAGAGACCCCCAGCGACTTACATGTTACTTTAACGGCGGTCACATCCAAGAGTTGCTGCGTTTCGGTCGGCAAAGGACCAAACCGGTCGATCAATTCTGCGGCAAATGCTTCTCTTTCCTGCTCCGAATCCAGATCGGCAAGACGACGATACAGGCCCAGTCGAACGCCGAGGTCTTCGACATATCCTTCCGGTATTAAGACCGACATTCCAAGATTGATTTGCGGCGACCATTCATCGGCCACGTCCTCATCTGTATTCGATCCAGATTGTAAGGCTTTGACGGCATCCTCGAGCATCTGTTGATAAAGCTCCACACCAACCTCACGAACGTGCCCAGATTGCTGATCGCCTAACAAATTGCCGCCGCCCCGCATATCCAGGTCATGACTCGCCAATTGGAACCCTGCGCCAAGGCTATCGAGGGATTGTAAGACACGCAGTCTACGCTCAGCTGCGGGCGAAATGACACGATCAGCTGGCGTTGTCAGATAAGCGTATGCTCTCAACTTGGATCGACCAACGCGCCCGCGCAATTGATAAAGTTGGGCGAGGCCAAATCGATCGGCTTTATGGATGACAAGCGTATTGGCGCGCGGAATATCCAAGCCACTTTCAACGATCGTCGTCGACAGCAGCACGTCATATTCACCTTCATAGAACGCGGTCATTAAGTCTTCGAGCTCGCCCGCGGGCATCTGACCATGCGCAACACAGAACTTCACTTCCGGGACATTCGCCTTCAAGAAATTCTCGAGATAGTCGAGGTCTGATATTCTTGGGGCGACATAGTAACTTTGCCCGCCGCGATATTTTTCGCGAAGCAGCGCCTCTCGGATCGTGACCGCATCAAACTCCGTGACATATGTGCGAACAGCCAGTCGGTCGACAGGCGGGGTCGCGATGATAGACAGATCGCGGATGCCCGTGAGCGCCATTTGCAGCGTCCGAGGAATCGGCGTTGCCGAAAGCGTGAGGACATGCACATCCGCTTTCAGCTCTTTTAGCCGCTCTTTATGCTTCACACCAAAGCGCTGCTCTTCATCCACAATCAATAGGCCGAGCCGCTTGAACTCAACATTCTTCGCCAACAAAGCGTGCGTACCAATCACCACATCTACTGTGCCATTTGTCATACCCGCTTTGGTGTCGTTCGCTTCTTTCGTTGAAACAAAACGAGAGAGCGGTTTGACGTTCAATGGCCAACCCGCGAAGCGCGTGGCAAAAGTGTTATAGTGTTGACGCGCGAGAAGCGTCGTTGGCGCGATGACGGCAACTTGGTGCCCGCCCATTGCAGCAACGAAAGCAGCGCGAAGCGCGACCTCAGTCTTTCCGAAGCCGACGTCGCCGCAAACCAGGCGATCCATTGGTTTACCAGATGAGAGATCGCCTAAGACGTCTTCGATCGCATTGAGCTGGTCATCCGTCTCCTCATAAGGGAAGCGGGCAGCGAACTCTTCATAGAGTCCATCGCCCGTGACAACCGCATCGGCCTTCTTCATCTCGCGAGCAGCCGCAATCGCCATAAGTTCGGCGGCCATTTCCAGGATCTTCTTCTTGGCGCGGGCTTTGCGGGTCTGCCAACCCGCTCCGCCTAAGGCATCAATAGCGCTCTCTGCATCCTCACTACCATAGCGGCTGATTAGGTCGATATTCTCCACCGGCAGAAAGACCTTATCGCCTTTGGAGTATCCGAGCTCGAGACAATCATGCGCAGCCCCGGCTAGATCGAGTGTTTTCAATCCGACATATCGCCCGACACCATGATCGACGTGTACGACGAGATCTCCAGGATTAAGGCTCCCTGCTTCGGCGATAAAATTCGCCGCTTTTCGCTTGCGTCGCGGCGCGGCAAGGCGATCACCGAGGATGTCTGGCTCACCAATAATGGCGAAATCGCTCGTTTCGAACCCGTGCTCGAGCGGCAATTCGCAAATTGAAATCTCGGCATTTCGGGCGGCATCAAGCGAATAGATCCGCTCGGCATCTGGCAGGCCGTGGTCTTCTAACACGCCTTCCAAACGGCTCGCCGATCCGTCCGTCCAGGCGGCGAAGACCACCGTCTTTCCGGCATCGCTTAGTGATTTGGCATGCTGTGCCGCGACCTCGAAAATGTTGATCTCTGGTTGCGCGCGCTCCGGGGCAAAATCACGGCCTTGAAGACCTTCGACACTGATGCCGCCATCGCCCTGCCCGGCGTTGAACCTTGCAACACCCCGCGTTTGCAGGGCCACACTCAGTTCTTGTTCGGTGAGGTAGAGGTGCTGAGGCGCGAGGACCCGGGCTTGGCGTTCTTCGCCTGCGGCCTCCAAGCGAGCAGCGTGATAGTCATTCGCTTGCGATAAACGCTCGCTTGCCGCTTCGGTAGAAAGCGCGCCTAGGCCAATCAGAGCGTCCGGACCAATATAATCGAAAAGCGTGTCCAGGTGGCCATGAAACAGTGGCAACCAGCCTTCGATTCCGCCGCGCCGAATTTCTGCGCGCGCGGCTTCATACATGGGGTCCCCAACGGGAGAGCCGAGCTCTGCCAAATAACGCTCTCGGAACAGACTGAGGGTCTGTTCGTTGAAAAGAATCTCTGAGACCGGCGCCAAGCTGACGCGATTGAGCGTTCGGCTGGAAATCTGTGTTTCAGGGTCAAAGGCTTTAATCGCTTCGACTTCATCACCGAACAGATCAAGACGCACAGGTTCTTCGCCGGTTGGCGGATAGATGTCGATTTTGCCACCGCGAATGGAGTATTCGCCTTTTTCCGAAACCGACGCGACGCGAACATATCCGTTCACCGAGAGATAGGAGGACAGGTCATCTTGCTGGATACGCCCGCCCGTATAGACCGACAAAGAACTCGCTCGCATCGTCTCAATCGGTGGGACGCGCTGAACAAGAGAGCTCGCGGTCGTGACCACCAAGCACGGTTCAGCATTCGCTGCGCGTTGGGCGAGCTGGGCAAGCGCCGCACACCGACCCGCTGCCACCGCAGGCGACGGGCTTACCCGGTCATATGGCAACACATCCCAGCCTGGTAGACGAATAAGCTCGAGCGATGGGCGATAAAACTCAGCCAGTTTCATCGCCGTCGCCGCTTGTTTATCATCGCGCGCCACATAGAGCGCCGCGCTGCCGCGCGCTTCGAGGGCTTCAATCAAACGCAGGATGTCCAACCCAAAGGGCGCGCCGAACACCGCTGCAGGGCTCGACAGCTGGGACAGCATCGAGGCATGGCTCATCGACGAGGGACTCCGGGATTGGGCGAAACAGAACGGGCGAAGCGCGCTACATAACGCATCAATTTAGAAAGGCCAGCGTCGGTTTGCTCCCGCTTTCAACAGGGGTTCGAGTTCTGTGGATAAATGGGAGTTTGCACAGGGGTTCCTGCGATCAGGGGCTGCAAACGAATCACTTTCTTGGTTAACAAGCCCCGATGAGCCAAGCCATCGCCCCCCTCCACGCATCAGAACCGTCTGGACCTGAGCTGCCACACAACTTGTCCGCTGAAGCGGCTGTGATTGGTTCGATCCTGTATGACAATAATGCGTTCCAACGCGTGTCGGACATTCTGCGCCCGATCGATTTCTATGCGCCAGCGCACCAAGAAATTTTCGAAGCCTGCCAAATGTTGATCCAAAACGGACGTGTGGCTGATGGCGTTACACTGCGCGAGCAATTCGAAAAAGATGAGCGGCTGACTCAAATAGGCGGCGCGCAGTATTTGGCGGACCTTCTCGATAGCGCCGCGTTTGGCCCGGAAGTTCAGGATTATGCCCGGATCATTCGGGATCTCGCGATGCGGCGCGAACTCATCAATATCGGCGCGGGTGTGCAAACCCGGGCGCAACATCACGACCGCGATGTCGACGGCACTCAGCAAATTGAACTCGCTGAACGTGAACTATTCGCGCTGGCCGAGCGCGGCTCCACAGGTCGCGGGTTCTCAACATTCTCGGAGGCCCTCACTGAGTCGCTGCAGATGGCAGAAGCAGCCTTCAAACGCGAAGGCAAAATCGCTGGCATCGCGACGCTCCTCGACGATCTCGACCACAAAATGGGCGGCTTGCACAAATCCGACCTGATCATCCTTGCTGGTCGTCCCTCGATGGGGAAAACCTCTCTGGTCACCAATATCGCTTACAATGTCGCCGCAAGCTATCGCGGCGAAAAACTGGAAGACGGATCCACTAAAACGGTCGACGGCGGCAAAGTCGCTTTCTTCTCGTTAGAAATGTCATCCGAGCAACTCGCAACGCGTATTCTGGCGGAGCGCACCAGCATCAATGCGCATAAGATCCGTCAGGGTGACTTAGATAAGCACGATTTTGAAACACTGCGAGAAGCGACCGAGGAATTACAGAATCTACCGCTCTATATCGACGACCAAGGCGGGATTTCGGTCAGTCAACTTGCTGCTCGCGCGCGGCGTCTCCAGCGGGCGCAAGGGGTCGATCTGATCATTATCGACTATTTGCAACTCCTAACCGGTACGTCTGGAAAGTCTGACGTCAATCGCGTGCAGGAAATCACGCAGATCACAACGACCCTGAAAGCCTTGGCAAAAGAACTGAATGTCCCGGTCATCGCGCTATCGCAGCTCTCACGGCAAGTTGAACAGCGTGATGACAAGCGTCCTCAGCTCTCTGACCTGCGTGAATCTGGCTCGATCGAACAAGACGCGGACGTCGTTATGTTTGTCTATCGCGAGAGCTACTACCTTGAACGCACCGAACCGCAAGCGGATGGCGGCGATCCCGCCGCGGCTGACAAATGGGCCTCATGGCGCCAACGCATGGATGAAGTGTACGGCACCGCGGAAGTCATTCTCGGCAAGCAACGCCACGGCCCGATCGGCAAAGTCGTCTTATCATTCGACGCCAATGTCACACGGTTTGGCAACCTGGCCCGCGCGCCAGCCGACGGATTTGACGAATAGGCCTTACATCTGCCGCAAAGCGCTGTAATCCCGCCAATATGAGCCTGAGACCGCGCGCCCATATACACTTGGCCAATATTGCCGAAAACTGGCGCACATTGCAGGCGAGCCAGACCGTTGGGGTGACCGGCGCGGTGATCAAAGCCGACGCTTACGGGCATGGATTGGCGCAGGTTGCAGAAACGCTTCACGACGCCGGTTGCGATCACTTTTTCGTCGCGCATAGCTTTGAGGCCGAGGCGACACGCGCCGTCTTGGGCAGCCATCCCAACATCTATGTCTTAAACGGCCCGCCCCCCGATGAAGAAGCGCTTTACCGGGAAAATGCGCTGATACCTGTCATCAATTCTGCATTTCAATTTCGAACCATGGTCGATTGGCTTGTTGATGGCGTAAAAATGCCGCGTGGCTATGTTCTGCATTTCGATACGGGCATGAACAGGCTGGGCTTGCCACCAAAGGATGCCGCAGACATTGCCGATGCGAGCCAGGCCCAAGCCCCAAGCCTGATCATGTCTCATTTAGCTTGCGCCGAAGACGCCAACGCCGCGATGAACGCGCATCAAGCTCAATCGCTCGAAATGATCACGCGCTCCTTCCCAGGCATTCCGTTAAGCCTCTCAAATTCCGGTGGCGTTTGGCTCGGTGAAGCGTATCAGCACGCGCTGACGCGTCCTGGAATCGCCCTTTATGGAGGCGGTTCCGCACCGGATGGCATAGAATTGCTGCCAGGTATGACGCTCTCAGCACCAATCCTTCAAGTCAGTGAGGTCGAAGCGGGTGAAACGGTGGGATATAACGCAACATGGCGCGCTGAGGCGCGAACCTTGGTGGCAACACTAGCAATCGGATATGGAGACGGCCTCCCGCGCGCGGCTTCAAACAAGGGGTTTGCGACACTCGGCGAACATAGATGCCCCATTTTGGGCCGTGTCTCCATGGATTTGATTACAATTGACGTTACAAATGCCTCAGACCTTGCGCGACCTGGTGTATATGCCCAATTGATCGGGCCAGACGCGCCGCTAGAAGAACAAGCCGCCCTCGCGGGCACTATAGGATACGAACTCACCACAGGACTAACGCCCCGTGTCAAACGCATCTACGAACCGTAAATCGGGCTTCCCGAACCCTCTACAATGGCTCGGCAGCGCCACCCTTGGCATGCTCGGCGAAGTCGGCCGTTTGTCGATTTTCACCGGCAAAACCATCGGCGCAAGCTTTAGCCCGCGTTGGTATGTGTCGCAGATATTTCGTCAAATGATCGCGATCGGCTTTTATAGCCTCCCTGTGGTCGGACTTTCCGCAATTTTTATCGGCGCGGCGCTGGCCTTGAACATCTATTCCGGTGGTAGCCGGTTTGGTGCGGAACAGTTTGTGCCAAACATCGTGGTACTCGGAATCACCCGCGAACTTGGGGTCACGATTACGGGTCTCATGCTCGCCGGACGGGTCTCCGCAGGGATTGCCGCGGAAATCGGAGCTATGCGGGTGACCGAGCAGATCGACGCACTCAAAACGCTGAGTGCCAACCCATTTCGATATCTCTATGCCCCGCGCTTTTTGGCCGGGATTTTGACCCTGCCAATGCTGGTGATCATCGCCGACATTATCGGCGTCATGGGCGGCTGGGCCGTCAGCACTTTAGGCTTGGGGTTTGATTCAACCACCTACCTTCGCAACACGCTGGACTTCTTGACCTGGCAAGACGTCACGGTGGGTTTGATCAAAGCGATCGTATTTGGTGGTGTCATCGCCATTCTCGGCTGCTATCATGGCGATAAGTCGAGCGCTGGCGCAACGGGCGTTGGTCGCGCGGCAACCTTTGCCATGGTCGGCGCCGCGGTGCTAATCCTTGCCTTCAACTATCTCATCTCAACAGTATTGGTGGATTTTGGATCATGAGCACCAAGCCACTTCTTGAACTCAAAGACATTCATAAGTCCTTTGGACCGAAAAAAGTGCTTCAGGGCGTCAACATTGACGTTTCTCCAGGGAAGTCGCTTGTCGTATTGGGCGGGTCCGGCTCAGGCAAATCCGTAATGCTCAAGAACGCGCTCGGCCTGATGACCCCAGATCAGGGGGAGATCCTTTTTGATGGCGAGGACGTCACGCACGACCAAGGGAAAACGCGTGAAGCGATGCGCGCTCGGATCGGCATGTTATTCCAATCGGCAGCGCTGTTCGACAGTCTGACGATCTGGGAGAATGTCGCTTTTAGGCTACTGAATTCAGACGGCATGAAGCGAAAAGACGCGAAAGAGCGCGCCATCGAGACGCTGAAGCAGGTTCGACTCGGATCCGATGTCGCTGATCTAACTCCGGCTGAGATTTCAGGCGGCATGCAAAAGCGCGTCGGTCTCGCGCGCGCCATCGTTTCGAAGCCCGAACTTATCTTTTTTGACGAACCGACGACCGGCCTCGACCCAATCACAGCGGATGCGATCAATGACCTCATCGTTGAGCAAACCAAAGCGCTCGGCGCGGCGGCAATCTCAATCACGCATGATATGGCGAGCGCGCGCAAGATTGCGGACGAAATTGCCATGCTCTTTGAAGGCAAGATTATCTGGCGGGGCCCCGCGAGCCAAATTGATGAGAGCGGGAATGACCACGTCGACCAATTCGTGCATGGCCGCGCAGACGGACCTATCCAACCTGCACTTTAAAGCGACTTACACTTGTTGGTGTCCTGCGCTAGGGTCGCTTGGGTGAAAGCGAGGGACGTCGCATGATCGAGTTCATTAAATATGGATCGGTGGCTTTCACCGCCGCCACCGCGGCGGTGACGGGATGGATGCAATACGAGAAGTTCCGTCTTGATGGCGAGTGGCACATCGACACCTGCACCGAGACCGCTGACTTTAACAATTATATTGGATTGCATCTGGCCTGGCGCGTGTTTCTGTCTGATGACCCCCTCGCTGCCCCGGTTGTGGGAAACGGCGAGAAGATAGAAGAAGCGTTTGAACTCATAGCGCCGCGTGGTCGATATCCTGTGAGCTTTGTCGGCACCAAAGAGATCAACCGCGTTTCAATGACTGGACGGTTTGAAGGCGCACGGCGTGCTTCGACGGGGCGGTTTGAATTGGCACCGACGCTTACGCGGCGGACTTGGTCTGGCTACCTCCCCTTTTATCAGCGTAACGTGAACGTCTTGGAAGGGACCTTTGCCTTTACAGCGGGCAATGCACGCGGCTATGCGCGGGCAGTTCGGATGATCGATGGCAATCCAGTGAGCGCCGAGCCTTTTGTCTGTGAAGGACCAGCCAACACGTCTGCACCCGAAACTTTACAAGGCGATGAGACGCCGAAAATAGCTGAACCTTAAGCTGCTGCAATTCGCGCCCGCGCTATGTCGTCAGCCACTTCATTTGTTGGACGACCCGATTCCAGCGCGTCGTCTAAAACATCCCCGAGCGTGTCGATAAGCGTGTCGAGTTTTTGATCGACCCATTCACGCGAATAAGTGCCTGAAATCTCGGCGGCGACGTTAATGATACCGCCGCCATTGATGACATAATCAGGCGCATAGAGGATGCCTGCGCGCCGGATAAATTCCCCCATGGCGGGAACTACAAGTTGATTATTCGCGCCACCGGCAATCACTTTGACCTTAAGGCGCTTCAGGGAGTCTTCATTGATAATCGCGCCCAACGCATTGGGCGAAAAGATGTCGGCCTCAACATCATAGATCTCATCCGGGGCGACGATCTTTGCCCCCGTTCGACTAGAAATGTCTGACAATGCGTCTTGGTCGATATCTGTAATCACCAGATTCGCCCCGGCTTCAGCTAAATGAAGGGCTGCGTAGCCTCCTACTGACCCGACACCTTGAACGGCGACGGTCTTGCCATTCAAATCATCGTTTCCAAATGCGCGCACAGCGCACTGTTTGATACCTTTGAAGACACCCAATGCCGTAATCGGGGATGGATCACCGCTCGCCGCATCGCCCGTGGTCAAACCGGCAGCATACCGCGTTTCTTCCGCGGCAATCTCAATATCTGCCGTATCGATACCGACATCTTCCGCCGTCCAGTACCGACCTTGCAAACTCTCAACAGCCCGTCCGAAAGCGCGAAACAAGGCTGCCGACTTATCCGTTTTCGAGTTGCCCCAAATGACAGCTTTGCCACCACCGTGCGGAATCGACGCCATCGCGTTTTTATAGCTCATACCTTGGCTGAGCCGCAGCGCATCTGTCAGCATCGCTTCGCTGTTTGGATAGTCCCACATTCGTGTGCCACCGGACGACGGACCAAGCGCCGTTGAGTGGACGGCAATCACCGCTCTCAGGCCACTTTCTGGGTCACTGAAGACATGTACACCCTCATGATCATCGAAAGACGGATTGTCGAACATAGCGGCCACCTGGGGTTTGGTTACGATTGAAACACAGCGGCGGTGTAGCGCCTCTTCGCGTCGGGTCAACAATCAGCTTGCGGTTCGCCCTGGGACTTCGCCAACTTTGCTCGGTAATGGCGCATCGGGATCGCGCAAGAAGGTCAGAACGTCCTCAAATACGACCTCCGCCTGCAGATCTCTAAGCAACATGTGATAACCCTCTGGGTAATACGCAGTTCGAACATGCTGCGGCAGGCGTTTCGCGGTCCGCCGCACGCCCTTTTCAGGAATGACAATATCCTTTGCGCCATATGTCAGCAGCATTGGCGTATCGGACGGGAGCGCCGATGCCGCTCGGTGCGCGCTTTCCATGACGCTGACAACGCCGTGTACCTGTTCAATCTTGTTGGTTTTGATACCCAAGGGATCCGCCCAGAGGCGGCGCAGCATCTCAATATTGTCGCTAGGCTCGATCTTCACAAATCTTGGCGGGCGAACAACCCATCCTGGCCGCACACGGACGCTCGTCCAAAGCGCAACTCGCTGAACCACAGGAATAGACCCCCACCCTCTTAAACCCGGCCCGCTAAAAACAACCCGATCGACACCAACGGGCGGATTGTCAGATCCAAACGCGGACATTGTCACCGCGCCGCCCATCGAGATGCCAACCACGGCGAGCACTGCGTCGGGATGGTCGTTGCGGACGAGATCGACAACCGTCCGTAAATCCTCACGCATCAATTCTTCTTCTGGCCATTCCCCGCGACCAAAAGATCGCCCGAATCCACGTTGATCATAAGCATACGTTTTGACACCGCGCTCAGCCCAATATGGCGCAGCCATGTGGAAGGCATTGGCATAGTCGTTCATGCCGTGAACCCCAACAATGACGATCGCTGGTGGTGTATCCGTATCCCAGATCGTCAATCCGAGTTCCGCGCCATCAAAACTAATGACGCGATCATTTTCGGGATCTAGCTGCGTCGTCACCGGCGTCTCCAAATCAAGGGCTTTCAGCGTGGCGGGGGTCACACACGCCGCCAGAAAGCCAAATAGCATGGCGATCAGGAGAGCAAGGCCTGCACTCGTTTTCGCAATTCGGGCAAAAGTTCTGTTTCGAACCAAGGATTGCGCTTCAACCATGCATTATTTCTCCAACTTGGATGTGGCGTAACAATGACACCTTGCGCCAAAAAGCTTTGCCACTTTTGCACCGTGGCGGTCAGTGTTTTCTCCATCTGATCGCCGATATGCCAGCGCTGAGCATAGCCGCCAATCAGCACTTTCAATTCGATCTGTGGCAAGCGCTCAAAAAGCGGTTGATGCCACGTTTTTGCGCAGCGTTTCATTGGCGGAATGTCTCCGCCATTCTTATCATAGCCTGGGAAACAGAATCCCATCGGCACAATCGCCACTTTAGACTCGTCGTAAAAGGTGGCCTCGTCGATTTGCAGCCAGTCGCGCAAGCGGTCGCCAGACGGGTCGGTGAAAGGCCGGCCTGACTCCATTGCGAGATTCCCCGGCGCTTGGCCCGCGATCAAAATCTTAGCCGTTGATGAGACTTGCAGAATGGGACGCGGTGCGCGCTCCATGTCGCTTGCGCATAATTGACATGCGCGGATCTCGTCTACGAATTCATGGAGATCGGTGCTCATTGGCCTATGTCACGTTTTCAACAGATTGAAGCAAGGATTAGAGACATGACCGCGCTGATCGAGCAAATCATAAAACCGCGAGAAAAGGACTTAGGAGACGGATTTGTCGTGCGTCGGATCTTGCCCTTTCACAGCCGGAAAATGGTTGGACCATTTATCTTTTTCGATCATTTTGGCCCAGTCGACTATGCGCCTGGCAAAGGCTTCGATGTGCGCCCACATCCACATATCGGGCTCGCGACTGTGACCTTTCTTTATGAAGGCGCCATTCGTCATAAAGACACGTTAGGCAATGATCTTGTAATCCGTCCTGGCGCGGTCAACTGGATGACGGCCGGGCGCGGCATATGCCATTCAGAGCGCACGCCAGACGAGGAGCGCGCGAACGGTCAATCTATGCACGGCATTCAAACTTGGGTCGCCTTACCAAAAGAATATGCTGAAATCGCACCAGACTTCGTGCACCACCCAGCTGAAACGCTACCGGAATTCGACTTAGGCGGTGCACATGCACGCGTGCTCGCAGGCACCGCCTTTGGTCATACGTCGCCGGTGGAATTTCCTTGGGGGATTTGGTATGTCGGCGCGGACGCAGATACTGCTGCGAGCTTCACCATCGGAAAAGCCGAAGCACAGGAGCGCGCGCTTTACGTCGCCTTGGGGACGGCAACGATAGATGGTGAACGCATTGAAGCTGGCGAAATGGCTGTGTTTGCCGAAGGCGTCGACATTCCTGTCTCAGTCTCAGAGAATACGCGCTTTATGCTTGCGGGCGGAGAAAAAATGGACGGCCCGCGCCTGATTGATTGGAATTTCGTCGCCACGGACAAAGCGCGTCTAGAACAAGCGAAAGAAGATTGGCGAACCTCCGCAGAGAAAGGATGGCAAAATACGCACTTCAGTTTGCCCGACGGCGAAGACGATTACATTCCGCTGCCAGGCTCTTGAACCGGCGCAGGCACGCGCTTGTCGCGTGGTTGAGGCTGTGCCAAACGGTGGCGTGTTAGAGTCTGACTGGAAGCCATTATGAACCGTTTCTCCATAGTTGCCGCTGCCCTTGCGCTGTTAGCTTCGTGCTCGCAATCAGATGGAGCGGTTGATCCGATCACGCCTCAACCGCAGCCTGAAACTGCGGAGAACGATGATGGATTGATCCTGCCGCTACCTAAACAGACGAGCGCCGAAATCAATGAAGCAGACTTGCGCCAACGGATCGCCATTCTTGCCGATGACGCTTTTGAAGGTCGCGCACCCGCCGCCCCTGTGGGCGAGCGGACGGCTGACTGGCTTGCTGCAGAGATGCAACGGGTTGGATTGGTTCCCGCAGGCGAGAATGGATCGTGGTTTCAAACGGTTGGAATGGTTGAACAAACGCTCGACGAAAACGCATCCAACATGACATTCAATGGCGGCGCATCCGGTGAACCATTTCCGGTCCAGCTCCGTGAGGATGCGGTCTTGTGGAGTAAGAAGCAGGACCGCAATGAGATCAACTGGCAGGACTCCGAACTTGTCTTTGTCGGCTACGGTGTCGTCGCGCCGGAATATGGCTGGAATGATTATGAAGGCCTCGATGTCGAGGGCAAAACTGTTGTTATGCTGGTCAACGATCCTGGCTACGCACGAGAGGACGAACTCTTCAATGGCAAGGCTATGACCTATTACGGGCTTTGGACCTACAAGTTCGAAGAAGCTGGGCGACAGGGTGCGACCGGCGCGATTATTGTGCACGAAACGGCGCCTGCGTCTCATGACTGGGAAGTTGTGGCGAACTCTTGGTCGGGTACGCTCGCTGATTTGGTCCGCAGCGACGGCGGCGCCGACCGTACGATGTTTGAAGCCTGGATCTCTGAAGAAACGGCGCGCGCCCTATTCGCAGACGCGGGGCTCGATTTCACGGAAATGAAGATCCGCGCTAAGGCCGAAACATTTACGCCCATCGACATGGGCGAGATGACCGTGAGTGGCGCCCTTACTCAGACGAATTCGACAACGGAGTCGCGGAATGTGGTCGGCATGCTGCGAGGCAATCGTGCGCCGGACGAGTATACCTTATTCACCGCGCATTGGGACCATCTGGGCAAGATATCCGGTGAACGCGAAGGAGAACCTCCACAAGACTTCTATCGCGATCACATCTTCAACGGCGCCGTCGATAATGCGACAGGTACAGCGGCTATGATCGAGATTGCGGAAGCCATGGCCAATCATGAGCTTGAGCGCTCTGCCCTATTCCTCGCAGTCACGCTCGAAGAATCTGGTCTGTTGGGCTCTGCTTACTATGCCGAGAATCCGACCGTGCCTATGAATCAAATTGTGGCTGGTTTGAACATAGACGCTTTGCTCCCCATCGGGCGCACCATGGACATGATCGTCGTCGGCTACGGCGCGTCTGAGCTCGAAGATCTGTTGAAAGAACACCTAGATGCGAGCGGACGAGTTATCGTTCCTGATCCAAATCCGGAAGCAGGTTACTTTTATCGTTCCGACCATGTGTCTTTCGCCAAAAAAGGCGTTCCAATGCTCTACGCAGATAGCGGTCTCAATGCGCGCGACGGCGGCGTGGCATATGGCCAAGCCGTCTCTGAAACCTATCGAAGGCAACGATACCATAAACCCAAGGATGAGTACTCGAAGGACTGGGATCTGGCAGGCATGGTGGAAGATGTCACCGCGCTATATGTCGTCGGAATGAAAATTACCCAATCGGATCAGTGGCCCACTTGGTACCCCGGCAATGAATTCGAAGCCATAAGGCAAGCTTCGCTCGCTGAGCGGGAGTCCTAAGCCTTGCTGTCGTATCAGCACGGGTTTCATGCCGGAAATCGCGCGGATGTGCTCAAACATGCGATCCTACACGCCGCACTCACATCGGAAGCCGAACAAGACCGTCCCCTGCTCTACGTAGAGACTCACGCTGCGCGTGGGTTTTACGATCTAGACGGCGCTCAGTCCCAAAAAACAGGCGAGGCGCAAAGCGGTGTACTGGCAATGCCAAAATCGAGCGATGCCCCGAAGGCCCTTCAACCTTGGTTGGCGCATGTGCAGAGCAAAGGCGCATCCTCCTATCCCGGATCTCCGGCACTTGCGAGCCAGCTCTTACCTAAGTCGGCCAGGATTGTGCTGTTCGAACTTCACCCCACCGAACATAAAGCTCTGTCGCAAGCGCTCCATAAGGATGAGCGGGTCCAAATTCGCAAAGAGGACGGATATCGCGGCGCGCTGCGTCTGCAGCCCAGGCGCGGAGAGCATATGCTCATTATGCTCGATCCAAGCTATGAAACGGACGCTGATATGGACGCGCTCGCCAATTGGGTGCCCCGCGCTATGCGGAAGTGGCCGAAGGCGCAATTCTTAATCTGGCTTCCCCTCTTCGCAGATGGGCGCGAAGAAGAATTTGGCGCTTTTCTTTCTGAACTCGACGAAGGCTTCGTGGCCGGGAGCCGATGGGCGCGCAAGAGCGATGATCCGTCTTCATTGGAGGGGTCTGCAATGATCGGTCTACGGATTGGCGGGGCGGTGGCACGGAAGTCGTTTGCAATCGCGGCAGAATTAGACAAACTGTGGCGCTGATAAAGGCGAGT